>DATJUB010000051.1:0-77320 GCA_035502775.1 Solirubrobacterales bacterium | reverse complement strand
CACCGGGATCGCCCCCAGTTCAGGTTTGGTTGCCGAACGAGGGTTCGTCATACCCCTAGGGGGTAATTGATAACATCGTTGCCGGTGTTCACCGCGATCCGGATCCGTTCCAGACTCTCCCGCAGCCGGGGATCCTTCCTTGCCCTCGGGCTGATCCTCTTCATCTGCCTGTTGATCGCGATCGCCCACGGAAAGCCGACCGGCCACGACATGGACGGAATGAGCGGAGCTCCGGACGCGATCTCGATCTGCCTGGCGATCCTGCAGACCGGCTCCCTGGCCGTGCTGATCGCGCACCTCGTCACGATCAAGCGGCGGGGCCGGGCACCGCTCGCCCTGTCGCCTTCGGTCGCCCTTCACCCCGTTCGACTCGCCGACCGCCTGGGTTTCCGGATCCGGGCCGGCCCGCCGGTGCTGCAGGTCTTTCGGAATTGAGATCCGGGGCGGGTGAGTACGGCCCCGCCTTCAGTCCCGCGTGAGCGACTCGCGTCGCTGACGCGATCTCAATCATCGATTCAAGGAGTGATCAAATGTCACGCAAGAAGACAATCACCGCGATCGTGGTGGTCCTACTGGCCGCGGTCGCCCTGGTCGTGACCAGCGTCGGCGGAAACGACAAGGACACACCCTCGCCGCAGGAAGTTGACGGGGCCTTCACGGCCCAGATGATTCCCCATCACGAGGGCGCCATCGAGATGGCCGAGATGGCCCAGACAAGCAGCGAGCATCCCCAGATCAAGAAGCTGGCGAACGAGATCATCGAGACCCAGAACGCCGAGATCGGCGAGCTCGAAGCGATCGGCGAACGCCTGTCCGCCGAGTCGGCCGACGGTGACCTCGGAATGGACGACTCCATGATGGGGATGGACATGGACATGGGCTCGCTGGAGACGGCCGACCCGTTCGACCGTGAGTTCATCGACCAGATGATCGCCCATCATCAGGGCGCGATCCGCATGGCGAGGGTCGCCCTCCGTGATGGCGAGGACAGGGAGGTGCAGGAGCTCGCACTCGCGATCGTCGACGCCCAGGCGGTCGAGATCCTGAGGATGAACGAGTGGCGCGAGAAGTGGTACGGCGCCCCCTCGCCATCCGGCGGGGTACCGAGTCTCGACGAACCCGCGCCCGTAGAAGGCGAGGGGGAAGCTCACCACTGATCTGATCCGACCCGCCCCGGGGCCATGAAAGTGGTCCCGGGGCCGGGTTTGACATATACCCCCCTAGGGTATATATTGCCCTCATGGACCACACGGAACACCAACACCATCATCAGCAGGGCACGGGTGAAATGAATCACTCTGAACACTCCGGACATGAGGGACATGGCGACCATGTGGCTCAGTTCCGGCGCCTGTTCTGGATCATGCTGGTCATCGCCGTGCCGGTGATCGTGTTCTCGGGCATGTTCTCCATGCTGCTCGGCTACGAACTCCCCGAAGGCGAGCTGATCACCTGGATCTCCCCCGTCCTCGGCACCGTCATGTACTTCTGGGGCGGCCGTCCGTTCCTCACCGGCGCGGTCAGCGAACTGCGCTCCCGCCAGCCCGGAATGATGCTGCTGATCGCCCTCGCGATCACCGTCGCCTTCATCTCCTCGTGGGGCGCCAGCCTCGAGCTGCTCCACCACGAACTCGATTTCTGGTGGGAGCTGGCCCTGCTGATCGTGATCATGCTGCTCGGCCACTGGATCGAGATGCGATCCCTGGCCCAGACCACTTCGGCGCTCGACTCACTGGCCGCGCTGCTGCCGGACGAGGCCGAAAGGGTCGAAGGTGACCAGATCGTCAAGGTCTCCCCCTCCGACCTGCGGGTCGGCGACCCGATCGTCGTCCGTCCCGGCGGCAGCGTTCCCGCCGACGGCCGGATCGTCGAGGGAGCGGCCGACATCGACGAATCGATGGTCACCGGCGAGTCCCGCCCCGTGAATCGCGGCACTGGCGACCAGGTGGTCGCCGGGACCGTGGCCACCGACTCCGGAATCCGGGTAGAGGTGACCGCCACCGGCGACGACACCGCGCTCGCCGGCATCCAGCGACTCGTCACCGACGCCCAGAACTCCTCCTCCCGCGCCCAGCGCCTGGCCGACACGGCCGCGGCATGGCTCTTCTGGTTCGCCCTCGGCGCGGCCGCGATCACCGCGATCGTGTGGACCGCCCTCGGGTTCCCCGACGACGCGGTCATGCGCACGATCACCGTGCTCGTGATCGCCTGCCCCCACGCTCTCGGGCTCGCGATCCCGCTGGTCGTCTCGATCGCGACCGAGCGCGCGGCTCGCGGTGGCGTCCTGGTCAAGGACCGTCTCGCCCTGGAAAGCATGCGGACCGTGGACGCGGTCCTGTTCGACAAGACCGGCACGCTGACCAAGGGCGAACCGACCGTCACCGCGGTCGAAGCGAACGGCACCCGTGACGAGAACGACGTGCTCGCTCTGGCCGCCGCGGCCGAGGGCGACAGCGAACACCCCCTGGCCAAGGCGATCGTCGGCGCGGCCGGCAGACGGGACCTGACCGTGCCCAGGGCCACCGGCTTCACCTCATCCCCCGCGGTCGGCGTCACCGCGACCGTCGACGGACACGAGGTGCGGGTGGGCGGCCCCCGTCTGCTCGAGGAACAGCACGAAACCGAGCTCCCGGTCAGCGAAAGCTGGCGCGACGACGGCGCGATCATCCTTCATGTCCTGGAGGACGGAAGGGTGATCGGCGCGATCAAGCTCGCCGACGAGATCCGGCAGGAATCGCGGCAGGCGGTCGAGGCGCTCAGGTCGGGCGGGGTCCAGGTCGTGATGATCACGGGCGATGCCGAGGCCGTGGCCCATTCGGTGGCCGCCGAGCTGGGCATCGACCGGGTCTTCGCCGGGGTCCGCCCCGAGGACAAGGCCTCGAAGGTCAAGGAGCTCCAGGACGAGGGCCGCAGGGTGGCGATGGTCGGAGACGGCGTCAACGACGCCCCGGCGCTGGCGCAGGCCGACGTCGGCATCGCGATCGGTGCCGGCACCGACGTCGCGATCGCCTCGGCCGGAGTGATCCTCGCCAGCGACGACCCCAGATCGGTGCTCTCGGTGATCGAGCTCTCGAAGGCGAGCTACCGCAAGATGAAGCAGAACCTGTGGTGGGCCGCCGGGTACAACCTGCTCTCGGTTCCACTCGCGGCCGGGGTGCTCGCCTCGATCGGCTTCATCCTGCCGATGTCGGTGGGCGCGATCCTGATGTCTCTCTCTACGATCGTGGTCGCCCTCAACGCCCAGCTTCTCCGCCGCCTCGATCTGCGACCCGAAAGCAGCGTCAAGGCGGTACCGCGCCGAGCATAGGACAGCAATCGATCTAAATGACAAAGGATCCGAAAATGGAAGCAGCCAACGCCACAGAAAACACCGACGACAGCTGCGGTGCCGATCATGGCTACATCAGCGACAAGAAGAAGTATCTCGCCCGCCTGAAGCGGATCGAGGGCCAGGCCCGGGGAATCCACCGGATGATCGACGAGGAGCAGTACTGCATCGACATCCTGACCCAGATCTCGGCGCTGACCAAGTCGATCGAGGGTGTCGCGCTCGGCCTGCTGGACGACCACATCGAGCATTGCGTGGTCGACGCGGCGAAGAACGGCGGCGAGGAGGCGGACCTGAAGATGAAGGAAGCCTCCGACGCGATCGCGAGGCTGGTCCGGTCCTGATCTGAAACCGGGCGTCCGCCTCAGGACATCTGAGGCCGGACGTGCAGCCCCTTGTCCCGCTTCGAGGCGTACAGCTCGATGTCGGCGCGGTCCATGCAGTCCTGAATGCTCTCGGCGAGCCGCATCTCGGCCGCGCCGAAGCACCACTCGATCGGCGACACCTCGCGCAGGCGTCCCATCAGCCTCCTGGCTGCCTCGGAATCGCTTCCCGGCAGGATCAGCAGGAACTCGTCGCCGCCGATCCGGGCCAGCGTGTCGCCCGACCGGATCACTCCGGCCCAGCGCTCGGCGCAGAGCCGGAGGATCCGATCGCCCTCGGCGTGTCCCTCCCGGTCGTTGACTTCCTTGAAGCCGTCAAGATCGATGTGAACCAGGGTCAGCGGCTGGTTCAGCCGCCTGCAGATCGCGATCGCCCGCTCGCATTCCTCCCAGAGCCCGGTCCGGTTCTGGAGTCCGGTCAGCGGATCGGTGACCGCCGCGTCACGGACCGAGACGATGCCTCGGCAGAGCAGGCCGGCACCGGCGATCGCCGCCACCCCGAAGATCAGCCAGGCGATATCGAGATCGTGGCCACCCGCCATCAGACCCAGTCCGAGACCGGCCCAGAGCAGGACGACACAGATCCTCGTGGTCCAGAGACCGAAGTTGAAGGCCGCGAACCCGGCCAGCATGAAAAGGGAGGACGCGGTCAGCGCCATGTCGGCCGAGCCGTCGACCAGGCTGAAGGCCGAGATCGGGATCGCCACACCGAGACCGGCCGCGAAGACGAAGATGATCAGCCATCGCGGACTCCGCCTGGTGGGCGTGAACCAGGTCGGGCTGTTCCCGGAGCGCTGATCTTCACTTGCTGACGTCACCTGCAATGACGTAGCGGGAGCGGTGCCGCTTCCCCCCTCCGAATTCAGCGCAGGCCGAATTCCTCGCCGGCGTTGGTCGTCGGCTTCTCGGGAGCCGGCGGTGGTGGCGGCGGTGGCTCCGGTGGCGGCGGAGTCGGCTCCGGTGGCGGCACGTAGACCGGTTCTGGCGCGGCCTCGACCGGTTCGACCGGTGGTGGCGGCGCGGCCGCTTCCGCCTGGCGCTGCCGCTCACGTCGAGCGGCGGCCTTCTTCGCGGCGCGCGCCTTGGCCTTCGCCCGCTGCGCCTTCGCGGCTGCGGCGGCCGCGGCGTTCGAACCCGTCTCACCGGCCGCCAGGGCAGCCGGCGTCTTCGCCGGTTCAGATTCCCCGGGGTCTCCCCCACCACCGCCGACGACTCCGGTCGCGACGGCCACCGCGGCCACGGCCGCAACCGCTGTCGCGGCCGACGCGGCGGCGATCAGGCCGGCCTTGCCGCCCGTCTCGGCCGCGGCGCCGGCGCCCGCCGAGCCACCCGACCCGGCACCGGCACCGCCCGCTCCGCCCGCGGCCTCGGGGCGAGCGGCCGCGGCGACCGTGCCCTTGGCGGCGACCCCGGCGCTCGAGGCGGCCCCGCCGGCCAGGAGCATGATGCCCGGAACCGGCGGCACGGCCGCGGCCAGTCCGCGCATCACCCAGACCTGGCGGCGACAGGCCGGACAGTGCGAAAGATGGTCCTCAGCCTGCTCGTACTTCTCCCCCTCGGGATCGAGCATGCCGACCGCGTAGGCCCTGATCAGGGAGCTCATGCTCTCGCAGTGCTCCCCGGCCTGGACCCGTTCGATCACCGCGGCGATGCGGTTCGACGCGCCGTCCATGATCTTCTCCATGCGCTTCGGCTTCACCCCGATCGCCCGTGCCGCCTCGGGCCGGGTGTAGCCGTGAAGATGACAGAGGGTCGCCGCCTCGAACTCCCGTTCGGAAAGGCCGGCTCGCAGCCCCTCGACCAGATGCCTCACCTTGATCTCGGCGTCCATCCGGGAATCGAGGTCGAGCTCGACTCCGATGTTGTCCAGCTCTGCCCCGTCGGCCCGTCTCCCCGCACGTGAGGCGCGGTACTCACTCAGCGCGCGGCGGTGGGTGACCGTGACCAGGAAACCGGTGCGATTGCCGATCTCCTCGCCTTCGGAGAGCTTCATGTAGAGCGCGTGCCAGGCCTCGTTGTAGGGGGCCTCGAGATCGGCCGGTGAGGTCTTCACCCCGGCCGCGGCCAGTTTCGAACCGACGGTTCTGAGGACCTCCCCCTTGGAGCGTTCGTACTCGTCGGTGATCAGCCGGTCGGCGTCGTTCAAGTTCCCGGCACCTTGATCCGTACCTTGATCCGCTTGCTCGTGACGGTGGGCCAGGGCCATCCGGGCGTGGCCCGGATCAGCGCCCGGAACGAAAAGAGTGCGTCCCGCTTGACGTGGCGGAACCGGTACTTCCAGGAGAAGGTGCCGTTGGCCCTGCCGGTCGCGTTGGCGACCGTCTGCCAGCGCCCGTCGGCGATCGCCTGGATCTCCACGTCGGCTCCGCGGACAGAGTCCCCGCCGCCCGAGATCCGGCCGGCAAACTTGACGGTCCGGCCGATCCTGACCCGGCGCGGGTTCGCCTTCAGCCCGACCTTGAGCCTTGAGCGGACCGTCGCGGTGACGCTCCCGGCCACCGCCCCGCCGACGAACGGCGAGTAGGAGAAGGCGAGGCGCCTCGCCCCGGACCCCTTGTCGAGAGACAGGAAGCGTCCCTGGGCGTCGGTGACGACCGGATCGCCGGGCCGGTCGATCGATTCACGGCCGCCGAGACTGGTCGAGACGACACCGAGGCTCGCCCCGGAGATCGGCTGCCCGGTGGAGGTGGTCAGGGTGCCACCGACCCGGGCGGGCGCACCGGGTGAATGCTCGACCAGCTTCCGGTCGAGCCGGAGCACGGGATCCTCGACCGCCGGGATGCCGTTGTCGGGCGCGGGCGGCCCGGGATGGGCCACCGTGAACGGGACCGGACCGAACGGGGTCGAGTTGCCGGCCGCGTCGACGACCTGGCCCGTGGCCGAATGCGGCCCTTCGGACAGAGGATCGGTGTTGACCGAGAAGATCCTTCCGGTCTCGGCCGGGCAGGGCCGGGCGACCTCGAACGGTTCGGCGCAGGTCGCCGAGGTGTCGATCGTGATCGATTGCGTGGGCACACCGTCGATATCCAGGTACAGCGCACGTATCCCGGCGTTGGTGTCGGCGGCCTCGATGAACAGATCGGCCAGCCCGGAAACCGGAACCGGCCTCGAAAGTGATCCGCCGATGCCGGTCACGTCCGGGGGATCGTTGTCGACCACGGTGACCACCGAGGAGAAGAGGTTGAACTCGGCGGCCGGGGCCGTGACCGGCGGCGCGCAGCCCGAAGTCTGGCATGCGGCCCAGGTGGACAGGCCGTTCAGGCCGAGGCCCGACCGGCTGACCAGGTTGCCCGGATCGTCCGGATCGGAATGGTCGCCGACGCTGCCGCAATCGAACGAAGGGAGGGCGAGCACCGAGGCGCAGCCCTGGTCGTAGGCGATTCCGCCCTGGATCTCCCGGATCGCGGCGGCGTAGTTGGAACCGACCGGCGCCGCGGCGGTTCTGATCGAGCGGGTCATCCGGTACTCGGAGATGATCTCGTCCCGCGGCAGGTCGAAGACGAGATCGATCCTGGCCTTGCGGTTGGGCGGGACACCCAGGTCGTTGACGTGAAGCCCGACCGGACCGCCGGTCAGGCAGTCGTCGGTCTTGTAGACATCACCCAGCTCGGCATCGCTGTACTGCACCCTCCACGCGGCGGCCGACAGCACCTGCCCGGCCGGGCCCTTGCAGGACCAGACGTCATACTCACCGGCTTTCGAGGAGCCCGTTCCGGCCCAGGCGAGCGCGGCGCCGAGCATGCCGACGGCCACCGCGACGCGGGCCAAGCGACCGAGAGCCGCTCCTTCTGCCAGATAGATTCGAATCGTTCTCCCTGCCCAGTAAGTTCGATTGGCGAAACAGAGTACGTGGACAGGTTAGAGCAAGCCTTTGCCCGCCCCGAATTCTGGGCTCCACTCCGGCTACTTGAATCGAAACGGCGGGCCTTCGGATCCTTCGTCCGAGAAATGGATGCCGACCGCGTCGCCCACCCGCGGGGTGCCCTCCTCGCCCTCGGCGAGATGGGCGAACACGCGGACGCCGTCGTCCAGATCGATCATTCCGAGCGTGTAGGGAGCCGGCACCCCCGGCCTGGCTATCCAGACCGTCGTCTTCGTGACCAGACGCCCCTTCGGAGCCAGGTTGGTCCAGGTGACGTCGGCCGATCCGCAGACGTGGCAGATCGCCCTTCCGGGCCAGCTCGAGGTGCCGCAGCCACCACAGCGCGATCCGGTCAGGGTGCCCGCCTCGCGGTCGTATCGCCTGCGCGAGCCGGTCGGGGGAGCTTCGAGTGCCTGTGTCAGTTCCATGTTCCGTTGCCTTCCAGGATGTGGATGTTGCAGGCCGCCGATCCTCCGGCGAGCCAGCCGCCGCAGTTGTGGGCCATCGCGATTCTCGGCCTGCCGGCCTGCCGGTCCCCGGCCTCACCGCGGAGCTGCCAGGCGAGCTCGGCGATCTGGGCGAGTCCGGTGGCACCGACCGGATGTCCGCGGGAAGTGAGGCCTCCGCTCGGATTGACCGGCTGCCGGCCGTCGAGCCGGGTCGCCCCGCTCGCGAGAAAGGCCCCCGCCCCACCGGGTTCGCAGAAGCCCAGTTCTTCGTAGTAGGTCAGCTCGGCCGGTGCCATCGCGTCATGCACCTCGGCCACGTCGATCGAATCCGGCCCGAGACCGGCTTCTTCATAGGCCGCCGCCGCACAGATGGTCGTCGGCGTGACGCCTTCGTCCACGGGGGTCGGTGTGAAACCGGAACTCGCGGCGGCCGCCCGCACCAGGATCCGAGAGTCCGGCTCCGCGGCGGTGACCACCGCGGCCGCCGCACCGTCGCAGATCGAGCTGCACATCAGGAGCTTCAGCGGTTCGGCGATATCCCGGGAATCGAGCACCTGCTGGGGCGTGGCCACCTTCTGATGCTGCGCGTACGGGTTCTTGCTGGCGTTCAGATGGCTCTTGACGGTGACCGCGACCAGGTCCTCTTCGGAGAGGATTCCGGCCTCGATCCGCTGCCGCAGGCGCATCGCGTAGATCGCCGTGAACTGGAGCCCCAGCCCGCCGATCACCTCGATGTCCGCCGCGGTCTCGAGCGCGTTCAGGGAACGGTCGAGATCCTCGACGAACATCTTCTCGAAGCCGACCACCAGGACCGTGCGGGCGGCTCCGGCCCGGATCGCGAGGACCGCCTCACGAAAGGCGCTGGACCCACCGGCGCAGGCGTTCTCGATGTTGACCACGGGGATTCGCTCGATGCCGGCCTCGCCGAGCACGCTCTGACCGCGGACCATCTCCTGGCCCTGCAGCAATCCCGCCATGGCGTTGCTGGAGTAGACCGCGTCGAGGTCCTTGACTCCGATCCCGGCGTCGGCCAGCGCCCGCACGATCGCGGTCCGGGCCAGATCCTTCAGCGAGGCGTCGGGAAAGCGCCCGAAAGGGTGCATCCCGACGCCCGCGATGGCGACCTTCTCAGCCATGTATCTGCTGAAGCTCGATCAGCAGACCGTGCGAATCCTTGGGGTGGACCCAGGCGACATCGACCCGGATCGGGTTGCCGTTCTCGTCCTGCTCGTCCAGGGGGCGCGGCTCGGGTTCGACGAAGCTGAAGCCCTCGGACTGCATGTGGGCCATCGCCTTCTTCACGTCGGACACCTGGACCAGGATCGAGAAGAGACCCTCGCCGCGGCTTTCGATGAAGCGGGCGATCGGACCCTTGCCGGTCAGGTCCTCCATGAGCACCAGCTGTTCGGCACCGATGTCGATCGAGCTGAAGCGAGCCTCGACCTCGTCATCCGAATTCTGGGTCGTCGCCTCCGGCACGGCCTGGAACGCGCGGCCGAGACGCTCGGCGGCCTTTTCGACATCACGAACGGCGACGCAGGTGCTGCGCATGCCGAGGAACAGCTTTTCTTCACTCATTACTTCTCCTTGTTGACTGATGCCGCCCGAGGGCGGCTGGTGACACTGGGAAATTGCGGAGGCCCGCTCAGGTCTGGATCGCCTTGACGTTGGTGAACTCCTCGACGCCGTACGGCCCGAGCTCGCGGCCGTAGCCCGACTGGCCGTAGCCGCCGAACGGGGCCAGGGGGTTGAAGGCGGCGCCGTTGACGTCCACCTGTCCGGTGCGCATGCGGCGCGCGACCCGCATCGCCCTTTCTTCGTCGCCGGAGGAGACCCCGCCGGAGAGCCCGTAGGGCGAATCGTTGGCAATGCGGATCGCGTCCTCGTCCCCGTCGTGGGCGATGATCGCCAGGACCGGACCGAAGACCTCCTCCTGGCTGAGCCGCGAGTCGCTGCTGACCTCGGAGAAGACGGTCGGCTTGACGAAATAGCCGGTGTCCAGGCCGTCGGGCTGCTGCGACCCACCGGTGATCAGCTTGGCGCCATCCTGAATCGCCCGGTCGATGTGGCCACGGACCTGATCGCGCTGCTGTTCGGAGATCAGCGGGCCGAGCCGCGCCGACTCGTCGAAGGGGCTTCCCGGAACGAGCTTCTCGGCGGCCGCCTTCGCCAGTCCTTCGACCTCCGCGAGCCGCTCGCGGGGAACGATCATGCGGGTCCAGGCGGAACAGGTCTGGCCCGAGTTGAGGAAGCAGTTGCTGACTCCGGCCTTCACGACCCGGGCCAGATCGGCGTCGTCCAGAATCACGTTCGCCGACTTGCCGCCGAGCTCGAGCGAGACCCGCTTGACCGTCGCCGCCGCCCGGGCGGCCACGGCCGCGCCGACCGAGGTCGATCCGGTGAAGGAAACCATGTCGATCCCGGGATGGCCGGCGAGCGCGTCACCGATCTCGGCCCCGGAGCCGGGTACGAGGTTGTAGACACCATCCGGCAGACCTGCCTCGTGGATCGCCTCGGCCAGCATGAACGAGTTGAGCGGCGCCAGCCCGGCCGGCTTGTGAACGACCGTATTGCCGGCCGCCAACGCCCCTCCGAGCTTCGCGAGGGTCTGATGCAGCGGGTAGTTCCAGGGCGTGATGCATCCGATCACTCCGACCGGTTCCCGAACGATCCTCGAGTTCCCGAGCCGTTCTTCCTCATCGGGATCCCTCAGCTGCGCGATCGTCGCGGCGAGCACCGAGATCGGCAATCCCACCTGGACGATCTTCGAGATCTTGGCCGGGGTACCGACTTCCATCGAGATGACCCGGCCGAGTTCGTCCTGCTTCTCGGTCAGCACGTTCAACAGACGCTCAAGATGGTCGGCGCGCCGAGAATCGCTCAGCTTCGCCCACTCGAGCTGTCCGGCCCGGGCGGCGGCCACCGCGTCGTCGAGGTCGGCGGCCCTCGCCGAGGCCACCCGGCCGATGATCCGCTGAGTGGTGGGATCTTCGACTTCGATCGGGGATTCACCTCGCCCGTCCCGCCAACCGCCACCGATGAAGAGCTGATCGAACTCGACTACATCCATTTCACTGTCCTTTTCTGTACTTGCCGCAAGTTGGTTGTTCACAGGGCACGACCGACCCGGGCTACGAACTCGCCCATCGATTCGGCCGCGCCGGCCGGGGCGACGAAGGCGACCTCGGAGACGCCGGCCGCGGCCAGTTCCCGGACCAGCTCCGCCGCTCCGTTCTCGTCGACGTCGTAGACGACCGGTCCCGGTCCGCCCATCGAGCCCATCGCCTCGGCCAGCCGCTCGACCCGGTCGCGGGGCTTGTCTTCCATCCAGGAACCGGTGACGAAGCACTGCGAGACGCAGCCGAGTGAGCCTTCCTTTCCGCTCGCGGGCTGGTCGTGAAACTGTTCGCAGTTCTCGCGGAGACGCTCACGCAGGCCGTCGTCGAAGGAGAACATGACTCCTTCGGCGGAGTTTCCGGCGAGAGCGATCGTCTTCGGCCCCATGGTGCCGATCACGGTCGGGACCGCGGATCGCAGGATGCGCGGCATCCGCAGCTCGCCGGTGCTCAGCTCGTTGCCGGCGTAGGACCCGCCACCTTCGCCGCGCATCGCGTCGAAGAACGAGGTCGCCGCCCGCAGATCGGCCATCGGCCGCTTCGCCTGGAGCCCGAGCATCTGCATCCAGGTCTTCTCCCCCGCGCCGATCCCGAGGACGAACCTGCCCGGGAACTGCTCCTCGAGCGTCGCCGCGCTCATCAGCAGCAATGCGGGATGACGGGTGTAGAGATTGACGACGCCGGTCGCGACCTTCAGCTCGCCGGTGATCGCCAGGGCGGCGGCCGCCTGGGCGATCGCGTCCCTCGAGACGTATGCCTCGGCGATCCAGAGATGCCCCCGGGAGTCGGGGTCCAGTCCGGACAGTGCCGCGTCGGCGGCCTTCGCGATCTCGGCGATCGGCTCGTCGCCCATCGCCGTGATGCCCAGCCTCAACGGAACCATTCCCTGGTCTCGGCCCGCACGACCTTGCCGTTCGAGTTCCGGGGCAGGCAGTCGGTGACGACGATCTTCCGCGGCCGCTTGTAGTCGGCCAGGTCCTCGGCGACGCGCCGCCGGATCTCGGCCTCGACCTCGTCATGGTCGTGGGAGGAGGCCACCTCCACGCACAGTCCGATGTCCTCGCCGAGCACCTCGTGGTGAACACCGACCGCGACCGCGTCCAGGACGCCGCCCACGGTGGTCGCGAGATCCTCGATCTCGGCCGGATAGATCTTGTAGCCGCCCCGGTTGATCCACTCCTGCCGCCGTCCCCGCAGGCAGACGATGTCGTCCTCGATCTCGACCAGATCGCCGGTGCGGAACCAGCCGTCCTCGCCGATCACGGCCTCGGTCAGGTCGGGACGGTTGAGGTAGCCCTCCATGGTCTCGCCGTCGCGCAGCGAGAAGATCAGCTCGCCCGCGTTCGAATCCTCGCCGCTGTCGTCGACGATGCGGAACACCTCGTCGGGCAGCGTCTTGCCGATCGCGCCGACGTGATCGGCCAGTTCGCGGCCGAGCGCGACGAAGGTGCCGCCGCCCTCGGTGAGTCCGTACCAGCTGACCAGCTCGGAGCGGTCGTCCAGCACGTCGACCGTCCAGGCGGCCAGATCGGTCGACATCGGCGCGCCCGCCATCACGTAGGCTCGCGCGACCGGCCGCGGATCCTCGTCACCCTGCCTCCAGAGGGCCATCATCGCGGGCGGGGCCACGAATATCGTGCCGTCGGCCTCCTCCAGGTCGGCGGCGAAGGTGCTCCCGTCGAACTTGGGCATGTAGTACTGGGCCGCGCCCGACCAGAGCGCCACGTTGACCACACCCTCGATCGACATCGAGCTGTACACCGGGAAGGTGGTGACGATCGTGTCCTCGGAATCGATGTCGCGGTGACGTCCGGTGAGGTCCTCGCGATCGCGGCGGCCCGGGTACACGAACCGGGTGCAGGAGATGGCCGCCTCGCGCAGCATCGCGTGGCTCACCATCACTCCCTTCGGAGCCTGGGTGGTACCCGACGTGTAGAGGACCACGGCCAGCGGGCGGCCCTCGCCGTCGAGCAGCTCGCGGCCCTCGGACTCGTTCAGGCGGTCGATGCCGCCGGTGCTGAGCAGGACCCGCACACCCGCCCCCTCGAGCTGGGCGTCGCGCTCGGAATCGGTCAGGCGGGCGTTGATCGGGACCGGGGTGCATCCCGCTGCCTGGCTTCCGAGATAGGCGACCAGGAACGGGATCGCGTCTTCGCGCTCGAAGAGCAGCCCGACCGACTTGCCGGCCTCACCGGCGGCGGTCAGCTCGGCGGCGACGGTCCGGACCCGTTCGGCCCACTCGCCGAAGGTCAGCCATTCGCCCGCGCATCCGAGTGCCCGGTCGTCCGGCCGTTCGGCGGCGTGCCGCTCGAGCAGGTCGGCGTCGGTTTCGATCGGTGCTGCGGCTGGCTGTGATGACATCGGATCTTTCTTGCTGTGCGTTTTCATTGAGGTTCTGGGTGGGTGCCGCTCGGCCGTCGGGACGAGCTATCGGCGGAGCAGGACGCAGTGCTCGGAGCGCCAGGAGAGCCTCACGTTGTCTCCGACTCCCGCCGGCATTCCGTTCGAGTGCGCGGGAACCTGAACCACCAGGTCTCCGAGCTCGGCGGCGACCACGTAGCGGACCGTCGTCCCCAGGTACACGACCTCGTTCAGGACTCCGTCCACCCCGGGCTCGTCACCCGAGGCGACCCCGCCCCGTTCGCGCAGCTCGATGCTCATCCGCTCGGGCCGGATCGCGATCGCGATGTCGGTGCCTTCGGTGAGGCCCAGTTCGTCGCACTGGGCTCCGGGCAGTGGGACCTCGGTCCCGCCGTTGACGAAGAAGTGGTGTGGTCCCCGCTGGTTCAGCCTGCCGTCGATCACGTTGGCCTCACCGAGGAAGTTGGCGACGAAGGCCGAGGTCGGTTCCTCGAACAGATCCTTGGGGCTGCCGATCTGGAGGATCTCTCCCTGGTCGAAGATCGCGATCCGGTCACTCATCGCCATCGCCTCCTCCTGATCGTGGGTGACGTAGAGAACGGTGGCGTTGAGCTCGGTGCTGATCCGCTTGATCTCGTACTGGAGGCTGGCCCGGAGACGCTTGTCGAGCGCGCCGAGAGGCTCGTCCATCAGCAGCAGCTTCGGTGAGAAGACCATCGCCCTCGCCAGGGCGACCCGCTGCTGCTGGCCGCCGGAGAGCTGCTTCGGATAGCGGTCGGCCATCGCTCCCAGCTCGACCACGTCGAGGATCTCAGCGACCCGCCGTTCGGCCTCCTTGCCCTTGATTCCCCTCATCGCGAGCGGGAAGGCGACGTTCTTGCCGACCGACATGTGCGGGAACAGGGCGTAGCTCTGGAAGACGAACCCGATGTCGCGCGCCTCGGGCGGAACCCGGCTGACGTCGCGCCCGTCGAGCACGATCTCGCCGCTGTCGGGAGCGACGAATCCCGCGACCGAGAGCAGGGTCGTGGTCTTGCCCGAACCGGACGGACCGAGCATCGTGACGAACTCGCCTTCCTGGATCTCGAGCGAGACGTCGCGGACGACGGCGGTTTCTCCATAGGCCTTGTTCAGGTTCTGGATGTTGAGAAGCGTCTGACTCATGGAGCGGTCCTCCGATTGACTAGCTTCATCGCAAGAGCACCGAGGCCGAGCGCGACGATTGTGGTGAACATGAGAACTGTGGCGACGGCGGCGATGGTGGGATCGATCGCGGTTCGCAGCTGAGACCACATGACTATCGGCAGTGTCTGCGTCTCCGGGCCGGCGATGAAGATCGCGACCACGACCTCGTCCCACGAGGTGACGAAGGCGAAGATCGCCGAGGCCGCGATCGCCGGCCAGGTGAGCGGCAGGGTGATCCGCCTGAAGGTGTTGAACGGTCCGGCGCCGAGGCTCCGGGCGGCCCGTTCCAGATCCCGGTCGACCAGCTGCAGGCCGGCCATGATGTTGACCACGACGTACGGCAGGGCCATCACGACGTGGGCGATCACCAGACCCTCGAAGGTCGAGACCAGCTTCAGGTCCGAGAAGACCAGGTAGAAGGCGACGCCGAGCACGACCGAGGGGATCACCAGTGGGCTGAGTGCCAGCCCGGCGACCAGCGACTTGCCCCTGATCTTGGACCGGCTCAGGCCGAGCGCCAGGGTGTATCCGAGCACCGTCGTGATCACCGCCACGGTCAGCCCGAGCTGCACGCTGATCGAGATCGCGTCGGTCCATTGCGGGGAATCGACCATGTTCTGGTACCAGCGGAGACTGAGCTCATCCGGCGGGAACGAGAGGTTGTTGCCCGCATTGAGCGACATCCCCATCACGATGAAGAGAGGCGCCAGCAGGTAGACGACGACGATCGCGCCGAATGCCTTGAGCAGCCGTCCGGGTGGTTCGGGCGTGTTCATGGGTTGTTGCCTCCCGTCAGGTAGCGCATGATCGGGGTCGTCTTGGCGGCCACCCAGAGCAGCCCCACCACGGTGGCGAGCAGGATCACGCTCATCGCGGCCGATTGGCCGAAGGCGAGGTTCTGGCTGAAGTTGGTGACGATCAGCTCACCGACCATCATGTTCTGCTTGCTGCCGAGCAGAGCCGGGGTCACGTAAAAGCCGAGCGAGACCACGAAGACCAGGAAGCTGCCGGCCAGGACGCCCGGCATGCTGAGCGGCAGATAGACCCGGGTGAAGGCCCTGAAAGGGCTCGCCCCAAGGCTGCGCGCGGCCTTGACCAGGGTCCAATCGATCTTGCCCATGGTCGCGTACAGCGGCAGGACCATGAACGGCAGCATGATGTACGACATTCCCAGCGTGATGCCGGTCAGGTTGCGGATCAGCGCGAGCGGTTCGTCGATGATCCCGGCCCCGGTCAGCAGGTCGTTGATCACGCCCGTGTCCTGGAGCAGAGCCATCCAGGCGAAGGTGCGGACCAGCCAGCTGGTCCAGAAGGGCAGGATCACCGCGGCCAGCAGGACCAGGCGCCACTTGGGGCTGACTCTGGTCATCAGATACGTGAACGGGTAGCCGATCAGCAGGCAGAACAGGGTGATGATCACGCCGACCTGGAAGGTCTTGAAAAGGACCCGCAGGTAGAGGCCCGTCTCGAAAAGTTCGGTGTAGTTCTCGATGCCGGGGTCGGTGAAGCTGCGCCAGACCATCACCAGCATCGGGTAGAGCAGTACGACGGCGAGGAAGAGGGCGCCGGGGATGAGCAAGGCGCTCACTCCGGGGGCTTTGAGCCGCCCCCGGAGTGAGCCGGTCCGCGAGGGACCTGGCCTTGACGCGATTTCGGGTTGCCGCGTCATTACTTGGTCTGGTAGTCCTGCATCTTCTTCAGGGCGTCAGCCCCTTCTTCGACGAGGGACGTACGGTCGACCGTGATGCAGACGTCGCTGTAGCTGGTCGGCAGGTTCTTGGCGACAGCCGGGTCGACGTTCTTGACGGCGGCTTCCTTGACCGGTCCGTTGGTCGCGTAGTTCGAGACGTTCGCGTTGTTCTCGTCGGACGTCATGAACGCGATCAGCTTCTGTGCGTTCTCGACGTTCTTCGATCCCTTGGGGATGCCCAGCGAACCGAGCAGGATGAAGCACTGGTTCCAGGCGATTTCGATCGGCTCGCCTTCCTCCTGGCCCGCGGCCACGGTGTCGTTCCAGCAGTTGCCCATCACCGCTTCTCCGGAGGCGACGAGCTGACGGCACTCGTCTCCGCCTTCGAACCAGATCACGTCGTCCTTGATCGTGTCGATCTTGGCGAGAGCACGGTCCACGTCCAGCGGGTAGAGATCCTCCGGCTTGACGCCGTCGGCGATCAGCGCGGCTTCGAGGGTGTCACCGGTCGCCTGGTTCCAGAGCGCCCGCTTGCCGGGGTACTTCTCGGTGTCGAAGAAGTCGGCCCAGCCGTTGGGTTCCGGAGAGACCTCGTCGGTGTTGTAGGTGAGGGCGACCGACCAGCTGTAGTACGGCATCCGGTACCCGTTGAACTCGATGCCCTTGACGAAACCTCCGCACTCGACCACATCGCAGTCGATCTTCTCGAGGGTCGTCTCGTCGTCATATCCCTCGGCGTCCGACGTCGAGATGACGTCCCAGGTGACGTTGTCGGCCTCCTGCATGGCCGCCAGCTTGGCGACGTCCACCGGCTGGTCCTGGAGAACCTTGATGTCGGGGTTCTCTTCCTGGAACGGCTCGAACCAGGCCTTGTTTTCCGCGGCCTGGAAGGTTCCGCCCCATCCCGCATAGGTGACGCTGCCACCGTCGGAACCTCCGGATCCTCCTCCACAGGCGGACAGTGCGACCACGCCGATGAACAGGGCGAAGCCGACTGCCGCTTTCATACTCAAACCAGTTTTTCTCACCACTCTCCTCCTCCGTTTGAATGACCTCATTCGAACGCCAACTCACTTGACGTAAAAAATAATATGAACATATTATTTGACCGGAGGAATATCACACAATGACCCGGGCGGGCTTCCGGACCCGGGGTCGGACATCCCGGCCGACGACCTCCGATCCTGATATCTATAGGTCCGGCGGGAGCCGGGAAAACGGAAGACAACGCTCACCACCAGAGCCCATGATGGAAGCCTCAGAACCAGAATCAGAGCCAAATAGCACGGAAAGCAAGGCCAGGCGATCAACCCTGGTGGAAGACCGCAGGACCCAGCTGCTGGAAGCGGCGGCCAAGGTCCTCGCCACCAGGGGAGCGCGGCACATGAGGCTGTCCGACGTGGCCGACGAAGCCGGCGTCTCGATCGGCATGGTGCAGCATTATTTCCGCAGCAGATCGGAACTTCTGCTCGAGACCTTTCGCGCCGCCTACCAGAACGCGGCGACCACGCTCGACGGAATCTCGGAGGAGGAAAGCGACCCGGTCGAACGCCTGATCCGCCTGATCGACCACTCGATCCAGGCCGACCGCTGGCCGATCTGGATCGAGTACTGGGGTGCCGCGTACCGCGATCCGGCGATCCTCGAGAACTGCGAAAGCCAGTATCGCCGCTGGTCCTCGAACTTCCACGAGGCGATCGAGTACGGGGTCGAGGCCGGCGTGTTCACCCCGAGAAACCCGGTCGACGACATCGCCGACCAGCTGCTCGCGATGATCAACGGCCTGGCGATCAGATTGATCATGCGCGACTTCCGGGTCGACGACGATCGCGCCCACCACCTGATCGGGGTCCTGCTGAGAGACGAACTCGATCTGCAGCAGATCCCGGTCTTCAGCACCCGCTAGGCGGACTCCCGGCCCACTGACCGGGGAACGATCACCACCGGGCAGGCCGAGGAGCGCATCACCTTGACCGAGGTGCCACCGAGCAGCACCCGCCGGAGTGGCCCGTAGCCGCGCGATCCGAGCACCAGGAGGTCGAGATCGATCGAGGCCGCGGCCAGCTCGTCGGCCGCGTGGCCCTCCCTCACCTGATGTCCGACCCCGTCCGATCCGATCCGGGCGAGCGTCTCGCCGATCAGCTCCTCCATGTCCTCCCGCAGGATCTCCTCGAAACCGCGATTGGTGTGACCGATCCGACCGGCCGCGATCACTTCGGGAACCACGCCGATCAGGGTCAGCTCGGCCCCCAGGCCCCGCTGCAGCTCGAGACCGAAATCGAGTGCCGCCGCGGCCTCGGCCGAGGTGTTGAAGGCGACCCCGATCCGCCTCAGAGTCGTGGTCCCCTCCCTGCTCCAGCCGCGGGGAGTGACGATCACCGCACAGGGGGAACCAGCGGCCAGCCGGGATCCGGCACCGCCCATCAGCACCCTGCCGATCGGACCGCGATGACTGGAGCCGATGACCACCACATCGGCCCCGATCCGCTCCGCCACCTCGGTCAGCCCGGCCGGCGGTGAGATCTCGACCAGGCGGTGAAACTCGAACTGGTCACCGAGCTCGGCCTGTGCCATCTGCAGCATCTCGTCGAAATACGCGGCGCGGGCCGCCTCGATCTCGGCCGCTCCTTCATAGAAG
This sequence comes from Solirubrobacterales bacterium, assembly GCA_035502775.1. Classification (GTDB taxonomy): domain Bacteria; phylum Actinomycetota; class Thermoleophilia; order Solirubrobacterales; family 70-9; genus 67-14. The sequence continues at coordinate 58,308 of DATJUB010000051.1, read as the reverse complement.
ACCGTCGCCCGGTGAACGCTCACCACGTGGAGCCGGGCGCCCTCGACGGCGCCGAACAGGCGGGCGAACCGGAGCGCGTCCCGCGCCTCGTCGGTGTCCTCGATCCCGACTATCACCGTGTCGATCATGGATGCACCAGGATCGCGGTGCCGAGAGAGAGGCCGGTCAGCCACGAGATCCGGCGGTTGGTCATGCGGATACAGCCGTGCGAACGGGCGCTTCCGAGCGGGTCCAGCAGGCTCGCTCCGGCCCGTCCGTGGAGCGCGATCCGGCCCGAGCCGCCGTCATATCTGTGCAGCACGTTCGAGTGCGCCGTCAGGTGGATCGCCCAGGGTCCGATGAAGCCCCGCGCGCTCGGCTGGGCCACGAGGTCGTACAGGGCGAACAGCCCGATCGGGGTGGGTGTCTCCGGCGCGCCGACCACGACCCTGAACCGGGCGACCCGCTCGCCGCCGGAAAAGACCCTGATGATCCGCCGCGACCGGTCAAGATCGACGAAGCTCCGGCTCCGGATCAGCTCCACGCGGTTGAGTGGAATCCAGCCCGACGCGGAGTTGGGCCGCACCGGCAGCCGGACCTTCAGCCAGGTCCTGCCTGCCCGCTCCCTTGGGGCCAGCACCATGAGCCGCTGCGGCGACCCGGACAGCCGGGTGCGCCCCATCGCCACCCAGACCGGCCGGCCATCCGGCTCGGCCCGGACCGCGCTCCGGATCAGCACCTTGGCGATCACGGTCCCCCGGGACGGGCTCGGCGTGATCCGGTGATCGAGCCTCACCTCACGGGCGGAACCCGCCGGGGTGCAAAGGATCAGAGCCGCCGCCAGAACGCAGACACCGAGGGCCACACTTGCTGAAGCCCGGACCAGACTCGATACCAGCGTGCTCGACGACATCACTTCCTCAACCGGTGGCGATCCGAATTTCGAGACTAACCGCGGCTTTCCGGTTGCGCAACCCCGCCGGCTGGACCTCCCCGTCCACAACCTGTAGAAGCTGAGTCATGATCGGCCTGATCCTCGCCGCGAGCGCCACCGCCGTCGCCACCGGCCTCGGGGCGATCCCGGTGATGTTCCTCGGAGACCGGACCAAGGCGCTCACTCCCATCCTGCTCGGCGTGACCGCCGGGGTGATGATCGTCGCCTCGGTCATGGGGCTGCTTCTGCCCGCCCTCGATCGCGGCTCTCCCTCGGAGGTCGTTCTCGGGCTCGTCATCGGGATCGCCTTCCTGCTGCTCGCCAGGCGCTGGATGGGTCACATGCCGCGGGAGTTCGGCGGCACCGGGGGCCGTACGGCGATCCTCGTATTCCTGGTCCTGCTGGTCCACAGCCTGCCCGAGGGATTCGCGATCGGCACCGCCTACGAGGCCGATCCGAGCCAGCTCGGGGTTTTCGTCGTGATCGCGATCGGAATCCAGAACATCCCCGAGGGAACCAGCGTCGCCATTCCCCTCGCGACGACCGGCGCCTCGAACTCCCGGCTGTTCTTCGCCGCGGTGCTGAGCAGCGTGCCGCAGCCGGTGGGCGCGGTGATCGCGTTCTTCCTGGTCGAGGAGATCTCGGCCCTGCTGCCGATCTCTTTCGGATTCGCGGCGGGCGCGATGCTGGCCCTCACCGCGATCGAGATCCTGCCCCAGGGCCTGCGGGCCGGCCGCCGGGGAACCCTGTCCGGGGCCGCCGTGTCCGCGGTGGCGATGGTGGCTCTGAGCCTCGCTCTCGGTGTCTGAGCCCTAGCCGATCGAGAGCACGGCCGCACCGCGGAACCGTCCGTGCCGCAGGTCGTCCAGGGCCTGGTTCGCGTCCCCGAGCGGATAGACCGAGACCTCGGTCCGAACCGGCACCCGGGGTGCCAGATCCATGAACTCCTCCCCGTCGCGCCGGGTCAGGTTCGCCACCGAGCCGAGGGTTCGCTCCTCCCAGAGCAGGTCGTAGGGAAACGAGGGAATGTCGCTCATGTGGATTCCGGCACTGATCACCCGCGCGCCCTTGGCACTGGCGAGGAGGGCAGCCGTCATCAGCGATCCGACCGGAGCGAACACGATCGCGCCGTCCAGCTCTTCCGGAGGCGTCTCTTCCGACGAACCCGCCCACTCGGCGCCCAACTCGAGCGCGAAGCTCTGGGACTCCCTGTCCCCCTCCCTGGTGAAGGCGAACACGCGGCGGCCCTGATGTGCCGCGACCTGGCAGAGGATGTGGGCGGACGCGCCGAAGCCGTACAGGCCCAAGCGCGGAGCGTCGCCGACCAGATGGAGGGCGCGATACCCGATCAACCCGGCGCAGAGCAGCGGCGCGGCCTGGAGATCCGGGTATCCGGACGGGACCGGAAAGCAGAATCGCTCATCGGCGACGGTCATCTCGGCGTAGCCGCCGTCGATGTCGTATCCCGTGAACCGTGCCTGGTCGCAGAGGTTCTCGCGACCCTCGCGGCAGTACCGGCAGGTGCCGTCGGTCCAGCCCAGCCAGGGAACCCCGACTCGATCGCCGGGCGCGAACCGCGCGGCACCCTCTCCCGAGCCGACCACGGTGCCGACGATCTGATGGCCCGGCACGAGCGGCAGCTTCGGCTCGGCCAGTTCGCCGTCGAGGATGTGAAGGTCGGTCCGGCAGACCCCGCAGGTATGGACCGCGATCAGAACCTGTCCCGGGCCGGGCTCGGGATCGGGAAGCTCGGTGAGACGCAGCGGGCCCTGTGCCCGCTCTAGAACCATCGCGCGCATGCACCGAGTATTACGCCCGGCGCCGAGGCGCGAGCGAATTTCTCCGGCGGCGCACCTGGCCGGGACCGCCACTTTGTAACGCTTTGCCGGTCACCGACCAAGTAGATACATGAGCAATCACGAACTGGCCCGCATCGGCCACGACCCCGACGCGCTGGAGGCGTTCTACCGCGAGCACGTCGAGTCCGTCGAGCGATTCGTCGCGAGACGGGTGTCCGATCCGTACCTGGCCGCCGACCTGACCACCGAGATCTTCCTGGCGGTGATCGAGGCCGCCGACCGATACGACAACCGGCGGGGCAGACCGAAGGCCTGGCTGTTCGGGATCGCCCGCAACGTCATCCACAACGAGTTCCGGCGGATCGGCCGCGATCGGGACGCCATGGCCAGGGTCCAGGGACAGCGGCTGCTGGATGACGACGATCTGGCTCGCATGCAGGAGCGGATCGACGCGGAGGCGACCTCCAGGCGGCTGCTGGCCGCCTTCGAGTCGCTGCCCGACGGCGAGCGGAGGGCGCTGGAGCTCTACGCCCTCGACGAACTTTCACCGCGAGAAGTAGGCGAAGCGCTGGGGATCAGCCCAGTCACCGCGAGGGTCCGGCTGCACCGTGCTCGCCGGACCCTGCGCCGAAATCTCCCGGACGAGGAACCGACCACGACCATTCCCACACTGGAGACCTGAGATGACACAGAAAGACAATTTCGAAGAACGGCTGCTCACCGAGTTGAGACAGGTGGTGGCCGAGCGGCCCGAACCGGCCCGGGACCCCGCCCCGGCCCGATCCCATGGCACCCGCCGGCCGGCCCGGTTCGCGATGGCGGGCGGCGGCCTGGCGGCCGCGGTCGCCGCGGTGGCGATCTTCGCCGGGAGCGGCGACAACACCCCCAGTGCCTACGCGGTCGCGAAGAATCCCGACGGCGCCGTCACCGTCAGCATCAAGAGCCTGAAGGACGCCGACGGGCTCGAGGCCAGCCTGCGTGACGCCGGCGTGCCGGCCGAGGTCAACTACACCCCCGTGATGCCGACCATCGAGTGCTCCGGAGACTCGAAGGGTTCGTCGGCCGCACGGTTCGAGCGGTACGAGAGCGCGAAGCCCAGCGAAACGGTGACGTTCGACTCGCCTTCGAGCAAGCCCGCGGAGGTCGTCCCCGCGAAAGCCATCGACGGCGGGAAGAAAGACCCCTCCGACTGGGCCTCCACGGTAAGTACCGGACCCGAGGGCACCGAGTTCACGATCGACCCCAAGGTGATCGAGAAGGGCGACAAGGTGTTCATCACCACCGCTACGGCCGCGGTCGCCACCACCCCCGCCATGGAGGCCGGGGATGAAGCCAAGCGACTCGACACGGCGAAGGTCGCCCTGTCGGTCGGAACCAAGATGGAGCTGCCGGACTGCTGAGCCCGGCACACCGATTCACCGGGGCAGCGGGTGTCACGACCGCTGCCCCGGCCCGTTCGGTGCCCTAGATGCTCGAGAGCGCGGTCGCGACCGCGAATCCCAGCGTCGCCAGCAGGCCCGCCCGGCGCCCGGCGGCCTTGGTCGCCTCGGGAATCATCGAATCGATCAGCATGACCAGCAGGGCACCGGCCGCGAACCCGTCGATCGCCGCCCGCATCTCTCCCGAAACCGAGTCGGCGATCCCGTACCCGGCAAGGGTCGCCAGCACGCAGACACCCGCGACCGCGCACCAGAGACGGATCACCGCCGGAGGCTTCGCACCTGATTCCCGCATGTCGTTGGCCGAGCCGATCGCCTCGGGCAGGTTGGACACGAAGATCGCGACCAGCAGGCCGACCCCGACTCCCTGCCCGGCGGCAAGACCTATCCCGAGCACGAACTGTTCCGGGATGCCGTCGAGGAAAGCGCCCAGCGCGAGCGCCGTTCCGGGATCCTCACTCTCGGTTCGAGCGGCCCGCCCCGGCCGGGCATTGAAACGGCGCGAGACCAGCCCGTCCAGAAGGTAGTAGGTCACCGCCCCCAGGCCGAGGCCGATCGCGGTCGAACGGAAGCTGCCGATCGCGATGCCCTCCTCGGCCAGTTCGAAGCTGACGGCACTGATCAGGGCTCCGGCGCCGAAGGCGAGCACCAGGCCGATCTGCCGCTCCGGCCACCTGCGGGTGAAGGCGAGCAGCGCTCCGATCAGAAGCGAGGATGCCGCCAAGGTCCCCCAACCCAGTGCCGAGAACATCCGGGGCACCATACAGGCGAAGATCGGGCGGACCCGGAACGGGCCGGGACCTAGCCCCGGGAATGCTCCTCCGAGGCGAGCCGGTCGATCCGGTGAAAGGACCACTCGGCCGGGAAGCCCTCCGCCGAGACCACGACCAGCTTGCGTTCGGCGATCCTCCAGCCCGCTTCGGTGCGTACGACCACGTCGTGGTACTGGCCGTGGAGATTCCAGGCCGCATCGGAGTCCTTCGGCCGGTGCCAGGCATGGACGACGCTCCGCACCTGGGCCCGGTCATCGTCTTCGAACGAGATGCGGACGTTCGAGAGGAGATGGCTGGTCGCCTCGAACAGGGACAGGTCCCGGGCGGCCTCGCTCCGGCGGACCGATCGTCCCCGGGTGGGCTGTCCCGGTCCGGGGCCGTAGTCGGTCAGGCAGTCCTCGGTGAAGCAGGCCGCGATCCCGTCGGGATCGTTGAGATCGCAGCGGGAGCAGTACTCGTACATGAGATCGGCGATCCCGAGGCGATCAACCAGCCGCTTGATCGCCCTGAATTCTTCGGCCGAGAGGTTCGACATCGGCCGAGCGTATTCCGGGGAGGACGATCCCCGGAGTCGATTCTTGTGACAGAAAACCGCGGCATCCGGCACCGCGAGGCCCTAACCTGGGGATCGTGAAAGTCGGCCTGTTTCTGGACATGCGCAATCCCCCGGAATGGCAGCGAGACTGGCATGTCCTCTACGAAGATTGGCTGGAGAGATTGGCCCGGGCCGAGAGACTCGGGATCGATTCGGTGTGGCTGACCGAGCATCACCTCTTCTCCGACGGCTACCTGAGCCAGCCTCTCACCTTCGCGGCCGCCATCGCGTCACGGACCGAATCGATGACGATCGGCACGGCGATCATGCAGGCCAAGCTCCGCCCGGCGATCGACATCGCCGAACAGGCGGCGCTGGTCGACATTCTCAGTGGCGGCCGACTCGAGCTGGGCCTCGGGGCCGGCTACCGCATTCCGGAGTGGCGGGCCTACGGAGTCGACGGGAAAGGGCGGTTCGAAGACCTGGAGGCGACGGCCACCGAGGTCCGGCGGCTCTGGGACTCAGGCGGGGCGACACCGCCGCCGGTCCAGCCGCGGGTCCCGATCTGGATCGGCGGGGAAGGCCCCCGCGGCGCCAGGATCGCGGGGCGCCTCGGGGAGGGGCTGCTCACCTTGAAGCCGGAACTGCTTGGTCCCTACCGGGAGGCTCTCTCATCTCACGGGCACGATCCGGACACCGCGAGGATGGGTGGCTGCGCGAACTTCATCCTCTCCGACGATCCCGAGCGGGACTGGCCGCGGATCAAGAGGCATCTGGAACACCAATGGCGGACCTACTTCGAGTACAAGTCCGAGGGGCGGGCCGGCCCGCCCCTCCCCAGCACCGATCCGGACGACCTGCGCTCGACGACCGGACCCCCGGTGCTGCCCCGATTCGACGTGGTCACCCCGGAGGAGGCGGCGGAGCGGCTGCGGCCGTGGCTACTCTCGATGCCGGTCGCCCACATCTACTTCTGGGGATCGATCGCGGGCATGCCGGACGACCTGGTCGAGCGTCACCTCGAGCTGCTCGCCACCGAGCTGTCCCCGGCCCTCAGGTCCCTGCCTTCCGGCTAGGGATTGATCTGGAGTTTCACGATCGGAACTCCGGAATGCTCCAGCTCGGCCTCGTAGATGCCGGTGATGTCCGCCTTGAAGGAGAGCGTTGAGCTGCCTCCGGCGGCGACGTCCTTGCTGATGTCGAACCCGTGGACATGGATCTCCTCGTCGACGTCCGATTCGACCTTGAAGGTGATCCGGTCGCCCTGGTCGACCTCGATCCCGAGCACGCCGTCGACCGGCTCGCCGTTCTTGACGATCACGGTCGGGACGGGGGCCGGCTCGGGCTTGCTCGCGGCCTTGCCGGCGGGCTTCGTCTGCTGCGGCCCGGTCGCGGAATTGGTGACCACCGGCGCGTCATCGCCCGAATCACCGGGTTTCAGCACCAGGAACAGGGCGACCGCGGCGACGATCAGGATCGCGGCGAGAATGAGTGGGTTGCGGCCGGACTTCATCTGCTGTGCTCTCCTCGGGAAAGGTCGAATGAATCTCTGTCGGGGAGATCATTCATACCCGATCCCGGAGTTGCCGGCTCAGTTGCCGGCGCGTTTCCATTTCTTCAGATAGGGAGTCGGGTCGCTCACGTCTCCCCCGCGGTACCAGCCAGGCCGCGTCCACATCTCGAAGTGCAGGTGGCAGGCACTGGAGCGGCCCGTGCTGCCGACCAGTCCGAGCAGCTGCCCGGCTCGCACCCTCTGACCCTGCTTGACCCGGGGCCGTTTGATCATGTGCATGTAGACGTAGTCGAACTTCGAGTCCGTTCCCCTGATCACCACGTAGTTTCCGGCACCGGAAGCCTGGTAGTCGACCAGCCGGACCCGGCCCGCCTTCGAGGCGACGATCCGGCGCTTGCAGCTCGCCATCAGATCCTGCCCCTGGTGGCCCCGGCCGGCTCCGAGTCCGTCGCCCCACGAAACCCGGGCCTTCACCGGAAAGACGCCGTCGCTGCCCACTGTGCCCGATCCGGTGCTGCCGATGCTGATTCCGCCGGAGGAGTTTGCGCTGTGTGCGGCCTGGACTCCCAGAGTGAAGAAGCCCCAGAACGTGAGCGCGACCGCCACCATGAACAGGGCGAAGGTCTTGAACGAACTGAATCGGAACACGTGGTCTCTCTCTTCTGGCCTACGGGGTTAGCTGTCGGGCTCGCGCTGAAAGAGTCGCGCTGCGGATCATCTGGATCCGATTCGCCCCATGACCGCCTGGGCGGTCTGGATTGGGTCCCCCGATCCGGACGGTTCGTCCGGATTCGGCCGTTGTGATTTGTTAGCGAAATATTAGCGAATCGCTCCGACGTCATGTAGGAGCGTTAAGAATCCAGCGCCGCTGGAGCTAACAGATGCCGTTGAGCGACCAGACGTGACCCAGTCCGGGAGCCTCGGCCATCCAGGCCAGGACGGCCGCGGCGAACAGAACCGTCGCCAGGGCGAAGATCGAGGTGACCAGCCGCATCGACCAGCGCACCGCCGGTCCCGCCAGGGTCAGGCCGCCGTCCAGATAATCGAGCCGCCGGCTGACCGCACCGCCGGCCAGACCCAGGCCGCCGGCCGGACCGGGGCCGACCGCCGCCTTGCAGATCGCGCTGGCGAGAGCGAGTGGGTCCCGGGTCTGGCGGACCGCGTACGCGTCGGCGTCCCGCTCCAGCGCCTGCCGGAGACTCCGCTGCGCGCGGCGGGTTCCCGGGAAGGCGAACCCGACGGCCACCAGCATTCCGGAAAGCAGCAGGATCGAGCGATGCCCGCGGCGGATGTGGCCGGCCTCGTGGCTGAGCCCGGCCTGGAGCTCACCCGGGTCCAGTACCCGGATGGCCGTATCGGAGACCACGATTCGCGATCGGCCGAGTGGAGAGACCCCGATCACGATCTCGTCGTCCTCGATCAGGGTCACTCCCCGGGCCGTCCGGAGGGAGCCGCGCAGGCGGGAACGCAGTTCCCACCAGCCGTTGGTGAGGCGCGACATCAGCCAGAGCAGGGAGGCGAGGATCCCCAGCACCGGCAACGCCATCGCCGCGTGGATCGCCGCATGTCCGGAAAAGCCGACATGCGGCGAGATCACCGGAAGAGTCACGTGGACGCAGAACTCGGTGACGATCGCATAGATCGCGGTTTCCGGCAGATAGACGATGGCCAAGGTCGCCGCCGCTACGGTCGTGATCGCGCCGACGGCCAGAACACAGAGCCAGAAGGCGATCGCGGTCGGGGCCGCGACCCGTTCGAGCGGCAGCAGGCGGCCGGCCGCGGAAATCGCCAGCGCGATCGCCGCGGCGGCGAACACCGAGCTCACTCCGGACTGCCTCGGCGGGCCTGGATCTGCCTTGCCCTCTCGGCGATCTCGTCGACCTCGCCGGGCTCCAGCGCGTCGACGAGGTTGAGCAGGGCGAGACGGCGGGCATCCGGCGACGCCTCGGCCAGACGCTCACCCAGCGACCGCGTCACGAACTCGGACTCGTTCAGCGAAGGCTCGTAGACGTGAGCGCGTCCATTCTTCGTGCGGACGAGCATCTTGCGCGCTTCCAGGCGGTTGAGCACCGTCTGAACCGTGTTGTAGGCGGGCCGGCCGTCGGCCGGCAACTCCGAGCGCACCTGCTCGACCGTCGCTTCGCCCAGCTTCCAGACGGCGGTCATGATCTCCGCCTGGAGATCGCCGCGAATGTCGGAGTTGTTTCTCTGTTTCGGGATGGTCGCTCCTATCCGGAACCGGCCGTGACCGGTTCCGCCGTCGCAATGGTAGACGGGACCGGGGACCGATCCCGGTCAGAGGTAGCCGAGTGGATCCTGGGCCACACCGTCGATCCGGACTTCGAAGTGAAGGTGGTCACCGAAGCTGTTGCCCGTATTGCCGACGTATCCGATCACCTCGCCCCGGCTGACGCTCGCCCCGGAGGACGTCCCGAACGCCGACTGGTGGGCGTAGCAGGTCGTGAGGCCGGCGCCGTGATCGACGCAGGTGTAGTTGCCGTACCCGCCGCTCTCGGCCTCCGACTGCATGAGGATGACCGTGCCGGAATCAGCCGCCTTGATCGGAGTGCCACCCGCCGCGGAGATGTCGATTCCCTCGTGGATCCTCCCCCAGCGAGGACCGAACGGTGAGGACAGCACGCCGTCGACCGGCCAGATCATGCTCCCGGTCCCGGTTGAGCTTCCGGTGGGCTCCCCGCTGGACGAGGACGCCTCGGCGATGGTCTTCTCCAACTGCGCCCTGAGGTCGGCGGCCATCTCCTCCTGGTGGTTGATCTCGCCGCGCACACCGCTCAGCAGCTCCTCACGCTCCCCCTGGGTCGATGCCAGGGTCGCCTGGCGGGACTCGAGCGAGGTCCGGGTCGCTTCCAGCCGGCTCTCCCGGCTCGCGATCTCGTCGCGGGCGGTCTCGATGATCCGTTTCGATTCTCGCTGCACCTCGACCGTTTCGCGCGCCTCGTCTCTCAGCCCGCGAACCCGCTCGGCGAGATTTTCGCTCTGATTCTGGATCGACTCGAGATACTCGCCCGCCGTGACCAGATCCCCGAAATCTTCGGCGGCCAGCGCGAGCGACGCGATGTCCGGAGTACCGGCCATGTAGATCGAGACGAGGCTCCGCTTCAGGCCGGCGAGTGCACGTTTCAGGCGCTGCCGCTGCACCCTGAGCCGAATGATCGCTTTCTCGAGCTCCCGGACCGCGGCATCCAGCTCGGCCTGTTTGTCCCGAAGCTCGCTCTCCACCACCGCTTCCCGCTGCCGGAGCCCGGAGACCTGGCCCTCGAGTGCGGCGATCTGGTCGCCGTACTCCTCGATCTCCGACGTGAGCACCTGCTCGCGGTCCTTGCCGGCGGCGATCTTCGATTCCGCGGCGTCGAGCTTCTCCTGTGCCGAGGGGGCCGCGTCGCTGCCGCCCGGCCAGAAGGCGGCGATGGTCAGGAACGTGACGCAGGCGATCAGAAAGAAAGCCCGGGTCACGGGCTTTCCTTCAGCATGTATGTCCTGGGGGTTGAACATCGAAAACGTGAGCCCTTCGGACTCACTCCTACACACCGTAGGTGCGAATGCCTCCCGCCGGCGACTCCCCATTTTCTTGAATGGAAAGATTCAGGGGAGCGGCCTCCCGATCAGGCTCCAACTGAGTCCGACATCTTGTAGGACTATGCGCGTCGCCCGTCACAACCGGCCGAAGCCGCGACTTCCCCGCCGGGGCGTACGGCCCGGGCCGGCGAGATTCGAGCTGGCGGTCACCTTCGTATTCGCCATCTCGATGGTGCTCGCGGTCCTGGCCGGAGGTCCGACCGACCTGCCGCGGGCGCTCGGCATCGCCCTGCCCTTCTTCCTGCTCGGATCGCTGGTGGTGCGCCGGGAACTGTTCGCGGTGATCGTCCTGCCGCTCCTGCTCTCGCCATTCTTCGATGACCGGACCTCCCATGAGCTCCGTCTCGAGAATCCGCAGATCGTCTTCTGGATGGTCGGCATGCTCCTCTGGCTGCCCGCCCTTTGGCTCGGATTCATGCTGCGAAAGAGGTTCGATCGTTCGCCGCCGGCGAACTCTCGCCGGCCTACTCCCGGTATCTGACGTCCCAGCTGGATCCCCGGTCTCCGGACTCGAGGATCGACCCCTGATGTGTGGCCGCGAACAGGCGGCCGTCGCCATGCCCGAAGGCCGAGGGCGCGTCCCCAAGGTTCCCGGTCTTCCGCCAGCCGCGTCCCTCGTCCCGGCTGACCTCGATCCGGCCCTCGGCATCCGCCCGGAAAAGCTCCCCCCGATCCGGCCAGGCGAGCAGTCCCGGTGCGGCCCGGAGGCTCTCCCACCGCTTTCCGCCGTCTCGCGAGACCAGAAGCTCCCGGTCGCTCGAGGCGACCAGCTTCTCGGGGTCGGCGGGTGAGACGACCAGACTCTGCAGCGGGCCGGGGACCTTGCGATCGCTCCAGGTCTCTCCCCCGTCCTCGCTGGCCAGGAAGATCGGCTCGGTTCCACCCCAGGCGGACCCGAACCCGTAGATCCGGTCCCCGGCGGCGGCCAGCAGATGGAAATCGACCTCGCCCATCAGCGAGACCTCTTCCCAGCTCCGCCCGGCGTCCTCACTCTCGATCAGTCCCAGATAGGGCGGGAGATCCTCGCCGGCATCGGGATGTCCCGATCCGAGGAAACGGTTCGGCCCGACGATCGTGAAGGCCATCGTGTCCTGGTAGCGGTCGGCGACCCGCTCGGCTCCATCCTCGTCGGCCGGCAGCCTGAACAGGCCCGTGTGCGAGGCGACGAACAGCGCACCGTCCGCCGGGTCCACACCGAGCCCGTGGACGTGGATCAGACCCGGATCCTCCGAGGGCGGCGCGGCGGCGGACCGGCCCTCCCCGGAGCCTCCGTCGTCGGAACACCCGGCGAGCCCGAAGGCCGAACCGGCTAGCAGCAGGCAGGCCACGGCCGCCACGATCGATCTGATCAACATGTCCTACAAAGTATAGGACTTGGCTTCCGTGCGCCCCCGGCTCAAAAGAGCGTGCGCCAGTAGCTCCAGAAAGCCTCGGCGATCAGCAGCGCGACCGTGAGCAGCGAGGCGGTCAGGATCACCCCGTGATAGCCCGCGGCTGATTTCATCGCCGAGCGCAGGCGGTTCGGCGCCGGGATGTTCCCGGACGTGAAGTTGAAGAGAGTCGTGTAGAGAAAGAGCGCGAAGACCGCGACCCACACGACCATGCAGTACGGACAGAGCGCCTCGATCCGGTACAGGCTCTGGAAGATCAGCCAGCAGACGAAACCGAAGGCGAAGGTGACCCCGGCCTGGATCGTCAGCCACATCCATCGAGGGATCCGGGCTCCCGCGACGATCGAGGCCCCGATCATCGCGAGTCCGCCGAAACCGACGATGCCGAGCAGCGGATTCGGGAATCCGAAGGCCTCGGCCTGCTCGCTCTCCATGATCGAGCCGCAGGAGAGCACCGGGTTTATCGAACAGGTCGGCACGTACTCGGGGTCGCCGATCAGCTTCAGCTTCTCGATCATCAGGATCACCGCCGCCAGGAAGGCGATCAGAGAGGCGATCGCGATCAGCCAGCCGATGATCCGTTCGAGGAACTCGCCCGGCTCGGTCGGTGCCGGTTCGGGTGCCATCCGATTGTCTGGTGCGGTCCCGGCCGTCACTCGGCGAGAAGGGCGTCGATCCGCTCCTTGAGCAGCTCATATGGCGGCATGGAGGGCAGCTCCTCCTCGTTGAGGAAGATGGTCGGCGTCCCCTGGACCCCGAGCCCGATCCCGTCCTTCTGGTCCTTGGCCACCCGCTCCGCGGTCTTCGGATCGTTGACGTCGGCCACGAACCGGGCCTCGTCTAGACCCAGCTCCCGGGCGAACTCGACGAAGAGTTCGGCCTTCGATTCCTGGGACTCGCCCCACTCACTCTGGGTCTCGTACATCTTCTTGTACATCGGCTCGAACGCGTCCTGACGGGCCGCGGCCTCGACCGCGCGCGCCGCGTTCTCCCCGTTTCCGTGCCCGGCAAGGGGGAAGTAGCGGACCACGAAGTTGATGCGCCCGTCGTACTCCTCACGGATCCGCTCCATGATCGGGAATTGGGCGAGGCAGGCCTCACACTCGAAATCGAGGAACTCGACCAGGTTGACCTTGTCGTTCTCGGCCGTGGACAGCCTGTGCGAGTCGGCCCGCACGGTCTTCGGGTCGGCGGCGGCCTCGGACTCGTCCGAGCCGCCGACGGTGGTGGCGAAGACGATCCCGCCGAGTACCACGACGAAGACGAGGGCGATCGAGATCTTGATGTTCTGGGTCATGCGGGATCTGTCCTTTCGAAGCGGGCCAGATCCACCCTACTATGTGCTGTAGTAGCTAAGTCTCGTCGCCGCGGGCCAGGCGACGCAGGCGTTCGGCCCCGTCCGGGCCGGCTTCGGACACCTGCCGGGCGAACTGCGCCAGCGCGATGTCTCCGTACTCACCGACCAGGGCGTCGATCTCGGTCCTCGCCCGCCCCTCCATGTAGTCCCTGCGCGGGATCTTCGGGCGGTACCGGTCCGAGTTGCCTTCGCGGCGGCGTTCGACGATCCCCTTGTCATGCAGCCGGGACAGGATGGTCATGTAGGTCGTGTAGGCACGCTGTTTCCCGCCACCGGCGTTGACCAGCTCACCGACCCGCCTCACCGAGAGCTCCCCGTCACCCTGCCAGACGACCTCCATCACCTCGCGCTCGAGATCGGACAGGCCGGGCAGCTCTTCGAACTTCGGCTTCCTCACGGGTTCACCGTATCCACCAGCAGCAGCTCGGCCGACACGACCGGCGCCGAGAGCAGGGCGAGCAGAGCGACGATCGTCAGGGCGAGCATGGGCCAGGTCGGCATCCAGATCCGACATCCACCGGCGAGATGCTCGATCCTGTCGCCCGAGAGGGACGCCTCGCCCGGTGATCCGGCACCCGCGGGAAAGGCCAGCAGCGCCCGGGCGACGTCACCGCGACCTCCCGCGCTGGCGGCCGCCGCGGCCCGGTCGGCCCCGGCCTCCGAGAGCGATACGCACTTTCGTCCGATCTGGCCGAGAACCGGGAGGAAGAAGAAGCCATCGGTCAGGATCCCGGCGACCGCTCTCCTCAGCGGATCGCGCCGCAGCCGGTGATGCTGCTCGTGCGCCATCACGACCCCGATCACCTCGGCCGGCATCTGTTCCGCCGCGGCCCGGCTGACGAAAATCTCCGGTCTGAGGATCCCCGCGCAGAAGGCCAGTGGACGCGAGTCCTCGTAGATCCGACAGGAGACGCCGGAGACCTCGGCCGGCTCGGACACCCGCCGCAATCTCCCGATCCCACGGCCGGCCGCGGCCAGCCGCCAGGTACTCCGGGCGATCCTGACCAGCACGAAGACCAGGGCGGCGGCGACCGCCACCGGCAGCAGCCAGCCGACCGAGAGCCTCGCCAGTACGACACCGCAGCAGGCCTCCAGGATCGACGCGGGAGACGCTCCCCGCGGCAGCGAGCCGATCAGCGTGACCGCCGAGAACAGCATCGAGACGAACCCCGCGAGGCAGAGCAGGGCGAAGAGAATCGAAGTGCCGAACGCCGAACGCACAGGTTCAGGCTAGCGAGGAGAGCTCCGATCAGGCACCGGCGGCCACCACTCGGATCTCGCAGTCCAGCCCTTTCAACTTTCCGATCTGGCGATCTCCGGTCAGGAGAATCTCGACGTCGGGGTCCGAGTCGGCGGTGGCGACGATGAGCGCGTCGGGCATCCGCAGAAAGCGGTTCGACGCGCGAAGGCCGGCCGCACTATCCGCGATACCGGTGTCTACGGGCACGACCGTCGAGACGACCTCGGAGAAGAAGCCCCTTACGTGGCTTTCGTCGTGGTGGCCCATCTTCGCGCCCGTCAACACTTCGGCATAGGTGACCGCGGAGACGAACAGCCGTTGATCAGCGACGAGCTCGCGCAGCGCCGCGTCCGCCGCCAAATGAAGGGCATCCGAGCGATCCAGAAAGCCGACGACCACGTCAGAGTCAAGCACTACCGCCACTCGTCGCGGAGTCCTTCCATCTGAGCCCCCAACTTCCCGCCCGTATCGAGACTTCCCGAGTAGCGGTCCAAGAGCTCGCCCATCCGGGTCAGGACTATTCGTCCCGCACCCTCGGCTTCCACCTTCAGGGTGTCACCGGGCGCGAGTCCCGCGCCACGAAACGCCGCGACCGGGATTGTCACCTGATGCTTGGAAGAGACCCGGGTCTGCCCACGTCGAGTCCGATCGGCTCCGGCTTCGCTCTTTACCTTTCTGGCCACAAGTAAAGGATAACGCCATGCTCGTTCCGCGTCGCGGCCGCTCAGCCGCAGCCCACCGCCGCGTCGTGGAGGGCGTCGGACAGCTCCTCCAGCCCGGCCGGATTCGGGTGGGTCGGATCGCCGTCCGGGTACCACGGGACCCCGGAGGCCGGGTTGTACCAGCCGTGTGTGGAGGACATCTGGGCCCAATCGACCAGTTCGATATCCGGGTCCGCCGCCGCCGCGGCGCGGAGCTTCGCGTTCACGTCCCTGCGGGCCTGCTTCAGGATCGGCAGGTACTCCGCCTGCCCGGCCGAGTTGCGCTTCCAGCCGCTCTCGTGAGTGGTGACCAGCACCCGGCACTGAACGGCGTCGGTGTCGATCAGCACCCGGGCGAGGTTCCAGCCGAAGCCGGTCAGGGCGTTGTCACGCTCGGCCTGGGTCGGCCGGCCGGCGATCGATCCGGCGTCGTTGGTGCCGAGCGCCAGGACCAGCGCGTCCGGCCTGGTCTGCGCTCCGGTGGCGGAATCGCGGATGCCGGCGGCCAGACCGCGCAGCTCACCCTGCATCGAGGAGAAAGCCTGGCCGGACTGCGGCTCGATGAAGGGCCGCCAGCCACTCAACGCCTGGAAGCGCTTGGTCATCTGAACCGTGATGCTGTCCCCGGCGATCGCGACCCTGGGTCCCGTTCCGGCCGGCCAATCGGAGAGGAAGTTGTCGCAGAGATCGGCATTGCGGACGAGCGGCGATCCGTTGTCCCGGTTGCTCACCCTCGGAGAGAGGAACTCGAAGACGTTGGTGGCGAGCACGTCGGCCCGCTGGTCGGCCGCGCCATACCAATGGGCGTACGAGGGAAGGTCTATGTAGAGCGTCGCGGCCGGATGGTTCCAGTCCCCGGCATGGGTGAACAGCGAGCTGAGCGAGTCGGGGGTCCACCACTCGAGCTTCGATACCCGGCCCCAGAAATCGGTGTAGCCGGACCAAGGGTCGCTGCTGCTGGCCCGCATCTTCAGGTCGGTGACGTCGGTCATCCCGTTCGCGCGGGTCCAGTCGGTGCGGAACTGGAAGCCGTCCGGCTGCGTGCAGGTGGTCGTCGCGGCGCTGGCCGAGCCGGCCGGGACAAGCACCGCGAATACGGTGAGCATCAGGGCGATCAGGATTCCGGGACTCGCGAACCGCGCGGGCCGCCGGGTGGCGTTCGGGGTGAGACTCATCTGGACCTCCGTGTCAGTGGACTTGCCTGACCTTAGCCCGTCCCGCCATCGAACGGGTACCAGGCCCGGGTCGGAGCCCCGGCCTGGACACGACCACGCCGCTCGAAGAGGATGGGAGAGATCTCAAACCCTCCGGAAGGCGGCCGCATGTACCACAGCAACGGAAACTACGAGGCGTTCGCCCGCCCGAAGAAACCGGAGGGAGTGGACGGCAAGTCCGCCTACCTGGTCGGGGCGGGACTCTCCTCCCTGGCCGCCGCCGCATTCCTGATCCGCGACGGCCAGATGGCCGGGGAACGCATCACGATCCTCGAGTCGTCCTCGATCGACGGGGGCGCGCTCGACGGGGCCGGCGACGCCGAGACCGGCTGGCTGATCCGCGGAGGACGCGAGATGGAGAACCATTTCGAGTGCCTCTGGGATCTCTACCGCTCGATCCCCTCGCTCGAGATCGAGGACGCCTCGGTGCTCGACGAGTTCTACTGGCTGAACAAGGAGGATCCGAACTTCTCGCTGCAGCGGGCGACGATCAACCGGGGCAAGGACGCCGGGACCGGCATGAACTTCACCCTCAACGCCAGGGCGACCAGGAACGTGGTCGATCTCGTGCTGGCCACCCACGAGCAGCTCTACGACAGGCGGATCGACGAGGTGATGAGCCAGGATTTCTTCGACTCGAACTTCTGGCTCTACTGGCGCACCATGTTCGCCTTCGAGGAGTGGCACAGCGCCCTCGAGATGAAGCTCTACGTGGAACGGTTCATCCACCACATCGATGGCCTGCCGGATTTCAGCGCGCTCAAGTTCACCAAGTACAACCAGTACGAATCGCTGGTGATGCCACTGGTCAAGTGGCTGAAGGACCGGGGAGTGAAACTCCAGAACGACACGAGGGTGATGGACGTGAAGTTCGAGATCACCCCCGACGAGAAGGTGGCGAGACGCATCGTGTGGATCCGCGAGGGGCGGGAAGGCGGCGTCGATCTAACCGAGAACGATCTCGTCTTCGTCACCAACGGCTCGCTGGTCGAGAACTCGGAATGGGGTGACCATCACACCCCGGCCGCCTTCGATCCGGTGGTCCACGACGGCGGCAGCTGGCATCTGTGGCGGAACATCGCCGCCCAGGACGAGTCCTTCGGGCGGCCGGACAAGTTCTGCACCCACCCGGAACAGTCACAGTGGGAATCGGCCAGCATCACGACCCTCGACGAGCGCATCCCGGCCCACATCGAGCGCATCGCGAAACGACCGACCCGTTCCGGCAAGGTGGTCACCGGCGGGATCGTCACGGCCCGGGACTCGGCCTGGCTGCTCAGCTGGACGGTCAACCGCCAGCCTCACTTCAAGGCCCAGCCGGATGATCAGACGGTGGTCTGGTTCTACGGGCTCTTCACCGACGTACCGGGCGACTACGTGAAGAAACCGCTGCGCGACTGCACCGGCGAGGAAATCACCCGGGAGTGGCTCTACCACCTGGGTGTGCCCGAGGACGAGATCGGCGAGCTCGCCTCATCCGGCGCGATCACCCGCCCGTGCATGATGCCCTTCATCACCGCCTTCTTCCTCCCCCGCACCGCCGGGGACCGGCTTCAGGTCGTGCCCGAGGGCGTCAAGAACTTCGCCTTCATCGGCCAGTTCGCCGAGTCCACCCGGGACTGCATCTTCACCACCGAGTACTCGGTGCGCACCGGAATGGAGGCGGTCTACCAGCTGCTCGACGTGGATCGCGGAGTACCGGAGGTGTTCGGATCGATCTACGACGTACGGGAACTACTGAAGTCCACCCACTACCTGCGAGACGGCAAGCGGCTGCCGGTGCCCGACTTCGCCACGAAGTACGTCGAGAGGACGATGATCGGGCAGCTCCTGGCGAAGTATGAGGTGATCTGAGGCCCCTCCGCGATGCCGGTCAATGCCGGAAACTGATCTTCGGCAGGATGCGGTCGGCCCAGCCGGGCAGCCACCAGGCCCACCTGCCGGCCAGGCGGATCAACACCGGCAGGAGCAGGAGCCTGACCAGGGCCGCGTCGAGCAGGACCGCCACGCCCAGGATGATGCCCATCTCCTTCGGCGGCAATGGCCCGGACAGCGCGAAGGTGAAGAACACCGCGACCATCACGCCCGCGGCGGCGAAGATGACCCGGCCCGAGTGCGCCGTCCCCTCGATCATCGCCTGCCGGGGATCGCCCGTTCTCTCCCAGTGTTCCTTGGCGGAGCTGAGCAGGAAAACCGAGTAGTCCATCGAGATCGCGAAGACCATCGCGAAGAAGAAGACCGGCGCCCAGGCGTCGAGGAAGCCCTGGGACTCGAAGCCGAGGATTCCCGAAAGGTGGCCGTCCTGGAACAGCAGCTTGGCCACGCCGAAGGCCGCTCCGGCGGCCAGCAGGTTGGTCAGGACGCCGAGCGCCGCCACCACCGGTGCCCGCAGGACCAGGAGCAGAAGCAGGAAGCCGAGTGCCAGAACCACGCCGATCACGGGGGCGGTCTTGTCCGCCAGGGCGCGTTCGAGATCGAAATTCTCGACCGAGGCCCCGCCGAGCAGAGCCCGGCCGGCCAGGTTCTCGCGCAGGCGCTCGACTGTCTCGCTCATCTCGGCGCTGGACGGGTCCGAGGCCGGAACCGCCTGGATCATCCTGGTGTCCCCCGTTCCCGTCACAGGTGGCATGACCCGGACGATTCCCGGATCCCGCTCGAGGGTACGGACGACACCCCCGGATTCCGGCGCCTTCGTGATCACCTGGACCGAGCCGGGTGATCCGGGGCCGAATCCCTCGGCCAGACGTTCGTAGCCGGTCCGGGACTGGTCGCCGGCCGGAACCACCTTGATCGACGGCATTCCGGTGTCGAGAGCGAGAATCGGCACGGCGAGCGCCAGCAGGACCAGCGTCGCCGGGATGCCGTAGGCGAGGGGCCGCTTCCAGAGTCGCTCCGCCCAGGCCGCGAACCGGGCGGAACGCGTCTCCCCGGGACGAACCCACGGCAGGGAGAGCCGGTTGATGCCCTGCCCTATCCGGCCGAGGACCGCGGGCAGCAGGGTCAGCGAAGCGGCGAGCACGAAGATGACCGCGAGCATGATGCCGATCGCCATCGAGCGGAAGGCGGGGCTCGGAACCTGCAGGACGGCCGACAGTGAGATCAGCACGGTCAGGCCGGAGAAGAGCACCGCCTTGCCGGCCGTCTCCATACTGGTCTCGACCGCGTCGACGGGCGATCCCGAACCGCCCAGCGCGCCCCGGAAGCGGTAGACGATGAAAAGCGCGTAGTCGATGCCGAGGGCGAGAGCGAACATCAGCGCGAAGTTCATCGCCCAGATCGAGATGTCGGCGATCGAGGTCCCGAGATACAGCGTGCCGGCGGCCGCGACCAGTCCGACGATGGTGAGCATCAGCGGAAGTCCCGCCGCGACCAGAGATCCGAAGGCCAGCACCAGGATGGCGAGTGTCACCGGCCATGAGATCAGCTCGGACTTCAGCATCGCCTCCTTGTTGGCGTGGTTGAAGTCCGACCACATTCCCGAGGCGCCGGTCAGCGATACCTCGAACCCGTCCCCGTCGAGTTCGGACAGCGGGCCCTTGAGGTCATCGGCGGCCCGGACCATCTGATTCGAATCCGCGGCCGCCCCTCCCTGAACGACTACAGTGTGTCCGTCGGGTGAGATCCAGCCGCCGGACCGTGGCGTGATCACCGACGAGACGTCGTCGCTCGACCGGAGGATGCCGGCGGCTCGTGTGATCTTGCCGGTGAACTCCGGATCCGTCGCGGTGTCCTCCTCGGAATGGATGACGACCATGAGCGCCGAGGAAGACATGCCTCCGAACTGTTCGTCGACCATCTCGCGGACCTCCAGCGATTCCGAACCGGTGGCTTCCCAGCCGGCTCCGGAGAGTGCCTTTTCGACCTTGGGCGCGAAGAAGCCGAGGACCAGCGCGATCGCCACCCAGACGATCAGCACCAGGCGGAAGTGGGTCGCGGTCCAGCGACCGAGCCGTGCCATCACTCCCTTCCGGCTCATCTGCCGTTCCACGTCCCGATCGGCCGGAGACCGAACAGGTGCTTCAGCACGAGCGAGGCCGGACAGGCGCCGAAGAGCACGAACAGCCACTGGTTCGCGCCGACGAAAGCGGTCAGCAGCAGAAACCACGGAGAGACCAGCGCGGCCAGGACCGCGCTGAGAATGGTCACCGTGCCGGCCATCGCGAAAAGGACCCTTTCAAGCGGCCATGCGGAGGACCGGCTGATCGCGCACACGTCCTCGTTCGATCCAGAGTTCATTCAAGTTCTCCATTACACAATCGTAGAGTTGTATAGATGTCCAGAGAGTAGCACCGTGACCGACCGAAGTCCAGTCCGGAGCTCTGCTCGGGCTAGGAAGCCTGGAGGGAGGCGAGCATCGACGACATGCCCTCGAGCCGCTTCTCCATGCTGGTGCAGACCTGATCGCACATCTCGACCATCGCCGGATCCGCGATCGAGTAGAAGACCGTGTTGCCCTCCTTGCGGCGGGCCACGATGCCGGACGAGTTCAGTGTCTGCAGATGCTTCGACACGTTCTGCTGCGAGGCTCCGAGCTCCTCGGCGAGCACCCCGACGCTGCGTTCGCCGGAGCGCAGGCGATCGAGGATCTTCAGGCGCATCGGTTCACCGAGCATCCGGAACTGCCCGGAGATCAGCTCGGCCAGGTCATCGGGAAGAGGCGAGGGCATTGCCATGGTCTGTCAACTGTACAAACCTGCAGTTGTGGTCTCTCCGAGAACGGCCGATCCGCGACGAAATCATCACCGGCCGCCTACTCGGACGGAGCGAGCAGACCCCGGATCCCGCGATGCATGAAGAGCCGTATCCGCTCCTCTTCGCCGGGTCGCGAGGACTCGAGCCGGCTGGCCGCGTGAACCAGGCCGACGATCAGGTCGGCGGTCAGGTCGGCGTCGCCGTCCTCGCCGACGATCTCGGCGACCGTGGCCACGAGCGGCTGCCGCAGACGTTCGTGATTCTGCGCCAGGGCGGTCAGGGTCTCCGTGTCGAGATCGCGTCCGGCGGAGGACATCGCGACCAGCAGGTCGTGTTCGGGACGGCGGGCGTACTCGATCTGATCGTCGGCCCAGCGCAGGATTCGACCGGCGGCGGGACCCTCGCCTCCGAGCAGCTCTTCGGAGCGTCCGATTCCCTGTTCCAGCTCGCGATTGACCCAGCGGGCGAGGATCTCGGACTTGCCCGGGAAGTAGCGGTAGAGCGAGTTCCGCGCGAGCCCGACCTCGGCCGCGATGTCTCCCAGGCTCACCGCGTCGTAGCCGCGCTCGGTGAACAGCCGGACGGCCGCCTCGAAGACCGCCCGCTCCTGACGCTCGACGTGCTCGGCGATGTTGCCGGCGGCGATCTTCGGGGTCACGGGACCTCGGCGACCTCGGGAACCGGCAGCAGTGAGCCCTCGGCCAGGTGCAGGCGGCGGTCGGCCATCTCGGCGGAGGTCTCGTCGTGGGTGACGATCACCGTGGCCAGACCCTGCTCGCGGGCCCGCGAGGCCAACAGCCCGTTGATCTCCAGGGCGAGGTCCGGGTCGAGCGAGGCGGTCGGCTCGTCGGCCAGGATCACCGCCGGCCGCGACATCAGGGCCCGGGCGATCGCGACCCGCTGGCGCTCACCGCCGGACATCTCGCCCGGAAGCTGGTCGGCCCGGCCGCCGAGGCCGACGTCGGCCAGCAGCGCGTCGGCCCTGGATCTGGCCTCACGGCGCGGTTCACGGCGAATGTGGGCGACCAGCTCGAGCTGCTCGCGGGCGGTGAGCGACGGGAGCAGGTTGGCCGCCTGGTAGACGAACGCGATCCGGTCTCGCCGCAGGGACGTGCGTTCCCGGTCGCGAAGCTCCACGGTCGCCCGCCCCTCCAGCAGCACCTCGCCATCGTCGATCCGGCGCATCAGCCCGGCGATCGCGAGCAGGGTCGACTTGCCGGAACCGGACGGTCCGGTGATCGCCAGCGACTCGCCCGGAGCGACGAGGAGGTCCACGCCGCCGAGAATCGTCCGCCGGCCGGGGCCGTCCGGCACCGTGGCCTCGACGCCCCGCAGCTCGATCGCGGCCGCGCCGCCCGAGATGCTCATACCTGTCCCGCCGAGAGAGCGATCGAGGGC
Source organism: Solirubrobacterales bacterium (assembly GCA_035502775.1). Taxonomy (GTDB): domain Bacteria; phylum Actinomycetota; class Thermoleophilia; order Solirubrobacterales; family 70-9; genus 67-14. The sequence goes on along the minus strand of DATJUB010000051.1, from coordinate 35,746 downwards.
TCCACCTTCGAGATCCTGCGGATGCTCACGAAGCTCCCGAGGAGGCCGGCCAGCACCAGATAGGCGCAGGCCGCGAGCACCCCGGGGAGCGAGAGCGAGATCGGCACAGGGCCATTCTCCAGGAGCAGGATGATCACGATGCCTAGCACCCCGCCGACCGCGGTCGAGAGAACCTGGACGATCGTCATCTGGCCGAGGCCGTCGCGCATGATGTATCCGCCCGAGGCGCCCATCGCCCGGAGCAGGCCGATCTGGTTGGTCCGCTGAACGATCAGCACGGTGAAGAAGGCGCCGACGATCAGGGCCGAGATCACCAGCAGGAAGAACCGGATCAGGGACATGGTCGCGGTCTCAGCCGAGTAGCCCGGCGACCCGGAATAGGCCTGTTCCTTGGTCTTCAGCTCCGTTCCGGCGGCCTGGTTGACCGCTTCGGTGTCCGCACCCGAGGGAAGCTCGAGCGCCACCGCGGAGAACCGGTCGCCGCCGGTGCCGCCGAAGGTGATCTTCTGCCACTCCTTCAGCGACACGTAGCCCACGGGGACATGGCCGTACGAGCCGGCGAAGGTGAAGCCGAGCACGGGCAGGGCCAGGTCGGATCCGGCGAACCGGAAGCGGTCACCCACCTTCACACCCTCCTCGCGCACCTCGTCCGCGAGGACCAGCCCGGGTCGGCCGTTGAGGGCCGCCCGCCCCTCGGGCCGTTCGACCAGGAAGCTGTCCTCGGCCACGCCGAAGAGCGCCAGGTCGACGTTCGGGCCCTCACCCACCGAGGCGGCGTTGACGAAGGAGACGCCCAGCGGCGAGGCCTTGGCTCCGGGCTGCTTCTCCCAGCTTTCGAGGGCGGAGCGATCGAGGGTCGAACGGCTGAACACCGACTCGGCGCCGGGCTGGAACGCCAGGTGGGTCAGCGGCAGGGAGCGCAGGCCCGAGGTCCCGTCCTTGACCAGCCCATTGGTCAGACCGACCAGAACAGTGGACAGCATCGCAACCAGCGCGATGACCAGACCGACCAGAAGGAAGCGGCGCCAGGAGCGGCGCAGATCTCTCAGCGCGAGGAACATGGGTGGGTGGCGCCGTTCCCGGCGGGCAAACTTATCGACATAGTGTCGGCATCCTATCGACCAGCCCCCGAATCCGAGACCACGCCGCTTGATCTTCGTGGCAACCCGCACTAGGCTCGATCCGAGACACCACCTTCGTTCTCCGGGAAACCGGAACCCTCGTCCGAACAGGAGTGAGCCATGGAACAGAGCCAGGTCAAGGAGCCGGAAGCCCAGAGCGGCGGTCGCATGCGGTGGGAGGACATCACGGTCTACGCGCTCGCGCTGGCCGGCATCTACCTGCTGGTCGGCGTCCTGTTCTTCTACGGAGGCAAGGAGAAGATCCTCGACGGCAGCGGTGCGCCGCCGCCGATCGAGAAACAGTTCAGCGGCACCTTCCTCGACACGATCCCCGGAATCGACGCGGCCTGGACCATCCTCGGCCTGCTCGAGTGCGCGATCTTCCTGCTGATCGTGGTCAGCCTGATCCGCCTGGAGTTCATGCCCGACAGGCGCAAGCCGTTCCTGCTGATCTCACTCGGCCTGACGATCTTCACCTTCTCGATCCTCGCCATGGGCCAGAACGTCACCGGCGAGAACTCGGGCGTGGCCGAGCTCTACATCTACGCCGGCGCCACCGTCGCTCTGCTGTTCCTGGTGCTGCGCATGCCGCCCTACCGGCCGGGCGACTGGCTCAGCCGCGACACGAGATGACCGGCTTCAGGCCGGTCTGACGGCCTGAAGCGTGTAGCTCAGCGGGACGCGCTCCGGATGCTCGGTGAGAGACCACTCGCCCGCGCCGTCCCGCGACATCCTCCCCGGAAGCGCCTCCCACGGAACGCTGGTGTGCTCCATGAAAGCGGTCAGCCGGAGTCCCGCCGCGAAGAGGGCCGTGATGATCTCACCGATCCCGTGGTTCCATTGATGGGTGATCGACGCCTGGAGTCGCCCGCCATCGCCGACATAGGTGGACGGCTCGTCCCAGACTCCGGGATCGCTCGTCTCGAAGTACGGGTGACCGAGGATCAGGCCCTCGGTCCGCTCCTCGTCGATCGCCCAGAGCACCGGATGTGCCTCCCGGAGGAAGAGCCTGCCTCCGGGCACGAGCAGGGCCGCCACCGTGCGCGCCCAGCGGGCGATGTCGGGCAGCCAGCAGAGGGCGCCGATCCCGGTGTAGACCAGGTCGAACCGCTCCGTTCCCAGGGCATCGGCCGCGGAGTACAGCTCGGCCTCGACGAATGCCGCGCCGCTGCCGCTCCGCTCGGCCAGCTCCCGGGCGGCCGCGATCGAGACCGGCGAGAAATCCAGCCCGGTCACCTCGGCGCCGAGCCGGGCCAGCGAGATCGTGTCGGTGCCGATGTGGCACTGAAGGTGGGCCGCCCGAAGACCGGAGATGTCACCGAGGCGTTCGCGGTCGAACTCGACGACGTCCGACAGCTTGTCCGGATTCGCCGCGAACTCCTCGACCGCGTACTCCGCCGCGCCGAGGTGAAGCGGGACGCGCTCGTCCCAGTTGCTCCTGTTCAGACCGAGATACGCGTCGCCGTCCGGGTTTCCGGTGGCGCTCACTGGCGGGAGGCCTCGACGATGTCGAGCAGCCGGGTGATCGCCTCGGCGGCCCGCTCGGGCGGCCAGTTCTCCGGATCCTCCACCGACGAGACGTAGAACCCTCTAAAGGCGAGGAAGAGCGCGTCGGCCAGCCAGGCTTCCTGATCCGCCCCGGCCACGGTCTCCCGGATGAATTCGTACTCGTCGTGGGCCTCGGTCCGGGAGGTTTCGCCGCCCTCCGGTCCCGGCGGGCTGCCGGCCAGCGCGGCGATCCAGAGCCTCCTGATCGCATCCTCGAACTCACCGGTGTTCAGGGACCAGAGCGCCAGCGAGCGCAGCCGGTCCATTCCCTCCTGATCCTCGAGAGTCGCGCCGAGATCGTTTTGCCAGTGGGCCGAGATGTGCTCGAACGCGTTCGCCAGCAGCGCCGTTCGCGACGGTATGTACTTGGTGACCAGGGTCGTCGAGCCGCCGAGCCGCTTGGCCACCGCCCGGACCGTCACGCCGCCGGGACCCTCCTCCTGGGCGAGCTGGAGCGTGGCCACGGCGATCGCCTGCAGCCGTTCGGTGACGTTGATCTCGGCCGGCATGCATGGCAGCCTACGGGTGCGCGGCGGGCACCGGCGGATCGTCGGCCCGGCAGGGCTGCTGAAGCACATCACCGCAGGCCGGCCGGGGCGAACCGACTGCCCCCTTGCGCAACAGGCCGAGCACCAGCCGCGAGGGTCGTGAGCGGTCGTGGAAGATCCGGATCGCCGAGGGCTCGTCGGGGCTGTCGAAGTCCCATCCCCCGGTGGTGCTCGGCGTGTCCAGCAGAATCCGGATGCTGGAGCCGCGCCGGAATATGTGGGCGAACCGCTGGATCTCGAGCCTCGCGAAGATCGGCGCCGAGTCCTTCATCGGCATGGCCGAGAACCGCTCGCGCCGGTGAAACGGAACCAGCGGCGTCGACCGCTTGCGCTCGAGCGCCCGCTGCGAGAGGCGCAGCCAGCCGCGCTGCACGAACATCTCCCGGCCGTCCGGCCGCACCTCGGTCACGGTGGCCTGGACATCCGCGTCGGCAGCGGTCGAGGACAGCCACAGATCGAGACTCGCCGGGCCGTAGAAGGTCAGGGTCCTCTTCAGCGGGGCGGTGGTGTAGGCGAGAGTGCCGTCGGCCGGGAGCGCTCCTCCCTCCCACGACTCGTCGGCCGAGCCCAGATAGGCGTTCACCGCCGGCCCGCGGCGCGGGTAGGAGTAGCCGTCGGCGGGCTCCGCCCGGCCGGGCCCGGCGTGGGTGAGCCGGCCCCCGGAGCGCAGCGACAGACGAAGCGGCTTGACTTTCGCCCGCAGCTTGGGCCGAGTGATCACGACCCCGGGCTTCAGCTTGGTGAGACCGCCGTAGACCGGATCGCCGGAATCGGGAGCGCTCGATTCCAGCCAGAGCCGCAGGTGAGGCTCCTTCTCGAAACCGTTGCGCTCGCCCTTCAGGTAGCGGTCGAAGAACCTCATCATCAAGCGGCGATAACGCTCGCTGACGTAGATGTTGTGGGGACCGTTGGAGCCGACCAGGTAGGTCCGCTTCGGATCGAGCGTGTCCTGGAAATATCCCGCCCGGGGGCCGGTCGACTCGTCCTGCCAGGCGACCATCGAAAGCACCGGGACGTTGATCCGGTGGGTTCGCTTCCAGATCAGCCGGTCGGCGAACTCTCCTTCCGGGTAGGGATGCGCGGTCAGCTCCGCTCCCGGTGAGACTTCCGGGAACCCGTCGTTGTGGGCGGCGATGTTCGCCTCGCATCTGGTGTCCCCTTCGGCGATCGCGCTCTCACCGGCCGCGCCCCAGCGCGACTGGATGAAGAAGGACCAGGTGGCCGGGAAGAGGGTGTTGGTCACACCGCCGGGGAACCCGACGTCCCGCCAGGGATCGGTGACCGCCATGCCCGGCGCGATCGCCCGCAGGTGCGGCGGGCGCTTGGTCGCGGTCATCACCTGGCTGAGACCGGCGAACGACCAGTTCGCCATACCGACCCTGCCATCCGACCATGACTGTCTCGCGGTCCATTCGACCGCGTCGTATCCGTCGGTCGCCCAGCGGTCGGACATCAGGCTGAACTCGCCCTCCGAGCACCCGGTGCCGGCCATGTTGACCCCGATCACCGCGTAGCCGGCCTTCAGCATCTGGGCATCGATCGCGTTCGACATCGTCGTGTTGCGCTGCCGGTAGGCGGTTCCGCCGATGCTGCCGGGGTCGTAGCCGCTGTAGTTCATCACCGCCGGGAAAGGCCCCTTCCCGGCCGGGAGCAGGACGCTGTACTTGAGCAGTGTGCCGTCCCGAGCCGGCAGGTAGCCGGTGTTCCGCTTCGCCCACGGAACGGCCTCTTCCGCCCTTGCCCCTGGGACGAACGCGACCGCACCGATGACGGCGAGAAGTGCGAGAAATATCGCGATGCCCGGAATTGACCTGCCCGGACGCGCGCGGCCGGCGTCGGCGGCCGCGAATGACGAACCCGTGTTCATACCGTTCTCCTCCTATAAAAAACAGTGTTGTCCAGAGCATATACAACACTGTTGTCCAATGCAATCGGATCGGGGCCACAGGAGATCGGGTCGCGGCGGCGCGGCCACTAGAGTCCCCTCGATCAGACGCAGACCCACATCCGTCATGGCCGCGACGGCGACCCTTCTCACCTGCCTCTCCCTCGGGGGTATCGGCTCGGCGATCGCCGCGGCCGAACCGGCAGACCTTCAGGTGGATGGGAACCGCGACGGCAGGATCGACCCCGCCGACACCCCGTTCGAGGATTTCGCCGACACCCGCTCCGGTGCTCTCTTCCTGCCCAACCTCGATGACGACAGCCACCGCTGTGCGGACAACGTCAAGGCCGCGCTCGCCTCGAAGATCCGCATGAGAATGTGGGGAATGCGCCGGACGGAATCCGTCAACCGCAGGCTCCACGGCTGCTCCGACGCCACCGACAAGGCGGTCAACGGAGCCGCCGACGCCGAGGATCTCGCCCGCCTGAGGATCGCCCCGATGCCCGGCGTCTCGGACGCGGCCGCCGCGACGATATCGGTCACCGGCAAGGGTGCGGCCAAGATCAACCTCTTCGCGAACCGCGATGGCCGGTGGCAGCTGGTCCGGGCCGGAGACGTCCTCCCCGCGGCCGTGCTGCGCGCCGGCCTGGAGCTCGGCATCGAGTCGACCGACATCGTGCGCGACGCAAAGACATGGGACGGCACCGTCGGCATCGACCTGTCCGTGGAGGACGGACCAGAGCGGAAATCGGATTCGGTGCGGATGCGGGTCGCTCCTCTGCTCACCCACGATCACCTGCAGGCGACCCAGGCGGTGCTGGCCTCTCCTCCCCGCCCGGTAAGGCCCGGCAAGGCCAAGGGCGGCACGGCCGGCCTTTCCTCGATTCGGGGCCGGCCCGTCTCCAAGGCCGGCACCGCCGCGTCGGCCGCCGACCGCGGCCGCTTCGGCGACAACCTCGGCAGGGCGACGGCGGCCGCCGGAGTTCCGCTCCACTTCCTCACCGGGGACCAATGGACCCAGGATTTCGTCGAGCCGATGTACTCCTCGATCCCGGCCGCGGGCGGCACCCACGGCATGCGCCTCCTGATGCGCTCCCACCAGATGCGCGACTTCGCCCAGCAGAGCCTCTTCCGACTGCTCGGACCGGGCATCGGCATCGTCCGGGCCGGCCCCAGCAACGATTTCCGCACCGTCGACTCGATGGGCAACCTCGAGACCATTCCGCCCTATACGCGGGATGGGATCGAACACCCGGCGGGCCGGATAGTGCTCGGCCGGCAGCGGGGCAGGTGGGGCAAGCCGTCACCGAAGATGCGCACTCTGCTCAACGCCCAGGACATGCAGCGGCCGCTGATGCTGGATACGGACTGGCTGCGGGTCGGCCATGTCGATGAGTTCATGCAGTTCCTCCCGGCGCCGGGCACCGAGCGCGGCTGGCGGCTCGCGATCGCCGATCCCGACCTCGGTATTGACATCCTGCGCCGGGCGAGCGCGGCCGGGCACGGTGGGGTCAAGACACTCTCCTTCCCCTTCGGCAACCCGCGTCATGCCCGGAAGGTGCCGACGATCGACCAGGCGCTGGCGGATCCCCGGTTCCGCCGGGCAAACCGCTTCGCCGCCGCCAGGATCGCCGCCAACGTATCGCTGATCCGGGCCGAGACCGGACTGGCCGACACCGAGATCCTCAGGGTGCCCGCCCTGTTCGAAGGGAAGAGGAGGCTCGGGGCATACGTTCCCGGTGCCGTCAACAATCTCCTGATCAGCCCCGATCGCGTCCTGGTCGCCCGCCAGTGGGGTCCCGGCGTCGACGGTGAGGATCTCTTCGGCGTCGCCGTGTCCGAGACCTACGCCGGTGCCGGGATCGCCGTCTCCTACATCGACGACTTCACCAGCTACCACATCTACGGCGGCGAAGTGCACTGCGGAACGAACTCGCTGCGCGACATCTCGTTCGAGTGGTGGGACATCTAGTCCCGTCGCCGTCCGGTCCACGGTCGGGGGCGGCCGTCCTGACGGCCGCCCCCTTCCCCGGTCGTACCTACTCGGCCGAGAGCGGCAGTGGGCTCTCGGGATCGGTGTAGACGACTTCGCCGTTCAGCATCGTCGCCAGCACCTTCGTCTCGGAGATGCTCTTGATGTGAGCCGTCCGGGCGGACTCGACGTTCGCCTCGGCCGTCTCCACGGCCGATCCGGCGCTCACCTCGTCCTGGACGGCCCTCGTGGAATCCGCCACCGCATCGGTGGCGGCCTTCCTGGCCGCGGCCGCCGCCCGGCGTGCCTTCGCCGCCGCGGTTCCGGTGCGCTTGGCCGCGCCGTCGGCCTTCCTGACCGCCTTCTTCGCCTTCTTCAGCGCCTTCTTCTTGGTGGCCGCGGGCTTGCGGGAAGCCTTGGCTTTCTTCAGCCTCTTCTTGGCCTTCGACTGTGCCGTCCTGGCCTTCTTGGCCGTGGTCGCGGTGGACTTGGACTTCGCCGCCGCCGACTTGGCGATCTCGGCGGTCCGGGTCACCCGGGCCGCCGCGTCGGCCTTCGCCGCGGTCGCGTCGGCCAGCGCCTGTTTCGCCTCGGCCAGCTTGGCTTCGACCTCGCCGGGGAGCTTGATCAGCTCCTTGTCGACGACGATCATGTCCGCCGCCTTGCCGGTCTCGATCGAGCCGCTGATGTCGTCCTGGCGCAGCTGGTAGGCGACGCCGATCGTCGATGCCTTGATCGCCTGTTCCAGCGTGATCGCGTCACCGATGTTCATCGTTCCCGGATAGATCGCCCTCGCCGGATTGACCTGGCCCTCACGGGTCACGGCCTGTTCGATCGCGGCCCACGGCACCAGCTCGGTGACCGTCCAGTCACTTCCCTGGGCGACCACTGATCCGCTGTCGAGCAGGCCCTTGGTCGGGTACATGCGATCGGAACGGTCGGGGGCGATGTAGCCATCGATCCCGTCGACGCTCCAGGCGTCGCGCTGGTTCCACTGCAGCGACATGCTCGAGATGACCCCGAGCTCACCGAACCGCGGAATGTCGGCATCGTCGACGAACTGCAGGTGGGTGATCGCCGGGCGGCGATCCCACTCGGGGTTCACCCGTTCCATCTGCTCGAAGTTGTCGAGGGTCACGCGGGTGGCTCGGTCGCCGATCGCGTGAACGTGAATGCCCCACTTTTCCTTGTCGAGCGCGATGAATCCGGGAGTCGCGTTGTCACACGACGGCGGTCCCCGCCAATCGGTGTCGACCCAGTGCGGGTTCTCGGCCGTACCGATGTTCTTGCGGTAGGGCTGGATCATCGCCGCGGTCTGGCCCGGTGTCTCGGCGACGCCGTCACAGGTGATCTTGGCGGTGTTGACGGCGACCGTTCCCGGGCTGGCCGGGTTGCTGTAGCCGTCGTACTCGTCACGGATCTCGTTGAACCCGTTGATGATGCCCTGGATCTCCGCCGGATTTGTCTTGCCCCGGAGAGACATGGCCCTCACGCCCTGGTTGAAGCGGACCGTCAGCTTGCCCTCGTCGGCCATGCGCTTCGCCTCGGCGGCATCGCCGAACGGCCGGTAGATCGAGGTGATTCCGACGGAGTTGATCTCCCCCAGGTTGGTCACCAGGCCGTTGTAGTCGGCATCGGGATCGGCCGGAGCGGGCGGTCCCCAGTTGGCGCCGCGATAGTCGGCGAAGACCCCGTTGGGGTAGCCGTCGGGATCACGTCCGATGAACGCTCCCGGAGGGGTCTCGGTGTTCTCGTCGAGCCCCGCGTTCTCGATCGCCTTGGTGTTCACATAGACCTTGTGGTGGTCCATGTTCGCGATCGTGATCGGCCTGGTCGTGCCCGTGCCGAAAGGATCGTCGGCGGGATCCTCGCTGAGCCGGTCCAGAACGTGACGGGTCAGCTGAGTGCCGGCGGGGAGCATGCCCTCGCCCATCAGGTGGCCGCCGTCGAGTACGAAATTGGAGTTCAGGTTGCCCGCTTCCTCGGCACGCAGCAGGCATTCCTTGATCTTGCCAAGGACGGTCTCGACCGTGCCTCCCTCGTAGCCCATGTCGCACTCGAGCGGAGGTTCGGCGTGGTTGTGACCGTCACCGAGACTCGGCATCAGGGTCTTCCCCTCGAGGTCGATGATCTCGGTCGACGGGCCGGCCTTGGCCCGGGCGCCGGCGTCGTCGCCGACATACGTGATCTCACCGTCGGTCACCGTGACCGCCTCGGCCCAGCCGAGCTCCGAGCTCATCGGCTTCGTCTTCGCGTCCGGGAAGAGCATCACCCGTCCGTTGACGAAGGCGCGATCCGGCTCGCCCGGATTCGCGGCGCTGCTCTTGGTGTCGCCCGAGAGCAGAACCACGATCGCCAGCGCCAGAACGACGCCCATTCCCAACACTCCCAGAAGCTTGGGCCTTCCCCTTGCTTCCCCTGCAATACCCGTACGAGTTCTCAAGTCCCCTCCAATGAAATTGGTTGTTCCCACCTCCCCCGGATGGATCCGGGGGTTACCGGCGATCGTTCCACCGGCCCCACCGGCGATCAATGGACGGAAAGGTGCAGGTTGCGACCGCGCCGCTACGGTTCGGCGCGGCTACGCGACCAGCTGCTTCGCCCGCAGCGCGAGCCAGAACTCGATCCGGTCGTTGACCCGGTGGAGGTCCCGGCCGGACATCTCCTCGATCTTGCGAATCCGGTGCCGTAGCGTGTGCCGGTGGCAGTAGAGAAGCTTGGCCGCCCGTTCCCAGTTGCCGTTGCACTCCAGGTAGACGTCCAGGCTGTGCAGCAGCTCGGCGGTCTGTGCCGGGTTGTCCACCTCGATCGAGCCGAGCACGGCCTCCGAGAACCGCCGCAGCGCCTCGTCGTCCTGCATCGAGAGCAGCAGAGTGAACGCTCCGAGGTCCTCATGCGAGGCGACGTCCGGCGGATCGGGGCCGAGCGAGGAGGCCTCCAGCGCGCAGCGGGCCTCGTGGAAGGCGCGCCGGAGCGATACGTTCGGAAGCGCCTGGCTCGCCGCCGCCCGGCATCCGTCGAGGCTGTCGGGAAGCGCCGCGTGAAGGTCCCGTGAGAACTCGACCGGATCCACCGCGGAGGCGTCGATGATCACGCAGACCAGGGTCTTGCCGTTCGCCTCGGTCACGGCGACAAGGGCCGGGACCGGCCGCTTCGCCAGTGATTCGGACAGCCAGAACTCGGCGAGTTCCGGCTTGCCGGCCTCGAAGACCAGAACCGCGATCCGGGAGTCGAGACCGAGCGATCCGAGCTGGCTCGCGATGTCGGCCGGCGAGGACCTGCCTTCCAGGGCATCCCTCAGAAGGTCTCCCACGAGGCGGCTCTCGGTCTCCCGGACGGTGCGCATCCTCATCAGGCAGAGGCCGACCACGGTCGACGAAAGTCGGGCGAGCAGAGCCTCGAAGGCACCGAGGGCACCGCCGCGGGCCGAGACGATCACCAGCCAGCCGTCGGTGCGGTCGCCCTGGCCGCCGGGGATCGGTACCGCCAGGCCGCGATCCCCGATCGAATCCGGGGAGAAAGGGACCGGACGCCGCTGCTCGGTCCGGAGCATCAGCTCTTCGGCGGCGGGCTCGACCTCGAAGTCGGGCTCCGAGCTCCGGGAGATGATCCGGCCCATCGGGTCGAAGACGTAGGCGGCCCCGGAGACGGCGCGCGAGATCGACGACACGATCGCGTCGAGCCCGCCCCCTTCGATCACCTGCAGCTGAAGCTGCGCCTGGATCTTCGAGCCCTGCTCCAGCGCGTCGTAGCGGTCGTTGACCAGCTGTTTCGAGGCCCGTTCGGTGATCGCGATGAACGGGGTGCTGTACGGCACGATGAACAGCGGAAAGTTGAGTTCCCTCGCAAGATCGACCATTGCGGCGGGAACGTCCGCATGGTCGAATCCGGTCCCGAATCCGAGGCCGGCCGCGTCCTGCCCCGCCAGCTCGAGGACGAACCGCCGCTGCTTTTCGGCCGAATCGAGGTTGTAGCCGGTGGTCAGCACCAGCTCGCCGCCGGAGAGCCACTGCGCCGGATCCTCGTGCTCGGACAGGTGCACCCAGCGGATCGGACGATCGATGGCCGACTCGCCCGCCAGCAGGACGAACGGAAAGTCGGCCGTGAGATCGGCGATCGTGATCATGCTCGGGCACGGGCGGGCATCGTCTGCTTGATCCTGCCCCAGCCCGCCCCCGAAAACCATCGGTCAGGTGGCCAGAATCGCCATCCGGGTGGCCAGCGTCGCGATCGACGCTCCAAATCGGTGATCTTCGGTACTAGCCTTGCGGGATGGGCCCGGAACCGACCTCAGCCGCGAACCCGACCATCAAGGTCGCGATCGTCGATGACGAGGCCTTGGTCCGGACCGGGTTCACCCACATCCTCAACGCGTCGGCCGACATCGAGGTGGTCGCGGCCACCGACGGCGAGCATGCCGTGGCGACGATCGCCGAATCCGGGCCGGATGTGGTGCTGCTCGACATTCAGATGCCGAAGAAGAACGGCCTCGAGGTGCTGCTCGAGCTGGTCGCGAAACATGAGCATCCGGTGATCGCGATGCTGACCACCTTCGACACCGACGAGTACATCGCGACGGCGCTGAAGTCGGGGGCCTCCGGTTTCCTGGTGAAGGACACCGATCCGGTTCAGCTGCCGCAGCTCGTGAGGACGCTTTCCGGTGGCGGCATCGTGTTCTCACCGATCGTGAGCCGCAAGGTGATCTCCGGATTCCTCGGCCGGGAGGTCGGCACCGACCCGGCGGTCCTGGACCTGCTCACCGACCGGGAGCGGACCGTTCTGGTCAGACTGGCCGAGGGCGAGACCAATTCCGAGATCGGCGAATCCCTGTATCTGAGCGTCGGCACGGTGAAGACCCACGTCAGCTCGATCCTGGCCAAGCTCGGGATCAAGACCAGGGTCGAGGCGGCGCTGGTCGCCGAACGCACGGGCCTGCTGTCGAAGTGAGACCGCCCGCGCTCAGTCCCGGGGCACGCACCTTCCTCGTCGATCTGGCCCTCTTCTGCCTGGCCGTGTTTCACGGTCTGGTCGTCCTTCGCCTGGTGTCCGAATGGACGATCGCCCTGACGATCATCGGCGCCCTCGGGATCTTCGCCCGCCACCGGTACCCGATGGCGAGCCTTCTGGTGTCGATCCCGGGGCTCTTCATCGCCGACGGCGTGATCGCTCCTGTGGTCGCGGTCTACTCACTGGCCCTGAAGGGGGCCGGCAAGCGGGTCATGATCCCGACGCTGATCGTCGTCAATTTCGGCTACTGGTCGTTCTGGAGGGAGTGGCCGAGCCTACGGTTCGCCACCCTGATCGTCACCTACAGCCTCGCCCTCTCCTTCGGGGCGGTGGTCACCGGCATGCTGGTCCGCACGCGCCGTCAGCTCTCCGACTCGATCGGTCAGCTGCAGGAGGCGCAGGCACAGGACATGGAGAGGGTCGCACGGGACGTGAGGAGCTCCGAAAGAGCCGAGCTCGCGCGCGAGATGCACGATGTCGTCTCCCACCAGGTGAGCCTGATAGCGGTCCAGGCCGGGGCGCTTCAGGTGACCGCCACCGACCCGGAATCGGCCAAGGCCGGCAGGGTGATCAGGACCCTGGCCGTGCGCACGATCGAGGAACTGCGCCAGATGGTCTCGATCCTGCGGGTGTCAGGAGCGGGACCGCAGGAACTCACCCCGCAGTTCACGATCGGGGACATCGACAATCTGGTCACCGAGAGCGGCCTCGAGGTCGAGCTGAACGTGGACGTGCCCGACGGGCTTTCGGCCTCGGTCCAGAGGGCCGTGTACCGGGCCGTCCAGGAAGGCCTCGCGAATTCACGCAGGCACGCCCCCGGAGCTCCGGTCAGGGTCAACTGCTCGTCCTCGTCGAAGACGCTGCAGCTCACGGTCGAGAACGATCCTCCGACGATGCGACCGCAGGAGCCGCCCTCGACCCGGCATGGGCATGTCGGCCTGGCCGAGCGGGCCGAACTGATCGGAGGCAGTTTCGAGGCCGGACCGACCGCGGAGGGCGGCTATCTGATCCGGCTGCTCGTGCCGGTCGGCTGAGACGGACGGACTCAGCGGATCCGGTAGGTCTTCTTGCGCACGATCTTCCGTCCGGTCAGATCCCGCGCCACCAGCTTGATGAACGCCTTGGCCCGCTTGCGGCGCTCGAGTGCGGCGACCACGATGTCGGTGCCGCGTTCGGTCGGGGCCACGTTGGTCACCGCCGGGCCCGGAAACTCCCGCTTCAGCGGTTCACTGGTCAGGCGCACCGGCTTGCGGCGACCGCGGATCTTGATCGATCCGCTGAGCGAGCCCCGGCAGGGACGGTCACAGCTGACCGTCGCCTGGACCGCGAAAGCCTCGCGGAATCGCTGCGCCTTCCGGCCGGCGAGGCGGATGACCAGCTTTTCCTCCTTGTCCTGTTTGATGCCGCCGCAGACCGGTGTTCCCGGGTCACCGAAACGCTGGATCCGGGAATTGCCCGAATCGGCGACATAGAGGGAGCCCTTGCAGTCCACGGCGAGCGCGTTCGGCTTGACCATCTGTCCGGGCTGGCTGCCCGGTCCCGGCCCGACCTGGCCGCGCGACGTGCCGAGCAGGCTCAGCGCCTGAACCTTCGAACTGACCGAATCGGCCACATAGAGGGTGTCGCTGTTCGCGGCGATGCTGGTCGCGGTCTCGAACGGCGCCGGTTCACCGTTCGGACCTTCGCCGCCGATGAGCGATGCCGGGCCCGAGTCCGGAAATACGACGACGACCGGGCCGGCCGCCACGTAGATCGTGCTGCCGGTGCCGGTGATGTCGGACGGGCCGCTGTAGGAGATCTCATCGAAGCCGTCGATCGCGCCGACCCAGTTCCCTCCGGGACCGAAGACAGCCACCCTGGAGTTGCCCGAATCGGCGACGCCGAGGTTGCCCGTGCCGTCGAACTGCATGCCGGCCGGACCGGAGAGCTGCCCGTCACCGGAGCCGGACGACCCGAAGCTGCGCAGGTACCGGCCGAGCGGCGACCACACGCTCACCCTGGTGCGGGTGCCGCTCTCGGCCACGTACACGTTCCGGTCGGGACCGACCGCGATGCCGCTCGGCCGGTGCAGCGCGTTGACGATCTCGTCGGTGTCGAACCGGTCGTCTTCATCCGCCGGGACGCCGAACTGGCGCACCAGCTGTCCGGTGGAGGTGAACTTCTGAACCCGGCCCACCCCGGTCGGCAGCTCGTCGAGCACGTAGAGGTATCCGCGCACGTCGGTGTCCAGATCGATGATCTCGTGGAACCTGCCGGGAACCGGATCATCGTCGAAGGAGCCCCACCGGTCGAGCAGCTGCTCGGCGGCGGCGGACTGCCCGGCGAGCGCGAGCAGCAGTCCCGAGGCGACCATCAGCGAAACGGCTGTCCGGCGCATGTTCTTCACTTTCCCCGGGCCCAGCTGGGCCCGGTCAGGGTCATGTCGCGTTTGATCAGTTTCTGCCTGCCGCCCCGCACCGAACGCGACAGCACGTCGTCGCCCCGGTTGAAGGCGACCGACCGGCCGTCCGGACTGAAGATCGGTGTGTCGTCCTTCACGCCGGTGGTGAGGTTGCGGATGTGGGTGCCGTTGGCCGCGTTGAAGATCTCGATGCGGCCCTCGTAGTCCATGTCGCCGTCCTCGGGCGGGGCCGGTTCGGAGACGACCGCGAGGTAGCGCCCGTCGGGCGATGTGGTCGGGCTGGAATAGGCCCGTCCGGCGCGGGACGCCAGGGTCCGGGTGCAGTCGCCTTCGCCGTCGAGCGCGCAGATGTAGTCGTCGGTGCCCTCGTCGGGCTCGACCTGCGCGATCAGCTGTCCGCGATACCAGCCCGAGGTGAACTGGTTGCCGGAGAGTGAATCCGACTCACGATCGGAAAGTCCCTGCCGGAACAGGTAGTCGTAGACCACCGGGTAACAGGTGGGAAAGCCGCTGATCGGATCGTAGTAGCACTGCTGTGAATTGATGCTCGCGAACCAGGACACATCACGGCCGTTCCGGCTGATCGCGACCTGCCGGGGGTTGAATCCGCCCTGGTCGAGCTTGCGTCGGCCGCGGCCGTCCCGGCCGCTGCGGAAGAGCTCACCGTCATAGGTGAAGGCGAGAGTGCTGCCGCTGGGTGACGCGGCGACGGCCCGGTACTCCTTCCCGGTCGATCGCCGCAGAACGATCTTCGAACGGCGGGTCTTGGCGTCGACCCGGCAGACGTTCGGCCCGCAGAGGCCATACACGTACGTCTTCCCACCGGCGCGCTTGGGTTTCGCCTCGGCGCTCGCGGTCGCCATGAAGGCGAACGCCAAGACCATGACGCTCGCCCCGAGAAAAGCCTTCATCTGCCATCTACCCCCTGCTCTGAGTTCCTGCGGGCCCGATCCCGCTCGCCTGGGTACTACCCGGGTTTCCGGCCCTGAAACCTGATCGGTCCCGAAGATGTTTCAACCTGTCTCGCTGAGCCTCCCGACCGGCTATCGTTCGAGACAAAGTCGATCGTGCCCCACGTTCGGGGTCAGGGAATCCGGTCAAATTCCGGAACTGACGCGCAGCGGTAGGGACGTTCGGAGAGTCAACGTGGCCACTGGACCGATCTGATCTGGGAAGGCTGACCCTCCAAGGCGTCCTAGTCCGAAGACCTGTCGACTTCCCGCCCGGTACCTCCGGTGCGGACCGACAACAGCGGCCCCGCGACCGGGCCGCCCGGAGCAAGGAGCACCCGATGACCCGCACAGCCGTTCTCGACCGGATCGAACCCTGGTCGACCACCGGAATCGGCAGCCTGCCGTTCACCGATCCCGCCCTTGCCGCGAATCACGCCTGCGTGGGCTACGAGCTGCCGTTCTGTCCACAGCTCCCACGGGTGGAGGGCGACATGATCTCCGAGTGGCTGGGTGCCGACCCTCAGCTCTGCGGATGGTCGCCGGAGCGTGATCGCGAGCGGCCTCTCGTCTGGCCGTCCTTTCTCGAACAGGTGGAACGTCACCCTCCCGGGAACGGCGTGGTGAAGCTCCAGGTGACCGGGCCGGCGACCCTCGCCCTGGCCCTGGAGCGCCAGGGCGGTGTACACCCGGGCCGGGCCCGGACCCTGAGTCTGGCCCGGGAGGTCTCGACCTGGCTCACGGCCAACGTCGCGGGACAGATCGCGATCCTCGCCGAACGCGGGCTGTCCACCCTGCTGCTGATCGACGAACCGGCGATGGCACTTTTCGGGTCCGATGGCACCGAGTCGGTCTGGGATCCCCTGCGCGCGATCGCCCCCGCCTGGGGCCTCCACCTCTGCTGCGCGGTGCCGTGGGACCTGGTCGAGCGGGCCGAGCCCCAGGTGCTCTCCTTCGACCTCACTCTGGAGAGGATCGACCGGCGGGCGGCATCGGTGCTCAACCGGCTGATCGCCAAGGACGGAATGGTCGCCTGGGGCGCGATCTCGGCCCACCGCCAGGAACACGCGATCCAGGCCAACTCCCGGCTCGGAGCGGCACTCAGCCGGGTGCCCGCCGCGCGGGAGCGCAGCCTGGTCACGGCGTCCTGCGGGACCGGGCGCATGTCGCCGGGACGCGAGTACGAGGTGGCGACGGCGCTGAGCGACGTCGCCCGGAAGATGCGGGCCTCCACGGCGGTCCACGGATAGGCTTCACCCGCGGGGGAGGAACCTCCTCGAATTTACCGATCAGCAGGGAGAGCCAGATGAGCGTCGCAGATCTCGAAAGTCCGCCCGACACCGAACCCGGCTGGAAGCTGGATCCTCTCGGTGTCGGCGCCTGGCGCTGGTGGAACGGGGAGAAGTGGCTGCTGGAGACCGCCGGTGATCCTCCCGGAAAGCAGACCTTCGGTGCCCGGATCAAGAGCCTGCCGCTCTGGGCGAGGATCGCGCTGCCTTTCGCGGGCGCGGCGATCATCTACGTCGAGTACCTCACCCTCTCCGGCAGCTCTCCGCTGGACGTGGTCCTATGGCTTTCTCCGGGCATGTGGTGACCCCACAGCCGACCTGAGGTTCAGGCGAAAAGGGTCAGGTCCGGTTCGCGTTCGCCGCGAAGCACGGCGAGATCCACCTCGACGCAGGGAATGCCCCGACCCTCGGCCAGGGTCCGGGCCTGGGGCTTGATCGATTGCGCGACGAGAACGCCGCGGCAGCCGGCCATCGACGGCTCGAGCTGGATGCGTTCCAGGTATCGCGTGATCTGCTCGACCGCCTCGATCGTCGCGACCCGCTTGATCTCGACCGCGACCCAGTTGTCGTCGGGGTCCTTGCACATCAGGTCGACCGGACCGATGTCCGTCGGCCACTCCCGGCGGACCAGCCGCAGACCTTCACCGCACCAATGGGGCTGCTCGGCCAGCAGCTCCTGAAGGTGTGCCTCCACCCCGTCGCGCTCGAGGGACGCGGCCTCCCCCATGTCGTGGGTCACGTCGGAAAGGACTTCGCTGATCCTGATCTCGACCCGGTCCTCGGTCGTCCCGGCCCGCTTGGTCACCACGATCAGGCCGTCTTCCTCCTCGATCGTGGTCGGTGGCGTCATCCAGTTCTGCGGCTTGTAGCCGCCGGTGTCGGCATGGATCATCACCGAGCCGTCCGACTTGATCATCACCAGGCGGAGGGCTTCGGGCAGGAAGGTGTCGAGACGGCCGGTGTAGCGGGCCTCGCAGCGGGCAACGATCAGACGCACCTCAGAAGGGAATCACAAAAGGCAGACGTGATCCGTGCCCACCTTCTACTTCGCTTCGTACACGACCTTTCCGGCGAGCATCGTCTTCAGGACCTTGGTGTCGGCGATCTTGCCCGGATTGATGTTGAACAGATTCTGGTCGAGCACGATCAGGTCGGCCTGCTTGCCCTTCTCCAGCGAGCCCGTCGTGCGGTCCTGCTTCATCTGGAAGGCGCTGTTCAACGTGTAGGCGCGCAGAGCCTGCCGGAGTGAGATCGCCTGGTTCGCGTTGAGCGGGCTGTCGGCGTAGCCGTACCAGGAGTCCGCCGTCCGGGTCACGGCCCGTTCGATCGCGTACCACGGGAAGAGCGGATCCACCGGCCAGTCACTGCCCCCGGCGAGCTTGGCGCCGTTGTCGATCAGGCTCTTCGCGGGGTACATGCGCTTGAAACGCTCCGGGCCGATGTAGTCCTCGACCGCGTCGACCGTGTAGCTGTCACGCTGGAACCACTGGAACTCCATGCTCGGGATGACCTTGAGCCGCCGGAAGCGCGGATAGTCCTTCGGATCGACCATCTGGAGGTGGGTGATCGAGTTGCGATTCCCCCAGCCCTTGGTCCGGTTGGCCTTCCGTGAGGCGGCGAACGCGTTGAGGGCGTTGCGGACGCCGCGGTCGCCGATGGCGTGCACGTGAACCTGGAAGCCCTTCCGGTTGAACGCGATCGTCAGCTTGTTCATCAGCTTCTGGGTGATCTGCAGCTCGCCCCGGTTCTTTCCCGGGACCCACTTGCCGCCCTTCTTCACCAGGTACGGCTTCAGCAGCGCGGCCGTCTGAGCCGGTGCCTCGACCACGCCGTCGGCGAAGATCTTGATCAGCCCGGCGCGGAGAAGCCCCTTGTACTTCTGCTTCAGCTTTCGCTGTTCGCGAAGCACCGTGGGGATCCGTTTCGCGGATTCGGTCCCGAGGACCGTGCCCACCTCCAGCCGCAGTCCCAGATCGCCGCGCCTGCGCAGGACGTCGTACGCCTTGAGCGCGTCGGCGCCGCCGTTGGCGTCGAGCGCCGAAGTGATGCCCTCGCTGTTCATGGCGTCCAGAGCCGTCTTGGCGAAACCGACCCGATCTTCGAATGAAGCCGACGGGATCAGGGCGCGGGCCAGGTTCTGTGCGCCTTCGAAGAGCAGCCCGGTGGCTTCACCTTCGGAATCCCGGTCGATCACTCCGCCCGGCGGGTTCGGTGTGTTCGCGTCGATCCCGGCGAGTGCCAGTCCGCGCGCGTTGACCAGGGACTTGTGGCCGTCGGAGTTCTGGAGGAGGATCGGTCGCTGGGTGTCGAGGCCCTCAAGCGCTTCCTTGGTCACCACCGTGCCGGCTGGGAGGGTCTGTTCCGCGTTCCAGGCGCCGACATCCAGCCAGCCGTCCGGCTCCTTGTCGGCGGAGGCATCGAGGCATTCCTGGATGCGGGATCGCAGCTGCTCGACGGTCAGGCTTTCGTATCCGAGGCCGCAGGCGCTGAGGCTCTCTCCACCGGAGATCGGATGGGAGTGACCGTCCTGGAGGCCGGGCATGACCATGCGTCCCTTGAGGTTCGTGACCTTGGTCTCGGGTCCGATGTACGGCCGCACTTCGCCCTTGCCGCCAACCGCGACGATCTTGCCACCCCGGATCGCGATCGCGCTGGCCCAGGTCTGGGGACCGGCCACCGTGTAGATCTTTCCGTTGCTCAGCACCTCGGAGGCGGGCTTCACCTTGGCCTGCGCCATGGCTGACGGCGACAGCAGGATCATCGCGACCGCTGCCGCGATGGCCGCCGTCGCACCGGTGCCGATCATTCGCTTCGAACTGGCGAGCTTCAACTCAATCCCCTCCTGCTGCATTCGATGGACCTCTCGCCAAGCTACCCGCGGTTTCCATGCCCGAGAGGCTGCGGAACGTAACCAGGCCGGTTCCAGACCCCTCTTTTTGTCAAGGCCTCTTCGGCCTCCGTTTCGCCTAGGACAGGTGCTGAATGACCGGATCGGCATCGACCCGCCGGTCCGGCAGCCCCAGCGAGTCGAAGAGCTCCGGCATGAAGGGCTGGAGGAAGTTGTGAACGCCCGCGATGACCGGTCCGCCCCGCTCGGCATCGACCGTGGTCTCGAGAATGGTCAGCGACCAGGGCAGCCACTCGCCCGACTCCGGGTCCGGCTTGTATGAGGCGAAGGCGGGAAAGCCGTTGGCGGTGACCGCGATCAGCTTCGATCCGCGGCAGGCCGCACCCGGGCCGAGCATGAAACGGCCGGTCTCCTCCGCCCCGCGGAACCAGAGCGGCAGCGGCGGCATGTCGAAGACGACGTCGTAGCGGAGCAGCGCGACGATCCGGTCGATGTCGTACTCGGCGAAGGCCTCGAGATACTGCTCCAGAAGGCGCCGCTCGTCCTCGTCGTCGGGACGGATCGGCGCCTCGTCGTCCTCGAGCGCCAGTTCGTCCAGCGTCGCCCGCGCCCGCTGAAGGGCGCTGTTGACCGAGGCGACCGAGGTCTCGAGCAGGTCGGCGACCTCCTTCGCGCTCCAGCGCAGAACCTCGCGCAGGACGAGCACGACCCGCTGCCGGGCCGGAAGGTGCTGCAGGGCCGCGACGAAGGCGAGCCGCAGGGACTCGCGGTCCGCCAGGCGGGTCGCCGGATCGGCCTCGGGATCGGTCAGCTGCCCGCCCGCGATCGGCAGGATCCAGGCCGATTCGGCGAGCGGGGTGCCCAGAGGCGAGTCCGGGGTTCCCGGCTCGGCGAGATCGACCGGCCGCGCCCGGCGCTTGCGGGACTCGAGCTGGTCGAAACAGACGTTGGTGGCGATCCGGAAGACCCACGACTTGAGCGCGTCACGGTCCTGGAGCGTGTCCGAGCGCCGCCAGGCGCGCAGCATCGTCTCCTGGGTCGCGTCCTCGGCCTCCCCACCGGAGCCGAGCATCCGGTAGCAGTATCCGACGAGTGAGGGGCGCAGGCGCTCGAGGTCATCCTCGAGGGTCGCCTGACGGGTTGCTGAGATCGGCATCGGGGCCCATTGTAGGCCGCGAGCGATGAGTTTCAACGGGGACGGCCGTCCTTGCTGAACATCGACCCCATGCCAAGGAGGCATCAATGTCACGTCTGCTCTTCCTGAATCTGCCCGTCACGGATCTGCCCGCCAGCCGCGGGTTCTTCGAAGGACTGGACTTCAAGTTCGACGAGCGGTTCTGCGATGAGCGGGCCGCCTGCATGGTGGTGAGCGAGCAGGCCTTCGTGATGCTGCTGCAGAGAAACCGCTTCGCCGATTTCGTCACCAGGCCGGTCGCCGACGCCAGGCAGTCGACGGCCCTGACCATCGCGATCAGCGCCGAGGATCGCGACGCGGTCGATGCCTTCACCGACTCGGCATTGGCCGCCGGGGCGACCCCGGCCAAGGATCCGCAGGACTACGGCTTCATGTACCAGCGCAGCTTCCACGATCTCGACGGCCACCTCTGGGAGGTGCTCTGGATGGATCCGGTCGCCGCGGAGAAGGGTCCGGCCGAGTTCGCCGAGACAGATCAGACCGGCTGAAGGTCGTCCTCGACGTACCGGTCCTCGGTCGCGATCCTGCCGGCCACGAGAATCACGACGACGAAGGCGCCGAGCGTGAACAGAGGCAGGTTCCAGCCGCCGGTCACACCGTGAAGCGTGCCGACCAGAAGCGGACCGGCCGCGGCGATCGTGTATCCGACGGCCTGGGCCATTCCGGAGAGATCGGCGGCGCAGCGAGTCGTTCTCGAACGCAGCACGAACAGGGTGACGGCGAGACTGATTCCGGTGCCGGCACCGAGCCCCAGCGCGACCATCCACAGCACGGCCAGCTCGACCGGCGCGATCAGCAGACCGATCAGGCCGAGCGCGAACGAGCCGACGCAGAACAGGATGAACCGTGTCTGGGTCGCGGCCCGCACCGCCAGCACCGGGACGACGAGCGAAACCCCGATGCCGCAGAAGCTCACTATCGAGACCATCAGACCGGCACCGGCCTCGCTCATTCCATGGTCCTGCAGCAGGGTCGGCAGCCACGCCGCCAGCGAGTAGAACACCAGCGACTGCATGCCCATGAAGATCGCGACCGCCCAGGCGAGCGGCGAGCGCCAGACCCCTGTGCGGCCCTCCCCGTCGGGACCCGCGCCGACGTGCTGGGCACGGTGCAGAAGCTGCGGGATCCAGAGCAGCAACGCCAGCACCGCGAAGACTCCCCAGAGGGCGAGGGTCTGGCGCCAGTCCGTGTTCAGGGCCCTTCCGAGCGGAACCGAGAGCGCGGCGGCAAGTGCCGCTCCGAGGTTCAGCATCGCCGAGTAGAGCGCCATCATCGGCCCGGTGTGATGCGGGAAGTCCCGCTTGACCACGACCGGGACCAGCACGTTGCCGATCGCGATCCCGATCCCGGCGAGACCGGCACCGAGGAAGAGGGTCGCGACCGGCGGCAGCAGCCGCAGCGCACAGCCGCCGATCAGCAGCACCGCGGCGATCGCCAGGGCGGGCTCCAGTCCGACCCGCCGGGAAAGGCGTGGCGCGACCATCGAGAAGGCCCCGAAGCAGAGCAGCGGCAGGGTCGTGAGCAGGCTCACCGCGGCGGCGCCGAGGCCGGTGTCGGCGCGCAGCTGGTCGGTCAGCGGGCCGACCGCGACGATCGCGGGACGAAGGTTCAGCGCGAAGACCGCGACGGCCGCGACCAGCAGCAGCATCGAGAGCCGCCCGGCCTCGCCGAAGGGCCGCCCCGGGACGTCCGGAGGCCGGATCGGCGTTTCGCGCCCGGCGGTGGTCATTCGCGGTCCAACAGGCGCGCCGCGTCGGCGAGGAGAGCGGCCGCGGCCGCACGGGCGGCCGCCGGATCCCGCCGCTCGATCGCACCGACGATCGCGTGGTGAGGTTCCGGGAGGTCGCCGCCTTCCGGCTCGATCGCGGCGGTGAGAACGCTCCGCACGGCGCCATCGAGTGACTCGTAGAGACCGGTCAGAACGGGGTTGTGGGTCGAAGCGACGATCCTTCGGTGAAGCTCGAGATCAGCCTCGATGTAGTGGTCGAGATCGCCTGCCGAACGCGCCTCTTCCTGGGAGGCGAGAGCGTCCTCCAGAAGCTCCATGTCGGCATCGTCCCGGCGTTCGGCCGCGAGCCCCGCGGCCTCGATCTCCAGCAGTGATCGCACTTCGAGTGCGTCGGCGGCGCGGGAGGTCGTGACCCGCCGGGCCATCGCGGCGTCGAGGTGGTTGGCGGTCACGACGTAGGTGCCGTCGCCTCGCCGCACGTCGACGAGTCCGGCATAGGCGAGCGCGCGCACCGCTTCGCGCACGGTGTTTCGACCAACCTGGAGGGTCTCGGCCAGCTCCGGTTCGGGCGGGAGGCGGTCACCCACGGCCCAGGTGCCGGCGGCGATCTGCGCCTCGAGCTGCTCGATGACGTCGGATGTGATGGTCGGCGCGGCGCTCGGACGAAGACTCATGCCAAACATCCTACCATCGGATGTTTGTTGCCCGACGTGAATCCCGAGGGCCGCGCCCGGGACGCCCGTGCGGATCAGATGCCCCGCACAGGCGTCCCGAACCGTCCCCCGCCGTCAGCGAACGGGGCCGCGCACCATGATCCGCTTCGTGATCCAGGGACCCTCGGCCCCCTTCGCCATCACCTTGAGCGAACCCTTGAGCCGCTTGCCGGCAAGCGCCCGGCGCTGGGCCGACCTGACCACGAGGCTCACCTTGCCGGTCTTCCCGGGCAGCACGGCCTTCGGGGCCGTGACCGTGAAGCGCTTGCGAAGCGCCGCGCGCTGCCGTTTGCCGGCCTTGCCGGAGATGCCGAGCCTCAGCTTCGCGGGAACGCGAACCGCACAGGCCGAATCCGAAGTCGCGGGACAGACCACACCGGCGACAGCGGTGCGGGCACCCAGTCGGCTGATCGTCACGTTCTTGATCCGGGGCTTGGCCACCTCGGGATCGGGTCCGGGTTCCTCCCGGGGCCCGACGGTCAGAGTGAGCGCGAGTGGATCGAACCGTTCACCCGCCGGATAGGTGATCACGGCGGCGCCCTGTTCATGCAGGACGGTCTCGATGCCTTCGATCTTCACCTCTCCGTCCCTCGCCTCCACGATCAGCTTCGAAGCGTCGAAGGAGACGAGCCTGATGTCGTCGTAGGAGAACGGCTCCGGGTTTTCCTGGGTCGACCCGGCCGCGTCGATCCGAACGAATCCCTGGCCGGAGCCGAGGTCGGCCTCGATCGTGATGTCCGAGATCCCGGTGTCGAGCACCGGCACTCCGTCCGGCGAGTGATGGGCGTGACCGATGAAGCGCAGGCTTCCCCTGAGATCGACCCGGAGCTTCTGCGTGGCCGGATCGAAGCCGCCTCCGTCGACCTCGAAGCGATACGCCTCGCCGCCGCTGCCCCAGGGCTGGAGGGTCGCCGGGTTCACCCCGAGGCAGAGCGGACCGGTCGGGGTCGTGCCCGGCACCTTCGAGGCACCCTCACCCGGTTCGACCGTTCCCCGGGCGATCGACCCGGTCACGTAGCAGCGCCAGCGGTTCGATATGCCCCAATAGGCGGTGCCGCCGTTGAAGGACAGCGGCTCGGTCGAGGTCGCGGCGACGGTGACCTTCGCCTGAGCGCTGGTCAGCGAACCGAGCTCGTTTTCCAGTCGGGCACGGAAGATCGCGCCCGAGAGGCCGCGATCCACGTCCTCGAAGGCGAGGATCGGCTCCGTGGCGCCCGGGATGTCGTGCCAGACGCCGTTGAGGAGCTGCTGCCAGCGCACCGCCGGCTCGGGATTGCCGACCGGCATCACCTTCAGCTCGGCGAATCCGCCGGCGGTCACCGTGACGTCGGCGGGCTGCACCGTGATCGATGGTGGAAGCAGCAGCTCGAGTGAGCGGCGTTCGCTGGCCACCCGGCCGAACTCGTTCTCGGCGAGGACCCGGTACTGCCGACCACGGTCGGCGGCACTGACCGTAGTGAGCAGCCGAGCGCCATCGGCGCCGTCGGCCGCGGACAGGTCCCGCCATGCCTCCGTACCGGGGATGCGGGTCTGCCAGGTCAGGGTGGGTGACGGACTGCCCGTGACCGCGGTGGTCAGCTCCACCTGATCGGTCTCGCCGAGCAGACGGGCCACGGGGGCCTCCGGCTGGGCCGTGAAACGGGGAGAGACGCCGGCGACGCTCAGGGTCTGAAGCTTGCCGTCGGCCTGCCCCCATACCCTGCCCTGGGCGTCGAGGCCGATCAGGCCGCCGGCGTACGGCGCGCCGCCGGCACTTGCCCTGTAGACCGTCTGGCCGCGCTCGATCCGGGTGACCAGTGTGTTTCCGTCGGTGAGGCCGGCAAGCGTGTCGGTGGCGTAGTCGAAGGTGACCTGGCCCTGGTTCAGGTTCGGGTCGAGGAACGGGGTGAACTCGACCGGGGGCCCGGCCTGCCCCAGCCCACGGGCGTCGGAATAGCCCTCGAAGGGGACGAAGGCGGCGGTGCCGTCGTTGCTGGAGACCGCGTAGAGGCCGTTCGCGGTGGTGAACAGACGGTCGGCGTTCACGTTGCCGGCCTCCCGCAGCTTCTCGGGGCGGAACTCACCGGCGGACTTGGTCAGGCGCACGACGTGGCCCGCACCGAAGAGCGTGGTGCCGACCACGGTCGATCCGCCCTGCCCGTTCGGGACCGCTTCGATGTTCACCAGCGCGTTCGCGAACAGCGAGCCGGGCGCGATCCGCTGAATGCGGCCCACCTTGGACGCGGTCCAGATACCGTCGGTGAGCTTGACCTGCCAGAGGTTGTGTTCGGTCACCGAGGTGGCCCGCGCGACCAGGTACCGGTCGTTGGCCGAATCCCAGGTGCCGCCACTGCCGCTGTCGTAGGAGAGGGTCGGGTCGTAGCTGCCGGCCACCTCGGTCGCGGTCAGCGCGGTGCCGTCCCATTCGTAGGCGACGAGCTTGCGGTCGCCGACGTTGGTGGTGCGTTCGGCGGCGAAGATCGTGCCGGTGCCGGGATCGATCGCGACCGAATCCCGGAAGAGGTTGGCGGTGCCGGTCCCACTGACTCCCGAGAGCCACTCGCTCTTGGCCTGCAGAGTCGCGGGGTCCAGGATCGCGATGCGGCCGGACTGGTGCCAGCCGACCAGTTCACCACTGCCGAGCCTGCCGACGATGCGGCTCGCGATCTGCGCCGGCTGGGTGGCGGCGTCGCTCGCGGCGAGCTCGGTCACTCCGGGTGCGTCCCAGGTCTCACCGACCGGCTTTCCGCCCGGGCCCTGGTACTCGAAGGTGATCGGGTCGAGCAGGGTACCGAGCGGATAGGTGAAGATCCGGCTGCCTTCGAGCGTCACGAATCCGGCCAGCCCGGCCCAGGTGGTCTTGCCCGCGTCTATGACCGGGGCCGCGTTCTCGATGTCGAGGTTGGCCAGCTTGACGTCGGTGTCGACCACGATCTCCCCGCCCTCGATCGGACGGCTCTCGGAGTCGACGAAGATCCCGGCGTGATCCTCGGTGATCTCGACCCTGAAGTTGCGCAGGGTCATGTCGAGCGAACAGGGCCGGACGTGGGTTCCGCCGGCCCCGGAGCAGTGACCGAGGAACTCGACCCCGCCGCCGAACTGGATCACCGTCTCCTTGGTCGTGTCGTCATAGCTGCCTTCGACGACCGGAAAGCTGAAGGTGCCGTCGGGGTTGCGGGTCGTGTCGCCGAGCAGCGTCGTGCCCGCCGGACCGATGTAGTTGCGCCACGATTCCTTCAGGCCCCAATCGAGCTTTCCCGTGGTGAGACCGACCGGCTCGGCGGCCGTTTCTCCGGGGTTGAGGGTGGCGATCGAAAGGGCGGCGAGTACCGCGGCCAGCATGGCGGCGATACGGACCGGGAGACGGAGATCCATCGAATTCACTGCTGTGCTCCTTGGGTTTCTGAGGGGATGAGGACGAGACGGCTCGCGAATTCGAGGCGTCATATTTAGGGTGCCCTAATTAATTACCAGAAACCCGACCTCAGAGGTCGGAGTATGTTTTTTCGCCGGTCCGGCGCCCTCTGAATCTCAGATTCGCGCCTCCAGAATCATGTTGAACGGAGTCTCGGTAGCTCGGCGAAAATGGTGAAAACCGGCCTCTTCGGCAACGTGTCCGAGCCGGCCTTCCCCGGCCTGCGCACCCAAGCCGAGACCCACTTCCTGGTCGAGCGAGGACGGTGTGCAGATCATGGTCGACGCCGCGTAGAAGACCCGGCCGACCGGGTTCATGTTCTCGGCCAATGTGTCGTTGGCGTACGGCTCGACCAGCATCACGCTGGCGTCGTCGTCGATCGTCTCCTTCACGTGCTTCAGGGCTCCCACGGGATCGCCCATGTCATGCAGGCAATCGAAGAAACAGACCAGGTCATAGTCCATCCCCGGATAGTCCTTGGCGCTCGCCACTTCGAAACTCGCGTTGTCCGCACCCTCTTCTGCCGCCACTCGTTTCGCCCGCGCGATCGAGTCCTCGTGGTAGTCGAATCCGTGGAACTCCGATTCGGGAAACGCCTTCGCCATCAGCA
Source organism: Solirubrobacterales bacterium (assembly GCA_035502775.1). GTDB lineage: Bacteria > Actinomycetota > Thermoleophilia > Solirubrobacterales > 70-9 > 67-14. The sequence goes on along the minus strand of DATJUB010000051.1, from coordinate 8,536 downwards.
GCGTCGAAGCGCCGTGCCCGCAACCGACGTCGGCGACCTTCGCACCCTTCGCGAGTTTCTCCTCGACACCATCCATCGCCGGTATCCACTCCGGAACCAGATGTGCCCGGTACCCCGGCCGGAAGAACTGCTCGGTGCCGGAGAACAGTTCCGGATCATGCTCATGCCATCCGAATCCCTCCCCGCTGCGGAAGCGTTCGGCGAGACGTTCGCGATCGTGGAACAGCGAACTGATGATGTGGTACCCGCCGAGCATGTAGACCGGGCTGTCGCGCTCCGCGAAAGCCATGGCCTGTTCCGGTGACAGATCGAACCTGTCGCTTTCCGCATCGAATCCGATGTAGCCGCTGGCCGCCTGCGCGGACAGCCACTCGCGCACGTAGCGTTCGGCGACACCGGTCTTCTCGGCCAGCTCAGATGCACTCATCGGACCCGATCCGTTCATCGCGTCCCACAGGCCCAGCTCATCTCCGAGGATCACGAGGACGGCATTCATCGATGCCCCCATGTCGGTGACGACCTGTCCCACGAACTGCTCGAGCGCGGCCTCATCAACCTTGCTTGCGGTCATTGCTTGCTCCTGACTTCAGGCGCCCGCTCGGCTCGTCCGGGTCCGGGGCACGTTGGGCCCCTACGAGTCGACCTTCGCACACGCCCGACCGCCCGTCAAGCCAAATCTCAAACTTAAACCGAGACCTGTACGGCGGGCGGTTATGGTTGGAGAGCACATCCAACATGGGGGTAGATATGCCGGACGAACATGAGATCTCGATGCGTGACTCGCTTCCCGAGCCACGCGGTGAATGCGGTGCCATCTGGGAAGCCCCGCGACGACGAATCAACTTCCTCCTCGCGGCCACGGCCCTCGCCGCCGTGATCTTCTTCACCGGCCTCGCCGGCCAGGCCCGGGCGGCCACCGTCGACCTGTTCGCGGCGCCCGCCGCGACCGGCGCCGCCGACTGCGGTACGCCGGCCGACGCCTGCGGCATCGTCGCCGCGGTCACCGCCGCGAACGCGGCTTCGGTCGCCGATGATGTGAACATCAAGCTGAAGAACGGCAACTACCAGCTGTCCGCGCCGACCCCGACCGCCCTGCCCGTCACCTTCGCCGGTCCGAGCCTCACCTTCGAGGCGATGAGCGGCACACCGACTCTCAACGGCCGGCGTACCACGAGGCTACTCTCGGTCGGCAACACCTCGAATGTGACCGTGGACGGTCTCGAGTTCGTGGGAGGCCTGACCACCGGACTCGGAGGAGCGATCGAAAACAGCGGAACCCTCATCGTCGAGAACTCGGCCTTCTTCGGCAACACCGGCTCAAGTGGCGGCGCGATCCACAGTACATCCGGTGCCACGCTCACAGTCCGGGATTCGACCATCTCGAACAACACCGCGACCAGCGTCGGCGGTGGCGCGATCATCTCCTACGGCACCACCACGATCGAGCGCTCGGCGCTGCTCGACAACGAGGCACCGATCAACGGCGGCTCGATCAACGTCCAGCCCGGCGGAGACGTGAAGATCTCCAGCTCGACCTTCGCCGGCAACTCAAGCAGCGGCCTCGGCGGAGCGATGTCGAACCTGGGCACGCTCAACGTCCAGGCCTCGACCATCGCCGGCAACTCGGCCTCCGACGGCTCGGTCATCGCCACCGGCAACCCCGACGTCACCTTCACCTCGACGATCCTCGCCGAGCAGGCTTCCGGCGTTGCATGCAGTCCGGCCAACTCGGCCTTCACCGACGGCGGGTACAACCTCGATACCGATGGCACCTGCATCTCGCCGAGCACACCCGCGACCGGAAGCCACAACGGCACCACCGCGTACGGAACATCCACCTACGGCGAGGTCCTCAACTCCTATCTCGCCGACGGTCCGGCCTACAACGGCGGCCCGACCAAGACGATCGCCCTGCTGAACGAGCCCGACCCGGCGGCCGCGCCGGCCGATCCGGCCTTCGACGCGATCCCGTCGAGCTTCAACCTGCCGGTCGCGGTCGGCGGTGAGACCGCGGCCTGCAAGGTGCCCGACCAGCGCGGAGTGGTTCCCGCGACAGGAGCCGGCTGCGCGATTGGCGCGTACCTGCTGCAGGCGACGAAGACCGCGATCAGCAGCTCGGCGGCGGAAGTCGGACAGAACGTATCGGTGACCTACACGGTCACGGTCTCCCCCGAACCGGACGGCGGAACGGTCTCCTTCGACGACGGGGCGGGCAATCCGGCCACCTCAGAGTGTGCCTCGCGCAAGCTGGCCGGGGACACGGCCACATGCACCGTCTCCTATCCGAACACGGGCACCTACTCGGTATCGGCGGCATACACCGGCGATGGTGCCGGGAACAACTTCGCCGCCTCGAAGACCACCAAGCCGGCGACCACGACCGTCGTCGGTCCGGTGATCGACCGACCGCTCCGCATCCTGGGATCGACCCCGAACCGCAGGACCGGGGTCAACACGATCAGGGTGCAGATCCCGGCCGCCGGCACGGTCAGGCTGATCGGCTACAAGCAGCTGAAGAACACGAGCGGGCACTTCGACGCGAAGGGCACATACAAGCTGTCGGCCAGGCCGAAAGGCAAGCTGAAGCGGATCCTCAACGAGCGTGGACGGGCACGCACGCTGGTCAAGATCAACTACATCCCCGATGCCGGGCGTCCCCTGGCCAAGAGCAGGGTCTTCCCCTTCTTCAAGGACACAGGGAGCAGCCGGCCAACCGACGGCTAGCCCCGGCGGGCGGCGAGGGCGAGACGGGCCTTCGCCGCCTCCCGAACGGTTCCGCGCTTCAAATAGGGTGGCCGGATCCGCACCCGTTCCGTAACCGACTCGGCGTCACTGATCGCGATCGCCGCGCTGTGCGCGGCCGGCGCGGAGTTCGCGCTGATGTTCCAGGTGCCCGGGATGCCGTGGGTCGTGGCTCTCTTCCCGGCGATGGCGCTCGTCTACGTGGCGGCCGGCCTTGCCGCGTGGACACGCCGCCCGAGCAGCCGGCTCGGCCTGATCATGATCTTCGGCGGCGGGATCTGGCTGCTCGCCGGGATGGTCAACATCGACTCTCCGGCGCTGGCCGCCGTCGGGGCGATCACCCGCATCCTCGGAATCGGCGTGATCGTCCACCTGCTGATCAGCTTCCCCACCGGAAGACTGCACACCCGTGCCGAACGCCTGGTCGTGGCGGGCGGCTACTTCGCCTGCCTGATCCTGGAGATACCCAACTGGCTCTTCGCTCCGACCGGCGCGCTTTCCGTGGCGGATCGGCCCGAGCTGGTCGATACCGGAATCATCGTCCTGCGAATCGCCGCCGCCATCGTGGTCGCGGCGACCGTGGCGATCCTGATCGGCCGGATGCGCCGCATGACCCCGGAGCAGCGCCATGTATTCGCGCCCCTGGCCTCGTACGGGATCTTCACGCTGCTGTTCGTCGTGGTGGCCGACGAGATCGCCAAGCAGGCGTTCGGAGGCGGCGGCCTCGCCCTGCCGGCCACCCAGCTCTCGGTGATCGCGTTCGTTCCCGTGGCCTTCGCCATCGCCGCCTCACGTGGCGGCTTCGCCCGTACGGCCGACATCGCGGAGCTCGGCAGCTGGCTGGCGTCCGCCGACAGCGCCCGTCCGACCCTGCGCCAGGCGCTCGCCGACACGCTCGGAGACCCATCGCTCAGACTGCTGTTCCGCCTGCCTGGAGACGAAACGCTCGTCGACGACCGCGGCGTGACGGTGGCCGAACCGGAGCCCGACCGAACCCGGGGCGTGGTCGAGATCGAGCTCGCCGGTGAGCCGGTCGGCACGATCGTCTACGACGCCGTGCTGCTCGACCGGCCCGACGAGGTGCGTGAGGCGGGCCGGGTGATCGCCCTCGCGCTCGACCGGGAACGGCTGGTGGTCGAACTGCGTGCCTCGCGAAGCCGGCTCGTCGCCTCGGCCGACCGGGAACGCCGCCGGATCGCCCGTGACCTCCACGACGGTCTGCAGCCACGCCTCGTCTTCCTCGCGGTGCAGGCCGGAACCGGGGCCGACTCGGGAACCATGCGCAGCGGGATCGAAACCGCGATCGATGAGCTCCGTGACCTGGTCGACGGCGTGATGCCGGTGCAGCTGACCGAACGTGGCCTGGCCGCCGCGGTCGAGGATCTCGCCGATCGCATGCCGGTCCCGATCACCCTGGACTTCACTGGTTTCGATCACCGGCTGGAACCCGAGATCGAGACCGCCGCGTATTTCATAGTCTCGGAGGCGATGGTCAACGCGGTCAAGCATTCGGAGTCCTCGACGCTCGCGGTATCGCTCGCGCGAACCGGAGAGGATCTCTCGATCGAGGTCACGGACAGCGGCCGTGGCGGAGCACGGCCCGGCGCCGGCAGCGGCATGCGCGGGATGGACGACCGCGTCGCGGCGCTCGGCGGCCGACTCACGGTCAGCAGCTCGGCGCGGGGAACACGGGTGATGGCGGTGATTCCGTGCGCGCCGTGATCGCCGAGGACCAGGTGCTGATGCGCGAGGGCCTGAAGCTCGTGCTCGAACGTGCGGACTTCACGATCGCCGGCGTCGCCGGGGACGCCCCGGAGCTGCTCCGATCGGTGCGCGAGCTGGGGCCCGATCTGGTCGTCGCCGACATCCGGATGCCCCCCGATCTCACCGACGACGGCCTGCGAGCCGTGCTCGAGCTTCGCGAAGAGCAGCCGGATCTGCCGGTGATCGTGCTCTCCCAGCACGTCAACCGCCGCTACGCGACCGAACTGGTCGAAGCCGGCCAGCGCGGCGTGGGCTACCTGCTCAAGCAGCGGATCGCCGACATCGACACCTTCGTCGCGGACGTGCGGCGGGTGCTGGACGGCGGCACCGTGCTCGATCCGGTGGTGGTCACCGCGATGCTGGACCGGCCCCGGGCCGACGATCCGGTCGACGATCTCACCGATCGCCAGCGCGAAGTGCTCGCGCTCATGGCGGAGGGACGCAGCAACGCGGCGATCGCCGACGCGCTGGTGATCGCCGAGAAGTCGGTCGCGAGGCACACCTCGCACATCTATGACGTGCTGCGTATCGACCAGAGTGAGCAGGACCACAGACGGGTGCTCGCCGTGGTGCGCTACCTGGCCCGCTGAGCTAGATCGGCAGTGAGACGGCGGGCTTCGAAGCTTCGTCGGCCCGCCGTTCCGACATCTTCTCCGCCCTTCGCTGCTGGACGATCACCGCGACCATGGCGAGCACCGTGACCGCGAACAGCATCGTCGCGATCACGTTGACCTCGACCGGGATGCCGCGCTGGTTGGCTCCGAAGATGTAGAGCGGGAAGGTGACCTCGGCGCCCGAGTTGAAGTTCGAGATCACGAAATCGTCGACGGAAAGAGCGAAGGAGAGCATCGCGGCCGAGGCCACACCGGGTGCCAGCAGCGGCAGGGTGACCTTGCGGAAGGTGGTGAACGGGCCCGCGCCGAGGTCGGCCGATGCCTCCTCCAGCCTGCGGTCGAAACCGATCAGCCGGGACCGCACGACGACCACCACGAAGCTGATCGAGAACATGATGTGGGCGATCAGCAGGGTCGTGAACCCCAGCTCGATTCCGTAGACCAGAAACATCGAGAGCAGAGCCGCGCCGATCACGACCTCAGGGGTGGCCATCGGGATCACGATCAGCAGGTTCGCCGCCTTGCGCCCGAAGAACTGGTACCTGACCAGGGCCATGGCGATCAGAGTGCCGAGAAAGGTGGCCCCGATCGCGGTGAAGAAGGCGAGCCGGATGCTGACCAGCAGGGCGTCGGTCAGCTCCTTCACGGCAAACGGATTCTTCCAGTACTCGGTGGTGAAACCGACCCACTCGAAGTTGTAGCGGCCCGAAGGATCGTTGAACGAGAACAGGGCGATCACGGCGATCGGCAGCAGCATGTAGATCAGCGCGAGGATCGCGAAGATCATCACACCGTTCTCCCTCAGCCAACGCGAGATCTTCATGAGGTCGCCGCTTCCTCGTCACCCATCAGGGCCTCGGATCCGGCGAACTTGATGTAGACGAGCAGCGCCGCGAGAATCGCGATCAGGAGTGTGAACGAGATCGCGGCCGCCTCCGGGTAGTCGTTGATCACCAGGAACTTCGATTGGATCACGTTGCCTATCATCGCCTGGCTGGTGCCTCCGAGGAAGGTCGCGTTGACGTAGTCGCCGGAGGCCGGGATGAAGGTCAGCAGGACCCCGGCGATGATGCCCGGCATGGTCAGGGGAAGCGTGATCCGGAGGAACGTCTGTGCGGTCGAGCAGTAGAGATCCTTGGCGGCCTCGATGAAGCGGCGGTCGAGACTCTCGAGCGCCGCGTAGAGCGGCAGGACCATGAATGGCAGGAAGTTGTAGGTGAGACCGGCGATCACGGCGGCGCCGGTCGCCAGAACGCGGCCATCTTCGGGCACGACATGCAGGAACTTCAGGACACCGACCGCGGGACTGGAGTCGTCGAGGATCGTCTTCCAGGCGATCGTGCGGATCAGGTAGGTGGTGAAGAACGGCGCTATCACCGCGAACAGCATCAGGTTCTTCCAGCGGCCGCCCTTGAACGCGATCGCGTAGGCGAGCGGATAGCCGATCAGCAGAGACAGCAGAGTCGCGATTCCCGCGTAGCCGAAGGCCCGGCCGAATTGGGTCGAGTAGTCCGAGATCCCGTCGGTGAAGTTCGACCAGGCCCAGGTCAGCTGATACCCCGACTCCAGCGATCCGGTCTTCAGCGAGAGCTCCCCCATGAAGTACATGGGGATCACGAAGAACAGGACCAGCCAGATCAGCCCGGGAGCGAGCAGGCCGTAGGGAAGCAGGCGCTGACGGAGCCTTGTCATCGAATCATCCGCATCTCGAGAACTTCGTCAGCGCCCGCTCTGCCTCAGCCGGTCACGACGTCCTGGAAGGCCTGTTCGACTTCCTTGACGTCGGCATCATCACCAGGGGGAGAAACCTGGTTGGAGCAGTCGGCCGAGAACTCTTCGGAGGGAAAGATCAGATCGTTCTTCGCCATCGCGGGATCGGTCTCGGCGAGAACTTCCTTCACTCCGGAAACCGGGCTCACGTAGTTCACGTACTCGGTGATCTGGGCCTGGTTCTTCGGCTCGTACACGTAGTTCATGAACGCGTAGGCGGCCTCCGGGTTGGGGGCTCCGACCGGGATCACCATGTTGTCAGCGAAGAAGGAGCAGCCTTCGGCCGGCTGGACGTACTCGATGTTCTGGTTCTCGGCCTGGGCCTGGATCGCGTCTCCGGACCAGCCGATCGCGGCGACCACGTCGCCCTTGGCCATGTCCTGGATGTAGTCGTTGCCGGTGAAGCGACGGATCTGGCCGTTGTCGACGTTGGTCTTCAGCTTGTCGATCGCGGCGAGCCAGTCCTCCTTGGTCGCCGTCTCGGGATCGATCCCGTCGGCCTTCATCACGACCGGGATCGTGTCCCGCATCTCGGAGAGCACGGTGACCTTGCCCTTGTACTCGGGATCGAACAGATCGTTCACCGACTCGATGTCCGGTGCCAGGTCCTTGCGGACCACGAGGCCGACCATGCCCGACTGCCATGGCACCGAGAACTCGCGGTTCGGATCGAACGAAGGGCTCTGAAGCGCCGGGATCATGTTCTCCTCGACCGTCTTCAGCTTGGACTTGTCGAGCTTCTGCAGGAAACCGAGCTTGTACATCTTCTCGGCCATCCAGTCGGTGGCGACGATAATGTCGCGGCCGCCGGATTCGCCCTGGCTGAGCAGTGGCTGGACCTTGCCGAAGAACTCGTTGTTGTCGTTGTAGTCCTCGGTGTACTTGGTCGTGGCGCCGGTCTCCTTGTCGAACTCGCCGATCGTCTTGCCGTCTATGTAGAGCGGCCAGTTCGAGATCGACAGCTCACCGGTCGGGGAACCGCCCTCCGCGGTGGTGATCTCGGAGTTGTCGGTTCCCTCGGACAGGCCGCCTCCGCCGCCGCAGGCGACCAGGGCCAGTGAGGCGATCAATGCCAGCGAGGCCAGCAGCAGAAGTTTCAGGTTTCGGGTGTTCGGACGAGTCTTCACGCCGGTGCTCCTTGAATGTCGTTGGTGGGGGTTTCTCTGACCAGGTGCATGTGTTCGGGCCGCCAGCTCAGCTTGACCCGGGCGCCGCCACCTGGAAGTTCGTTGCGTTCCGCTTCGGATGCGTTGGGGACGAGCACGGTCATCTTCACGTCGTCTCCGACCCGGATCGCCATCTGGGTCGCGGTACCGAGATAGAGCGAGCTCTCGACCACCCCATCGATGCTCGGCCGATCGGCCGGGACCTGATCGGAAGTCGTCACGCTCAGCTTCTCCGGGCGGACCACGGCGAAGCACTTTTCGCCGGGACTGAACCCGGAGGCTCCCGCAATTGCGACGGTCGGACCGCTCTCCAGGGTCACGGTTCCCGATCCGGCGGTTGCGGGCAGCAGGTTGGAGACACCGATGAACCCGGCAACGAACGTGGTCGCGGGCCGCTCATACACATCCTCCGGACCGGCACACTGCTCGATCCGACCGTTGTTCATGATCGCGATCCGATCCGACATCGTCAGCGCCTCT
>DATJUB010000050.1:0-23516 GCA_035502775.1 Solirubrobacterales bacterium | reverse complement strand
ACACCCCCAGAACCCCTCACGCCCGTTGCCTTGATCGTTCTGGGTCGAATCTGATGGTTATCTGGTGCCCTATTCGACCCAGAACGGCTGGTGGTCCTGCTGGTGGGTTCAGCGCCGGAAGGCTACGCGGCGCCAGCTTGGCTCTTTGGCCAGCTCGATCATCTCGGGGCCGCGTTCCGGCTGGATGTAGCCGAAGGTCTGGCGGGTTTCGTCGAACACGATGTCCAACTCGCCCTCCTTGACTCTCTGGTCGAGCCAGGCTCCGCGGAAGACGAGACGGCGGATCCAATGGACGAAGCTCTGGTTGGAGGGACCCGAAAGGTCCTCCCAGTGGTGGGTGACGTGCGTTCCCAGCTCGGAAGAGGGTTCGTCGATCTCGCCGGAGACGGCGAGGTGAAGCAGATCGTGGAGCTCCCCATAGGTGAGGCCGGGTTCGACGAATCCCAGGCGGACAGCCGCCTGCTCGACGCGCTGACTGAAATCACGTTCGTTGAACGCGAATCGCAGATCGCCGTATTCGAGCACGTAATCGGTGCCCGACTCGTAGTTGCCCCTTCGGGTTGTTTTTCGTTCCACGTTGAAAGCCAATGCCCCTGGGACATCGGGTCCGAGGCGCAGCCGGAATCATGCCTGCAGCGGGCTCGGAGGGTGTGTCTGAGGCGCGCGCTGAACGAGGGGTTGCACCTGAAAGGAGCGTTGCAGCGCCGCGGTGCGGACTGCGGCGAACCGGCGAGTACGCAAGGGGGGAGAGACCGAGCCCGCGGAGACTGAGGACCCCATGGACACCGATCCGACATCCGGCCACCTCGCCCGTCGCCTGCGTTCGCTTCCCACCCGGCATCTGGCCGGGTTCGAGGTTCCCATCGCCGAGAGCATCCCGGCCCGCCTCCTCGGCCTCTCCTGCCTGAGCCGGCAGTCGGCCGGCTCGGGACTGCTGATTCCGGGATGCCGCTCGATTCACACCTTCGGCATGCGATTTCCGCTCGACGTCTACTTCCTCGGAGAGGACGATCGCCTTCTGGCGGCACATCCGGCCACCCCGCCGGGCAGGCTGCTGTGCTGCCTGCGGGCCCGGGACGTTCTCGAACTGGTCGGCCGCAAGGGGGGAGAGACTCGCGCGCCGCCGACTTAGAGATGCATGCTGCCCGACCTGACTCCCATCGCCAAGCTGGTCGTCTGCGAAGACGACCGGGCCACCCTCGACCTGCTCTGCGACCACCTGACCGCCGACCGCTTCGAGGTGTTCGCCGCACCGACCGCGGCCGACGCGCTCCGCCACTGCCAATTCGACTCACCCGACCTGCTCCTGCTCGATCTCGGGCTGCCGGACGCCTCCGGACTGGACGTCCTGCGGGAGATCCGCGAGCCCGACCGTTCCGTGAGCCGCTTCGATCCCCGCATGGGCGTGATCATCCTCAGCGGCCGGGGCACTGAACGGGACCGGGTCCGGGGACTCGACCAGGGAGCGGATGACTACCTGACGAAACCGTTCGCTTTCAACGAACTGCTCGCCCGGATCGGGGCGGTCCTCAGAAGACGGCACGGCGCGAAATCCAACCTTGTCCGGGTCGGCGAGATCGTGATCAACCGGTCCGAGCGTTCGGTCAGGGTCGGTGAACGCCAGGTGGCGCTCTCGGGCAAGGAGTTCGCCCTGCTCGGAGCACTCGCCGAAGACCCGACCAGGGTCTTCACGAAGGAGGAGCTGCTGCGCGATGTCTGGGGATACCGCTCCATGGGGCACACCCGCACCCTGGAGGCGCACGTCAGCCGACTGCGGCGGAAGCTCGATCCGGAGGAGGGCGGGTTCGTCATCAACTGCTGGGGAGTCGGGTATCGGCTGGTGGAACCGTGAGTCTCACCGAGATGCTTCTACTGACCGCCCTCGCGGCGATCGTGGCCCAGACCTGGCGCGGATCGCGCCGTCGTGTCGCGCTCAACCGGGCCCTTCACGAGATTCGCCGGCCGCTCCAGGCGATGGCCCTCGCGGCACCTCCACAGGGTGCGACCGGTATTCAGCCGGGCACCGTGTGGCAGGCGATCAGTGCGGTGGGCGAACTGGATCGGCATCTGAACGGGCCGGACGACGAGCCGCCCCGCCATGATCCGGTCGCCGCCAGGCTGATGGCCGGCGCCTGCGTGAGCCGCCTGAGGGTCACCGCCGATCTCGCCGGATCACGAATCAGCATGCGTTGGGCGGGACCGGAGGCCTTTGTACGCGGTGACGGACCGGCGCTTGCCGGGGCGATCGAGAACCTGCTCCTCAACGCGATCGAACACGGCGGTCCCGAGGTCACGCTCAACGCGGTCGTGACCGCGAGCCACCTGCGTCTTGAGGTGATCGATTCCGGGCGAGGTCCCGCGGACCGGGGTTCTCGGGGCCGTGGCAGCCACAGTGCGCGGCACGGACATGGCCTGGTGGTGGCTCGCCGGGCGGCCGAGAACCACGGTGGCAGGCTCGAGAAGGATCTGTCCGAGACCGGCTCGAAGGTGACTCTGGTGCTGCCCGTCGATCGGTCCGCGCCTTCCGCGACGGCGACCCTCCGGGCGGCCTGTTGAACCGGCGGCGCCGGGCCCTGCTGCTGATCGCGTCGGCCGCGGTCGCCGCGACCGTGGCGATCTCGCTGCTCAGGGGCTACTCGAGTTCGGTCGTGGAGAGCTACGGAGCCATGCGGCCGATCGTCGTGGTGACCAGGGCGATTTCCCCCGGGCGGGAGATCACACCGAAGCTGACTTCCTCGGCACTCGAGGTGCGCCGGATTCCCGCGCGTTTCTCGCCCGCCGGAGCGATCCCCGCTCCGGACGACGCGATCGGGCTGGAGACGGCCGGACCGCTCTTCGCCGGCAGCGTCCTCACCGCCAACCTGCTGCGCCCGCCCCGGAAGGACCGGAACAGGCCGAGCCGTCCCGGTCCGGGAAGGCATGCGGTCGAGATCGCCGTCTCGGGAGCGGGCGCGCTCGTGGGCTCTTCGGGCCGGGTCGACATTCTCGTGACCACCGAGCCACGAGCGGCCGGTTCCGGACGGACCTATGTGGCGGCACGGGGAGTCCCTCTGATCGCGATCGCCCGGACCGGGGAGAGCGATGCGGGACCGGGCCTCACCCGGGTGACTCTGGGGCTCACCCGGAACCAGGCGATCACCCTGGTCGAGGCCGAGAGCTTCGCCCGCAAGATCACCGTCCTGCCACGGGGAGGTGGCATCTGAGATGGGAGACGAACGGAGCCGATCGATCACCTTGCTGGCCGAGTCCATCCACTCCTCCCTGGCGGATCGGCGACGCTCGGGAGGAACGGCCGTCCGGGAAGAGACCATCGACGAGGCGATCCGGACCGTGGTGGACGAGTTCGCCGGTGCCCTTTCGGAGGAAGCGCGGAATGAGCTGACCGAGCGGATCACGCGGGAGGCGACCGGACTCGGGCCCCTCGAGGAGCTGCTTCAGGACCAGGAGATCGAGGAGGTCATGGTCAACGGCTGTGAACGGGTCTACGTCGAGAGGGCGGGACGCGTCGAGATCACGGACATCCGATTCGGCGACGAGGACCAGCTCCGGAACACGATCGAGCGCATCCTCGCGCCGCTCGGCCGCCGGGTGGACGAGCTCAGCCCGATGGCCGACGCCCGGCTACCGGACGGATCCCGGGTCAACGTCGTGATCCCGCCCCTAGCGGTGGATGGCCCCACCGTCTCGATCCGGAGGTTCTCGATCGAGCGGCCCGGCCCGGAGGACCTGGTCGAGATGGGCACCCTCACCTCCGAACAGGCGACTCTGCTGGAGGCCGCGGTCGCCGAACGGCACAGCATCCTGATCAGCGGCGGCACAGGTTCGGGCAAGACGACGCTGCTGAACGCGCTGGCCAGATTCATCGATCCCGGCGAGCGGATCATCACGATCGAAGACGCGGCCGAGCTGAATCTCGGGCAGCCCCACGTGGTGCGCCTCGAGTCCCGTCCGCCGAGCATCGAGGGGCGAGGTGAGGTCACGATCCGGGATCTGTTGCGTAACGCCCTCAGGATGCGCCCCGACCGCATTCTCATCGGCGAGGTGCGCGGTCCCGAGGCCCTGGACCTTCTGACCGCGCTCAACACCGGCCATGATGGGGCTCTGTCCACCGTCCATGCCAGCTCTGCGGCGGACGCGCTCAGCCGTCTCGAGGTGCTGACCCTGATGGCCGGCATCGGATTGCCACTCGACGTGATCGCGACCCAGCTTAGGAGGGGAGTGGATCTGGTCGTCCATCTCGGAAGGCAGGACGATGGGACCAGGCGGGTCGAGACGATCGAGCGGGTATCGGCGGCATGAGCGGACTCGGCGGGGGTCCGATGCTGTTCGGAGCGATTGCGGGCTGCCTCGCGGTGTTGGCGCTGCGCGAGGTGCTCGGCGCGAGCGGCGTACTCTCGGAATGGCTGCGGGTCGCGATCGAACCGGTTCGGCGGGCCCGTGGTGAGGGATACCTTCCGACCTCGGCCGAGCGGACCAGGCTCGCCGTGCTCGGGGGCCTCGCGGCGGTGCTGGCCGGCGCCTATCTGGGCGGACCGGCCGTCGCCGTGCCCATGGCCGTGACCGGTCCACTGGTCGCCGGATGGCTGATCCGGCGGGCACGTGGCCGCTACCGGCGGGCGGTCGAGCGATCTCTGCCGGACGTGGCGAGAGCGATCGCCGACGGCCTTTCGGCCGGACGTTCACCAAGAGGCGCCCTGGCGGCGGTTTCGGTTTCACTAGAAGGTCCGGCCGCGGTCGAGTTCGAACGGCTGGGCCACTCGCTCGAGCTCGGACATCCGACGGTGGACGCGATCGAGACCCTGGCCGGCCGATTCCGTTCACAGCGGGTCGACGCGTTCACGGCGGCGCTGGTCAGTCAGCGAACCACCGGCGGTGATCTCGCGGCACTGCTGCGCCGCTTCGCGGACGGCGCGGCCGAAAGGGACCAGGTGGCCGAGGATGCCCGGTCGGCGACGGCCCAGGCGAGATTCACGGGCTACCTGGTCGCCGCGATGCCGGTCGGGGCTGCCCTGTTCACCGAACTGATCGCACCAGGTCTCGTCGGATCGGTGACGGCATCGGGGCCGGCCCTGATCATGGTCGGTCTCTCGGTCTCGCTTCAGGCGGGCGGTTTCGTCCTGATATCGAGATTGGCAAGGGTCGGCGCAGAGTGATCCTTTCCGCGGCACTTCTGTTCGGTCTCGCCGTCCCCCTGTTGGCCGTCGGCGCGGGCGATCTGGTCAGATTCACACCTCGGAAAGCGACTCCCGCCACCCGACGGACCCGCGAGATTCCCGGCGCGGCGGTCAGCCTGGGGCTTCCCGCACGGCTGCGGCGCGCCGGAAAGGAGGGTGAGATCACATCTCGATCGGTTCTGTACCTGAAAGCTCTCTCGTCAGGGACGGGCCTGATGTTCGGTCTCACCTCGGCGACGGCGCTGCCCGGGAGGATCGGGCCGCTCGTGCTCGCCGCGGCCGCTCTCGGCGGATTCTTCGTACCCGACCTGCTCCTGGAGCGGGTGGCCCGGACCCGCCACCGCCGGATGGTCGCCGCGCTGCCCGATGCGCTCGATCTGCTCTCCGTCTCGGTCGCCACCGGCAAGAGCCTCGGCGCCGCGTTCGCCGAACTCGGACGGAGTGCCCGGGGCCCGCTCGCTGCCGAACTCGCCCGGGCCGGAGAAGACATGGCCTGGGGCAGCGGACAGGCGGCCGCGCTCGAGACCCTGCGGGAAAGAGTGAGCGGCCGGGAGATCGCGGCCCTCTGCGCGACACTCGAGCGATCCAGAAAGCTGGGCTCGCCGCTGGCGGACCAGCTGCGCCGTCAGTCCGCCGGCCTGCGCCGGGATCAGCGCCGAGCGATCGAGGACGAGGCGGCGAGGGCTGCCCCCAAGATCCAGCTGGTGATCGCATTGGTGCTCGTCCCTTCCGTGCTGCTGCTGATCGTTGCGGCACTGGTGGCCAACAGCGACAGGCTGCTCGGGGCCGGGATGTAGACCGGCCCCGAATCCGGGACCGCCTGGGGTAGCCTCGGAGAATGAGCGGAACTTCGCCGGCCGAACCGGACAGGGAACACCTCACGGGAGGCTGCCTGTGCGGCGCGGTTCGATTCGCCACCTCGGGCACTCCCTACCGGGTTGGACTCTGTCACTGCCTCGATTGCCGCAAACACCACGGAGCCCTCTTCAACGCCTCGGCGATCTTTCCCGAGGATGCAGTCACGGTCGACGGCGAGACCCGCGAGTACGAGGGGCGGTTCTTCTGTCCCCGCTGCGGATCGTCGGTCTTCGCCCGCACCGGGGACGAGATCGAGGTCAACCTGGGGTCGCTGGACGCGCCGGATCAGCTGATCCCGACCTATGAGGGCTGGATCGTCCGCCGCGAGTCCTGGCTGCCGCGGTTTCCGGTCGGCCGCCGATATGAACACGACCGCGAGGCCACGGGCCGCTTCGAGCCCTAACGCGCTACTCGGCCGATTCGCCCCGCAGCCGCTTGGCGACCGCGGTGCCGACCGTGATCATCTCGTCGAAGCCGGCCGCGTCGTCGCGATGCTTCGGCACGTAGGCGCAGAGGTTTCCGTCGACCAGTTCGAAGGCGAACTTCTCGGGCGGGGTCTCGGTGAGCCAGACGATGAAAGAGGGGGCGAAGAGCCGGCGGACCCAGACCGCGTCCTGCTCCTTGCGCACGAAGATCTCGTACCGGTCGCGCATCGCCTCGCTTTCGAGGGTCACGCGCTCGTGGTTGCGACGGAAGGCGTCCTCGAACTTCTCCAGGGCCTTCAGGCCCGATTTGCGCTGGAGCATCAGCTCGGGAACATGCCGGGCCGTCTCCGGGATCGAGATCATCACGACCGTGAAGGGGTAGTGGGTCTCGGTCTTGTCGCCGTCCGAGTCACGGCTCTCCTCGGTGAAGGTGTAGAGCGCGAGCGAGCCTTCGAACTCGTCGTTCAGCGGTCCGGTGAACAGTTCGTCGGTCCTGCGGCTGTCTCCTTTGCGCAGGAGCGGGGTGAGTTCCGGCAGTGAGGCGTCCGATCTCGTGAGTCCCCGCGACTGGGCGTAGGCGTCGAAGAATGCCTCCTCCGCCCGATGGTCGGCGATCCAGAAGGCGATGCCGAGGCCGATCAGCAGTCCGAGCACCAGACCGGCGACCGCCAGCACCGGCACGACCAGGAAACCCCCGACCGCGAGGGCGACCGCGAGCAGGCCGGTCCAGACCCAGGTCTTGGTCTTGCGGGTCAGAGATTTGAACTCCGCTCCCCGTAGCTCATTCGCATGCGTGATCTCTGACATGCCGAGGAATCTACAGCCGAAAACTGCATGCGGAATTGCGGGGCGGCGATTTCCGATACGAACATACATTCGTACTGGTAGAGCCAAATACGCATGGTTGTGCCAAGTTCGGCCCGGGATGGTCGCACCTGAGAAAGGTGTGGGTGGCGAGCTGTGAGGCCGTTGTGGGGAGTTGTGTTGCAAAGTGGGGGGAAGTGGGATACATTTCGAATCGAGTTGAAGCCAAGGACCGGGGTGATGAGGTTCCTCCCACTTCATCACCTCGGTCCAACTCTTTTCCCGGCAGACATCCAGCCAACTCATCTCTTTAGAAAGGACAGGAGCGGTGGCGTTCAGAGGCCAGCACGAACACAGCCTCGATTCAAAGGACCGCCTCACCGTGCCGTCCAAGTTCCGCGACGGACTCGCCGAAGGAGTCGTTCTCTCCAAGGGCCCGGATGCCTGCCTCTGGATGATGACCGACACCGCCTTCCAGCAGATGGAGGACGAGTACATCAAGCCGCACAGCCCGTTCGGCGCCAAGGCCCGGCAGCTGCGCCGTGTCTTCAACTCCAGCGCCGAAGAGGGCGAGCTCGACTCCGCCGGTCGCGTCCGCATTCCCAAGCACCTCGCCGAGAGCGCCGGGCTCGACGGCGCCTGCGCCGTGATCGGCGCCGGGGACTACATCGAAATCTGGAACGCCGACGCCTGGGCCAAGGAAGAGGAGATGCTCAAGGGCGCCTTCACCGAGATCGCCGAAGGACTGTCAGGAGCGCCCGAGTGAGCGCCGCCGCGCGCGCTCATCGGTCCTGGGAGCAGCACATGAACTCTTCTCCGCAAGGCCATATCCCCGTTCTCGCCGCCGAGCTGGTCGATCTGATCGGGCCGCAGCCGGGGGAGACCATCGTCGACTGCACCTTCGGCGCCGGCGGTCACGCCCGGATGGTCGCCGATCTGATCGGTCCCGAGGGCACCCTGATCGCGATCGACCGCGATCCGGTAGCCCGGGCCCGCTTCCAGGAGTTCGAATCGGTGGCCCGCTGCCAGACCCGCTTTCTCCCCGTCGAGTTCAGCCTCGGCCTTAATACCCTGCAAAATGAAGGTATTCGGGCCGACGCGCTGTATATGGATCTTGGTATGTCATCGCTTCAGGTCGACGCCGCGGAACGCGGTTTCTCCTACTCCCACGAAGCCCCACTCGACATGAGAATGGATCCGAGGCAGGATCTGACCGCCTCAACCGTGCTGAACGAGTGGCCCGAGAACCGGATCAAGCAGATCCTTCGCAACTACGGGGAAGAGCGCTACGCCGGCGGAATCGCCCGTGAGATCGTTCGCCGCCGTCCCCTGGAGACGACCTCGCAGCTGGTCGACGCGATCAAGGCCGGCATGCCGACCGCGGCCCGTTTCGGCAGCGGCCATCCGGCCCGCCGGACCTTCCAGGCTCTGCGGATCGCCGTGAATGGTGAGCTCGAGGCGATCGACGCGGCCCTGCCGGTCGCCTGGGACACCCTGAAGATCGGAGGCCGCATGGCCGCGATCTCCTTCCACTCGCTGGAAGACCGCCGGGTCAAGCAGTTCCTGGCCGCTCTCGCGACCGGCTGCAAGTGCCCGCCGGAGCTGCCGATCTGCGTCTGCGGGCACGAACCCGAGGCCGAGCTGCTCACCCGCCGCTCGATCACCGCCGACGACGCCGAACTCGAGGCGAACCCGCGATCCCGCTCCGCCCGCCTGCGCGGCGCGCGCAAGCTGGCCGAAAGGGAAGGGATCTGATGGGCGCCGCCGCACGACAGCTCCCGGCCCGCCCCGCATCCGGTTCGGCACTGCCTTCAGCTCTTCCGGCCCGCCGCCCCGGCCGTACCGGTCCGGCGAGACGCCGCCACGCCACGGCGCCGAGAAGCCGTCAGAGGAGACATCTGGTCGGCCGCACCGCCCACGTCGTCACCCACCTGCCCGAATCGAGCGCGGTGGTCGGCATGTCCCGGTCCCGGGTCTGGATCGCGGTGATCGGCGTGCTGCTGATCGGAATCGTCGCGATCAACGTGCTGACCGTGAGCTACGGCTCGATGGCCAGCAACATCGAGGCCGACATCGACACTCTGCAGAGCCGCAACGCGATCCTGAAATCACACGAGACCAACGCGCTGGCGATGCCGCGGGTCCGTGACGCCGCGCTGGCATCCGGAATGACCGTGCCCGAGCCGATCGACATCCGGTACCGATCCTTCAAACCCGGCGACTTCGCCGCCGCTGCCCAGCGGCTCGCCGCCGAAGGGGGCTGATCCCGGCGATGCCGCGCCTGGAACGCCGTGTCGGAATCCTCTTCTTCTTCTGCATCCTGCTGCTCTCGGGCATCCTGGTCAGGGCGTTCTGGCTTCAGGGCGTGCAGGGATCGTCGTTCGCCTCACAGGCGGCGAACCAGCAGCAGGACATCATCGAGATACCGGGGCTGCGCGGGCCGATCCTCGACCGGAACGGACAGCCGCTGGCCGGCTCCGAGCCCGGCGCGTCGATTTACGCCACGCCGTACCAGATCAAGGATGCGCAGGCCGAATCCGAGGCCGTGGCCAAGGCACTCGGGGCCGATCAGACCGACGTCCTGACCGCGATCACACAGCCCGGCGGTTTCTCGTACGTGCAGAAGAAGGTCGGGCTGGCGAAGGCCCAGAAGGTCGAGAAACTCGGCCTGGAGGGCATCGGCCAGCTGCCGGACACGCTGCGCACGAGGCCGCAGGGCGATCTCGCCTCCCAGGTGATCGGGGCGGTCAACGAGGACGGGGACGGGCTTACCGGCCTGGAGTCCTCGCAGGAGGACGCGCTTCGCGGTGAGAACGGCGAGCGGCGCCTGGTCAAGGACGCGCTCGGCGATCCGATCAGGCTCGACACGATCCGTGAGGCCAGCGACGGGGCCCCGGTGGAGCTGACCCTCGACGCCGCGATCCAGGCCGAGGCCGAACGGGTCCTGGCCGAGGTCGGCGAGACCCACGACCCGGTCAACGCGTCGGCGATCGTGATGGACACCGAAACCTCGCAGGTACTGGCGATGGCCAATTGGCCGCCGGTCGATCTCGACAACCTCGACGAGGCCGACCCGGACTCGCTGCTCAACATCGGCACCTCCTACACCTTCGAGCCCGGCTCGACCTTCAAGGCGTTCACGGTCGCCGCCGCGCTCCAGTCGAAGACGGTCACCCCCGAGAGCACCTTCACTCTCGCGCCCTCGATCCAGGTTTACGACCGCGTGATCGAGGAGGGCCACGCGCGCGGCACGATCACGACCGACGTCGCCGGAATCCTCGCCCAGTCCTCGAATGTCGGCGCGGTCACGCTCGGCCTCGAGATGGGCGGCCGGAAGTTCAGCAAGTGGATCGACCGCTTCGGCTTCGGCCAGCCGACCGGGATCGAGTATCCGGGCGAAGAACAGGGGATCGTGCTGCCATACAAGGACTGGTCCGGTTCGACGATCGGCAACGTGCCGATCGGCCAGGGTCTCTCGGTGACGCCGATCCAGATGGTCGCCGCCTATGGCGCCCTCGCCAACGACGGCATCCTGCGCCAGCCGAAGCTGATCAAGTCGGTCGGCGGTGTGGAGACCCCCACCGATACGGGCCATCAGGTGATCTCTCCCGAGGTCGCCCGCGAGGTGACCGGCATGCTGAAGGGTGTGCTGGCCCCGGGCGGTACCGCCTCCGAGGTGTCGGTTCCCGGCTACACGCTCGCCGGCAAGACGGGAACGGCCCAGATCGCGACCGAGGACGGCTACTCGGATACTCGCTATGTCGCGTCATTCATGGGCATCGCACCGGCCGACAAGCCGCGGATCGCGGTCTCGGTCATGGTCAACGAACCCAAGAACGGGCATACCGGCGCGGAGGCGGCGGCACCGGCGTTCGGCGAACTCGCCTCGTTTGTGCTGCCTTACCTCGGCGTGCCCACCGAGTAGCCACCTAGAATCATGGTCATGCGGTTGGACCAAATTCTCCCGAGCCTTCCCTCAAGCGAGCTGGACGGCGATCCCGGGACAGAGATCGATTCCCTGGCCTTCGACAACCGGAAAGTCAAGCCCGGTGCGCTTTTCTTCTGTATCCGCGGGCTTGATTCAGATGGCCACGAGTACGCGCCGGCCGCGGTCGAAGCCGGGGCGGTGGCCCTGGTCTGCGAACGACCGCTGGGGCTGGGCGTTCCCGAGGTGATCGTGCCGGACTCGCGGGCCGCGATGGCGCCCGCCGCGGCGGCCTTCAACGGCTTCCCGACCGCCGAGATGAAGATCGCCGGCATCACCGGCACGAACGGCAAGACGACCACCGCCTTTCTGCTCCACGACATCCTCGAGTACGCCGGCATCCATTCCGGTCTGATGGGAACGGTCAAGCAGCTGGTCGGAGGTGAGGAAGAGGCGGTCGAACGCACCACGCCCGAGGCGATCGACCTCCAGGCTGCCTTCCGGCGCATGGAGGAGGCGGGGGATGAGGCCTGCGTGATGGAGGTCTCCTCGCACGCGATGTCGATGCACCGGGCCGACGCGATCGAGTTCGACGTCGCGGTCTTCACCAACCTCACCCAGGACCATCTCGACTTTCACGAGGACATGGAGGAGTACTTCGCCGCGAAGCGGCTGCTCTTCGCCTCGGGTCCCGCCGCCTCGGTGGTCAACGTGGACGACCCGTACGGCCAGCGCCTGGCCGCGGAGTTCGACGTCATCACCTACTCGGCCGAGGGCAATGCCGCCGACTACACGGCCTCCGAAGTGCAGTTCGACGCCTCGGCGGCGAACTTCCTGGTCGAATCCGAACACGGCGATCTGATCGTGAGGACCGCGCTCCCGGGCCGGTTCAACGTCGCCAACGCGCTCGCGGCCCTCGCCGCGGCGATCTCTCTCGGTGTCGATCCCGAAGACGCGGTGGCGGCCCTGGCGGGCGCGGCCCGCGTTCCGGGCCGTTTCGAGCCGATCGACGAGGGTCAGGATTTCGCGGTGCTGGTCGACTACGCGCATACGCCCGACTCGGTCGAGAACGCGCTCAGGGCCGCGCGTGACCTCGGCGAGGGCCGCCTGATCGCGATCGTCGGAGCCGGTGGCGATCGTGACCGGGCCAAGCGTCCCCTGATGGGCGCCGCGGCATCACAGCTGGCCGATATCGCGATCGTCACCTCGGACAACCCGAGATCCGAGGATCCGGACCTGATCATCGAGGACGTTCTGGCCGGGATCGAGGATCGCGCCTCGGTCGAGGTCGAGCCGGACCGTTCGCTCGCGATCAAGCTCGCCGTGGACATGGCCGAGGCCGGCGACACGATCGTGATCGCCGGCAAGGGGCATGAGCAGGGCCAGGAGTTCGAGGGTGGCCGGAAGATCCCGTTCGACGACCGTGAGGTCGCGCGCGGGCATCTCCGGGACCGGGCCGGAGTGAGCTGATGATCGAGATGCCGGCCGAGCGCATGGCCGCCGCGATGGGCGCGGAGATCATCGGCCGCGGACCGGGCGGATTTCCCGCGCTGGCGTCGATCGATTCCCGCGAGATCGCCGGCCACGAACTGTTTTTCGGCCTGATCGGTGCCAATGACGATGGTGGACGCTTCGCCGCGAAGGCACTCGAGGACGGCGCCTGGGGCGTCGTGGTCGGACCGGACTGGAAGGACGAGCTGAGTGGGGCCGAAGGCTGGATCTTCGTCGCAGACGACCCGCTGCTCTCACTTCAGATGCTGGCCCGGGCGTGGCGGCGGGAGCTGGGCGCGACCGTGATCGGCATCACCGGATCGGTCGGCAAGACCTCGGTCAAGGACATCACCCGATCCCTGCTGCCGGGCACGGTTCATGCCTCGCGCGAGAACTTCAACACCGAGATCGGCCTGCCGCTGACCATTCTCGCGGCACCCGCCGGAACCGAGACGCTCGTTCTGGAGATGGCGATGCGCGGCGCCGGGCAGATCCGTGAGCTGACCGAAATCGCCGAGCCGGACATCGGCGTGATCACCAACGTGGGTCCGGTCCACGTCGAGCTGCTCGGCTCGATCGAGGCGGTGGCCGCGGCCAAGGCGGAGCTGATCGGCGGCATCGTGCCGGGGGGAACGCTGGTGGTCCCGGTCGAGGCCGGGTATCTGGAGCCGCATCTGGGTGAGCTGCCCGGACTGGTCCGGTTCGGCTCCGGCGGCGATATCGACGCGGTCGAGATTCGTCCGGCCGAGCGCGGCACGGCCGTGGTCGTATCGACCGGCGCCGGCACCGAGGAGTTCGAGTTCCCCTTCACCGAGAGCCACAACGTGACCAACGCCCTGGCGGCGATCGGGGCCGGCCTGGCCAGTGGAGCCACCCTGGGAGAGCTTTCGGTGCGCACTAGCTCGATCAAGTTCTCGGCTCTGCGGGGCGAACACATCGAACTCGAACCGGGCGTCCTGGTGGTCAACGACTGCTACAACGCCAATCCCCTCTCCATGCGGGCCGCGCTCGAGTATCTGGGCGGGCTCGAGGACCGGCCCCGGAAGATCGCCGTGCTCGGCCTGATGGCGGAGCTGGGGCCGGACCAGGATCGCTTCCACCGTGAGATCGGCGAGTTCGCACGGGATTCCGGCATCGATCTGCTGATCGCGGTCGGACCGGTGGCCGAGGGCTACGGTCCCGACCACACGGTCGATTCGCCCGAGGCGGCGGCGGAGCTGCTGGGGAGCCTGCTGTCCCCGGGGGACGCCGTGCTGGTCAAGGGTTCCCGTTCCGCCGGCCTGGAAGCGGTAGCGGCCCGGCTGATCGTTGACGCCTCCGATACGGGTACGGTTGCCTGATGGGTGAAATCGTCATCGGGGCTCTCGCCTCGACCCTGATCTGCCTTTTCCTGTCGCCGCGCTTCATCAGCTTTCTGCGCGGCCGGGAGTTCGGCCAGAACATTCGCGAGGAGGGGCCGGCGGGACACCAGGTGAAGGCGGGCACGCCGACCATGGGCGGCCTGATCATCTTCGCCGCGATCATCGTCCCGTTCCTGGTGCTCTCCGATCACGACATCGCCGCGATGACCGTGTTCTTCGTGGCGCTGGGCTGTGCGGCACTCGGATTCGCCGACGATTTCATCAAGATCGTGAAACGGCGCTCGCTCGGCCTGCCGGGCCGGTACAAGCTGCTGGTCCAGGTCGTCCTGGCCCTGGCGCTGTGGTGGGTGGCCCGCCATGAGGTCGGTCTGGAGCCCGAGATCCTTTTCCGCATATCTGACTGGAGCCTCGACATCGGACCGGTCGCGTACTTCGTGCTGGTCTTCCTGGTGCTGGCCGGCGCCACCAACGGCGTCAATCTGACCGACGGGCTCGACGGGCTCGCCGCGGGCTCCTGCGCGATCGTCCTGCTCACCTACACAGCCATCTGTTACATCACGGTCGGCCAGCATGACCTGGCTCTGCTGGCGGTCTGCCTGGTCGGCGCCTGCGTCGGTTTTCTCTGGTTCAACGCCTTTCCGGCCTCGATCTTCATGGGGGACACCGGCTCGCTCGGACTGGGCGGCGCGATCGGTGCGCTGGCGGTGATGACCCAGACCGAGATCCTGCTGATCCTGATCGGCGGCATCTTCGTGATCGAGGCGCTTTCGGTGCTGATCCAGGTCTTCAGTTTCAAGACCTTCGGCAAGCGGGTCCTGCTGATGGCGCCGCTGCACCATCACTTCGAGATGATGGCCTGGTCCGAGACCAAGATCATGCTGCGCTTCTGGATAATCGCGGCCGCCTGCAGCGGAATCGGATTCTCGATCTACCAGCAATCCATAGGCGGATAAAACTTCTCTTCCGGAACAGGGTCTGGGGCCTTCGTCTAGAAGGATGAAAGGTGGAAGTCGTCCACTCATCCAAGGTCCGCCCGCCACTTCCGCAGGGCCCGTTTCTGGTCGTCGGGCTCGCCCGTTCCGGAGTCGCCGCCGCGATGGCGCTCAAAGCGCATGGGCAAACGGTTTCCGGGGTCGATTCGGGCTCCCCGCAGGGGCTTGAAGAGCTTGATTCGGCCGGTATCGGATACGAACTGGAATCGGACGGGCTGAATCTGCTCGACGGAGCCGGAACCGTGGTCAAGAGTCCCGGAGTGCCCGCCGCCGCCCCGGTCATCGCCGAAGCCCGGGGGCGCGGCATCACCGTGATCGGGGAGATGGAACTCGGCTGGCTGCTGGTCGAGGCCCGCTACCTGGCCGTGACCGGGACTAACGGCAAGACCACGACGACCGAACTGGCCGCCCACATCTTCCGCACCGCGGGACGGCCGGTGGCCGCCGCGGGCAACGTCGGCAATCCGCTCTCGGCACTCTCGATCGGCGGAGTGGAGACGGGCACCACGGTGGTCTGTGAATGCTCCAGCTTCCAGCTCGAAGACACGGTCTCGTTCTCGCCGGAGGTCGCGGTCCACCTGAACCTGGCGCCCGACCATCTCGACCGCCACGGCGACTTCGACAGCTACGCCGAAGCCAAGCTGGCGATCTTCCGCAACCAGACCGAGGGTGACATCGCCGTGCTCAACGCCGGTGACCCCGAGCTGGCCCGGCTCGACCCGCCCGGCGACGCGGCGGTGGTCAGGTTCCATGCGGCAGAAGGGGAGAACGGCAGCGAACTCACCCTGCGCGACGGTGTCATCCGGGTGGACGGTAAGGCTCTGCTTGACGTGAGTGAACTTCAGATCCTCGGCAACCACAACGTCGCCAACGCCATGGCCGCCGCGGCCGGAGCGCTCAGCCTCGGACTCCCGGCCGAATCGGTGGCCTCCGGTCTGCGCAGCTTCGGCGGTGTCGCCCACCGCCTGGAGCCGATCGCCGAGATCGCCGGGGTGCGCTACATCAACGACTCCAAGGCGACCAACGTCGAGGCGACCCGGACCGCGCTCGGCTCGTTCGAGTCCGGGGTGCGACTGATCCTCGGCGGAAGCCTCAAGGGCGAGAGCTTCGAACCGCTGCTGCCGATGGTCCGCGAACGCTGCCGGTCGGTCTACCTGATCGGAGAGGCGGCCGGCGAGCTTCGCGAGGCGCTCGAGCCGGCCCTGGAGGACGGAGTCGTGATCGAGGACAGCGGCGACCTGCCCTCCGCGCTCGCGGCCGCATCGGCCGCCGCGGCCGCCGGTGACACCGTTCTGCTCTCACCGGCCTGCGCCAGCTTCGGTGAGTTCCGTGACTACGAGGACCGCGGCGACCGGTTCCGTCAACTGGTGGGAGAACTCGATGCCCACTCGTAGCCCCGCCCGCGGCGGCAAGAGCGTCCTGCCGAAGAAGCGGCCCCCGCGCAAGAAGGCCAAGGTGCCGACCTCGCTCGAGTACAACCTGCTCCTGACCGCCACCCTGATCCTGCTGGCCGGAGGCGCCGTGATGGTCTTCTCGGCCAGCTCGACCACCCGGATCCTGTCCGACGGCGGGCTTTCCGACAGCGCCTTCTACCTGAAGAAGACCCTGATCGTCGCCGTGATCGGGCTGATCCTCATGCATTTCGTCGCCCGCCGCAACCTGTCGGGGATCCGCGACAAGACACCGCTCTTCGTCGGGCTGACCCTGGCCGGGCTGATGGCGGTCCTGGTGCTCGGCACGGCGGTCAACGGCACCAAGGGCTGGTTCATCGCCGGACCGATCCAGATCCAGCCCGCCGAGTTCCTCAAGCTCGCCCTGGTTCTCTACGGCGCCTACTTCTTCGCCAACCGGCCCGACCGTCTCACCTCGGTCCGCGAGATGGGGCCGTACCTGCTGCTCACCGCCGGTGCCTGCGCCCTGGTCATGCTCCAGCCCGACATGGGCACGATGATGGTCGCGCTCTTCGCGGTCGCGATCACCCTGTTCGCCGCCGGAGCCCGGCCGCGCGATCTCGGCCTGCTGGCCGGTGGAATCGCCTCACTCGGGCTGATCATGGCCCTCGCGGCCCCCTACCGGCGTGACCGCCTGCTCACCTTCCTCAATCCCGACGCCGACGTGACCGGTTCGGGCTTTCAGATCATCCAGGCGAAGATCGCGATCGGATCGGGCGGATTCGACGGGGTCGGGATCGGCAACGGCGTGCAGAAGGCGTTCTATCTGCCCGAGGCGCACACCGACATGATCTCGGCCGTGATCGGCGAGGAGTTCGGCCTGCTCGGCTTCGCGGTGCTGATCGCCGTGTTCGGGCTCTTCGGCTACGCCGGATTCCGCATCGCCCGCTCGGCCAAGGACGACTACGGCCGCATCCTGGCCGCCGGCCTGACCGGCCTGATCCTGGTCCAGGCCAGCCTCAACCTCTACGCGGTGATGGGCATGGCCCCGCTCACCGGCATCCCGCTGCCGCTGGTCTCATACGGCAACAACAGCCTGATCGTGACGCTGATGGCGGTGGGCCTGATCCTCAACGTGGCCCGCGGCGGAAGGCTGGCGGCCGCGAGGGGTGGAGTGCCGAATCACCGCCGGGGACAGAATGCGAAACTCCGACTCGTTGAAGACCACCGAGACAGATCTGAACGAGCGGCGAACAGACCCCCAACCAGAAGGACGGCCCGCAGTGCCCAAGGTTTCAAGGCCCAGAGTCCCAATGCCCAGAGTCGTCATAGCGGCGGGCGGAACGGCGGGTCACGTAGTGCCGGCCATGGCCGTAGCCGACGAGCTTCGCGATAGGGGCGCCACGGTCACCTTCATGGGTGCCCGGGGCCGGGTCGAGGCGGATCTCGTGCCCGGAGGCGGCTACGAGATCGATCTGCTCGACCTCTCCGGCATCGACCGGAAGAACCCGATCAAGGCCGCCCGGGCCGCGTTCCAGGCGGCCGCCGCGATGCCGAAGGCCCGCCGCCTGCTGGCCGACCGCGGGGCGCAGGTGGTCATGGGCGGGGGCGGGTTCGTCGCCGGTCCGGCCGGGCTCGCGGCCCGCACCAAGGGCATTCCGCTGGTGCTGACCGAGGCCGACCGGCATCTCGGACTGGCCAACCGGCTGCTCGCCAGGCGGGCCGAGCGGGTCTGTCTGGCCTTCGCGATCGACGGCATGGACGGCGAGAACGTGATGGTCACCGGCCGTCCCGTGAATCGCGAGGTGCTCTCGGCGGACCGCGGCGAGGCGAGGCGCCGGTTCGGGATCGATCCCGACGCCAGGGCCCTGCTGGTGATGGGCGGCAGTCTCGGCGCCCGCACGATCAACTTCGCCGCGCTCGAAGCGTTCGCCGAACGGGACGGACGGGAGTTCGACGTGATCCACGTCTCGGGCAGGCGTGATTTCGCCGAACTCCGCTCGCGCCTCGACGAGGCGGCATTCGCCGCCGGCTACACGCTGATCGAGTACGAGCCCGACATGGGAGACGGCCTGGCCGCCTGCGACCTGGTCCTGGGACGATCCGGTGGCTCGATCTTCGAACTGACCGCGGTCGGCCGGCCCGCGATCCTGATCCCGTATCCGTACGCGACCGCCGACCATCAGACCGCGAACGCGGCCTGGATGGTCGAGGCCGGAGCGGCCGAAGTGATCGGGGACGTCGATCTGAGCGCCGACCTGATCGCCGAGCGGGTTCCGCGGCTGCTCGCGGACGGCGAGAGGATCACCGCGATGAGCCGGGCCTCGGCCTCACTGGCAAAGCCGAACGCGGCCGCCGAGATCGCCGATCAGGTCTGGGCCGCGGCCGGAGGTACCGAATGAACTCGGCCGATTGGTCCGGGCGGCGGATCCACTTCATCGGCGTCGGCGGTGCCGGAATGAGCGGACTGGCGCTGGTCTGCAACCGCCTCGGCGCCTCGGTCAGCGGCAGCGACAGGGCGGAATCAAGCTATTTCAGGCGGGTGCGGGCCGCCGGGATCGACGCGATCGTCGGGCACGACGAGGCCAACGTCCCGGGGGACGCCGAGATCGTGGTCTCGACCGCGATCTCCGAGGAGAACCCGGAACTGGCGCTCGCGCGCCGCGACGGGCTCCGGGTACTGCACCGCTCCGACCTGCTCGCCGAGCTCTGCGCGTCCAAGCGGACGATCGCCGTCGCCGGAACACACGGCAAGACGACGACAACCGGCATGCTGATCTGGGCCATGAGGAAGATGGGCCTGGATCCCGCCTTCTTCGTGGGCGGTGAGCTGCCCTCGGTCGGCGAGGACGGCGGAGCGGCCAACAGCGGCTGGGGCGAAGGCGAGTGGGCCGTGGTCGAGGCCGATGAGAGCGACGGAAGCTTCCTCGTGCTGGATCCCGATATCGCGATCGTCACCAACATCGAAATGGACCACCACTCGCGCTGGAACGGTCTCGCCGAGCTGCGGGCCGCCTTCGCCGAGTTCGTCTCAAAGGCCGAAGGGGTGGCCCTGCCGGTCGAGGAGACCGAACTTCCGGCCGCTCTCGGAGACCGGCGCCTGCTGCCCTTCGACCTGAACGTACCGGGACCGGACCGGGTGGATCTGGTCGTTCCCGGTGAGCACAACCTGCTCGACGCGCGGGCCGCGATCGCCGGCCTGGAGCTGGCCGGCTTCGATCCGGTCGCGGGTGCCGAGGCACTCTCGGACTTTCCGGGCGTCAGGCGGCGGCTCGAGTTCAAGGGTGAGGCAGGTGGCACCCGGATCTATGACGACTACGCGCATCATCCGACCGAGGTCAAGGCTTCGCTTACCGCCCTCCGGGAACTGGAGCCGGAACGCCTGATCGCGATCTTCCAGCCGCACCTTTACTCGAGGACCAAGGTCTTCAGCGATGCCTTCGGCGCCGCGCTGGCGGTCGCCGACGAGGTGATGGTATTGGACGTGTACGCGGCCCGGGAGGAGCCGGTGGGTCCTTTCGAAGGGGTCAGCGGCCTCGATGTCCTGCGGGCGACCGCCGACCGTGCCGGTGGGCGACCGGTCTGGTGGACACCCGACCTGGAAGCCGCCGAGCGTGCGGCGACCACCCGGCTCGGAGCGGGGCGGATTCTCGTGACGATCGGTGCCGGTGACATCACCCGTCTCTCCGATCGCCTCGTGGAGTCGGGGACGGAGGCCGGATGAGTCTCGAGCGACCCGAAGGAGTGATCGCCGGCCATCCGCTCTGGAGGCTGACCACGGTCCGGACCGGCGGCGACGCCGACTTCTTCGCCAAGCCCGAGACGGAGGACGAGTTGATCGCGCTGCTTGCCTGGGCGCGGCAGGAGGAGCTGGCGATCGGGATGGTCGGCTCGGGATCCAACCTGCTGGTCTCCGACCACGGTTTCCGAGGTCTCGCGATCAAGTTGGCCGGGGACCTGACCTTGATCGAGCGGGACGGGGTGGACCTGGTCTGCGGTGGCGGGGCCCGGTTGCCCTCGGCGGCGGCCAAGACCTCCGGATGGGGACTGACCGGCCTCGAGTTCGGGGTGAACATCCCGGGGACCGCGGGCGGGGCGGTCCGCATGAACGCGAACGCGTACGGGGGCCGGCTGGCCGACATCATCGACTGGGTTCGCATCTGCACCGCCGACGGTGTCGAGCGGGTCACACCCGATTCGCTGGGATTCTCGTACCGCGAGTCGAACCTGCGGAACGATCAGGTCGTATCCAGGGTCGCTTTCCGCCTGACCGAAGACGAGCCGGAGAAGATCAAGGAACGGCTGGCGGACATGCGGAGCCGCCGGAAGGAGGCCCAGCCCTCCGGAATCAAGACTTTCGGCTCGACCTTCAAGAATCCGGACGATCCCCGGGCCGAGGGCCGCAGCTCCGGCCAGCTGCTCGACGCCGCCGGATGCCGGGGACTCACGGTCGGCGGTGCGCGGCTGTCGGAGAAACACGCGAACTTCGTCGAGAACATGGGCGAGGCGAGCACCGCCGACGTGATCGGCGTGATGGCCGCGGCCAAGCGCCGGATACGCGAGGAGTTCGGGATCGAGCTGGAGCCCGAGGTGCAGGTGCTGGGTGATATCGAGTGGCCCGAAGACTGGGATAGCTCCGATGGCTAGGGCGGTCAAATCGGTTCAGCACACCGCCGAGCTGGCCCGCCGGAGGGAACGGCGGCGACGCCGTTTCGTGATGCTGCTGGCGGGTGGACTGATCGCGGCGGTGGCCATCTTCGCGGGCTACACGTACTGGCTTCGGGATTCATCGCTGGTCGGCATCAAGAACCTCGAGGTGCTCGGGGTGAGCGCGCACACCGAAGAGGGCGGACAGATCGTCGACGCGGTGGAGGTTGCCACCGGGGAGATGACGACCCTCCATGTGAAGCCGGAGCTGCTCGAGGAGGAGCTGTCCCGGTTCCCGCGGGTCGAATCGGCGACGATCAAGGCCGACTTCCCGAACAGCGCCACGGTGACCGTGACCGAGCGGGGCAACGGCTCGATCTTCGACACCGGCTCCGAGAAGCTGCTGATCGCGACCGACGGAACCGTGCTCGGCACCGCCGGGGCCGGAACCGAGTCGCTGCCGAAGATCGGTGTCGGGGATCCTCCCGCCGGGCCCGCCCTGGAGGGGCGCACCCTGGTTCAGGCACTGGTTCTGGGGGCCGCTCCGTCGGAGCTCCGTCCTTTCACCGAGGAGAGCGATTTCTCCAAGGACGGGGTCGAGGTGACGATGTCGAACGGGCTGGTCCTGCTGTTCGGTGACGCCTCCAAAGCCGACCAAAAATGGAAGGCGGCGGCGTCGGTGATCGCCGACCCGGAACTGACCGACGCGAGTTATGTAGATCTGTCGGTGCCGCGCCGTCCGGCGATTCGCGGGTCCGAAGAGGCGGTTCCGGAGGAGGAAGTGGTTCCGGAAGAGCCGGTTGAGACGATCCCGCCGGGCTGAGGCCATGGCGGCCGCAACCGGCTCCGGGGCAAGGATTGGTCCCCGGAAGGGTGGGGTTCGGTGGGACGATGGGCCTAACCCTCGATCACAGCTTCAGGGTTAGAAAACCCTCGAGTGAGAGTCGAGACTTGCGTTCTGCAGGATGCCCTGCGGCCCGTTGACACATGCGATGATATGCCATACGTTGAGCGCTATTTCCGAGAACCGGGCGGCTTCGCAAACCCTTAAGCAGGACTGCAGGCTGACTCTCCGGAAGCTTCAACTCACAACTCAGACTCACCTTTACAAGCAACCAAGGCTCAACTCAAGCAACAGGATTTGGATCGGGAGATGGAAACCACCTATCTAGCGGTAATCAAAGTCGTCGGATGCGGCGGCGGCGGTACCAACGCTGTCAGTCGCATGGTCGATGCCGGAGTACGCGGCGTCGAGTTCATCGCGGTCAACACTGACGCCCAGGCCCTCCAGGCTTGCGACGCCGACATCAAAATTTCAATCGGACAGGAACTGACCCGTGGACTCGGAGCCGGAGGCCGGCCCGAAATCGGGGCGGGCGCCGCGGCCGAAACCCGCGACGAGATCAAGGAGGCGCTGAAAGGCGCCGACATGGTCTTCGTGACGGCCGGCGAAGGCGGCGGAACCGGAACCGGTTCGGCCCCCGTGATCGCCGAGATCGCCAAGGAAGAGATCGGCGCTCTCACGGTCGGAGCGGTGACCAAGCCCTTCGAGTTCGAAGGCAAGAAGCGCATGCAGAACGCGATGGAGGGCATCGAGAAGCTGCGCAACCACGTCGACACCCTGATCATCGTGCCGAACGAGAAGCTGCTCCAGGCGGTCGAACGCCGGACCAGCGTGCTCGACGCGTTCAAGATGGCCGACGACATCCTCAGGCAGGGCGTTCAGGGCATCACCGACCTGATCACCATCCCCGGCCTGATCAACCTCGACTTCGCCGACGTGCGCACAATCATGCGCGACGCCGGATCGGCGCTCATGGGCGTCGGATCCGGACAGGGCGAAAACCGGGCGATCGACGCGGCCAAAGCGGCGATCACCTCGCCGCTGATCGAAGAATCGATCAAGGGCGCGACCGGCATGCTGCTCAACATCACCGGCCCCGAAGAACTCGGACTGTTCGAAGTCAACGAGGCCGCGCAGCTGATCCAGGAAGAAGCCGATCCCAACGCCAACATCATCTTCGGCTCGGTCGTCGACCAGTCGATGGTGGACGAGGTGAGGGTCACCGTGATCGCAACCGGATTCGAAGGATTCGAGCTGCTCGCCCGCTCACCGCAGCGAGTACGCCGCCGCTACGAATCCCGCAAGCGGGTCTCCGGAGACGACACCGACATCTCCAACCTGCGGGTAGGGGACAGCGACATCGAAGTCCCGCCCTTCCTTCGGGACTAGGTTCGGAGCAGAAGCGTCGAAAAGGGCCGCCCCGGTGGGGCGGCCCTTTTCTTTATTTTGGACGGCGAGCGAGCGGCGCCCGGGACGCACCTATGCACGCCTGGCTTCGTCGTCGGTGGTGAAGCTCGCTCGTTTACGGGGGTAAAGTCGTTTCGCTTCACCACCTCGTTCCTCGCCAGGCGAGCCTAGGAGCGCCCCGTGCACCACTCTTAGGT
>DATJUB010000049.1:0-67285 GCA_035502775.1 Solirubrobacterales bacterium | reverse complement strand
CCCGGCACGAGCCCGATGTGCTGTCCCTCGGCCTCGAAGCCGACGTAGTACTCGGCATCGGCCTGTGGCGCCATTCCCAGCAGCGCCGTGTAGACGGGCTTTGCGGCCGCGAGGTCGGTGACGGGGTGCAACACGATCTTGATTCCCTGCGTGTTCGTCTCAGCCATGGTCCCTCCTGAAGTGGGGGTTGCGGTATCCATGGCGGCGATGCTAAGCACGGGCCTGTGACCGCGCTTCTCGATTCCTGACCGGTTTGGTGACCTGCCTGGCGACGCACGACGGCATCCCCGCGGTCGCGTCCGCCGCCTGTTGCCGGTAGGCGCTGGGCGGCATCCCGACGAGCTCGGTGAAGCGGCTGGAGAACGTGCCGAGCGACGAGCAGCCGACCTCGAAGCAGACCTCGGTCACGCTCATGTCGCCGCGGCGGAGCAATGCCATCGCCCGTTCGATGCGCCTGGTCATCAGGTAGCTGTAGGGCGCCTCGCCGTAGGCCAGCTTGAACTGGCGGCTCAGATGCCCGGCCGACATGTGGGCTCCGCGGGCGAGCGCTTCCACATCCAGGGGCCGTGCGTATTCCCGGTCGATCCGGTCTCGTACCCGCCGCAGCCGGGCGAGGTCGTTCAGACGCTCATCGGTGATGGCCTTGCCGCTCACCCGGGCAATGATTGCAGGTCGGCCCGCGGTCGGCGAGGATACGCACATGTCTCAAGACGGCGGCGGTGAATCTCCATCCGATCTGATCGACCGGAGGATCGCGGAACTCGACGATTGGCGGGGCGAGAAGCTCGCGCAGATCCGTTCCCTGGTCAAACGGGCCGAGCCCGGGATCGTCGAGGAGTGGAAATGGAGGGGCGTTCCGGTCTGGTACCACGACGGAATGGTGTGTACGGGGGAGACCTACAAGAAGGTGGTCAAGGTGACCTTCGCCAAGGGCGCTTCGCTCGAGGACCCGGACGGCCTTTTCAACTCGAGCCTAGAGGGAAACACGCGGCGTGCGATCGACTTCGCCGAAGATGACGAGATCGACGAACGGGCGTTCATGACCCTGGTCCGTGCCGCGGTGGATCTGAACGCCTGAACCGGGATCAGCTCTGGAGCGAGGTCCGCGCGTCCTCGTGGGCGGCACCGTAGACACTGGCGCGGATCCAGTGAACGGCGGGATCTATCAGGGCGAGCAGGTCGGGCTCGGGATCGTCTTCGAGGGCGTCGCAGGCGAGCTGCCGGACCGCGTAGACGAAACCCAGATGGGCCTCGTCCGGCAGTGATCCCATCGAGGGATCTTCGACGAGCAGGGTCGCGTGCCGTGAGCGGATCACGTCGGCGATCGTCTTCAGGGCATGCCGGCGCCTCACCCGTGCGGCCTTTCCCGCCGCGTCCATCTCGATCTGCATCGCCCGGGCGACCACGGGATCGGACTGCAGGGTCTCGAGGTAGGCCCGAACCGCTGAGTCGACGAACGTCTGCCAGTGATCGGCCGGGTTGAGTGCCGTGCCGAGCCGCTCGAGCAGAACCGCGATGAAACGGTCATACGCCGCGTCGCCGCAGCCGGCCAGATCGTCGAAACAGGAGTAGAACGCGGCCCTTGAGACGGAGGTGTGGGCGACCACGTCGGTCACGGTCACGTCGGCCAGGCCCCGGTCGGCCACCAGCTCGGCGAAGGCGGCCATCAGCCGTTCGCGCTGGACTTCGATCGCCTCGTCGCGATCCAGTGCGTGGCGCCCTCTCGGGAGTTCTGACCGGGGAGAGAAGAACACGCCGTATCTGATTGCGGGAACTCCCATCGGCACAGGATCTCAGACCGGCCAGCGGAATTCGGGTGTGCGCTGCATCACAAAAGTACGCTACTGTACCGTCGCAATTCCGGGTCATTTGTCCCATCTGTCCCGCCACCGCCACGACACCACCGAGAGTCCGAGGAACCAGATGCCGCCGATTTCGTCCAACCCCAGACACAGCCGTCACCCGAAGAAGGCGACCGCACTCGCGACGATCCTGCTGGCGCTGGCAGTGGCCTGGCTCACCTTCGGCTCCGCGGCACGGGCCGCGGAATGCCCCGACATCATCAGCGCCTCCGAGTTCACGAGCAAGGCGCAGCTGCGCAAGATGACCGCGAAGTTCAACAGCTTCGGCCCGCGAGTCCTCGCCAGCGCCTCTCACAACAGGTCGATCGATTGGCTCGAGTCACAGGCCCGCAGCATGGGACTGAAGACCCACTCCAAGTACTTCAAGCCATACGCCTGGCTGCCCAAGACCCGCTTCAGGAACAAGCCGGGCCTCGACATCTCGTCCGCCGGTGGACTGAGCGTGAGGAAGGCCGACGGATCGACCGTGAACATCGCCGATGCCGGGGCGGTCCACTGGTCCAAGTCCACCGGAAAGAGCGGACGAGGGGGAGAGCTCGTCTACGTGCCGCCCGGAGAGGAGATCACACCGGAGAACAGCGCGGGCAAGATCGTCATCCGTGACTTCAAGCTCGGCTCGATCCCGTTCGGCCTGCTGACGCCGCTGCTCGGCATCTACCAGTCACCGGACCTCGAGGGCTACACCGAATACTCCCGGCCCTATCTCAGCCCGACGGCCCACAAGGACTCGATCGCGGCCGGGATCGCCGGAGCCGCCGGCGTCATCTTCGCCTTCGACGTGCCGCAGAAGCAGATCCGCGGCTACTACGACCCGCATACCGGCACGATCTACCGGCAGCCGCAGGTGTTCGTCGGCAGTGCCCAGGCGACGCGGTTGAAGTCACTGGCCGCGGCGGGCAGCACCGCCCGTGTCTCGGTTCAGGCCGAGATCGGACGCAGGGTCACCCGCAATCTGATCGCGAGGCTTCCGGGCAAGAGCACCGAGAAGATCGTTCTGGCGGCAAACACCGACGGCAACTCGTGGGTTCAGGAGAACGGAGTGATCGCGATGCTGGCCTTCGCCCGCTACTACGCGAAGCTGCCGCTCAAGTGCCGTCCCCGCACCCTGGAGATGGTTTTCTCGACCGCACATGACGCCTACCGCAACGACGGCCTCGATCCCAAGCACTATCCCCTGGCCAAGAAGAAGATCGCCTTCGCTTTCGCGATCGAGCATCTCGGCACCCGCGAGATCCTGCCGACCGGCGAGGGCGCCGATCGCCGCCTCGAGTTCACCGGGCAGGCCGACCCGGCGCTGTTCGCGGCTGGAGACAGCGAGATCCTGCGAGAGACCGCCGTGGCGGTCGCCAAGAACCGCAGGCTTCCCCGCACCGCCGTGCTGAAGGGGGTCGGAGTGCCGAACGCCGCCCAGGCACCGTCGGTCTGCTCGATGGGCGGGCTCGGAAACTTCTTCCACCCGAGCCTGGTCCCGACCCTGGCGATGATCTCCGGGCCGTGGTCGCTCTACGACCCGGCCTTCGGATCCAAGGCGATCGACTTCGCTCAGATGCGGTCTCAGACCCTGGCGATCGGTGACTCGATCCTCGCCCTCGACGGGTTGCCGCGCGAGCAGATCGCCGGTGACTACCCGGCACTGCAGGCAGAACTCGACGCCGGCACCAAGAGTCCCTGCCCGAAGGAGGTCATCCCGCTTCACGCACCCGGGCCGGGGGCGTGAAGCGGCCGCTGTGATGTCCGGTGGCGTCGAGCGGGGCGAACGCGGCGGCCGGATCTCTGACTAACATCGCCTCACCAAGCTGCCCGAGGAGGAACGGTGCCTGAAAGCGGTCGAATCGAGGAGAGCTTCACCGGGGTCGGCGGAGGCCGGATACACCTGCGCGCCTGGATCTCCGGCACGGCCATGGCGCAGGTGGTGATCGTGCATGGATACGGAGAGCACGGTGACCGCTACACCCGATTCGCCCGGCGGCTGGCGGACGAGGGGTTCTCGGTCTGGGCGAACGATCACCGGGGCCACGGCCGGAGCGAAGGGCATCGCGGTGTCGTGCCGCGACTCGACGACGCGGTCGCCGACGTGGACCACGTGATCGATCTCGCCCGGGAGGAGCGGCCCGATCTGCCGATCTTCATGTTCGCCCACAGCATGGGCGGCACGATCGGCCTCCGGTACGCGATCCGGCACCAGGACAAGCTCGCCGGACTCGTCCTTTCCTCGGCGGCGGTCTCGCTGGAGGGCCTCGACGTTCCCGGGATCCAGCGAAAGATCGTGAAACTGATCGGACGGATCGCTCCGAGGCTCCCGGTCAACCGGCTGCCCCTCGAGGGCATATCCCGTGATCCGGAGGAGGAACGCATCTACCGGGGCGATCCCTTGGTGCATCTGGGAGCGCAGCCGGCCAGAACCGTCACCGAGCTTCTGGACGCGATGTCGGTGCTGCCGGACGAGGTGGCGGGTCTCCGGATCCCCTTGCTGGTGATCGCGGGCTCGGCCGATCCGATCGTGCCCGCCGCGGGCAGCCGCGAGATCGCCGAGCGGGCCGGTTCGCCGGACAAGCGGATCATCGTCTACGAGGGGTTCGTCCACGAATTGATCAACGAACCACCGGAAGACCGCGAGCGGGTCACCGGGGATGTGATCGAGTGGCTGCGAGCGCATCTCCCGCCCGATCCAGGGGAGTCGGCCTAGCCGCCGGGGCCCGATCGCCGACCGTCCGACCCGGTATCTTTGCGCGACAGGGGTCACATTCGCTTACACGGTGGAGGAGAGAGAGTGAAGTTTTCCGCGGGATTGACGGGACTCGTAGTTTTCGCTGTCGGCATGCTCGGTGCCGGACAGGCCAACGCCGCGCTTGAGCAGCGCGCGGGCGATCCGGTCGTGCTGAAGGGCAGCGATCTGCCGGGACTGGTCGGCGCACAGCCCGGCCAGATCGTCGGATTCAAGTGGTCGAGCAACGATTGGACACAGATCCCGGTTCAGGTCGATGAGCGGCACACGATCAGCGTCCGCCAGCTTTATCCCGAGGCGGCCGGCGGCAATCCCTACATCGCATCGCCCGCGAGCTTCGATCTCGAGGTCTACGCGGACGCGAAGACCCGCTCCGGCGCCGACGCCGATGCCGGCTTCGACAACGACGACGAGTTCGTCTTCATGGGCGGGGACGCCGGCGAGGTCGCACCGTCATGGGCGGCTTCACCGAAGGGCGTCGACGGCAAGAGCGGCGTGAAGGTCGCGGTAGACGACCAGGTCTCCTCCGGAAGCGGCGCGATTTACCTGTTCAAGGCGACGGGCGGCATGGACCAGTCGGCCGGCCAGGACTATGTGAGGTACGACTTCAAGCTCACCGGACTCGCTCCGGGGCAGACCCTGCTGAACGACTACGGATACGTCAACTCGAGCAATCCCGAGGATTCGACGGTCAAGACGGACAGCTACGAACTCCACTCGTTCGACCGCTGGATGGAAGACGAGCTGAAGGTGAAGGCGGGTGACTCCACCGGGGTCGACATCCTCGATCGTGAGGTGGCCCAGGCCACCAAGACCGTCTGCGTCCGCTCGGAATACACCTTCTCCGGCCGCTGGACCGAGGACACCTGGGCCGGCAACGACGGTGCGACCGACGACGAGGGCACCTACATCGTGGTGAAGGACGGTCCGGTCCGGGCCCTGCGCTCCTACATGGGCGCCAACAGCGGGCCGTTCGTGCAGCGTGAGCACATCTACTACTCGAA
Organism: Solirubrobacterales bacterium; assembly: GCA_035502775.1. GTDB lineage: Bacteria > Actinomycetota > Thermoleophilia > Solirubrobacterales > 70-9 > 67-14. Next base: position 61,694 of record DATJUB010000049.1, on the reverse strand, counting down.
CCAGGAAAAGAACACGGTCTTCCTCAGGGTGCACCCGATGGCAGATCTGTACGCCTGGACCGATTACGCTCCGAGTGCGATCGGCATGACCTATCGCGACATGAAGAACACCGACGGCGTTCCGGTGGACGGCAACCCCGACCTGCTGGTCGCGACCACGTCGGCCGATATCGCCAACGGCGGGTACGGCTGGCAGCAGCTTTCCGGACCTCAGGGTTCGGTGAGCACCGTGGTCGGTGCCGACACCGACATCCCGGCGGCCAACTTCGGCAACTACTACCTGGACCAGTCGAGCCCCGGTGGCGGCGCCGAGACCCAGTGCGGAGGCGACGGGCAGTCGATCGGCGCGAGCGGCTTCGGCATCCTCGGACCGCTCACACCGAACACGGATCCGAGAAACGCTCCGTTCAACAACCTCACGGTCAAGCGCACCCGCTACTTCGGTCCGCCGAGCGACGGCGCCACCGAGGGTGAGAACTACAAGAACCGGGTCGAGAAGCCTCTCGGCGGCACCGCCACGGCCAGTCCGATGAACCCAGGCAAGCCGCACCAGCTGACCAAGAAGCTCAAGGTGAAGCTCGCCGGCAAGAAGGCCAAGGCACGCAAGGGCAAGTCCTACAAGGTCCGGGTCAAGGTCTCCAACACGGGAACCATGGGCACCAGGCCGGTCAAGGTCTGTGTCAAGGGAGCCGCACTGAAGCGCGGAGGAGCCTGCAAGACCCTGAAGGTGCTGGCCGCTGGCAAGAGCAAGGTCGTGGCCGTGAAGACCAGGGTCAAGGCCAACGCCAAGGGCGCGAAGACGAAGCTCCGGATCACGGCGAAGAGCGGCAAGGCCAAAGCTTCGAAAACCGTCATTCTCAGATACCAGCGCTGATCAGTTCAACCAGTCTAGGCACCCCATTCAGGAAGAAACATGAAGTCACTTCGCTATCTCGTACCACTTGTCAGAACAAGCAAATCTACCTGAACAACTAGTAGGGGAATTCCTGGTCGCTATACTCTTGCGAACTGGAAGCAGCACTGTGACAGGAGGAAGCATGAGGTTGGTTCGGTGCATGGTTGTGGTTGCAGCGATGGTCTGTGGTGCGGTCGGAGTGGCGCCTCAAGCACAGGCGGGTTTCTATGAGTTCACTCCCTGCCGTAGCGGCAGCAGCAGCACTGGGGGCCTCACCACCGAGGCAAGCTGGTCAGGAGTCAATTTCACCGTCGTCAACACTTGTTCTTCCAACTCGACGATCAAACTCCGGACTCACCAATACTGGAATGCTTCAGAGTGGGCCACCATGGAGTACAAGCTTTTCCCGGGAATGAGATTCACAAGGACGGAGTACTGGCTAGATTCGTTTGCCGAGGAAGCGATCACTATCTCGCCGAGCGGGTCCGGGTTCGTTTCCGGCCTGGGATTGTCGGCCAAGATCAGTTGCGCCATCTGGGGGTGCAACAGCCTGAATTCATGGGTGTCGTTTCGTGACGTGAGCGCGACGATTGAGGACTACACCGCTCCGGAATACGCGGGAGGCTCCGGAACGATGTTCAATCCGGGAACCGTTTCGGGAACCAGAACCGTGAAGGTGGAGGGAGCTGACGGTCAGAGCGGCGTCAGAAGACTCTTCGTGCTTGTGAATCTTCAGCCTTACGGCGGTTTCACGGAAGCGTGCACAACCAACTCAAGCGTGATGTCTCCGTGCCCGCAGCTCTCAAGCAATACGTTCAATCTGAACACGACTTCGGCACAGTTTCGGCAGGGAGAGACCAACTACATAAGTCTCTGTGTCAGCGACTACCACGTGACTGGAACGGCCAACACAACGTGCGACAACAGGCAAGTGTACGTCAATAATTGAGTGATGTCGCCGGAATGAAATACCGATACTGAGTTTTCAGTTGACCGACATTCCGGACGAGAATTCCGGGCGTGGCCGGCTTGAGATTGGCGTTGATTTCAACAAGGTCAAGAGAGCAGTGCGGCTGACCAACCGTCTTAACCGGCTGACCCTCGATGACGAAGACGCGATCCGTGCCGCCTGGTCAGAGCTGACCGGGCGGCCGGTTCACGAGAGCTTCAGGCTGATTCCGCCCGTCTACTCGGACCTGGGGCTGAACATCGCGGTGGGCCGGGATGTGTTCATCAACCAGGGCTGCACGCTTTCCGACATCGGCGGTATCGAGATCGGGGACGAGGTGATGATCGGCCCCAAGGTCAATCTCATCTCCAGCGGACATCCGACCGATCCCGCCCGGCGCCGCAAGGCGGTCACCGGGGCGCCGATCGTGGTCGGGCGAAACGTCTGGATCGGCACCGGCGCGACGATTCTCCAGGGTGTGACCATTGGTGCCGACGCGGTCGTGGCCGCCGGTGCCGTGGTCACGAGGGACGTGCCGCCAGCGACGCTCGTGGCCGGTGTTCCCGCGAAGGTCGTGAGGGACCTCTAGAGGATCCTGACGGTCCGCCTCGCGGTCTGCGCGGAAAATCCGCTTCCGCTCGCGGAGACCTTCAGGGCCAGCTTCCGGCCCTTTCTCGCCGATCGCTTGACCTTGACCCTGATCTTCCTGGTCACCGACCGACCGGCCGCGAGCCCGGAGATCCGGACCGGACGGACCTTCCTGACCAGCCTGTTCGGCGCTTTCACTCCGAGCCTCACCGATGCGGCCGGGGCATCTCCAGTATTGGTCACGGTCGTGCTCAGAACCAGCGTTCCGCCCCGCCGGACCTTCTTCGCCGACTTCAGTCTCAGTGTCAGGTCGGCCTTGCCGGGTGGCGGCACGACGGGAGCGTCTACGGCCGTACCGGTCATTAGGATCGTGCTGTAGGCGGATTCGCTGATCCCGGCCTTGAGCGTGATCGCGGCCGGACGAGGACCGGCGACCCCGGAGGTCGGATCGAACCTCACCCGCACCGAGCAGCTCTCACCCGGCGGGAGTGACGAAGGGCATGAGTCCTCGATCGAGTAGGAACCGGTGTCGTTGCCGCCGATGATCTCGCTGCCCGAATAGGGGAGGGGAGCATCACCGGTCGAGGTGATCGTGAAGGTCGCCGGCTGCCGGGTGATCCCGGTACCGATCGCCGCTTCGCCGAAATCCTTGAAGTCCGGAGTGACCGTGTGCTCGGCGACCGTGGTGCTGCCGCTGAGCTCGACCAGCAGCAGGGCGTTGTCGTCCGGGTCCAAGGCCACCAGAAGCGCCTCGCGCTCGCGGTGCCATCCGGGTACCGGATCGAACCGGACATCGAACTCGCAGGTGTCACCCGGTTCAAGTTCGCCGATGCAGGCGTTGGACTGGACGATGGAGAAGTCTTCGCTGTTCATGCCGGAAGGCGTGACCTCGGCGATCGGAAGAGGGATCGCTCCGGTGGACTCGATCGTGAAATGCCGCGTCTTGGGGGCACCGGGGACCGCCAGGCCGAAATCCTGGGCGTCACCGGGCGTGATCGTGCCCTCGGGGGTCGGTGTCTGGCCGACCAGGGACGTGTAGCCGTTGCCCGGAACGGTGAGCTCGGTGTAGGCGACGCCGACGGTGGTCGGCTTGAATGACACCAGCAATTGGCAGGACGCCCCGGGGGCGAGCTGTGCCGGGCAATCGTGGTTTTCCACCAGGAAGGCGGGATGACCATTGACCGAGAAGGACACGGTCAGCGGTGCGCCACTGGTGTTGGAAAGCGTCACGACCCGCGCGGCCGAGGTGCTGCCCGGTGATGTCAGCGGGAAATTGATCTGGGACGGAGAGAGACCAGCCGAGGCCGATGCGGGCAGCATGGACAGCCCGAACAGCACGAGAAGAGCGACGACCATCCCGCGCGTGCGGATATTGAATTCAGACATCGCGCCAGCGTTCCAGGCCGCCTCCGTTCGGGCAAGGGGCCTGAGCCCCCTCTTGCCGAGCACATAGGCTGAAAGAGACGAGAGTGTGATCAGGCACCACCGACGGGAGGAGCGCAGTGGCAGGACATCGGATCTTCGGGATCAGCTTCGCGAGCGTCTATCCGCTCTACCTCGCCAAGGCGGAAAAGAAGGACCGGACCAAGGACGAGGTGGACGAGATCATCCGCTGGCTCACCGGATACAGCCAGGGCGAGCTCGAGCGCCAGATCGAGAAGGAGACGAATCTGGAGTCCTTCTTCGATGAGGCCCCGAAACTCAATCCGTCCCGGGACCTGATCACCGGTGTGATCTGCGGCTCCGGGTCGAGGAGATAGAGGATCCCCTGATGCGAGAGATCCGCTACATGGACAAGCTCATCGACGAACTGGCGAGGGGCAAGTCGATGGAGAAGATCCTGCGGCAGCCGGACTAGAGGTCAGCGGCCGTTGCCGGCCGCGGACGATCACTCGGCCGGCACGCCGTAGCTGGTCGTGAAGGGCTCGCGGGCGCGGGTCCCGTCGCCGTAGACGATCACACGGTCGATGGTGATGTCGAAGCCGCCCTTGCCGGTGTCGGATCTCGACTGGGTCTCCGCCTTCACCTTGCGTCCGCCATTGCCGCCGTAGATGCTGACCGTGACCGCGGTGTCGGAGGCCGAGGAACGCACCACCACCGGAGCATCGGTGTCATTGGTCCAGAGCAGATCGATCGAGCCGAAGCTGAGGGTCGATTCGCGTCCCGGGGGATAGCGGCTGATGTAGAAGCTGTGCGGGGTGTGGGAATCGATCTGCAGGCCGGCGAAATAGGCGGCGTTGTAGAGAGTGGTGGAGAACTGGGAGACACCGCCGCCGACCGAGTCGACCAGGGTGTTGCCCTCGCCGATGGTGGGGGCCGGCTTGTACCCGTTCGCCCTCGTCCGCTCACCGGCGACGCCGTTCAGCGAGAACTGCTCGCCGGGACCGATCACGGTTCCGTCAACGGTCTCCGCCATCCGCTGGATGTTCGTCACCCGTGGCTCACAGCAGGGGAAGCTGGTGGTGAAGGTTCCGAGCAGAGACGACGCGTTCTTCACCTCGCCGGTGGTCACCTCGGGAACCACCCGTTCGGTCGGGAAGCGGACCCTGTGCTCACCGTCCCGGATCGCGCCGGTCAGGTTCTCGACCGCCTGCCGCTGACGGATCTCGCGCCCGACCCGGTCGGGCTTCACGCCGGCCGCACCGGGCTTCGGCTGCCAGCTGAGGTCTCCCTGCTCGCTCAGATTCACCGGAGGCAGGGCGGGAGCGTCGATCGCGGCATCCCGTGCCGGCTTGTCGCGGCTCCCCGCGAAATCGGCCACGAGCGACTCGACCTTCCCGGTATCGGCGCCCAGGCGGATGCCGGCGTCGGGCTCCTCGCCGGCCGATTCCACGGCGAGCACTCCCGCGATCTCCTGTGGCGTGAAGGTGGCCGGGCCACCCGCGGTCTCGATCCGAACGGGGCTCTGGAGGTAGCGCTCGGCGTCCCGGGCGACGGCCTGAACCTCGGCCGGGCTCGGCGCGGGCTGCCTTCGCACCGGGATCTCCATCGAGTCGCCACCATCCCGGAACGTGTCGAGCAGCATGGCCTCGGTCGCGGTGCGCCGCACACGGACTCCGGCCTTGGGCTGCTCGATGGTCACGGCCAGCGTGTCGGGGTCGATCGATAGGGCACCCACGAAAGGCTCACGGTCCAGCTTGTCGGCTATCCGGTTAACGGTGCGGTTGAGCCGCTTGGTGTTCACCGGGTCATAGGCGGGTTCAAGGTCACGGTTCAGAAGCGGGACCAGGGGACCCTTCAGGATGTCGCCGACACCGCTGCGTCCCGCCTCGTAGGCACGGTCGGCGCTGCCGTCCACGTCGACCACGAGACCCGCCTGCGGGGTTCGGACATCGAAGGTCTCGCGTGCCCGCAGGAGCTCGACTTGCCTGGGCGGCATGTCCGCGATGCGATCCGCCGCGCGCTCCCGGCTCAGCCCACCAAGCTGGACCCCACTCATGGCGGTGCCGTTCAGGACCTCACCGGAGCTGAACGCCCGGATCAGAAACCCGGAAAGAACCCAGACCACCACCACACCGCCGACCGTGAACAGCCAGAAGGTCCGCTTCGATCCCCGAAAGCGGCTCAGACCCGGTGACGGGCGAGATTCCCGCTCCCGGCGGCGGCGCTCTCGATCGGCCTGCATCTCTCGCCGCTGTCGGTCACTTCGTTCGATGTCCGAAGTCTGACAAGCACCGGAAATAGATGCGTGGTCCCGGCTAGGTTTAGGGTCAGATGATGAGCAAGCAATCGGCAAGCGCATGAGTTCAACTCGTCCCTGGGCGGATTTGGAACGCTCCGGATCGATCGCCACGATCACGCTCGGTGCTCCCAAGGGGCCGAGCCGGATAAACGTCGAAAGCGCACGTGAATGGCTGGATGTCCTGCGGGAAGCCGATGCCGATCCCGAGATCCGGGTGATCCTGCACAGGGCCGAGGGGCCCGTGTGGAGCGCGGGGGGCGACCTCGCCGCGTTCCGGGAGCTGGGCGACGACGCCCATGATTTCGTGCTCGAGATCGGCGAGTGGATCAACCCCGTGGTCACGCTTCTGCACGAGTCACCGAAACTCACCGTCGCTTCGGTCCACGGTGCCGTCGCGGGTGGGGGGTTGGGGGCCATGCTGGCCTGCGACGTGGTCATCGCCGCGGATGACACAGCGTTCACGCTGGGCTACGCCAAGCTCGCGACCAATCCCGATGCCGGTGTCAGCTGGTTCCTGCCGCGCCTGGTCGGATACCGCAAGGCGCTGGAGCTGTTCCTCACCTCTCAGCTCCTCTCGGCCCGCGAGGCCCTCGATCTCGGTCTGATCAACTTCGTCGTCCCGTCCGCGGAGCTCGCGGAGACGACCGAGACGATGATCCGAGAGTTCTCGCGGCTCGCGCCGAACGCGGTGGAATCGACGAAGCGCCTGCTTCAGGCGAGCCCGGACGCCGCTCTCGCCGAGCACACGGACGCTGAGATCCGTTCGTTCGCCGGCAATACCCGTTCACCGGCTTTCGCCGAGGGAGTCGCGGCCTTCCTCGATCGCCGTACGGCGGAATCTGAATTGGATTGGGGCGTGCTGAGCGCGCCCGATGTGCCTACCCACGGACATTGAACTTTTCCAGGAGAGGAGAGCCGATGGCAAAGAAGCAGAAGAAGAAAAAGCACCAGGGGAAGAAGAGCAAGAAGGGCAGGAAGCGTCCGTCCCTGTCAAATGTTCAGCGGGAGGCCGAACGGTGCGTACTTGAGTCCCTGAAGGAGACACCGGGCTACAAGAGCCTCGAGCGGCGGAGCGTGCCGATCGGGGATGACGGCGCTCATCTGACGCCCGGCGGACTCACGCAGGCCAACCGGCGGATGATCGGGGTCTACGCGAGAACCGGATCGCTTCACGGTGCGCACGGGAGGGAGGTGGCCGCCGAGATCCTGAAGTTCGCGACGATCAGGCAGCAGCCGGGATTCGAGAACACCCGCGGCGAGCTCTACTTCATCGACCAGGAGGCGCTGGCGTCCGTCCGTGACTGGCAGAGAGAAGCGGCGAACCGGTTCGGGATCGAGTTGAAGCTCGCCGAGGAGTTTCCGGGTTCGCTTCGCGAGAACCTCTTGCTTGCCCAGGAGGCTCAAGCCGATGACTCCAAAGCCAAGGTGAAGAAGGGGAAGAAAAAGAAGAAAAAGAAGTAGCCCGGTCCCATCGGTCTACATAGGATCGGGACATGCCTTTCACGCGCGTGAACATCAAGGAGGACCTGGAGGATGTCGGCTCGAATTTCAACGGGCCGCCCGAGCTGGAGTTCCGCCTCGCGACCCGGGCGCTCGGGCTCGAGCGATCCGGCCTGGGCTATCAGCGGATCCCGCCGGACTATCGCTTTCCCTACGGTCATACGCACGAGAAGCAGGAGGAGGTCTACGTGATCCTCGGCGGCAGCGGGCGGATGAAGCTCGACGACGAGATCATCGAACTGAAGCCGGGGGACGCGGTGCGTGTGGCACCCGGTACCTGGCGCGGCTACGAGGCCGGCCCCGACGGTCTCGAGATGTTCGTCATCGGCGCACCCAATCTCGGTGAGAACCCACGCGACGATGTCGAGGGCCGGCGTGACTGGTGGGAGGACTAGCCCGCCTCTCCGATCTCGACCCGAAGATTAAGATACGATACGAAACGTGGCGTATCTGAACAGGACCACGGACGAGACAGAGGCGAGTGGCGGTCGCGGCGGACGACCCCGGGATCAGGCCCGTGAGGCGACGATCCTCGAAACGGTGCTGCGGGTTCTGGGGGAGCGCGGCTACGACGACTTGACCTTCGAAGAGGTGGCGCGTCGCGCGAAGGCTTCGAAGGCGACCTTGTACCGCCGATGGGCGTCGAAACAGGAGATGGTCGTGGCGGCCGTCAAGGCCGGGCCGGCATCCAGAGAAGACACGGACGCCATCGACACGGGATCCCTGCGCGGCGATCTGCTGGCGCTCTGCGAGCGGCTCGATTCGACACTCCGGCAGAGCGACGGATCGATGAGCCTGATGCTGCTCAAGGCGGGCCTCGAGGACGCGGAGCTTTGCGAGCACATCGAAGAATCCACGGGTCCGACCGGAGCCAGGCTGCCCGGATCGGTGCTCGAGGCGGCGATCGGCCGGGGAGAGCTGCCCTCGGACGCAAGACCGTTTCCCTACGAGGAGGTGACGGGATCGGTGCTGCTGCTCCGCCGTCTGAACGGCCTGCCCACGGGTACGGGCTACCTGGAGCAACTCGTGGACACGATCCTGATTCCGGCTCTCAGAGCCAGTGGCGAACGAGCCGACCCGCAATTCAGGGGGATCTTCTCGGGATCCCCGGATGAACACGAAAGGCAGCATGAGCAACCCATCGATTGACGGCTTCGGCTACGAGCAGATTCCTGGATCCGACGGAGTCCGCCTGAACGTGGCGGTCGGCGGCCACGGAGATCCCGTGATCCTCTTGCACGGCTTCCCGCAGACCCACCTCATGTGGCGCGACGTCGCCCGTGATCTCAGTTCGGACCAAACCGTCATCGTTCCGGATCTTCGCGGGTACGGCGAGAGCGACAAGCCGGAAGCATCGGGTCCGGAGACCTACTCCAAGCGTGAGATGGCCAACGACATCGTCAGCGTCGCCCGGGAACTCGGGTTCGAGAGCTTCGGCCTCATCGGCCACGACCGCGGTGCCCTGGTGGCGGTGCGTGCCGGTCTCGACCACCCGGAAAGAGTCACCGGTCTGGGGATTCTCGACGTCCTCCCGACGATGGACATGTGGGACGTCCTTCACGGAGTCGACGCGGCAGTCGCCTGGCACCTCTATCTGATGGCCCAGCCCGCCGGCCTGCCCGAGAAGATGATCGAGGCGACCGCCGACGAGTTCTTCGGCTCGTTTCTCGACGCCTGGGACGGGGGCTACACGATCCCCGACGACATCCGCGAGCACTATCTCCAGAGTTCGATCCGAGCCGTTCCATCGATCGTCGCCGACTACAGGGCCTCCGCCGGGATCGACCTCGAGATGGATCGCGCCGACCGGGCCGCGGGAGCCCAGCTCCAGATGCCGGTCGGAGTGATCTCACAGGACTGGGGATCTCGGCTCGGCTTCGATGCCTCTGAGTTGTGGGGCGCATGGGCGCCCGACCTGAGCTATCAGCCCGTGGACGCCGGACATTTCATGGCCGAGGAGGTGCCGGCCGAGATCGCGGAGTTCATCCGGAGGCTGCTCCGGAGGACACCGATCGCCGCCTGACCCGGCTGCCCCTTCAGGCGGCGTGACCGACCGCACCCGGGCCGGGCTCGGGCAGCACGTCTCGGGCCGTGGCCTCTTCACCGCAGACCTCGCAGGTGAGCCTGGCGTGAACCTCGCCGCCGCATCCCCGGTGGATGTACCGGACCGGCGGCCCGTCCGGGGCCATGTAGGTATCGCCCCAGTCCCGCAGGGCGATCAGGATGGGGTAGAGCGCGTGGCCCTTCTCGGTCAGGCGGTACTCGTAGCGGGTCCGGCCGTCTCGGTAGGGCTCGCGGGAGAGGATCTCCTGCTCGACGAGACGGTCGAGACGGTCGGTCAGGCGGCTTCGGCTGATCCCGAGCGACTGGTGGAAGTCCTCGAACCGGCGCACCCCGGCGAATGCCTGCTTGACGATCAGCAGGGTCCAGCGGTCACCGAGCACGGTGAGCGGCCGGGTGATCGAACAGGGGTACTCAGCCAGATCGTCGAAGCGCATCGAACGAGCCTAACAGCTGCGTCTCATATTCAGACTCTGCTATAAGAGCTGCGTTCTGTTTTGCTACTCAGGAGGATTCATGCGTGGACTTCAAGTGACGGGGACCGAAGGACTCGAGTCGGTCGAGTACCTGGAGCTGCCGGAGCCGAGCCCGGACTCGCTGGTGATCGACGTCCGCGCTGCGGGGATCGGGTTCCCGGACCTGCTGATGGCCAGGGGAGAGCACCAGATCCGCCAGCCGGTGCCCTTCACGCTGGGCTGGGAGGCGGCCGGAATCGTCTCGTCCGCACCCGAGGGCAGCCAGTTCGAGCTTGGCGACGAGGTCGTCACGCTCTCGCTCGGTTCCTTCGCCGACCGGGTCGCGGCGGTTCCGGAGGCGACCTTCCGCAAACCCGCCGGCCTGTCCTGGGAGGAGGCCGCCGCCTTTCCGATGAACTATCTGACCGCCCTGGCCGGACTCGATCGCCGCGGCCGGCTGAAGCCGGGTGAGACGGTGCTGGTCCACGGGGCCGCCGGGGGCACCGGGACCGCGGCGATCCACGTCGCGAACGCGCTCGGGGCCAGGGTGTTCGCGGTGGTCTCGAGCGACGCCAAGGAGCGGACCGCCCGCTCGGCCGGGGCCGCCGAGGTGTTCCGCGGCGACGGTCCCTGGAAGGACGAGGTCAGGGAAGCCTCCGACGGCGGGGTGGATCTCGTGTTCGACCCCGTCGGCGGGGAGAGGTTCACCGACTCGCTCCGCTCCCTGCGCAGCGAGGGCCGGATCGTCGTGATCGGCTTCACCGAAGGATCGATCCCCGAGGTGAAGGTCAATCGGCTGCTGATGAACAACACCGAGGTCTCCGGCTGTTCCTGGTCGGTGCTCGCCACGGCACCGGGAGGACTCGAGACGGCCGCGGCTAGGCTCGGCGATATGGTCGATGCCGGCGATGTGAGGCCGATGCTGGATCAGGTCTACGAGATGTCACGGGGCGTCGAGGCGCTGCGGGCGATCGCTGAGCGCCGGGTCAGCGGCAAGGGGATCCTCGTTCCCGGCTAGTGCGGTCGGCCGACCCGGCACACGCGTCTTGCCTCCACCCGGGAGGTTGACTACGCTGCGCCGACCGCCCGCAAGTCGAACCTCAACGAAGGACAACACATGGACACGACCTGCCACATGTCGATCTCGCTCGACGGATTCGTCGCCGGACCGGACCAGAGCCGCGACGATCCGCTCGGCAAGGGCGGCAAGGAGAATCATCTCTGGCACCTGGGTGACGATCGCGCCAACAAGGCCGACGAGACCGCGGCCGCGTGGCTCATGCGTCCCCGGGGCGCCTACGTCATGGGACGCAACATGTACGGGCCGATCCGGGGCGAATGGGACGAGGACTGGCGCGGATGGTGGGGACCCGAGCCGCCGTATCACGCCCCCGTGTTCGTGCTCACCCATCACGCCCACGAGCCGATCGAGATGGAGGGCGGCACGACCTTCCACTTCGTCACCGATGGTTTCGACGCCGCCTACGCGCTGGCGCGGGAGACGGCCGGAGAGGACGGAGTGGACATCGCGGGCGGGGCCTCGACTGTGCGGCAGGCCCTCGCCGCCGGGGTGATCGACGAGCTGACCCTCGACATCGCTCCCGTCCTGCTGGGATCGGGAGAACGCATCTTCGACGGCATCGAATCCTTTGAAATGGAGCCGGTCGAGGTGCTGCATTCGCCACTCGCCACGCACATCCGCTACCGGCGGGCCCAGAAGCTCCTCTAGGTGAGCTTCTCCGCGAGCTCGATGATGATCCCTTCGGGACCGCGGAGGTAACAGAGCAGGTAGATGTCTTCATAGTTCTGGACCTCTCCGACCAGCTCCGCGCCGTGCTCCTGCAGGCGGGCCAGAGTGTCGCGCAGATCGTCGACCCTGAACAGCAGATGGCGGATACCGGGGGTGTTCGCCGGAGCGTCGGGATCACCGGCCGGACCGGGAGGAGCGTGATACCTGGCCAGCTCGACCACACCGTCGCCGTCCGGTGTCGCCAGCATCGCGATCTCCGCCTGAACGCCCCGGAGACCGTTGATGCGGTCGACCGTTTCGCCACTGACCTTCGCGCCGCCCTGCTTCACGAGTCCCAGTTCGAGGAAGAATTCCGTGGCGGCATCGAGGTCCTCGACGACGATGCCGATGTGTTCCATCCGTTTGACCGTCATGGGATTGACAGTACCGCCCGGACCTTGCCGACACCGGGTATCGGCCGTGACATTCCGAGCTGATGGACAGTTCCCCCTCGTGCTACGGCGCCGCTTCTGAAAGGAAGTCGTCGAGTGACTCGGGGTCTCCGCCGGTGATGGCCTTGACGTCTCCAGTGACCTCGGAGACTTCGCCCGCCGCGATCGACGTGTAGGTACTGACCCAGGCGTCGTTCTGCCAGTCCGGCGCGTTCCACTTCCGGCGCGACTCGTATGCCTCTTCGATCGTCTCGTCCAGGAACGAGATGGGCCTGCCGGAATGGCGCTCCACAGCGCGAGCGACCTCGGGCATCGAGATCGCCCGGGGACCCGTGAGGGTGTACGTCGAGTCGAGGTGCTTCGCCGGATCGAGCAGAACCGCGACCGCCGACCGGGCGACATCGGCCCTGGTGACCGCGGCGACACGGCCATCTCCGGCGGGGCCGCGGATCACACCATCGTCACCGGCGAGCATGGGGAGGAAGTCGATGTAGAAGCTGTCCCGGAGAAAGGTCCATCTCAGGCCGGATGCCCGGATGTGCCGTTCGGTTTCAAAGTGCTCGTGTGCCAATGTGAAGACCGCTTCGGGTGAAGCCCCTTGGAAGGAGGTGTAGACGATGTGTTCGACGCCGGCATGTGCCGCCGCGTCGATGAACGTGCGGTGCTGTTCCATCCGGTCGGCACTCTCGGCCGCCGAGACCATGAAGAGATGCGTCGTTCCTTCGAGCGCATTCCTGGCTGTTTCGAAATCCCCGTACGAAGACCGGACGACCGTGGCTCCGGGCAGATCGGGCGCGTCGGCCGGGTTTCTCACCAGCAGCCGTTGATCGATCTTGCGGCCGGCGAGGATTCGGGCGGCCTCTCCACCCACGGCGCCGGTGGCGCCGGTTACGGCTATCTGAGTCATGTTTTCCTTCCGAGAACACCGTCGATCCGACTCATCGTGTGCCTCCGATCAAGAGAATTTGTTGACATCGGTCACTGTAGGTAACTAAGTTGCGAATGTAAAGAAGGCACTTGGTGGTAACCATGAATCGAGGGGGCGACATGAACAAGCCTGATTGGGACCCGTATGACCGGAACTGTCCGACAAGAGCGATGCTGGACCGGATAGGGGACCGGTGGACGGTCCTGGTCATCGGCGCCCTCGAAGGCGGGACCAAGAGATTCTCCGAGCTGAGACGCCAGATCGACGGGATCTCCCAGAAAATGCTCACCCAGACCCTCAGGGCCCTGGAGCGCGACGGCCTGGTCAAGAGAACGGTCTTTCCCGTCATCCCGCCACACGTCGAGTACGAACTGACCCCATCAGGCCGGGGACTGCTCGAACCCCTCGGCGCCCTGACCCAATGGGCCAAGGACAACATGGAAACGGTGCTGGAAGCCCGCGCCGACTACGACCGGGGGCTCAGCTGAGTTTCTGAGCGCTCGGAGGCGACGCGCATGCACATTCGTCGCCCCGCGAGGCCTCGATTCCTTCCATCACGGCCAGTGGTGCCAGTGCTCCGAAACGATCACGAATAGAGTCGCCGGCATGCTGATCGCCACACACAACGGTTCCTTTCATGCCGACGAAGTCTTCGCCATCGCGGCGATGAAGCTGTTGCCTGAACCGGTCGAGGTTCTTCGCACCCGCAACCGCGAGATTCTCGCCGGAGCCGACATGCGAATCGACGTCGGCTTCAGCCATGACCCTTCCAGCGGGGATTTCGACCATCACCAGCGCGAGTTCGACCTGGCGAGGGAGAACGGAATCGGCTACGCCTCCTTCGGCCTGATCTGGCGTGAATATGGTGCTCGCATCTGCGGCGATGCCGAGGTTGCCGATGCGGTCGAGCAGACGCTCGTTCAGCCCGTCGATGCCAATGACACCGGACAGCAGATCAGCCAGTCCCTGATCGAGGGCGTTCGCCCGATGAACGTCAATGCCGTGATCGGCGGTTTCAACTCACGATGGGACGAGGAGTTGACCGAGGAACAAGAACGAGAGCGCTTCGACGCCGCGATCGAGCTCGCCGGTGGGATCCTCGAGCGCGAGATCGCCTCGGCGACCTCCGGGCTGAAGGCGGTACGTCTCGTCCGCGAGGCAATCGCCGGCGCGGAGGACCCGCGCATCATCGAGCTCTCACAGAATGTGCCGTGGAAGCAGGTCGTCGTCACCGAAGCACCCGAAGCGCTCTTCGTCATCTATCCCAAGCGGCAGGGATACGGCCTCGAAACGGTACCCAAGCAGTTGGGCACCTTCGAGAACAGGCAAGACCTGCCGGCCAAATGGGCCGGCCTCGAACAGAAGGAACTGGCCGAACTGACCGGAGTCCCCGACGCGCTCTTCTGCCACGCGAAGCGTTTCCTGGTCGTCGCCAGTTCGCGCGAAGGCATCGAGTCCCTGGCGTCCCTGGTTATCGAGCAGTAGACGGATTCGTATGCAGCGCTTTTTTTGACACGGCCGACGACGCGTATCTAGCACAGGGCGCTGTCGGAGAAAAGTGAGCCGCTCAATCGACCCGCTGGTCCTTGCGTTGCTCCGAAGGAGCCGTGCCGGGAGTTCGTGGCTCGGCCGTCAATTGGTCAGGACCAAACTGGTCTGCGATCCCGAACGCCAGATCACATCGGAGGGTGGTTCGAGGGCCGGTCGCCGGAAACGGGGGAGATCCAGGGGGGCCCAACTTTCGAGAACACTCAGGCCATCCGACGGCCCGGGAGTCACATTGAAGATTCACAACGGTCCAACGGAGGGTGTCGCTTGAAGCAGTATCGAGAAATACTTGGAAGCTTGCCCATGGCAACCAAGTTGTTCGTCTACGCGATGTTCGGGGTTCTAGCTTGCATCTTGGCCTACTTTGTCTACAAGGCCACCTTGGGCGGAATGAGCTTCAGCACTGAAGGCTCGGGCCGGAAGTCGTCGCCGGTTCGTGGCGTCCTCGCTGGGGGATTGCTAGTTCTCGTGCTGGGTTCAGTGGTGGTCGGAGTACTGAAGAAGCGCATTCAACGCAGTAGCGACGATCCAAGCTGACAGTGGTCGACAACCTTCGGACCTCGCAGCGATACCGCGAAAGCTCGCACTCGTCGCTCGGTTGAGATTCTGAGGATGATCGTCCTATCGCTCCTGGGTGCCGTCTCGATACTTCTAGGCGGTTCAGCCATGGCGAAAGCGACCCTGCCTACCGAAGCCAAGGCGACACCGAATTCTTCGGCAATTGATGTTGCCCTGATCCGCGACGGCAGCTACTCCTAGCTCACCAGATTGGTATCCAGAATCAACCTAGCTGTGGATTGATCCTCAAGTCCAAATGAACCGAAGGGTCCTCATCGCGAGATGCGCATGTGGAGCGACACGGATTCGACACAGGTGACGACACGGGATCGACACAGGTCAGGTGAACTCGGGGCTTCAGAGCGAGCGAATGCCCATGCCGAGGTCGTCCTGGATCAGATCTCCAGCGACTCGATATCGACGTAGGAGATCAATGGCCTGACCAACTTCGTTCGAGAACGATTTGAGCATCGCGCTTTGATCCTCGATTACGAGGGGTCCTTCAAACTCTATGGCCATGCTTTCGAACCCGATTGCAGTGTCGACGCCCCTGAGAATTGCGTTCCACTCGGGTTCATCTACAAGTCTGGCGAGGGCCACACGAGAGGTGTCCCATACTGTTCGATCGAAGGCCGACGAATGGGGGAGTATCCAGCGTTCGGACTCGATGGACTGCTTGATGATGATGTTTGTGTCTCGCAGTTGTTCGGTCAAGAGGCGGGCGGCTGCTCGGAGTTCGATGATGTCTGCCCGGCGTTGAATTTGCTCGACATGCTTTGCTGCTTCCCGCGCACTTTTTCGAGTTATGGATGCTCCCCACCATGCAC
The DNA here is from genome assembly GCA_035502775.1 of Solirubrobacterales bacterium. Classification (GTDB taxonomy): domain Bacteria; phylum Actinomycetota; class Thermoleophilia; order Solirubrobacterales; family 70-9; genus 67-14. The sequence continues at coordinate 45,522 of DATJUB010000049.1, read as the reverse complement.
CGAACAGTCCGGCGGCAGCAGGTATGAGCACTTGGGATGCTTCGCCAATATCCACAGACTCGGAAGTTAGCGGGGGAGGAGGCGGCAACCCAATCGATTCGCGAGTGGGGCCAGTGGATTTTTGCAGCTGGTTTTGACCGCCGGTCCTCCCGTCAGACTCGTAGGATCAACTACGCACCTGGAAATGGCGAGCTCACGTGGTGCTGAGCGATTTAGACATCTACGGTCGACTGAAACCTCGAGTCGAGGATCGAGTTCGTCAGTTCTGGGCTGAGTTAGCTTCGTCGACCTGGGGCCGACCTGATCGTGGGCGATTGGTCATTGCCCGCGACTACAAAGCGGCTCTACGCAAGTTCCTGTCAGAACGAGAGTTTCGTGACTGGTCGGAGATGGAATCTGTTCGGCAAGGACATGGCGAGGGAATCGGCATGGGGTTCATCGCTGCGGACGAAGTTCCGACGGCCGTGGTTCGAGAATTCTCCGTCGGGGAGGAAGGACCCGAACTTTTCGAAGTTTGCTGTCACGAACTGGCGGAGTTGAGCGTGGCTCCTCCAACCAGGAAACGATACGCGAATGCAGATGAATCCATGCAGACCTTGATTTGGTCTGAGCACGTCGTTGAACGGCTTAGAACCCACATCTTCGTCCAGAAGGGGTGGTCCGATTCGGCAGCCAGCGAGAGTTTGAACTCACTTTCGGACCAGTATGCGGGTGACTTCCAGGCATTGATCAGCTGGGCGGTTAAGGCCAATGCGGTGCCTGATAGGACCTACTGGTACTGGCAGATTCTCGTGCGAGAAGCGGTCAGCACATTTGGTCGGGCGCGAGGTGGCAGTGGACCTGACGCCGACGAGTGGGATCGGTTCGTGTCCACTCGGGACGACGGCAGTTCATCAGGGTGGCTCAAAGTCGCCTCTGTATGCGACGAAGCGTTCCAGAGCGGTGGCAGCAGCCTCGAGGATTTAGACGCCCGCGGTTTAGAGGCGTGGCATGGCGTCTTGGATGCATTCAGTACTCAATGGAATCACGCCTATCGATGTGAAGTCCGACGGAAGTCTGGTCCAATGGGCTGGGCCGCCTGAAGCTCAAACGGCCGGAAGCCCTGATTGGTACCCACCGGCCGGTCTGCGATCGTCCGGGCAACCCTGCCGGAAGCTGTCTAAGGAAATCTACCCGTGTCTACCGGAATCAGTTAGACAAGCGATGCGGGACTCCAGGATCGTGACGCTCAGCGCCATACCTTCATGACACTCGGCGTCACAATTTGTGACGTCACCGACCATAATCGCGTGGTGAGTGAAGACCAATCCAGGGCCTGGGTCGAAACGGCACAAAGGGCACGGTTGTCAGGGTTCATGCTCGATGCGGTTCTAGATCCCGCCGCAGCGAGCCCCTTGGCGGCAGATGATCAATTGTTCAACTGGGAGAAGTGTTCGGCGTGGACCCTCGGCTACCTGAAAGCTGCGAGTGAGCACCTGGCGGTCTGGGCGGATCTAATCGTGCCCCTAGATGTGAAAGACGGCGACAAGGCAGAGATCAGGACCCGGCCCTGCTTCGCGCTCGGACGATCGGCGCTCGAATCTGCGGCGCAAGCGGTATGGGTCCTCACCCCCAACCGGTCCGAAGAACGGGTGTCAAGACACCTAGGGCTCGTCTCGAACGACCTTCGTCAGATGTCCCTGGGACTGAAGGCCGATGGCAACACAGAGGGGTACGTGGTGACACAGGAACGTCTCAGTCTGATGGAGGAGCGACTCCCGGCCGAACTCGACTTCTCGAAGATCAAGAGCTTCAATCTCAAGTTCATCGACCTTGTTCGAAACAGTGCCGCCAAGATCGGCGCCGACCAGGACGATCTCGAGGCGATCTGGCGTTTCGCAAGCGCAGGCACCCACGGCAAGAGCTGGTTTCTCGTTGCCACCAGCAGTTTCGAGGTGGGCGAGGAGTACGAGCCCGGCCACTTTCGCGCTTGGGCGAACCCCGACGCTGCCGAACTAACCAGGATCATGGACGCCGCCACCAAAATGACCCAGTACGGAGTAGACCGGTTCATCGTAATGGCCGGTTTGGATCTGAATGCCATAGGCACCAACGCACTGAAGCGCCTCTGGTCAATCACCCCCAAGAAGCCCGGGGCGTAGACGGCCCCAGACTTCATCCGACATCGACGATAGGTTGCTTCCGTGTCGTCTGAGCACTCAGTTCAAGAACGAGTAGCGAAAGCGGTGGATTGCCTGGCTGGAAGCGCCGGACCCATCCAAGCCCGTCTCCAGTACGCCGGCCTCGAACTGGCGCCACTTCTCGCTGACGATTTCGTTGAGCCAGAGAATCGCGAAAGCTACGTGAAGATCATGGATCAACTCACGGACGGGGAGGGCGGTATCCCCGAGGCCACTGCGGCCATGACTGACGAAGAGGCGGCCGCGGTCGCCAGCATGATCGTCCAACTCGATTGGTCGATCAGACCGTTTAGCCCAGGTCCCTGACCATCAGTCGGACGCGGGCCCGGCTACTCGCGCAAGGACTTCCTGGATCCCGAGTTCGCTGACCCCTCGTGCGAGGGTCGCCAATGCGACTCGTTCGGGCACCGATCCGGCGGCGTCTTCACCGAGCGCCCGGGCCACTCGTCGCTCGGGGGAGATAGCCGCGGGTGCGGCGCTCGAATTGATGGGGTTCAGCCCAGAAGAAGGAAATCTTCTGCTGATCCGTCAGTTCTCTGAGGTCAATGGGGCGCTCACCCTGATGGGACAGCCTTTGCCCGAACACATCGACCTCGCGATACGACCGCAGCTCCTGGATCGGTTGATCTCCAGCGCCCCCGAGATCGATCCGCTATTTCGCGTCGGGATGAACAGCGATCGTCGCTCCGCGACCAAGGCGTCAAGCTGGCTTCGCGAAATCGCCCCGGAGCGACCTCATCTGAACGAGTTCGAGATCAAGCTCAAAGACGTGCCCGAACTTCGAGCACTTCCCGGCGCCGAGCTGATGCCTCAGGTGCGAACCCTGCTCCAAGCGGACCACAAACGTGGTGTCGAACCAGACCAATTCAGATCTCGAATACTCAAACGACTGCTAGAGACTGGGGTCGCCGAAACCAAAGGCGAGATGTTGAGACCAAGCATCGAAATGCTGTTCTCCGTAGAAATGGCCGGGGACGCCCAGATTGCCCGCCAAGCTCAGCGCATTCGAAACCAGGCACGCTTCGAGCAATACGAGTACGTCGACGAAGCGGAACCACGACTCGCACACCTGTTGTCGTCACATGCCGCACTTGTGGCCCAGGCGAATTCGACCTAGCGAGAGAACGTCTGAATTCGCGGGTGCCAGTGCTCGACCTCTAGGCAGCGCTTCTGTCCGGCCTGACCGTCACCATCGCTTGCCATGGATGCAGTCCGTACCGAATCCAACGCTCCAGCTGGCAGGTACACCGACGCAGCTCTCAGTAGACGTGACCGTTTCGGTCAACGGTCTCGGCCAGCTAGACGGATCAACCAAGACGCTGCCACAGCTGGGACGCAGCGTCGTGCGATCGCAGTCAGTGACATTTGGTGTCGCCGTCAGTGACAAAACGGTGTCGTTGGCGGTGACAAACACGAGTCGCTGCACAAGAACAGCAGTCCGGGCAAGCGCGACCCACCGTTCCAACTTTACATAACCGACATTATCGCGCATAAACATGAGGTGTCACACTGCGGTGCTACACTCGGATCGTGCCGACCAAACACCGCAGAATTGCCGTTGTCGTGGATTCCCACCTCTCCGAGGTTCTGGACAGGGCCGCAGTCGAGTATCCGGACCGCAGTGCCGCGGGTCTGCTTCGGGAACTGGCGATAATCGGCGCGGAGAGTCTCACTCAGAGCGTCGGCCGTGAGTCGAATGTGCAACAGCTTTTGGCCATCCCCGGAGTCAGACCATCTCGCGGCGATCTCAGCGAGTTCCTTGCTCGACGCGACGATAGATCCGTATCGGACGACACTGACCCGTATCGTGGCACGAAGGCTCTCAACGAACAGCGCGAAGAGAACCTTGGCTGAGCTTCGGGATCCGCTCTACGCGGACACTTCGGCGCTCGTCAAGTTGGTCGTGAATGAACCGGAAAGCGCGGCTCTCGTAAGGTATCTCGGAGAATCAAACCTGCAGCTGACTTCGAACGAAATCTCTGAAGTCGAGTTGCTGAGAGCTGTCGCGCGAGTTGACCGTGACCTGCTGCCGGAAGCCTCCGATCTCTTGGAACGGATGATCTTGCTCCCTCTGACAAGAGCCGTGCGCGCACGTGCAGCCAGGATTCCGCCTGTGTCGGTCAGGTCACTCGATGCCATTCATCTCGCCACCGCTATCGAGATCCAAGCCCATCTCCGCCACTTCATGAGTTATGACAACCGATTTCTAGACGCCGCCCGCGCCGCCGGTTTTGATGTCGTTTCGCCGCAACCGTCCACTGCTCCGCCTTGAAAGGACCGCCGGGGCTCCTTCACCCGGCACCTTGGTACGCGACCCCAAAGCACGGCCCATCGCCGATGCCTCAGACCATGTGTCGCCGGCGCCGGTATGTGACGGCCACGATGGAACATGTACGCCTTGGACAAGCACAGTGAAGAGAGCCTCAACATCTGGAGACGTGTCGACCGCGAGCATGCGACCACTCGGCCGGAGTCGGTTGCATCTTCGGAGACCGGCTAGGCCGACAGTCGATGGACTTCCCATATGCTCGACCGAACGTCCACGATGGAGTTCCGAAGGGAAAGGTAATGATCTACCGACCAAATTTGACGATCCTGGCCGCCCTGATTGCCTCAGTTGCTCTCGGTACGGCAGCCGTGATTTCTCTCGTGGGAATCGCTGAAGGCAAGGACGCGCCTTCCAATTCGAATGAGAGGCTCGAGGAAGCGGTCCGTTCACTTGAGCCTTTGGCGTCAAAGAGATGGCCCGACGAGTTCACCGGTCTTGGATAGTGGATGGCAAGATCGAGAATGGCGTCTTTGTCGCCTTCACCACTGGTGCAGAAGACAAAGTCAAAGAGCTGTCTGAGCAATTTCCCGAACCCAACCTGCTTCGTCCCGTGGACTCTGAGATCTCCTTCCGGAGTCTCAAGACCATTCAGGACCAAATTGGGGACGAAAGGACCCTGACCCAACAAGGAGTCGACGGAGCAAACGGACCCAACGGCGGTCACTACGACATAGACATCGATGTCAAGTCAAGTCGCGTAGTCGTGACAATTGAAAAGTCAGGGCCAAACGCGGAGAGGCACTTCAGAGAAAGGTACGGCTCGGCAGTAACCGTCAAGCAAGGTCCCATTTCCGAACCGACCTCTTGCCTGAGTAGGAGGAGATGCGGCCTCGCACTGAGGGGAGGCGTCGCCGCCCGTAAGAACTCGGATTTCAACTACGACAATTGCACCACAGGCTTCACCGTCTATCAGGGCAGCGCAATCAAGATGCTGTCAGCTGGTCACTGCTCGAATAGCGTTGGAAACCCGCGTTACCACGGCTTGAATGCCCCAATTCAATTCGGCTCGGTGCAGAATCGGCTGATGTACGGACTCGTCGACGTGGAGATGAGCAACATTGGAAACTCATTCACCGGATATCCGTGGGTCTACCGGACGCAGGAAGATCAGCAGTATCCGGTCGAGAGTTTCCGTTCGGCAGATTCCGTGCCCTTGGGTTGGACGGTATGCAAGCTCGGAATCACTTCAGGTCGAACCTGCGGAAACGTGCTCAGCAAGAGCTACATGCCGGACTACGTGGATCATGGGACTGGTTTCTTTAGGTCTACGGCTTGCACCGACGACCGAGATAGTGGTGGACCGGTGATCTCGGGTACCGAAGCGATGGGAATCTCATCTGGCCGAGTTGGACCGGCAGGTTGTGCGAGCGCCAACCCAGGCGACTCAATTTTCGGCCACATCAGCTTCGCGCTATGGGCGATGAATGCTTCGCTTCTAACCGCACCGTGAGAACGTTGTGCGGGTTTAGGTAGGCATGCCAAGTCTGCGCCTGTCCGTTTTCGTTGTTTGCCTTTGGGCTTGCACCGCAGGCGCGGTGCAAGCCCAAGCAGACAGTTGGTCCGAACCGCAGGCAATCACCGCCGTCGGCGAGAAGATCAGCACGCCGGTTGCCGGCTTGGGACCAAATGGATACGCGGTCGTTGTGTGGTCTCCCCCGGTTCGCGATATGCCGACCGGCGGCTCCTCCCCAACACAATCGGACGTTGGAATCATCGTCAGGGTCCGAGCTTCCTACGGCGCTGGTTTTGGCTCCCCGGTCAAGATCGGTGGGCCAGGCTCCAGTGGTGCAAATCTCGCGGTCGGATCACGTGGCCATACAGCTCTCTCCTGGGTGAGTCGTAGCGGCAAGACCATGGCAGCGTTCCGAGGTCCGTCGGGCGCTTGGTCCAAGCCGAAAGCCATTTCCAACGCTTCCTTTTGGGGCGTAAACCTCGACGTGGGCAGCGACGGTACGACCGTCGCCGCGGGAGTACGCCTCGTCAAAGGACATAAGAGTGTGTTTGCGGCAGTCAGAATGCCAGGCAAGAGGAAGTTTCAAGCATGGCGACGAATCGACTTGGGTGTTCCAGGCATCGGAAACTACATCTCCGTGGCGGCAGGCAAGAATGGACGAGCCTCCGTCGCGTGGAGCGGAAAGTGCCCCATGTTTGACCCCGCAGGCCGCGAACCAGCTCGGGTCGCTGAGGCCGATGGACGGAGTGGATTCGCAAGATCTCGGCCAGTACCCGGAACAAAATGTCCAACATCGGGAATCCAGATTGAGCGAGACGTGTTTGGAAATTCGTACCTCCTTGTCGGCGGCTCAGCGGGCACTCATCAGACAGTTCGCCTGAGCACAAAGCGGCTCAAAGGGTGGTTCCGTCCCAGCAAAGTCCTAAATCGCAAATCAGTCTCAGCGGTATCGGGAATCCTCACCATCAGTCGGACAGGCGTGGCGAGCGTGATTTGGACAGACCTAAGCGAACAGCCTGGTGGGGCGATGCGGCCCCTGTCAGTCAGCCTCTCTCAGACAACCAGACGCAGTGCACCCACGCCTCCGGTAATCCTCCCTGTTGATCCGTCAACCGTGTATCTGCTGGGGGCAGCGGCGCTAGGGCGATCCGGCATACAGATACTGTGGCAAGACCTGACCGACTTCAGTCTAGTCTCGGCGCGCTTTGCCGGCGGATCCCTTGGTCCGAGCAAACTTGTCGGCCAACCGAGTACCACCGAATCCATCGCTCCTGCTCAGATAGTCAGTTCAGGATCCAGCGCGATGATTGCCTGGGGAGAAGCCAGTTTGTCTGGAGGCTCCATCACCGATCTGATGGTTGCCGACTGCCCGCGCTGCTGATCGCAGCAAACGCCATGTCTCGACCGAACTTCCAGTCGTGGGTACCTACAAGAACTACTACCCGTGGATAAAGCTAGTGGTCGGGCCGACTGATCTCATCAGTACAGACGGGTCATCTGGCTGAACGAGAGGATCGAGCAAGAGTGAACCAGACAAGTTGTCTGGTTCACTCCCTTCTCGCTTTGGACCGTCGGAAGGTCACTAACTCCATCCAAGGATCCCGCGAGGATCTTGCCGCTCGAAGGCCCGTAGAAAAAATCCACTCAGTTTCAACCAGGAGGCCCCATCTCACCAGGAAGCGAACACCCACCTGAACCGGCAAATCGCGAGGTTGGATGGAAAGAGGATCCAAATGATCCGACGAGAGCAAGGCTGTGGGACGGCGATACCTGGTCCGACGAATCCAAGCCTCGGAGCGAACTCGGCGATCGCCAAATTGGACCCCGGAGAAGGGATTGGCGTACACGAGCCTACGTTTTTGTGTGCATCCTGATTGTCGGCGGCGGATTGGCTTGGGCCTACAACGGATGCTTTGTGGACGAAGACTCCGGGAGTAGCCAAGCGAGCGTGATCAGGCTTCCCTGACAAGATCCTCTGGAGAGGGCCACATGGAGGAGCACGATCTGCCGGATCGTTCCGAGCTCGTCAGAGAGCTCGCGGTTTGTGCGCGGTCCGCAGGCTCGCGCGAGGATTCGTTGTTGGACTGACAGGACGATGGGGTTCTGGGAAAGCCTCCATCGTGAAGCTTGTCGAACGAGAACTCGGCGACGATCGAACTGTCTTCTGACTTGATCCGTAGTTCTTGATGGGACTCGCAGGAGAAATGTAACTCCCCACCTCCATGGTACGAGTCGAGTGACACGTCGTGACGCACAAATTGTCATTTCAGTGACGTTTCACAATGCATTGCAACGAGACTTCGCGCCATCTCGTGTTTTGGAGTTTCCTGCAGGTTGTTACTTGAAGGAAGCTGCACGAGAGACGAGTTCGTCACAGCACCCCTCGACGGTGCCGGCGGATGCGTTTCCGGTGAGGCCGATCATCATCACGGCAAGGGCAACGACAAGACACAACGCACCTACCGTCGGCAAGACCGACTGAACTCCGCAACTCGACTCTTTCAAGCTGTCCCCCGTATTCGATTTCAACTTTGGACAGGATACGGATCGGTCCGAGACCAGCCGCCCGGAACGCAGCACGGGCTTTCCGATTCCAGTACGAAACTCACGTTCCACCGACCCTGCCGGTGCTAGCTTGGGGCCATGTCCTCCAGGCTCAAAGACTCGCTGGATCCGCTTCAGGCCTGGCATTCGGGGGCTTCCGGCACCCTTCCCGGCCTTTCGGTGCTGGTCTATGACACCGATCTTCGGGTGATCTCCTGTGAAGGGGATCCTCCCCACTCCGTTGACGTCGATCCCGAAGCGATGATCGGCCGTCCGCTGGCCGACGCGTTGCCTCCCTCCATGTGGGGCAAGCTCGAAGCCGCCCTCAAGGGGGCGCTGAACGGTGTCCGCAGCTCCTTCCAGATGCCGTTTTCGGACGGGGACTGCCTGCATTGGCTCGACGTCGATCCGCTCAGGTCGGACGGCGCCGTGATCGGCGGTACGCTCGCCTCGCAGGACGTGGCGGAACGCATGATCGCCGAGCAGGAGCTGCGCGTCTTGACCGGCTCCTTCGAAGCGGCGTTCACCAAGGCGCCGATCGGCATGGCGATGGTCGCGCTGGACGGCACCCTGGTCCGGGTCAACCCCGCCTTCAACCGGATCACCGGATACACGCCGGAAGAGATCGCGCAGCTTCGCTTCCAGGACATGATTCCCACGGAGGATCACGAACGCGATCTCGGCATGACCAACCGGCTGATCTCCGGTGAACTGAACACCTACACGGCCGAGAAACGCATCCACGGCAAGGATCAACGGGAAATCTGGGCGATGATCGCCACCTCGGTCGTCCGGGACGGCGAGGATCGTCCCCTCCACCTGATCGCCCAGATCCAGGACATCTCCGAGCGAAGGGAACTCGAGCTCGAACTGCGGCGCGTGGCCGGCGAGGACCCGCTGACCGGCCTCGCCAACCGCCGCCGTTTCGACCGCACCCTCGAGGATCAGATCGAACGATCCCGCCGCTACGGGGAGACCGCCGCCCTCCTGATGATCGACCTCGACGACTTCAAGTCGGTGAACGACACCCATGGTCACTCGACCGGGGACGACCTGCTCAATTTCGTCGGGCGCCAGATCACCGCACGGATCCGATCGACCGACCTGGTCGCCAGGCTGGGCGGCGACGAGTTCACGGTGATCCTGCTCGGAGCCGACGCCCGCCGGGCCGAAAACCTGGTGGCCGAGCTGACCGCGCACTTCGACAGCCTGCGCTTCGAACCCGAGGGCCGCGCGATCAGCTGCAGGGCCAGCATCGGCTCGGCCCTGATCGATGCGTCGACCGGCAGCATGGACGAAGTCCTCTCCGCGGCCGATCGTTCGATGTACGAGGCGAAACGCTCGCGGGAACGGCGGCCCTAGCCCACTGAGCCGCGCTTCGGAACGCAGCCCTTCGCGGCGCCGACCGGTCCGAGCCTCCGAATATCTTCGGCGGTAGCCAGCTGGTACCGCAGTGTCTGCCTGGACATCCCCGCTTTCCGTGCCGTGGCCTCGAAAGAGTTGTGCCGGCGGAGCCGCAGTACCTTGCGGAACATGTTCAGCATCTTCGGTGCCAACTCCGCCCGCGGCAGCCTTCCGTCTGCGCCGGATGTCTGCCATACCGGCCGCAGACGATCGACCATGCGCAGGAACCGGCGGCGGGGAAACTCGTTGTGCCAGCTGCTCGGGCCATCGGAACCCAGAACTATCGATCGGCCGCCGCTCAGCACCTGTGCCTCGGCCACCCCCTTCTCGCCTTTCCAGCCGGTGAAGAGCACGAGGGCGCCACGACGGCTGACCATGCCCTTGTACACAACCTGATTCCAGAGAGGGAACACCCTCGGCAACGCTCGACAGACCGGTTCGGTGATCACGTTCACGCCGTACTCGCAGTTCGCCGGCTCGAAGCTCAGACACTCCTGGTAGAAGATGTAGTCATCCAGCCCGGGGATCACTTCCCACTCGGGGTCGGGATCCTGTCCCCCACTGGTCGCGTTGCCCAGATATCGCTCTCCGAGCCACATGTGGGGCTGTCCGAATATCCCGCCGAGATTCCGGGCCGGATACTCGATCAGCGGGCGGGCATCGGCTTCGCCACAGCCCGCGCGTCCGGCCGGACCGGTCCCGGCCGGATTCCAGGATCCCTGATAGCTCTCCGGTGAACCGTTCGTGAGGAATGCGGCACATGACCCGTCCGGTTTCACCGTGTAGATCTCACTGGCGCCGTTCCGGCCGGAGGTGAAGGAGATCCTTGACCCGTCCGGGGACCAGCGGGCGGCCGTCGCCCGCCACGATCGCTTGCCCCGGATGAGCCGCCGTGCGCCGGATCCATCCGAGTTCATGACGAAAAGCTCGGATATGGACGAGCAGCGTCCCTGCCAGCAGAGAGCGTCGGCCGGTTCCCGCCTCCGGTCGAACACGATCCGCGAACCATCGGGCGACCAGTCGCCGAAGGATGCCTCCCTGGCGAGCAGAGATGCCTGCCCGGTCCCGATATCGACCGAATAGGTCCGCGAGAACTGCTTGCCGTTGCTTCTCCTCCACCCCTCCAGACCGACGATCAGCCGTTCGCCGTCGGGCGAAGGGTCCACATCGGTGATGCCGAGCGGCTCATACCTGTTCTCGAAGACGGTGCTCGTCCCGGATCCGTCGAGTCGCAGCCGCTTGACCGACTGCCGGCCGTCCGCATACTCGATGAAGTAGATCGAGTTCCCGTCCGGTGACCAGCTGGGATCGCGCACGGAAGGCTCCCCCAGGTCCGGATCCCCGCCGTACCGGAGGATCGAGTGAAGATCTCCCCCGTCGCGGTCCATCAGCATCAGGTCCTTGCCACCGGGGACATCGGGCGTGGCGGACCTGACGAACACGATCCTGGATCCGTTGGGTGAAAACTCCGGCGCGGCGTCCCGCGCGTCCGCCGGGAACTTCCCCCGGTTCGTGAGCAGGCGCCGCTCGCCGCCATCCCCGTTCGACACCGCGATGCGCCCGGCGTTCGAGTACACGATCTCGGAGAAGGGCGTCTCCATTTCAGCCGCATCCGACCGTGAGGCCATCGATGCGTGCACGAGCATCCACACCAGGCCGCAAAGCAGCGCCAGACGCATGATTCGACTCTCCCCGAACGTGATTCCCTTCACAACTACCCCCTGAGTTTTCTCCCGGAACGGCATCACCATAAACAATCCTCCCGGCCCGATGATTCGAGCCGCTACCGTGTACTTACAGGCAAACTCGACGGGTCTCACGAAGGAGCGGACGAATGAGCGATACGACCGAGAAGGCAATCCTCGCCGGGGGCTGTTTCTGGGGCATGCAGGACCTGATCCGCAGGCGTCCGGGCGTGATCTCGACCAGGGTCGGATACACCGGCGGCGAAGTGCCCAACGCCACCTACCGCAACCACGGCAACCATGCCGAGGCGATCGAGATCATCTTCGACCCCTCACAGACGAGCTACCGCGACCTGCTCGAGTTCTTCTTCCAGATCCACGATCCGACCACCAAGGACCGTCAGGGCAACGACATCGGCGCCAGCTACCGGTCGGCCATCTACTTCACGAGCGAGGAGCAGAAACGAGTCGCCGAGGACACGATCGCCGACGTCGACGCGTCCGGCCTCTGGCCCGGAAAGGTCGTGACCGAACTCGAACCGGCCGGCGATTTCTGGGAGGCCGAGCCGGAGCATCAGGACTACCTGGAGCGCATTCCCAACGGCTACACCTGCCATTTCGAACGGCCGAACTGGAAGCTGCCGCGGCGGGCCGATTCGCTCAGCTCCTGAGCGCGATCCGCATCAGCGCCTGAAGCACCGCTCCCGCTCCCTCCGGGATCCCCGCCGAAGGTGACGCGCCCGGATGGCCCCGGGCGATCCGTGCCCGCAGCACGCCCGGACGAATCCCGAAGGTGAGCGGCGGTGACAGTTGCGCGGCCTCCCCATCGATTCCCGCCGCCACCGGCCCGTCGGAGCCGACCTCGAACTCGCGGGCTGACCATTCGCGCCACGGCTTCTGGAAGCGGCGAAGGCGCCTGCCCCCGGCCGAAGGATCGGCCAGCACAACGATCCCCAGCAGGCCGTCCTCGATGGTCGGCCGGGTTCCCGAACCCACACCGGCACCGAGCCGATAGCGATTGTTGGATACCAGGATCGCCGCCCCGGAATGATGCCGGCGGCCGCTCGGACTCCTCCATTCCAGCCGCGGCCCGTCCCCGTCCGGACCCATCACCTTCGATGCGGTTTCCAGCAGCGTCCTCACCTTCGCGTCCCGGTAGGAGTCCTGCTGAACGGCCTCCGCGTACACGCCCAGCGAGACGTTGTTGACGAACACCGTGCCGTTCACCTCGGCCAGATCCACCCGGCGCTCACCACCTTCGACGAAAGCGTCCAGGGACCCGACCACGTCCTCACGGTCCACCCCCAGGTCGAGCGCGAAATGGTTGCGGGTCCCGGCCGGCACGCAGGCATAGGGCAGGTCCAGCTCGGCCGCGATCTTCGCCACGATCGCCTGCGAACCATCGCCGCCGGCCATCGCCAGGCCATCCGCACCCTCCGCCACCGCCGCTCTGACCAGCTGTTCCAGGTCGTCTCCCGGCGACAGCTCGACCGCCCGCATTCCCCTGGTCTCGGCCTCTTTCGCGAGCGAGAACTCGTCCGCTTTGCCGCCGCCCGATTTCGGGTTGTAGAAAAGCACCGCGGAGGAGGGTGCCTCGGCCGACGGCAGCGGCACCTCGACGCTGAACGCGCGGCGAATCGCCACCGATGCGAGCGCCAGCAGCGCGACGATCACGAGCACCTGCCCCAGCGGATCGCCGAACCGCACCACATAGGCGACCGCGAGGACAAGCGCGATCAGGGAGCCGAGCAGGGCGGACAGCCGCCTCGCCGGGATGCTCACGAGAGCCAGCCAGACGAGCACGATCGCCAGCGTGAGCAGTCCGAGCGGGATCAGGGCACCCGGAGAGCGATCCACGAGAAAGTCGATCGCCAGCCCCAGGGCGAAGATCGTGCTGAGAATCGCCGTCCGTGCCGCGTACGTTCTCTGTGACTCGGCGGATATCACGATGCCACCCAGCATAGATCGGCGGTCGGCAGCCGTCTTCGATCAGGAGATGTTCAGGTTTCGGCGGAGAGTCTGGCGCCATGAATACGCTCGCTCAGGATCCATCCCTCGCAAGGACGGCCCCATCCCTGGGACGTCGAATGCTCAACAAGGTCCCGGAGGTGACCCTCTATTTCTGGATCATCAAGATCCTCTGTACGACCGTCGGTGAGACGGCGGCCGACTACATGAATGTCGATCTGGGCTTCGGCCTGACCAACACGACCTATTTCGTCACCGCCCTGCTCATCGTCGCGCTCATATTCCAGTTCGCTTCGAGACGGTACGTGCCGGGCATCTACTGGACCGCGGTCGTTCTGATCAGCGTCGTCGGCACGCTCATCACCGACAACCTGGTCGACAACATGGGGGTCGCCCTCCAGACGACCACCATCGTGTTCTCGCTGGCTCTCGCCGCCACGTTCGCCCTCTGGTATGCCTTTGAACGGACCCTCTCGATTCACACGATCGTGACGGTCAGGCGGGAGGCGTTCTACTGGCTGGCGATCCTGTTCACCTTCGCCCTAGGCACCTCGGCGGGCGATCAGGTCGCGGAGGCGTACGGGCTCGGCTTCTTCGTGTCCGTGCTGATCTTCGCCGGGGCGATCGGCCTGGTGGCACTCGCCCATTTCAGGTTCAGGCTGGGTGCGATCACCGCGTTCTGGGCCGCGTACATCCTCACCCGGCCGCTCGGCGCCTCGATCGGGGATTGGATGTCACAGCCGACCGCGGACGGTGGTCTCGGTCTGGGAACGACCGGGACCAGCTTCATCTTCCTGGCCGCGATCCTCGGGCTGGTGATCTTCCTTTCCGTCACCAAGCGAGACCAGACGCCGCCGGAGCTGATCGACACGGAAGTGATGCCCGAGCCCGCCCGGGCCTGAGGCAACGGTCAGGGCCGCTCAACCGCCCCGGGCAGCAGAATGTGAACCCGCCCGGGGCGCCGTCCCTCTCCCTCGTCGAGCACGACGTCTCCCCCGTTCGCCCGGGCCAGCCTCCTCGCCAGGGGCAGACCGAGGCCGGTTCCGGGCGGCGAGGCGGTATTCCTCTTTGCCGAGCCGCGCCTTCCCGGCTCGAACACGTCGTCGGCCTCCCCGGCGGCGAAGCCGGGACCGTCGTCGGTGACCGTGATCCGCACCAGGCGGTCCTCGCTCCGGGTCTCGACCGCGAGTTCGGACTCGGCGTAGGTGAGGCCGTTCTCGATGACCGGCGCCACGATGCGCCCGAATGTGTCGGGGCCGACCCGCACCGCCAGCGAGGTGTCCGGTACGAAGGGCGCCACCCTCACGCCATACGTTTCGGCGAGGGAGGCGGTCGCCGTGAGGGCCCGTTCGATCTCGGGACCGGCCAGCACCGATTCCCCTGCGGACGCCCCGCCCTCGGAGCGGGCCACGTCGAGCAGCGTCTCCAGGATCCTGGTGAGTTCCGCGGAACGCTCGGATATTCGCCGGAGCGAGTCCCTGTACTCGCCCGGTTCCCGTTCCCGGCGCAGCGCGATCTCGGCTTCGGCCGCGATCGCCGCGAGCGGCGTTCGCAGCTCGTGGGAGAGCTCGGCCGAGAAGTTGCGTTCGTGTCGCACCATGAAGGCCATGCGGTCGAGCATCGTGTCGAAGGTGGCCGCCAGCCGGCTCAGCTCGTCGTTCGGGACACCCTCGTTGAATCGCCGGTCAAGGTCGTGCTCGCTCCAGTCCGCCGCCTCGGCGGTCATCTTCGCGACCGGCCTGAGGGCCCGGTTGACGACCATCCTGGTGGTCAGCCCGATCAGCACGATCATGATCAGCGCGAGGATCACCGAGCCGATCGCCGAGCGGTTGGCCGTGCGCTCATACGGCTCCATCGAGATTCCCGAGACCACCGTTCCCACCTTGGATCCGTCGTCCGTCACGGGCAGCGCGTAGAGGCGAGTGTCGGTCGACTCGTCGTCGATCTGGCGCTCACCCGACTTGGCCAGATCCGCCGCCACCGCATCCAGGCTGCCGCCGGCCTGCGGGTGTTCGATCGCCCTGTCCCCGGAGAACACCCAGACGAGCGCGTCGGGAGCCCCATCGTCGGAGTTCTCGCTCACGTCCAACTCGTCACCTTCGACATCGACGCTCTCCAGTGCGGCCTGGGCCCTCGCCTGGAGCAGACGGTCGGCATCGTCGCTCAGACTGGAGCGCAGGGCCAGGTTGAACCCGAGAACGAGCAAGGCCAGCATCACGGCGGTCACCGCGATCACCGAAATGGTCAGCCTCTGGCGGAGCGTGCCTTTCATTCGAGCCGGTAGCCGACGCCGTGAACCGTGTGGATCTCGGTCCGGCTCTCCAGCTCGGTCAGCTTCTTGCGAAGCCGGCGGACGTAGACATCGACGGTGTTGTCATGGACGATCGCGCCATCCGGCCAGGCGGCCGCGATCATCTCCCGCCTGCGCACCACCTCGCCGGGACGGGACATCAGGGCGCCGGCCAGCCTGAACTCGGTCGGCGTCAGCTCGACGTTCTCACCGCCCGCCGTGAGCGCGTGCCGGACCGGGTCCAGGCGCAGGTCCCCGGCCGATTGGCCGCCGGAGGCCGACCCGCGCTTGGCGAGCACCCGGAGCCGGGCGACCAGCTCGGCGAACACGAAGGGCTTGGTCAGGTAGTCGTCGCCTCCCGCACTGAAGCCGGAGACGCGATCGGAACCCGAATCCTTGGCCGTGAGGAACAGGACCGGCGCCTCGACCCCGGCGGACTTGAGCGCCTGGCAGACATCCCGCCCATCCGAGTCGGGCAGTCCGATGTCGATCACCATGAGGTCGGGACCGCCGGACTCGGCCAGCATCAATGCCTCGCGGCCGTCACGGGCGAGCTCCACCTCGAATCCCTCCTCCCCCAGCCCCTGGTCGAGCAGGCGGCGCAGCTCCGAGTTGTCCTCGACCACGAGTACCCGCGAACTCATCTTCTCCATCGCCTTTTCATCATCGGAATGATCGTCTGGGAACCTGAACGGCTCCTGAATGCGGTTTCACCTGTCAGGAGTTATTCAGGCACACCGTCGCATACTCGCTCCATCGAACAAGCGCCGACGCAGTTCGGCCTCAACGAAAAGGACGAATATGTCAACGAAAATCAAGAAGATCCTGGCCTCGCTGGTGGCTCTCGCCGCACTCGCCCTCGGCGGATCGGCGATCGCGTCGGCGACCAGTGGCGGCTCCTCGGGCGACGGCGCCGTCCAGGAGAAGGCGGAGGCCGGAGATCACGGCGCCTCGGAGGCGACCGAGAACGAGTCCGGACCCGAAGGTGCCGACGACGCCGGTGAGAGTGCCGACGAACACGACACACCCGATCCGGGTGAGGCCGTCAACGCCGCGGACACCGCCAAGGCGACCGCCGCCGCGATCGCCGAAGTAGGCGGATCCGTGGACGAGGTTTCGGCCGAGACCAGGGACGCGCCCGAAGCCGGGGACGACAACGACCCGGGCGAGAAGGCCACACCGGCCGGTACCGCCTATGAGGTCGACGTGACCAAGGGCTCGAAGGAGATCACGGTCTCACTCGACGATCAGTTCAAGGTGCTCCAGGTCGAGACCGAGCAGGCGGACTGACCGACCGCAGCCACGCAGCGAAGTCCGGGCCGCATGGTGGCCCGGACTTCGCGGTTTCATCGGCTCGGCGGACGGATCGTCCTAGTCATCGGCGCCGTGACCACCACCGTGGTCGTCGCCGGGCGGATCGTTCGCCCCGTGCCCGCCGCCTCCGTGATCGTCGGTCCCGTCGTCGGCTCCTTCGGCCTCGACCCTGCGGGCCAGGCGGGAATCGTCGCCGCGCCGGATCTTCACCTCGACCCGCATTCCTCTCGAGAGCCCGGCCAGCCCGGCCACGTGCCGGAACACGGTGGCGGCGTTCACCCTGAACCTGATGCGTGTGCCGTTCGCGTTCCGGATGCTGAACCGGTCGGCCTGCCGGTTCACGTTTCGCACCTTGCCGTGGAAGCTCCTCAGCCCCGAGCCCGACTCGGCGCCGGCGAAGCCGGGAGCCGCCGCCATCGCCAGGCAGGCGATCGTCACTGCGAACAGCGCGGGAACCGCTTTCCGTGTCCTCGTCATTTGACCGTCAGCACTCCTTTCATTCCCTCTTCCTTGTGATCGTCGATCGGGCAGTAGAACTCGTAGGTTCCGGGCTTCAGATCGAGGGCCAGCTTCGCCTTGCCGCCGACGATGGTGTCGGTCTCCTCCTCGACGCCGTTGCCTTCCACCTCGACCGCGTGGGGAACGCTGGAGGCGTTCTCGAAATCGATCGTGGACTTGCCGGCCTTCGCGGTCAGGGAGGTCTTGTCGTAGGCGATCGCGCCGTTCGGGTCGGCAGCTAGCCGAAGTGTGCGCGATCCGCCACCCGAACCTCCGGCACTCTGGGTATCTCCCGACGGCTGGGTCCCGTACGACTTGGAAGACGTCGAGGCGGTATCGGTGGAATCGCTCGAGTTGTCATCCCCGCCACAGCCGGCGAGCGGCACTGCCAACGCGACGGCTACCGCGAGGCACAGTGATATCTGTCGAGTTTTCGTGTTCATGGCCCGATGCTCGCCCAGCCCCGGTCCCGTTGTCATCGGGCGATTGGTCCTAGGACCTATGCGAACGGCTCCGCACAGGCGATCATGGATCCATGAAAGGTCGCTCAGCCGTCTGGCAGTTCGCGCTTTTCGGCCTGATCGGGGTCCTGGTCATCGGCCTGATCGCCACTTTCGCCTTTCGCGCGATCGCCAGGCAGCAGGCGCTCGACGAAGCCAAGGACCTGACCCGGCTCACCGCCTCGGCGATCATCGAGCCCGCCCTGACCACGGACCTCGAGGATGGAGACAAGTCCTCTCTCGCCGAATTCGACGATCGCATCCGCCAAAGCGTGCTCGCCCATTCCGACATCGTCAGGATCAAGATCTGGACTCCCGACGGGCGGATCGTCTACTCGGACGAGCCGCGCGTGGTCGGCGACCACTTCCCCCTGGACGAGGATGAGCTGACCGCGCTGAACAGCGGCCGGGTGGTCGCCGAAGTGAGTGATCTCGACAGCCCCGAGAACCGGTTCGAGCGCGGACGGGGTGAACTGCTCGAGGTGTACCAGCCGGTCCGGCTTCCCGACGGACACCGGCTGTTGTTCGAGGCTTACCTGCCGACCGCCACGATCAGCGACACCACCCGTGATCTGACCCGCGCCTTCATCCCCGCCCTGATCGGCGGTCTGCTGCTGCTTCAGCTGCTCAACCTGCCGCTGGCCCGTCGCCTGGTGAATCGCGAGCGCAGCGCCCAGCGCGACCGGGAGTCCTACATGCAGGCCGCGATGGACGCCTCGGAGCGCGAGCGGCGCCGGATCGCCGCCGACCTGCACGACGGGGTCGTACAGGACATGAACGGACTCTCGCTCTCGATCGCGGCCGAGGCACAGGCCGCCGAGGCGAAGAACGATCCCGAGCAGGCCCGGCGGCTGCGCGAGATCTCCGCGTCGGGCCGTCAGGTGACCCGCGGCCTGCGGAACGTGCTGGTCGACATCTATCCCCCGACGCTGCACCGGCAGGGTCTCGCCGCCGCTCTCGCCGATTTGACCGAGAACGTCTCCCGCCGCGGCATCAGGGCCGAGGCCGAGGTGGAGCGTTCGCTCGATCTCTCGACCGGAACCGAGGCACTTCTGTTTCGCATCGCGCAGGAGAGCTCCCGCAACGTGATCAGCCACGCCGACGCGCAATCGATGCAAATCGAAATCACCCGGGAGGGAGAGAATGTGGTCATGACGATCGCCGACGACGGACGTGGCCTCGAACCGGCCTCGGATGAGACGCCACCCGAGGGCCACCTCGGCCTGCGGGCGATGGAATCGCTGACCCGGGACGCCGGCGGGGAGTTCACGGTCGAATCCGGACCCGGCCGGGGCACGACCGTCAGAGTCGAGGTTCCGAACAGATGATCCGGGTCTGCCTGGTCGACGACCATCCCACCTTCCGCGCCGGACTGCGGGCGCTGCTCGAGGCATCCGGGATAGAGGTCGCCGGGGAAGCATCGGGTGGCGCTTCGGCGGTCTCCTGTGCGCTCGAGCATCGCCCGGACGTGGTCCTCATGGACCTCTCGATGCCGGAGGTCGATGGTGCCGAGGCCACCCGCCGCATGGGACGGGAGGCACCCGATATTCCCGTGGTCGTCCTGACCTCGTTCTCCGACCGGACCCGCATCACCGATGCTCTGGACGCGGGTGCGGTCGGCTATCTGCTGAAGGACGCGGAACCCGAGGATCTGGTCAAGGGGGTCGAGGCGGCAGCCGCCGGACAGGCCCCGCTCGATCCCCGCGCCGCCCGCGAGATCCTCGAGTCCCGCCGCCGCTCACCCCGTGCCGATTCGCTGTCATCACGCGAAATCGACGTGTTGAGGCTGGTCGCGGAGGGAAAGGCGAATAAGGTGATCGCGATGCGCCTCGAGATCAGCGAGAAGACCGTGAAGAACCACCTTTCGGCCGTGTTTCAGAAGCTGGACGTGAGCGACCGGACCCAGGCGGCGCTCTGGGCGCAGCGCCACGAGCACGAACTGCGGGGGCCGGAATGATGCGGATCACCCACATCGGCGGCCCGACGCTGCTGATCGAGATGGACGGCTGGACGCTGCTCACCGATCCCACCTTCGACGCCCCGGGCAAGCGGTATTTCTTCGGCTGGGGAACCACGTCGCGAAAGCTCGCCGGGCCGGCGATCCCGCTCGAGCGGCTCCCTCACATCGACGCCGTGCTGCTCACCCACGAGCATCACGAAGACAATCTGGATCCCGCCGGAAGGGCATTCCTGCCCTCCGCGGGCACGGTGGTGACCACGGTGTCGGGCGCGAAGGCGCTGGCGGACGGGGCGCGTGGGCTGGCCGACTGGGAATCGACCACCCTGGAGGCTCCGGGGCGGGTGCCGATCGAGATCACCGCCACCCCCTGCCGCCACGGACCGCCACTCAGCCACCCGATCGTCGGCGACGTGATCGGCTTCGCGATCAAGCGGGACGGCCAGGAGCACGGGGTGCTCTGGATCTCCGGTGACACGGTGCTCTACGACGGCGTGAGGCAGGTCGCCGCCAGAATGAACGTCGATACCGCGATCCTGCATCTCGGCGGCGTTCGTTTCCCGGTCACCGGCCCCCTTCACTACACGATGACCGCCGGGCAGGCGATCGAGCTGGGCGGCCTGCTCGATGCCGGAACCGTGATCCCGATCCATTACGAGGGCTGGAAGCACTTCCGGCAGGGCCGTGACGCGATCGAACGCGAGTTCGCCGACGCGCCGGAGCGGTTCCGGGAAAGCGTGCGCTGGCTGCCGATCGGCGAGGCGGTCGAGCTGCCCGAGGGCAACTAAGGCCCCCGTTCCGTGTTGAAGTAGTGTCAATAGAAAGCCACCGAACAGCGTATGGTGGCCCCACGTTCAAGTCTTATTACAGGAGAGGTCCCTTGATCATTCATCTGAACCGGGTTCGGACAGCGCTCGCCGTGGTCGCCTTCGTCGTCGCCGCCGTCTTCCTGGCCGCGACTCTGCAGACCGGGGTCGCCGACGCCAAGCCCAAGAAGCAGGGACCCGGTGGCCTCGCCTTCTACAAGCCGCCGAAGAAGACCCCCAGACAGCACGGACGGCTGATCTGGACGAACAAGGCGACCGGCGTCGTTCCGCTGAAGTCCGCCAGGTGGACGAAGAAGGTGCTCTACACCTCGACCACTCCGGGCGGCAAGCGCACCGCTGTCTCCGGCTCGGTGAGCATCCCCAAGGGCAAAGCCCCGAAGGGCGGCTGGCCGATGATCACCTACGGTCACGGCACCACCGGCATCGCCGACAAGTGCGCCCCTTCGCGAAACACCGCGAACGGACCGGCCACTTCCTACATCTCCTACACCGACGCCGAGCAGAACGCCTGGCTGAAGGCCGGCTACGCGGTCGCCCGCTCCGACTACCAGGGCCTCGGCACACCCGGTGTCCATCCGTTCCTGATCGGCAAGGCCTCAGGCCGCAGCATGCTGGACATCGTCCGTGCGTCGCGTGATCTCGACCCGCGGATCTCGAAGAGGTTCCTGATCGCCGGTCACTCACAGGGCGGGCACGCCGCCCTGTTCGCCGCCGGCGAAGCGGCCAAGTGGACTCCGGACCTGAAGCTGCGCGGCACCGTCGCCTACGCGCCGGCCTCGCATCTGCGCCTGCAGGCGGGATCGCTGCCCATCCTCACCGCTCCCAGCTCGCTCACCGCGCTCGCCGCGCTGATCGTCAAGGGCGCGAGTGCCGTGGATCCGGCGATCGACGCCTCCCAGCTGCTTTCCGATCCCGTGCTCGCCTTCTACCCGCAGACCGACCGGGAATGTCTTTCCCGCCTGGCTGAACCGGACAACCTCGGCGGAATCGCCCCATCCGAGCTGATCAGGGGCGGAGCGAACACCGAGCCGCTGTTCGACCTGCTCGACCAGCAGAACCCCGACGTGAAGACGGCGGCTCCGATCCTGCTGGCCCAGGGAGAAGAGGATGACACCACTTTCCCCTTCCTCACCGACATGCTCAACGACGAACTGGTCGCGCTCGGCGATTCGGTCAGCTACATCAAGTACCCCGGGGTCGATCACGGCGGTGTGCTCGACGCGGCCAAGGGTGACGCGATGAGCTTCTTCCAGGAGCGACTGCCCTCGGGACGTTAGTCGCAGAGCCACACCAGACTTTCATCGAAAAGTTTTCCGGATCGTGTCGAATCCGGGCACTCCCGTTCGTCGTATAAGTAAAGGGCCGGAATTCCGGCCGGAACGACTAGCTAGGAGATTGCGATGAAAGTCATGGTGTTGGTGAAGGCCAATGAGGCCTCGGAAGCCGGAGAGATGCCGAGCGAAGAGATGCTGACCCAGATGGGCGCGTACAACGAGGAACTCGTGAACGCGGGCATCATGCTGGCCGGCGACGGCCTCCATCCGAGCGTCAAGGGTGCCCGGGTCAATTTTCACGCGGACGGCGGCACCACCGTCACCGACGGACCGTTCGCCGAGACCAAGGAGCTGCTCGCCGGCTACTGGGTCTGGCAGGTCAAGGACATGGACGAGGCGATCGAGTGGGCCCGCCGCATGCCCAATCCCGAAGCGGAAGGCGCCGAGTCGTCGGTCGAGATCCGTCCGGTCTTCACCGAAGAGGACTTCGGCGACGCACTGACCCCGGACCTGAAGGCCCAGGAAGACGAGCTGCGCCGCCGGGTCGAGGAACAGCAGCAGTAGCACCACGGGAGGATTGCCGGTGACCGAGCCCGCGATCAGTCGTTCGATCGAAGCCGTCTGGCGGATCGAATCGACACGTCTGATCGCGGGCCTCGCCCGTTTCACCGGCGGGGACCTCGACCAGGCCGAAGACCTGGCGCAGGATGCCCTGCTGGCCGCGATGGAACACTGGCCGGAGACGGGCGTCCCGGCAAATCCCGGGGCCTGGCTCATCTCGACCGCGAAGAACCGGGCGATCGACCGGCACCGCCGCGGCCGGAACCTGGACGACAAGTACCAGCAGATCGGCCGTGAGACCGAAACCCGGACCGACTCGGTCGAGGCAGAGGTCGAGGCGAGGGAGAGTGACGTGGTCGGCGACGACGTCCTCAGCCTGATCTTCACCACCTGCCATCCCCTGCTCTCCCGCGAGGCGAGGGTGGCCCTGACCCTCAGGCTTCTCGGTGGCCTCACGACCGAGGAGATCGACCGCGCGTTCCTCGCCCCGAAGGCCACCATCGCCCAGCGGATCACCAGGGCCAAGAGAACCCTCGCCGAGGCCAAGGTCCCGTTCGAGGTTCCCTCCGAGGAAGACCTCGAGCGGCGCCTGGCCTCGGTGCTCGAGGTGATCTACCTGATCTTCAACGAGGGCTACTCCGCAGCTTCGGGTGATGACTGGATGAGACCCGAGATGTGTGAGGAGGCGATGCGGCTGGGCCGGACCCTCGCCACCCTGCTGCCGGACGAGCCCGAGGTGCACGGCCTGGTGGCGCTGATGGAGATCCAGGCCTCCCGGATGCAGACGAGGGTGAACTCTCGTGGCGAACCCGTGCTGCTGCTCGACCAGGACCGCGGCCGCTGGGACCATCTGCTGATCAACCGTGGCCTCGCGGCGCTGGAGCGGTCCGAATCGCTCGGCGTGCCGTACGGCCCCTACACCCTCCAGGCGGCGATCGCCGCCTGCCATGCCCGCGCAGTCACCGCGTCCGACACGGATTGGAAGCGGATCGTCGCGCTGTATGACGCGCTGGCCGAAGCTCAGCCTTCACCGGTCGTCGAGCTGAACCGCGCGGTGGCCGTATCGATGGCCTACGGGCCCGAGGAGGGGCTGAAGCTGGTCGACCGGCTTCTCGGGGTCACCGAACTTTCCGGCTACCACTTCCTGCCCGGGGTCCGGGGTGATCTGCTCCAGAAGCTGGGGCGCTACGACGAGGCGAAGCTCGAGTTCGAGCGGGCGGCGGACCTGGCCGGGAACCGGGTCGAACGCGAGGTCATGCTCGCCCGCGCCGGCGAGTGCTCGACGTGAGACCAGAACCGTACGGAGACTCAGGAAAGCTCGCCGGCGCCACGGAACTCTCCCGAGCCCTGGCGCGTGACCTTGACGATGATCTCGCCGGACCTGCCGTCCTGGAGCCTGATCCTGGCACGGCCCGCCTCGGGCTCCGTCTCGGCGTCCGCCTCGGAGTATTTACCCCACCACGACGGCACCCCGAATCCGGCGTCGGTCCCGTCGTAGATCGACGCGGTGACCTCGCTCACGCGGCCGTCCTGTTCGATCGAGGCGGAGCCGTTGTCGAGTATCTCGGACATGGATCTCACCCTAACCGCGCCGACCCGATTTCGCCACAAATTGATGCGACCGCCGTGGATCCCCTTGAGTGGACAACTTGTTTCCGCCCGATTAGTTACCGTGGGTCATCCGGTCTTAGGGAAAGATCGAACCGCAGAGGAAAGTTGAAACGAACTTGAAGCACGAAATCGGAAGTCACGGAGAACTCGAAGAACCAGACGACAGGTCGCGCTGGATCGCCCTGTACGTGCTTTGCGCGGGCATGTTGATGATCGTGCTCGACGCCACCGTCGTCAACGTCGCCCTGCCCACGATCCAGGACGACCTCGGGTTCTCGACCTCCAACCTGGCCTGGGTGGTCAACGGCTACCTGATCGCCTTCGGCAGTCTGCTGCTGCTCGCCGGGCGGCTCGGGGACCTGATCGGCCGCCGCAACATCTTCCTCGCCGGATTGACCCTGTTCACCGTCGCGTCGCTCGCCTGCGGGCTCGCCCAGAACCAGGAGATGCTGATCATCGCGCGCTTCCTGCAGGGTGTCGGCGGGGCGATGACCTCGGCGGTCATCCTCGGGATGATCGTGACCATGTTCCCCGATGCCCGCGAACAGGCGAAGGCGATCGGAATCTTCGCCTTCGTCGCCTCCGGCGGCGGTTCGGTCGGCCTGCTGGCCGGCGGCGTGCTGACCCAGTCGTTCAGCTGGCACTGGATCTTCTTCATCAACATCCCGATCGGCGTGGGCACCTATCTGGCGGCCCGGCGCCTGCTGAAGAACGACCGCGGCATCGGCTTCGACAAGGGTGCCGATTTTCCCGGGGCGATCCTGATCACCTCGGCCCTGATGCTGGGGGTCTACACGATCGTCAAGCCCGCGGCCGAGGACGGCTGGGGCGCCGGAACCACCCTGGGCCTGGGCGCACTCACGTTCCTTCTCCTCGGCGCGTTCATCCTACGCGAGGCGACCGCCCGCACGCCGCTCATCCCCCTCCGGATCTTCCGCAACCGAAACGTGTCCGGAGCCAACGTGATCCAGGCGTTGGCCGGTGCCGGAATGTTCGGTGTCTTCTTTCTCGGCGCGCTGTATGTCCAGAGGATCCTCGGCTATGACGCACTCGAGACCGGCCTCGCCTTCATGCCGACCACGATCGCGATGGGCACTCTCTCGGTCAAGTTCTCAGAACCGCTGATCATGCGGTA
This sequence comes from Solirubrobacterales bacterium, assembly GCA_035502775.1. Lineage (GTDB taxonomy): Bacteria > Actinomycetota > Thermoleophilia > Solirubrobacterales > 70-9 > 67-14. The sequence goes on along the minus strand of DATJUB010000049.1, from coordinate 19,992 downwards.
CGGCCCGCGCACGATCCTCATTCCCGGCCTGATCCTGATCGCCGCCGCGCTCGCCCTGTTCACGCGGGCGCCGGTGGACGGTGATTACTGGGTCCATGTGGCTCCGGTGATGGCGCTGATGGGTCTCGGTGCCGGCCTCGCCTTCCCCGCTCTGATGAACCTGGCGATGTCGAGCGCCACCCCGGAGGATGCCGGCCTCGCGTCGGGTCTGGTCAACACCACCGCCCAGGTCGGTGCCGCGGTCGGTCTCGCCCTGCTCGCGACCCTTTCCGCATCACGCAGCGACAACCTGATCGCCGACGGGATATCGCAGAACTCGGCCCTGACCGATGGCTATCACTTCGCGTTCTGGGTGGCCGCGGGACTGGTCGGGCTGGGCGTGCTGATCTCCATCTTCGTGATCCGTCCCACCCCCGCTCCCGGACCCGAATCGGCGGTCTCCGCCACCAGCGAGAGCGGCGACGACGGTGAGCTGCCGATGGGCGATCCCGCCTACTCGGAAGGTTCCTGACCTGGAGATCCCGCCGGACATTCTCGGCCCGGAGGTGCGGGTCGTGATCGTCGGCAGCGCCAAGAGCGTCGCCTCCGCCCGGGCGGGGCACTACTACGCCCATCCCAGCAACCGCTTCTGGCATCTGCTCCAGGCCACCGGCCTGACCGGCGGCGAGTGGATCCCCCATACCGAGGATCGCGAGCTGCTCCGGTTCGGGATCGGCCTGACCGACGTCGTGCCGGGCCGGGCCGAATCGAACGACGCGAGACTCACCCCGTCGGATCTCGATCTGCCCGGACTGGTGGCGAAGATGGAGGCCCTCCGCCCGGCCGTCGTCGCCTTCAACGGCGGCACCTCGGCCAACGGCGTATCGAAATACCTCGGTCATGGTCAGATGCCGATCGGAGCCTCGGACTGGAAGCTGGCCGGAGCGGCCACCTATCGCCTGCCGTCGTCCTCGGCCCGCCATGCGAGGGGCGGTTACGAGGCCAAGCGGGACGCCTGGGCCGAGTTCGGCGATTGGGCACGATCCCGTCTCGAAATCGTTGCGCAAACTTGATTCTGTTCACTCTCTCACGAATCGGAACCTGTCAACGTCTTCATTTCCGATGAAGCCATTCGAACTTCTGATCGAGGAGCACGGACCCGCCATCCTGCGGTTCTGTGCCGGCAGGGTCGGCCCGGAACGGGCCGAGGACTGCTTTCAAGACACGATGCTCGCCGCGCTGCGCTCCTACGGCGACCTTCGCGACGAAAAGGCGGTCAAGTCCTGGCTCTTCACCATCGCGGCCCGCAAGACGATCGACATCCACCGGGCCTCGGCCAGGATTCCGGTCCCGGCGGAGGAGATCGAAGAAGAGATCATCCGGCGGGCGGAATGGCAGCCCGGCAGCGGCGACATCTGGAGCCTGGTCCACGAGCTGCCGGAGAAACAGGCGATCGCCCTGCAGCTCCGTTTTCGCGGTGGGCTCTCCCACCGCGAGGTCGGCGAGGTCATGGAGATATCCGAGGCCGCGGCCAGGAGGAATGTGTTCGAGGGCCTGAAACGGCTCAGGGAGGAGCGCTCATCATGGCTGTGATCTCACGAATCGGGTCCGACCGACGACTTCAGGAGTGTGAGCATGAGTAGGAACCCAGAATCCGACGAGCTGGAACGTGCGCTCGGCGCTGCCGATCCCGTGCCCGCGGACCGATGGAACCGGATCCTCTCCGGACTGGCCGAACGCGCCGAGGCCGAGGGGCTGATCGACGTCGCCTATGAGATGCACGATTCCCCCTTCGGGGAGCTGCTGATCGGGGCGACCTCGGCCGGCCTGGTCCGGGTGGGACTCGCGGTCCAGAGCCAGGAGGAGATCCTGCGGGATCTCGCCGAGCGGGTATCGCCGCGTGTCCTGAAGGCGAGCCGCCCGGATATCTCATCCGCCAGGCGGCAGCTCGACGAGTATTTCGCCGGCGACCGGCACCGGTTCGATCTCAATCTCGACTGGCGTCTCAGCAGCGGCTTCCGGCGCGAGGTCCTGGAGGCGACCGGCCACATCCCGTACGGCCAGACCCGGACGTACCGGGCGGTTGCGACCGAGGCCGGAAGTCCGAACGCGGTGCGTGCCGCGGGAACCGCGCTGGCGACCAACCCGCTGCCGATCGTCGTGCCCTGTCACCGGGTGCTGCGCACCGACGGGCAGGTCGGTGCCTATCTGGGTGGAACCTCGATGAAGGAGAGCCTGCTGGCCCTCGAGGGCGGAGCCGGGTGACCGGGCTTCTGCCTCGGGAAATGACCGAGCCGGCTCCGGGTGCCGTCCACGTGCCCGACTGGCTGACGCTCGATCGTCAGCGGGAATTGGTCTCGGCCTGTCGCGAATGGGCCCGGGGCCCGATCCCGATCGCCTCCCCGGTGCTGCCGAGCGGCCACACGATGTCGCTGCGGATGGTCTGTCTCGGCTGGCACTGGAAGCCATACCGTTACGTGCGCTCCGCGGTCGAGGGTGGGCCGGAAGCCGCGCCGTTTCCGGAATGGCTGAAGGAGCTGGCCCGCGAGGCGACGGCCGCCGCCTACGGCTCCCCGGGCACGCCGGACTACAGTCCGGACGCCGCCCTGATCAACTTCTACGACGAGAACGCCAAGCTGGGCATGCATCAGGACAAGGACGAGCGTTCGGACGCGCCGGTGGTCTCATTGAGTCTCGGTGATTCCTGCGTCTTCCGGTTCGGCAATCCGGAATCGAGAAACCGCCCCTACAGCGACATCGAGCTGAGGTCGGGGGACCTCTTCGTCTTCGGCGGTCCCTCCCGCTTCAGCTATCACGGAGTGACCAAGGTGATGCCCGGAACGGCCGATCCTCGCCTGGGCCTGGAGACCGGCCGGCTGAACATCACCATTCGGGAAACCGGGCTCGAAGGGACCTAGGACCCGCTCGCTCTCACTCCGATTCGGCCGAGACCCGGTTCACGTACTCGGCCCGGGCCGAGTAGTCGACATCGGTGTAGACCCGGTCCATGCCGGTGAGCCGGTTCAGTCGGACCGCCAGCGCCGGAGGAAGAAGCGAGGTGATGCGGACGAGCACTCCCGATGAACGTGGCAGATAGACCCGGTCCTTTCCCCGGATCACCGCCGTGACGATCGCCGCGGCGATCGCTTCGGGCTTGACCAGCTTGACCACCGGCGAGCCGCTGGTGCCGACCATCTGGTCGGTCTCCACCGGTCCGGGCATCACGCAGGTGAAGCGCAGTCCCGATCCCGCGTACTCGATCCGGATCGCCTCGGTGAACCCCACCGCGCCGAATTTCGACGCGGAATAGGCGCTCAGGCCGGAGATGCCCATCACTCCGGCGAGCGAGGCCACGTTGACCACATGCCCGGTGCGGCGTTTCTCCATGCGCTTCACCACGGCCACGGTGCCGTTGATCACCCCGGTCAGGTTCACCGCGATCGTCCGGTCGATCATCGCCGGGTCCTGCTCGCCGACCCGGGGCGAGGTCACGGCGATCCCGGCATTGTTGACGAGAACGTCGACCGGACCGACATCGCTCTCCACCGTGTCGATCAGCCGCTCGAACGCCTCACGGTCGGAAACGTCCAGCCCGAACCCGACGGCGCCGCGTCCGATCGATTCCGCGCCCGCCCGCGCCAGGTCCCCGTCGATATCGGCCAGCACGACCCTGGCGCCCCGATCCGCCATCAGGCTCGCGGTCGCCGCCCCGATCCCCCGGGCGGCCCCGGTGACGATCACGACCTTGTTCTGAAGACCCGTATCCGTCATGCGGCCAGTATGCCCGCTGTGCCGGGCTGCCGTCAGCCGGCGTTTCGCAGCTCGACCAGATCGGCCAGATCTTCGTTCGAGAGCTCGGTGAGCGCGGACTCGCCCGAACTGACGATCGCGTCCGCGAGCTCACGCTTAGTCTCGTGGATCGAGGCGATCCGATCTTCGATCGTGCCCTCGGCGATCAGGCGATGGACCTGCACCGGACGGGTCTGGCCGATCCGGTGGGCCCGGTCGGTCGCCTGTTCTTCCACCGCGGGGTTCCACCAGCGGTCGAAATGGATGACGTGATCGGCGCGGGTCAGGTTCAATCCGGTGCCGGCCGCCTTCAGCGAGAGCAGGAAGACCTTGACCTCACCCTGCTGGAAACGGTCGACCATCTTCTCGCGCTGATTGACCGCGGTCCCGCCATGCAGCAGCTGGTTCTCGATCTCGCGCTCGTCCAGATGCCGCTTCAGCAGCTTGGCCATCGCGACGTACTGGGTGAACACCAGCACCGCCCCATCCTCGGCCAGGATCGTGTCGAGCAGTTCGTCGAGCAGCTCGAGCTTGCCCGATCGTTCGGCCAGCGGACCGGATTCCTCCTTCAGGTACTGGGCCGGGTGGTTGCAGATCTGTTTGAGCGAGGTGAGCAGCTTCAGCACCAGACCACGGCGGTTGATCCCGTCGCTGGTCCGGATCTGGACCATGTTCTCCTTGACGGCCTTCTCGTAGAGCTTGATCTGTTCGTCGGTCAGGCCGACCGGCTGGTCGGTGATCGTCTTCGGGGGCAGCTCGGGAGCGATTCCCGGATCGGACTTCCTGCGACGGAGCAGGAAGGGCCGGACCAGCTTGGAGAGCAGCTTGGTCGTCTTCTCCTTCGCTTCGATCTCGATCGGGTCCGCCCACTTCTTGCGGAACGAGGCGTGGGTCCCGAGCAGCCCGGGTGTGGTCCAGTCGAGGATCGCCCACAGCTCGGAGAGGTTGTTCTCGACCGGGGTGCCGGTCAGGGCGACCCGTGAGCGGGCCGGGATCGTGCGCAGCGCCTTGGCTCCGGCGGAGCGGGGATTCTTGACGTGCTGCGCCTCGTCGGCGACCAGCAGGCCCCAGCGGACGGTCTCGAAATGGTCCGCATCGAGGCGCATCGTGCCGTATGTCGTGAGCACGAAACCGTCCTCCACCCCGGACAGGGTCCGCCCTCCGCCGTGATAGCGCCGCACCTTCTCCTCGGGCGCGAAACGGTGGATCTCCCGCTCCCAGTTGCCGAGCAGCGACGCCGGGCAGACGACCAGGGTCGGACCGGCGGTCTTCGGGTTCTGCTTGCGGTGCAGATGCAGGGCGATCAGCATCACCGTCTTGCCGAGGCCCATGTCGTCGGCCAGGCAGCCGCCGAGCCCGAGCGAGGTCATGCGATGCAGCCAGCGCAGACCCTCCACCTGGTATTCGCGAAGGGTCGCCTGGAGAGCCTCGGGCGGCTGGATCGCGTCGCTCTGGTCGTTGCCGGTGATCTGCTCGCGCAGGGCGGCGACCCAGCCGCTGGCCCGCACCTCCACCGTGCGGCCGTCGACGACCGTGCTTCCTGTCAGCGCGACGCTGAGCGCGTCGATCGCCGTAAGGGGCTTCAGATCGGGTTTCAGCGCCCTCTGGGCCTGAATCGGGGGCACCAGGACCCATTTGTCCCTGATCCACGCCACGGGGCGTCCTGAGCGCACCAGCGCACCGGTCTCCTCAGGGGTGAGCGGCATGCCGTCGAGCGAGAGCTGCCAGGAGAAACCCTGCAGGGCCGAGTCGTCGAAGACGTCGGGAACGCTCTGGCTCAGTCCGCCGGTGGTGCCGACCACCACCTTGGCGTCCAGGGAGTGATCCAGAGCCGGATCCCAGATGACCGTCACGCCGGAGTTCTCCAGGCGTTCGGCGGCACCGTCGAGCAGTTCGCCCACCTCAGCGTCGGCCAGCTCCAGACGATCGGGAACATCGGCCTCGAGCAGTCGCCTGAGTGGCGCCCAGGCCGCGGCGGCCATGCCCACGCCGAGAGTCGTATCGATCCGCCCGCGCGAACCGAACTTCTCCTTGTCCTCGTTCCAGACGTCGCTTACGTCGAAATAGGCCTCCGGCTCGTTCGGCCGGTGGGCCTGGACGATGATCTCGAACGGGGCGTCGCGGTACTCGCCGCCCGGAACCTCAAGTCGCAGGCGAACGGTCGCCGCGGTGCGGTTCTTCTCCGAGTTCGCGCCGCCCGCCCCACCTGTCGATCTGGCATTCCTACGTGCTTTTGGTGGCGATGGTGTCGGAGACAAAGTCGGCCGAGCATTGTACTCCACTCTCTTTCCAAGCCTTCTTATTGCGGTGCCCTCGAGTCGCGGGAACTGGTCATGGATTTGAGGTCCAGTCCCTCTTTTTTCAGGATCAGATAGGTCAGCCACAGGGCCAGGGCGAAGATCGGCAGTCCCATCACCGTCTTGGCGATGCCGAGCGCCACCAGGTAGCCGCCGAAGTAGAGCGGCAGCTGAACCGCGAGCCGGACCACGAAAACGCCTGCCCAGAGCCAACTCACCTTGCTGAACAGCCTGACCCGCTCCGGGTTCTTCCGCCACTCCATGCCCTCGCCGATCAGCGGCCCGATGAACACGCCCATCAGCGGCCAGCGGACCAGCACGGAAATGACGTAGGCGAGCGCGTAGCCGCCGTTCAGCAGCAGGCCCGGCAGGAAGAAATCTTCGGCCTTGCCGGTCCTCGTCGCGAAGAACCCGGCGATCGCGACCCCGATAAAACCGGCCGCCGCGTATTTCGCCGATTCTCCGCGCGCCATACGGATCACGCCGATCAGCGCGCCGAGGGCGACCGCGGTGATCGCGGCGAGCTTCAGGTTGCCGCTGGAAAGGCTGTAGACCGCGACGAAGAGCAGGCCGGGAAGGCTGGAGTCGGCGATGCCCTGCGGGCCGCCCATCTCGTCCAGAAGGTTCAGTTCCTCCTGTTTGTCCAGCTCAATTTCCTTCTCGACCGGCTGGCGGTCGGGAGGCTCGGGATCATTCGTCACCGGATGATTCTCTCTGAACGGGCGCCGGCGTGTGTTCCGGCTCTCAGAAGCCGCTGGCTTCCGGGAGCGCGGCGGCCATCGGCGGCGAGACGATCGGCCACTGTCCCTCGATCCGCTCGGTGCGGCCCTGGCTCTGGAAATACTCCTGGAGCGATTCGGCCTGCTGCATCGCCCAGGCGACCTGCGCCCGGTGCAGCTCGGAGAGGTCGTATCCCTGCAGCTCGGGCTGGGTGTGTCCGAGCTTCCAGGCGAGCCTGGCGGCGGCCAGCGCGTCGGCGTCGGCGGCATGGGCGTCATCCAGCGGGATGCCGTACGACTCGCAGAGGATGCTCAGTGTGCGGCGTCCCTTGCGGAACTTGTTGAATTTCTTGTCGAGCACGTACGGGTCGACGACCAGCAGCGCCTCGGGCCCTCCGAGCAGGTCGAGCAGGGTCTCCTGTTCGTAGCGCCGGGCCTCGCGGTCGAGGATGGTCAGGTCGAACCTGGCGTTGAAGGCGATGACCGGCACGCCGCGGCTGATCAGCTCGTGAAGATGCTCGGTGATCTCGAAGACGGCCTGATCCGCCGGCAGGCCTTCGTTCCGGGCCTTCTCGGTGGTGATGCGGTGCACCGCGGTCGCCTCGGCCGGGATCTCGACGCCGGGATCGACCAGCCAGTTGGTGCTGATCGTCTCCTCACCGCCGCCGACGACGCTGACCGCCGCGGTCACGATCCGGTCGTTTTCCGTATCGGTGCCGGTGGTTTCGATATCGAAGGCGGCCAGGCGCCCGGAGTACCAACTCACATTTCAGAAGGTACCGAGGGTTTCGGACGTCAGATCGACGCTGGAGGCGCTGGATCTCTAGCGATGAGAGAAATCAACCGTGGCGTGCATGCCGCCCTTGCGCGAAAACTGGCGCATGTATAGAAAGACCGGATCGCCTTGGTACGCGATCGCCTGTTGTGGACCCGGGAAGACCGTCTTGCCACGCCAGAGCTGAATTCGCTGGTCGAATCCGGTGCCAGTCTCGTCAACCCGCGCAGCGTACTCGGTGGTCGGGAAGTAGCCACCCCAGCCAGCGTCGTCGGTATTCAATTCGCCCCAGGTAACCCAGACTCGCTTGCCGACCGCATCCGCTCCTCCCTGTGCCTTGCCGAAACCCTCGTTGACTGGGGCACCACCGACCTGACTCCAGTCACCCCTACCTCCGATCCGGAACAGGGATTGTTCCCAGTTTCGGTCTACGCCGTACTGTGATTCGTTGACCGGAAAATACGTGGCACTGTTCGCCCTGACCGGGGCGCTGTACAGGTCGCCACCGACAAGGTCCGGCACCTCGCTACTACGCGACCACGAGCCGCCCTTGATCGTCGCCACCCACCGTCGAGACGGACTGGTGGTGGTCGTAATGCCGACCTCGATTCCATCGAGTTTCGTCCCCACCGTGACCTGTCCAAGTCCAGCCACCAGTTGCGTGTTGATCCGCAGCGGGGATCCAAACCGGACAAAGCGATTGCCTTGAAGTTTCGCCAGGTGAATGACCGTCCAGGTCTTGGTTCCCTTGCGTCCATCCTTGCGGAAGAGGGCAATCAACTTGCGGCCACGTCGCTCGAGCCCGTTCAACCACAAGTCTCGGTAGGAGGCCGGAATGCGTGTCGGCTGCCAGCCCTTTTGACCAAAGCAACGAACTCGATTGTTACCGTTCGGAGCCGTGTCACCGACACAAGGTTCGGCACCGTTGCCTGACCGACTACGAGCAGCCAGCACGAGTCCCGTGTCGGTGGTGCTCTTGGGCAGGCCAGGTAGGGCAACCCATGTCTCATCTTGGTATTTCAAGACCTGCAAGCGAACGTTGTCGTCTTGATCCAGACCACTCTTGGCGAGCCAGAGACCATCGCCGTGAGCGGCAAGCTTTGCGTCGAAGTCGTCCTTGAAAGTACCGGGGCTGGTGATCGGATTCACCGATGACGTCTGTGCAGTCGAGGAATTGCAGCCAGCCAACATGACCAGTCCGACAAGGCCAACAATGATGGGACGGCCGTGGGCATTGATACCGATGATGAGCTTGGCGATCATGAGTGTCCGTTGCCAGACGCCGATGTGCTGTGTGTCAGGTTCATTGAGATGAGAACGTCGGGGGCCTCGCTTCGTCCCATTGGTGCCTACTGGATCTTCAGCGGTTCCTTGGAAGGCACATGGTCCACCTGGAGCGTGGTGTGTTCGATCTCGAAGCGCTCCTCGAGCAGCGCCTCCAGCTCGCGCCGGGCGCCGTGGCAATCCGTGCCCGCTCCGACCAGCACATGGGCCGAAAGCGTGGGGAATCCCGAGGTGATCTGCCAGACATGCAGGTCATGGACCTCCTCCACGTCGGGCACGGCGGCCATCGCGTAGCCGATCTCCTCGGTGTCCATGCCACTCGGCGCCGCCTCGAGCAGAACGTCGACCGATTCCCTGAGGACCGACCAGGCGCTGGCCGCGATCAGGACCGAGATCAGGATCGAGACGATCGCGTCGACCGGTTCCCAGCCGGTGATCAGGATGATCAGGGCGGCGAGGATCACACCGACCGAACCGGCGACATCGGCGATCACGTGGCGGAGCGCCGCCTTGACGTTGAGGCTCTCCCCTCCCGCCTTGTAGAGGACCCTGGCCGAGATCAGGTTGATCAGCAGACCGAGGATCGCGATCACCAGCATCTCCCCGCCGAGGATCTCGACCGGATCCCCCAGGCGGTTGATCGCCTCGACGATCACCCAGATCGAGACGACCACCAGCAGCACGCCGTTCGCCAGCGCCGCCAGGATCTCGGCCCGCTTGTAGCCGAAGGTGCGCTTCGCGGTGGCCGGCCGGGCCGCCAACGTGACCGCGGCCAGGGCGAGCAGCAGGGCGAAACTGTCGGAGAGCATGTGGCCCGCGTCGGCCAGCAGGGCGAGGCTGCCCGTGACCAGGCCGCCGACCGCCTCGACCACCATGAAAGTCGTCGTGAGACCGGCCGCGATGAGCAGAGCCCGGCGATCGGTGCCCCGGTAGGCGCCCGGACCATGGCTGTGTCCCTCGTGACCGTGATCGTGGTCATGCCCCGGCTCGTGGACGTGCTGGTTCGTTTCCTTTTCCATCAGGGCGGAGTCTACGAAGCCGGTCACCCGCGTTGATAGCTTGGTCCGATGGAATCGAAGCCGGGCTTCCTCAAAAGGCACCGCCGCGTCGTTCTGCCCGGGCTCGTCCTCTGTGTGCTGGGCCTGCTGCTGATCGCGGGAACGAACGCCTACGTCCTCATCCGGGGCGGCGGACCGACGGTTTCCGACGCGAAATCGGCGGATCCGGCCGAGACCGCGATCGTGCTCGGCGCGCTGGTCGAGGCCGACGGCCGCATGAGCGAGATGCTCGCCGACCGGGTCGATCAGGCCGCGAATCTCTGGCATGCCGGCAAGGTGAAACACATCCTGGTTTCGGGCGATCACGGACAGTGGCGCTACGACGAGCCGACCACGATGAAACGCGCCCTGGTCGGGCGCGGGGTGCCGGAGGACGTGATCTTCACCGATCATGCCGGGTTCGACACGAACGCGACCATGGTCCGGGCCCGCCGGATCTTCGATGTCGACGACGCCCTGGTGGTGACCCAGGGATTCCACATGAAGCGCGCCCTGTTCCTGGCCGATGCCGCCGGGATAGACGCCGAGGGAGTCACCTCCGATCTTCACGAGTACGGAGGACGGGGCCTGAAGGGGTCGGTCCGTGAGGTTGCCTCGCGGGTCAAGGCCGTGGGCGACGTGATCTTCGGCGGGTCGGTGATGGGCGGTCCCGAGATACCGATCGGGGGCACCGCCAGTGCCAGCTGGGGGCCCGCCCCGCCCGAGGGAACTCCCCCGGCCGGCGCGCCCGGCGGCTGATCATGGCCAACCCGATGACCGATCCCGACACCAGCTGGCGGGACGCGGGCACCCAGTTCATCCGCAGCGAGGTCTCCGGAGGGATCGTGCTGCTCGCGGCCGCGATCGCCGCGATCGCGTGGGCGAACGCGCCCTTCGGTGAGACCTACGAGTCCTTCTGGCACACGAACCTCTCGATCGGCATCGGCGATCTCAGCATCTCCGAGGACCTGCGGCATTGGGTGAACGACGCCCTGATGGCGATCTTCTTCTTCGTCGTGGGTCTCGAGATCAAGCGCGAGCTGGTCGTCGGCGAACTGAACGACCGTTCGAAGGCGACCATGCCGATCATCGCCGCTCTCGGGGGTGTGATCCTGCCCGCCCTGATCTTCGTGCTGGTCAATCTGGGCTCGTCCAATCTCGACGGCTGGGCGATCCCGATGGCGACCGACATCGCCTTCGCGGTGGCGGTCCTGGCGATCATGGGCAGCCGGATCCCGGCCGGCGTGCGTCTGCTGCTGCTCAGCATCGCGATCGTCGACGACATCATCGCGATCACGGTCATCGCGGCGTTCTACACCTCGGACATCAGCCTGGCCTGGCTGGCACTGGGACTGGGCGGCCTGCTGCTGGTCGTGGCGATGCAGCGTTTCGGCATCCGCAGGATCGGCCCGTACGTGCTGATCGGGGCGGTCGTGTGGCTCGGCTTCTTCGAGTCAGGAGTCCACGCGACCATCGCCGGGGTCCTGCTCGGCCTGCTCACCCCGGCCAAGCCCTTGAAGGGCAGGCATGTGCTCGAAGAACTGGAGCATGCGCTGCATCCGTACTCGGCCCTGCTGATCGTGCCGCTCTTCGCTCTCGCCAACGCCGGAATCCCGCTCAGCGGCGCCATCCTGGGTGACGCCCTCGGCAATTCGCTCTTCTGGGGCATCGTCCTCGGACTGGTGCTCGGCAAGGCTTTCGGGATCAGTCTCTCGATCTTCGCGGCCGAGCGGTTCGGCTGGGCGAAGACCCCGGAGGGGGTCGCGCCGGGCCACGTCTGGGGCATCGCCGCGCTCGGCGGCATCGGCTTCACCGTGTCGCTCTTCATCTCGCAGCTCGCCTACGGCAACCCCGACGTGATCGAGGTGGCGAAGATCGGGATCTTCGCCGGATCACTGATCAGCGCAGCGGTTGGCACCGTCCTGTTGTTACGAAAGACGTAACAACAGTCTCGACCGCTTGGCGAGGCTTCGAAATCTGAATCGCACAGCGAAGCGAAGTGATTCAGGTTCCTTGTTCTATCGAAATCAGGATCGCACAGCGAAGCGAAGCGATCCTGATTCCCTGTTCAGGTTTCCTGCGCGCGACCGGCCGACACGCTCGGATCCGGACCCATGCCCGGCGAGACGTGATTCGGCGGTCCCTCGGGGCCGCGATCCTCGGGCTCGACGTTGCCGGAGTGAACCTCCGGCGTCTTCGGCAGGGCATCGAGGAAGCGGTTGACCATGCGGGCACACTGGCGGCCTTCATTGATCGCCCACACGATCAGCGACTGGCCGCGACGGGCGTCACCGGCGGCGAAAACACCCGGTACGGAGGTCGCGTAGGTGCCGGCCTTGATGTTGCCGCGGCCGTCCTTCTCGCAGCCGAGGCTGTCGAGCAGTTCCTGTTCCGGATGGAGGAAACCCATCGCCAGCAGCACCAGGTCGGCCTCGATCTCGAAGCCGGTGCCGTCGACCGGTCCGAACGGCGGAGCGCCGTCGGCCCTTGCGGCGTGCAGCACCTTGACCTTGCCGTCCTCACCGGTGAGATGAGTGGTCGTCACCGAGAAGTCCTGTTCGCTCTTCTCGACCGCGAGCCCCTCCTCCATCGCGTACGAAAGGCGGTACTTCTGGGGCCAGAGCGGCCACGGGGTGCGGTCGTCGGGACGATTCTCCGGCGGCTCGGGCAGCAGTTCCAGCTGGACTACCTGCTTGGCGCCCTCACGGATCGAGTGGCCGACGCAGTCGGCACCGGTGTCACCACCGCCGATCACGACGACGTTCTTGCCGGCGGCGGTGATCGTGCCCGGCTCCGGCGGCGCGGTCAGTGGCTTCGGGCCTTCCTCGGCCGCGAGCCAGCGGTTGCGGATGTAGAGGTAGTCCATCGCGAAATGGACGCCGTCGAGCTCGCGTCCCGGGACCGGCAGGTCTCGCGGAACCCGCGATCCGGTCGAAAGGACGACCGCGTCGAACTGTTCGTTCAGCTCATCGACGGTGATATCCACACCGACGTCCACCCCGCACCTGACGGTGACACCCTCATGGATCAGCTGCTGGACGCGGCGCTCGACCACGGTCTTTTCGATCTTGAAGTCGGGAACGCCGAAACGGATGAGGCCGCCGGCGGCCTCGTCGCGTTCGAAGAGGGTGACGCTGTGTCCGCTGCGGCGCAGCTGCTGGGCGGCGGCCATGCCGGCCGGGCCGGCTCCGACCACGGCCACGGTCCGGCCGCTCTCGCGCTTCGGCGGACGCGGACGGATCCAGCCTTCCTTCCAGGCCCTATCGACGATGGTCTGTTCGATCTGCTTGATCGTGACCGCCTCGTTCTCCCGGATCTCGAGCACGCAGGACGCCTCGCAGGGGGCCGGGCAGAGCCTCCCGGTGAATTCGGGGAAGTTGTTGGTCGCGTGCAGCTGGCGGATCGCGTCCTGCCAGCGGCCGTGGTAGACGAGGTCGTTCCAGTCGGGGATCAGGTTGCCGAGCGGGCAGCCGTTGTGACAGAACGGCACGCCGCATTCCATGCAGCGGGCGCCCTGCTCAGCGACCTCTTCGTCACTGCGCTGCACCACGAACTCGCTGTAGTCACCGACCCGTTCCTTGGCGTCCCGGTAGGGGATGCCGACACGTTCGATCTCGAGGAAACCGCCGAGCTTGCCCATTGACTAGTTCTCCTTCTTGGCCGAAGCGATCGGCTCGGGTTCGCCGATGACGTCCACCGCATCCTCGGTATCGGGACCTTCTCCGGCGGCCGGCTCGTTTTCAAGTTCGGCCAGGACACGCTTGTAGTCGGCCGGGAACACCTTCACGAACTTCGAGGAGCTCGCCTCCCAGTCGTCCAGGATCCGGCGGGCGACCGCCGATCCGGTCCGGTCGAAATGCTCGGTGATCAGGTCGCGGAGTCCCAGCAGGTCCGCCTGGTCGAGCTCTTCGATCTGGTTGGTCATGGTCGGGTTGATCCGCTTCTCGAACTCGCCGTCCTCGTCGAGCACATAGGCGATGCCGCCACTCATGCCGGCCGCGAAGTTGCGTCCGGTCGGGCCGAGAACGACCACTTCACCGCCGGTCATGTACTCGCAGCCGTGGTCACCCACACCTTCGATCACGGCCACGGCACCGGAGTTCCGGACCGCGAAACGCTCGCCGCCGATGCCGCGGAAGAAAGCGCGGCCCCGGGTCGCCCCGTAGAGGGCGGTGTTGCCGACGATCACGTTGTCTTCCGGCACGTAGGAGATGCCCTCCGGCGGAGCGACCGAGATCGTGCCTCCCGAAAGTCCCTTGCCGACGTAGTCGTTGACCTCGCCGCGCAGCGAGAAGCTGACTCCCGGAGCCAGCCAGCCGCCGAAGGACTGTCCGGCGGCCCCGCGCAGGTTGATCTTGATCGTGTCCTCGCCGAGTCCGACCGCACCGTGCTTGGTGGCGATCGCGTTGGAGAGGATGCCGCCGACACAGCGGTCGACGTTGCGGACCTCGGCGTCGAACTCGACCGGGGTGCCGTTGTCGATCGCCTCACGGGCGCTGTCGATCAGCTTCCAGTCCAGGTTGTCCTCGAGCGGCGATTCCTGATCCACGGTCTGGCGACGGGCCGCGTCGGCCGGCACGCCCTCCGGGAAGGCCAGCACGCTACTGAGGTCGATGCCCCGGGCCTTCCAGTGTTCGACCGCGTCGTCGGCTTCGAGCAGCTCGGTCCGGCCGATCAGGTCGTCGATCGACTTGACGCCGAGCGAAGCCATGATCTTCCGGGCCTCTTCGGCGACATAGAAGAAGTAGTTGACGACATGCTCCGGCTGACCCTTGAAGCGCTTGCGCAGCTCCGGATCCTGGGTCGCGATGCCGACCGGACAGGTGTTCAGGTGGCAGGCGCGCATCATGATGCAGCCCGACGCGATCAGCGGCGCGGTCGAGAAGCCGTACTCGTCGGCTCCGAGAAGCGCGGCGATCACGACGTCGCGGCCGGTCTTCAGCTGGCCGTCGGTCTGGACCCGGATCCGTGAACGCAGGTCGTTCTTGATCAGGGTCTGCTGGGTTTCGGCGAGGCCGATCTCCCACGGAATGCCGGCCGACTGGACCGACGAGAGCGGTGAGGCTCCCGTGCCGCCGTCATGTCCGGCGATCAGCACGTGATCGGCGTTGGCCTTCGCCACACCGGCGGCGACCGTGCCGACTCCGACCTCGGAGACCAGCTTGACCGAGACCGACGCGGTCGGGTTGGCGCAGCGCAGATCGTAGATCAGCTGCTTCAGGTCCTCGATCGAGTAGATGTCGTGGTGCGGCGGCGGCGAGATCAGACTGACGCCGGGGGTCGTGTGACGGACCGAACCGATGTACTTGTCGACCTTGTGGCCGGGCAGCTGACCGCCCTCGCCGGGCTTCGCTCCCTGGGCCATCTTGATCTGGAGCTGATCGGCGTTCGACAGGTAGTGGATGGTCACGCCGAAGCGGCCGGAGGCGATCTGCTTGATCGAAGAGCGGCGGGAATCGCCGTTCTCGTCGGGGGTGAAGCGGACCGGGTCCTCCCCGCCCTCGCCGGTGTTCGACTTGCCGCCGAGACGGTTCATCGCGATCGCCAGGTTCTCGTGCGATTCGCGGGAGATCGAGCCGAGCGACATCGCGCCGGTGGCGAAGCGCTTGACGATCTCCGAGGCCGGTTCGACCTCGTCGATCGAGATCGGGCTGGCCGATTCCTTCAGCTTGAAGAGCCCACGCAGGGTCGCCTTCTTGACCGCGGTGTCGTTCACCTGTTCGGCGAACTCGTCGTACTTGGCCTGGGCGTCGCCGCCCTCGCCGCGCACCGCGTGCTGGACCAGCGAGATCGTCTCGGGGTTCCACTGGTGGAACTCGCCGTCGCGGCGCCAGGCGTACACGCCGCCGACCGGCAGCAGGTCCTCGTGGCTTCCGGGGAAGGCCGAGGCATGACGGTCGAGGGTCTCCTTGGCGATCACGTCGAGGCCGATGCCCCCGATGCGTGAGGACGTGCCGGTGAAGTACTTGTCGACCAGGTCCTTGTCGAGACCGACGGCCTCGAATATCTGGGCGCCGCAATAGGACTGGATCGTCGAGATGCCCATCTTCGAGATGGTCTTCAGCAGGCCCTTGCCGATCGCCTTGACGACGTTCCGCTGGCCGCGTTCCGGTGAGTCCATGTCGGGCACGAGGCCCTGGACGACCAGATCGTCGACCGTGTCCAGCATCAGGTACGGGTTGATCGCGCTGCAGCCGTAGCCGATCAGGGTCGCCATGTGGTGAACCTCGCGCGGCTCGCCCGATTCCAGGACCAGACCGGCCCGCAGGCGGGTTCCGGCCTTGACCAGATGGTGATGGACGCCGGCGACCGCCAGCAGGGCCGGGATCGGCACCCGCCGCGGACCGGAGCGCCGGTCGGACAGGATGATGATGTTGAAGCCGCTCTCGATCGCCTCTTCGGCCTCTTCGCAGACGGCCTGCATACGGGTCGCGAGACCTTCCGGGCCGTCGGCGACGTCCCAGGTGATGTCGATCGTGTCCGCCTTGAAGATGTCATGGTTGACGTGGCGGATCGTCTCGAGCTCCTGATTCATCAGGATCGGCTGGTCGAGGCAGAGCTGGTGGGCGTGTTTCTCGGATTCGGTGAGCAGGTTGAGCTCGCTGCCGACACCGACGGCGAGACTCATCACGACCTCTTCGCGGATCGGGTCGACCGGCGGGTTCGTGACCTGCGCGAACAGCTGCTTGAAGTAGCTGTAGAGCGGCGGACGGTTGTCGGACAGCACCGGCAGGGCGGTGTCGTTGCCCATCGAACCGATCGGCTCGGCCCCGGTGGCGGCCATCGGCGCGATCAGCACCCGCAGATCCTCCTGCGTGTAGCCGAAGGCCAGCTGGCGCCTCGGCGTCGGCTGGACGCCGGTCATGGTCACGTACGCGGTCGGCAGGTCGTCGAAGTGGACCGAGGCGCGGTCGAACCATTCGCCGTACGGCTGCTGGGTCGCGATCTCGCGCTTGACCTCTTCGTCCTCGATGATCCGGTGCTTCTCCAGGTCGACCAGGAAGAGCTTGCCGGGCTGCAGGCGCCCGAGGCGCTTGATGTCCTCCGGCTTGATGTCGAGCAGGCCGATCTCGGATCCGAGCACGACCATGCCGTCCTTGGTCTCGACCCAGCGTCCGGGACGGAGGCCGTTGCGGTCCAGGGTCGCGCCGATCACGCGGCCGTCGGTGAAGCAGACGGCGGCGGGGCCGTCCCACGGCTCCATGAGGCAGGCGTGGTAGGCGTAGAAGCTCTTCAGCTCCTCGGAGAGGTCTTCGCGGTTGCGGTAAGCCTCCGGGATCATCATCATCGCCGCGTGCGGCAGCGAACGGCCGGCGAGCATCAGCAGCTCGAGCACGTTGTCGAAGGTGGCCGAGTCGGAGCCGTCGGGACGGACGACCGGGGTCACCTTGTGCAGGTCCTCGCCGAACAGTTCGGAGGCGAGCTGCGATTCACGGGCCCGCATCCAGTTGATGTTGCCGCGCAGCGTGTTGATCTCGCCGTTGTGGGCGATCAGGCGGAACGGATGGGCCAGATCCCAGCTCGGGAAGGTGTTGGTCGAGAAGCGGGAATGGACCAGGGCCAGCGCCGAGCGGACCCGTTCGTCCCGCAGTTCGGGATAGAAGCCGGGCACCTGGTACGAGGTGAGCATGCCCTTGTAGACGATGGTCCGGGACGAGAACGAGGCGATGTAGAGCTGGTCGCCGGCCGCGATCTCACAGACACGGCGGATCACGTACAGCTTGCGTTCGAAGGCGTCCTGATCGGAGGCGAGTTCGTCGGCGGCGGCCACGAACAGCTGGGCCACATGCGGGCGGCTGAGGTTGGCGGTATCGCCGACGTGCCCGGTGTCGACCGGAACGTCCCGCCAGCCGAGGACCTTCTGGCCCTCGCCTTCGGCGGTTTCGGCGATCAGCCGCTTGAGCTCGGTCCGCTTGGTTTCGTCCTGCGGCAGGAAGCACATCGCGACGCCGTACCGGCCGGCGGGCGGCAGGTCGAAGTCGGTGGCCTCCTGGAAGAAGAGGTCGGGGAGCTGGAGCAGGATGCCCGCACCGTCTCCGGTGCTGGCGTCCGCGCCGGCGGCGCCGCGGTGTTCGAGGTTCTCGAGTGCGAGCAGGCCCTGCGACACCACTTCGTGGCGCGGATCGTTGTCGAGCCGCGCAACCATGGCAACTCCGCAAGCATCATGTTCAAATCTGGAGTCGTACAGTCCGTCTGAGGACCGGGACGACGTGGCGAATTCAGTCATTGTTTACGCGCTTTCAGTGCCGGCGCGGGCTATTTGGTGGTCGGGATGCGGTGGTCTTGGCGGTCGGAACCGCCCCCGGCCGGAGCCAGTCCACCGAGACAGGATATCGAAGGTAACCGTCTCCCACCTATCCCGCTGGCCAAATCGCCACCGGAAGGCTTGTGGCAGGGAAATCCGGCTTCGGTGTCAGCCGTCCCCGGAGACCTTGCGCTCGTATTCGGCCCGCCGCGCGGTGTCCGCCTTGGCCAGAACCTTGTCCGCGTTGAAGGCCCGCAGCATGAAGTCGCGTCCGCCCGCGGGTAGCAGTGAGGTCGGCGGCTGGAGGAACCGGGTCTTGCGCGGCAGCCACACCTCCGATTCGCCCTTGGCTATCGCCCGGACCATCGCGCCGGCGACGTCCTCGGGCCGCAGGGTCTCCACGCCTCTCGCATTGCCGATCCCGGCTCCCAGCTCGGTGTCGACCGGACCGGGCATGACGCAGGTCACCCCCACTCCGGTCCCCCGCAGCTCGTTCCGGACGGCTTCGCAGAGGCCGACCACGGCGAACTTGGTGGCGCAGTAGGTCGCGCCGCCGGGGAAGCCGACCTTGCCGGCCTGTGAGGCGACGTTGATGATCCGGCCGCGGGCGCGGGGCTTCATCCGTTTCATCGCGATCTTGGTGCCGTTGATCACTCCGGTCAGGTTCACCCCGACCGAGACCGCGGTGATCGCCTCGGGTTCGTCCTCCAACGGGCCGAGGATCATCACGCCGGCGTTGTTGATGAGCACGTCGAGCAGCCCGACCTCGGCCTCTGTGCGTTCGGCGAACGCTTCGAACGAGGCCATGTCGGTGACGTCGAGGTGTCCGCCGATGTTGCCGTGTCCCAGCTGGTCCGCCGCCTGTTCGGCCGCGGCCTCATCGAGGTCTCCGAGCGAGACCTTCGCCCCTGCGGAGACCAATGCCTTCGCCGTCGCGAGGCCGATCCCGCCGGCACCGCCGGTGATCGCCACCACCTGTCCGTCCAGCCGATGCGTCTGCTCAGTCACGGTCACTCCTTCGGTCGGTCGATCTCACCTGCGTTGATCATATGACCGCGCCCCGCGGGCCCGCCCGACTACGCTCTGTGGTCCTTGGACGTTCTCGCCGTGACAGACCCCTCTTCCGGAGTCGGACTTTTCGCCGCCCTTCTGGCCGGCATGGTCTCGTTCCTCTCGCCTTGTGTGCTGCCCCTCGTGCCGGGCTACCTCTCGGCCGTGTCCGGAGTCTCGGTCGACGAGCTCGACGAGAACGGCTGGCGGAAGGTCCTGGTGCCGAGCCTGATCTTCTGCGCCAGCTTCTCGGCGATCTTCATCCTGATGGGCCTGAGCGCGACCAAGCTCGGTTCGATCCTCAACGATCACCGGGATCTGCTGGAGAAGATCTCGGGTGCGCTGATCATCCTGATGGGGGTTCTCTTCATCGCCTCCTTCTTCGTGCTCCGGCTCAATCGCGAGTGGCATTTCGACGCTCTCATGGCGAAGGCGGGCAAGGGCGGCCCGATCGTCGCCGGGGCTGCTTTCGCGATCGCCTGGACGCCCTGCATCGGCCCGACTCTCGGGGCGATCCTGTCCGCCGCGTCCCTGTCCGACTCGGCCGCGAGGGGAGCCTTCCTGCTCGCGGTCTATTCAGCCGGCCTCGCGATCCCGTTCCTGGTGACCGCGGTCGCCTTCAACCGGATGACCACCGCTTTCGCGGTCGTCAAGAGGCATTACAACGTGATCATCGCGGTCGGAGGAATCATCCTGATCGCAATGGGAATCCTGATCTGGACCGGAGAGTTCTTCCGCCTGAACATAGAGATCCAGAACTGGATGACCGACCTCGGCCTAGATTTCTGGAACGACGTCTAACTGGGGGCGCTTTTGG
>DATJUB010000048.1:0-30463 GCA_035502775.1 Solirubrobacterales bacterium | reverse complement strand
AGATCGTCTCCACCCCGCAAGCTTTTCGCAACGGTCGTTTCGCAGTATGCGGTTCACCCGTCCAAACGAATCGAGGAACTCAATGCGAAACGGAACGCGAAACCTTCTGGGATCGATCCCGATCCTCTGCCTGCTCGCCCTTGTGATCGCCGCTCCCACCCAGGCCGCGGCCAAGGCTCCGGCGAACGGCATCTACACCGCGAAGACCGAGAACGGCGGCAAGTTCACCTTCAAGCTCGCCGGCAGGAAGATCACCAGGATCAACGGCACCGTGCCGGTGATCTGTGTCGAGACCACCGGCAGTTCCCAGAGCCGCGCCGGCGCCGAGCTCTTCCAGCCGCCGGGAGGTTTCACACTCGGCAAGGGCAAGAAGACCAAGGCTCTCCAGCCCGCGGCGCTCGACGGCGGCGTCGAGGTGACCAAGAACTACGACGTCCTGATCAAGGGCAACGGGCCGAAGCTGAAGGGCAAGGTCAAGCTGAACTACTCCTTCCTCACCCCGGGCCCGGACATCTACAGCTCGTACGTCTGGATCTGCGCCGGCTCGGTCAGCCTCACCGCGAAGAAGGGCTGACCGCTCCGTCCGCGTTCAGGATCCTGCGGAACGCGGTGGCGCCCCGTTCGCGGGCCCTGGGATCATCCCGCAGCTGGCGGGCCTGATTGACCCCCTGGGCGATCGCGTGTATCTCGAACGCGATCTGGCCCGGGTCGGTCTCCGCGGGCAGCTCACCTTTCTCGACCGCCACCTCGGCCTCGTGCTCGAGCACACCTTCCCAGAGTCTCAAGGTGCGGTCGACCGCGTCGCGGACCTCTCCGGGCCGGCCATCGAATTCGGCGGCCGCCCCGGTGAGGAAGCAGCCTCCGGGAAAGACCTCGCCGGTCAGGTAGTCGAGCCAGGCCTCCGTGATCGCCTCCAGCCGGGACAGTCCCGGTTCGGCTTCCGAGGCCGGTGACCACACTTTCCGCCGGAAGATCTCGATCGCCGATTCAAGCGCCGCCAGCTGGATCCGCTCCTTCGTGCCGAAGGGGCCGATGACTCCGGCCTTGCTCATCTCGAGGCTGCCGGCCAGCCGGCCGATGGTCACCGACTCGAGGCCCTCGAGTGAGGCTTGCCGCACGGCGGCGTCGATGATTCCGGATCGGGTCTCGGCGGCGGCCGAGGCGGAGGCGCGGGGGCTCATGGAGATGATTTTAGCGAACGGACGATCGTTAGCGAACGATCGTATGCTATTAATCCCGGCATGAAAGACGAACTCGTTGTCAAACGTCTCGGCTGGGCCGGAGTTCAGCTCTCGCTCGGCGAGCACCGGCTGGTCATCGATCTGTTCGAGGAACGGAACGCGATGGCCCCCTTCATCGAAGAGGTGACCGGCCCGCTGCCGGCCCCGGACGGACCGGTGGAGACGGCCCTCGTGACCCATCTTCACGCCGATCACACCGACCCCGTCGCGCTCGGCAGGGCTCTGACCGAGGACGGGCTGGTCCTGAGGCCGCCGCCGGCTCCCGGCGACGACTGGGACCGGGTGGCGACCGCCGCCGCCGAGGCCGGCCTGGCCGCAGGCTCCTCGACGGTGATCACCGTCGAGCCCTGGCAGACCCATGAGGCCGGACCGTTCACCGCGACCGCGGTGCCCGCCTCCGACGGCTTCGGCGATCCCCAGATCTCCTGGGTGGTCGAAGCGGCGGGCAGGCGGATCCTTCACGCCGGCGACACGATCTACCACGGCGCCTGGTGGCCGATCGCATCCCGCTTCAAGCCCTTCGACGCGGTCTTTCTGCCGGTCAACGGCGCCACCTGCGACTTTCCCCACCGCCAGCCGCCGAGCCCCTTCCTCGCCTCGATGAGCCCCGAGCAGGCCGCGGCCGCCGCGGCGATGCTGCGAGCCGAGCTCGCGGTGCCGATCCATTACGACGGCATCGACGTTCCGGGACTCTACGAGCCGACGCCCGACGCGGCAGCGGCATTCGAGACCGCCGGGGCCGAGCACGGCATCGCGGTCAGCGTGCTCGAACCAGGTGCGGAACTAGCCTGGCGCTGAGGCCGAGGGTGCCCGTCCGCCGCCGAACTCGGCCGGCCCCGACTCGATCCGTGCGGCCCTGATCCGGTCGGCGAAATGGGCCGGCATCTCCGGCATCTCGTCGAGGCGGAACCAGCGGACGTCGGTGGTCTCCTCGTCACTCACCCTGGCCTCACCCGAGACGTAGCGGCAGCGGAAGGTGTGATCGATGTACTGGGTCCGGTCCCCATTCGAGTAGGTGATCGGCTCGGTCACGCCGATCGAGCAGAGCCGCTGCGCCTCGACCACGACCCCGGCCTCTTCGAGTGACTCCCTGACCGCGGTGTCGGCCGGTTCCTCCCCGGGATCGGTCACCCCGGTCACCGGGGACCACTCTCCGTCCTCGGCCCGGCGGACCAGCAGGATGCGGTCACCGTCGATGATCACCGCGGTGGCCCCGGAGAGCCAGAGCGGATCGTGGCCGATCTTCTCTCTGAGGGCCAGGACGAACTCGGGGATCGGCATGGGCTCAACATAACAGTGGGATCGCGGCCCGCCGGTGCCGGCGGACCTGAGTTCAGTCGGCCGTCGTCCGCGAGCTCAGCTTGCCGAGGGTCCGGCGCAGCAGGCGCGATACGTGCATCTGGGAGAAACCGATCCGGTCGGCGATCTCGGTCTGGGTCATGTCTTCGATGAATCGCAGACGCAGCACGACCCGTTCGGTGCCGGTGAGGTCGTGGACGGCCCGGCGGATCTCGTCCTTCTCCTCAAAGAGGCGGAAGCCCGGATCTTCCGCTCCGTGGCGATTGGCGGGCACCCGCTCTTCGCCATCGACCGGCAGGTCGAGAGAGACCGGGATGCGATCTCCCTTGGCGCGGATCGCCTCGTCCACCTGGGATGGAGCGAGATCCGCCCGGTTCGCGACCTCCTCCCGGGTCGGCCGGCGATGGAGTTCGGCGCCCAGTTCCTCAGAGGCCCTGTCGACCGAATGGATCTCCTCCTGGATCCCCCTCGGCACCCGCACCAGCCATATCCGGTCCCGGAAATACCGCTTCAGCTCGCCGTTGATCGTCGGCGACGCGAACGCCGCGAAACTCGAGCCGTTGTCCGGGTCGAAACGGTTGACGGCGTTGACGAGGCCGACCGAGGCGACCTGGAACAGATCATCGAAAGCCTCGCGGTTGTTGATGTAGCGGCCCGCCAGCCGTTTGGCGAACGGAAGGTAGCGATCGATCAGCTCTTCCTTCGCCCGCGGATCTTCGTCCCGGCGGCGCCACAGAATCCGCTCCGTCGCGAGATGATTTCGGATCGGGTCGGCCGCTTCACGGCCCTGTAACTCTTGGGTTTCCATTTTCAGCCTCTCTTCGAAGGGTTCCCCCTGCGAGCGCTGCCCTAGAACCCAGTGGGCCGTGCAGATGTCTCTCTGTCTCTCTGGTCTGTCTGTTCCTGTTCCCCCGGGGCCCGAATCGCAAACATCGCTCGAATATCGGGCCGGGAGTGTTCCCGGCTAACGCTGCTCTAGCCTGGGCCCATGAACTCGGAATTCACCCCTTCATGGCGCGCCGGGTCCGGCCCGCCACTGGTCCTGCTTCACGGTTTCACCGACACCTGGCGCGGCTGGGATCTGATCCTGCCGGAACTCGAAAAGCACCACGACGTTTTCGCTCCGACCCTGCCCGGACATGCCGGTGGGCCGCCGCTCAGAACGCCGGTGGTTCAGGAAGAGGTGCTCGATCAGATCGAGGCCATGCTGGACGAAGCCGGCATCGGGACCGCGCACATCGCCGGCAACTCGCTCGGCGGCTATCTCGCGCTTCGGCTCGCCGCCCGCGGCCGCGCGAGGTCGGTGGTCGCGCTGGCGCCGGCCGGCGGCTGGGCGGCGGGTGACGACTCGTTCCGCGACACCCTCGGGTTCTTCGTGACGATGAAGGCGCAGCTCGAGGGCGCGGCCGCCCACATCGACGCGATGGTCGCCACCCCGGAGGGACGGCGGCTGGCGACTCAGTTCACCACCAATAACTACGAGCACATCCCGGCCGAGCTGATCGCCCACCAGATCCTCGGTGTGATCCGCTGCGATGGTGTGGCGCCCCTGATCGATGCCGCCCTGGAAGAGGGATGGAGCCTCGACGCGGAGAAGGTGACCTGCCCGGTGCGAATGGTCTGGGGCACGGGGGACAGGGTCCTCTCCTGGCCCGACACGGCGACCCGGTACCGCGAGGAGTGGCTGCCGAACGCCGAATGGATCGAGCTTGACGGTGTCGGCCACTGTCCGCAGCTCGACGTGCCCGCCGAAACAGCGCAGCTTGTCCTCGGCATGACGTCCTGATTCCGTCGTTATGTAAACCCTGTTTTCGGCTTTCTAGAGCGGTTTGCTGTGTTCTTCACGGGATTACCACACGGCGTACGGACTATCCGCTACTCTGCCGCCAGGGAGACGGCGAAGTCCGTCCAAGATCAACTTTCGACACGACTGGGGTGTGTGGCGTGGATTCGGCATTGCATTTTTCGAAGAACTTCAAACCGACGATTCGCAGCTTTTTCGCCGCTTTGGTTCTCGTCGCCTTCGGTGCCTTCCTCACGTCCAGTGCATCCGCCGCCATCGTCAACCCGGTCCCCGACTCCGCCTCGCCGACCTCGCCGGTCGACTTTCGCGGAGACGCCAGCCTCAACTTCCTCAAGTACTCCACCGACGTGCACGTCAGGCTCTACTACACGGAGCAGGTGAAGGAGAACAACCCGTTCGGCGGTTTGCTCAAGAACCGGTTCCTGAATCAGATGCCGGTCGGCAGTGGCGAGGACGCCCTCGACATCGACGGCGACTGGAACATCCACATGGCGGATATCACCGACCGGAAGAAGTACGTACTCCTGCCGACGAGCTTCCCCGATTACTTCCAGCCTTCGACGGAACCGCTGCCCGACGGCGCGCCGCTCCAGGACGGCAAGTACGACATGGTCGCCCGCCAGTTCAACATCGAGCTCGGCAACATCGGGGCGGATCCCGATGACCCGGTACACAACACCTGGGTCGCGGCCTTCTGGATCGACAGCGGCATCCCGGACACGGTGATCGACACGGTCACACCGCCCGGGCCGAGCAACACCACTTCACGCGACTTCACCTTCCACGCCCAGGACGCGACCCCGCTCACCTCCTCCGGCACGTTCCTCGAGTGCCGGATCGACGGAGGAACATGGGAGCATTGCGACCATCCCGACTCCGACCCGTCGTCACCGACCCGGGCCGGAATCTTCTCGGTCGATGATCTGACCGAGGGTGTCCACACCTTCGAGGCACGCGCCACCGACATGGCCGGCAACGTGGACCCGACCCCGGCGAAGACCACCTTCCTGGTCGACCAGACCAAGCCGACCATCACTCTGACCAAGCCGGCGATGCGCGAGCGTTTCACGCTCGGACAGCACGTCCCGTCCGTCTTCACCTGTGACGATCCTCCGGCCGGCAACCCTCCGGGCGCCTCCGGCATCAAGACCTGCAGCGGCCCTTCGACGGTTGACACCAGCCGCCTCGGCAACTTCCGCTTCGTGGTCAACGCCGAAGATCACGCCGGCAACACTCATCAGGTGGTCCATTCCTACGCTGTCGATCCGCCGAAGTACGCCGACGTGATCAACGGCAAGGGTCCGATCGCGTACTACCGCCTCGGTGACCAGCTCGGCTCCGATCCGATGGCCGACAGTTCCGGCAACCACAACGACGGCGAGTTCAAGAACGGGATCGCTCTGCGTCAGCCGCCCGCCCCGAGCTGCCACATCCGGCCTCATGCTCCATACACATGTGACCTGAACGCCGATCCGCAGGATTTCTCGGCCTTCTTCCCGGCGCGCGACGGCTACGGCTTCACCAACAACATCGTCGCCCCGAAGAGCGCCTACACGATCGAGGCCTGGATCAACCGGGCTGACGACAAGGCCGGCTCGGTCATGGGTCAGGGCGGGGGCGGCCAGCTCTTCGTGACCCCGGAGGGCAAGCTCGCGCTGCGCCAGACCCAGGACACCGTCTACTCGGAGGGCCCGGTCCTCACCCCGAACACCTGGTGGCATGTCGCCGCCACCTGGAACGGGCAGACGACCAAGCTCTACGTGAACGGCAACCTGGTCGGGTCGAGTTCGACCGCGAACAAGCCGCCCTCGGGCACGAGCACGCTCTACGTCGGATACGGCGATCAGGCGCCGTGGTTCCATGGATACCTGGATGAGGCGGCCTACTACGGCAGCGCGCTTTCGGCGCATGACATCTGGACCCGCTACCACGTCGGCACCGCCAAGGACGTTCCTTCGCCGGCCCCGGACGGCCCGCCGATCCAGCGTCCTTCCGCGGATATCCACCAGCCGAACAACGGTGGTCTCTACGCGCGGACCAAGGTGCCGCCGCTTCACTTCTCCTGTGACGACCTCGATGGTTTCGAGACGGTCGCGTCCTGCACGGCGACCGTGGACGGCGTGCCGATCGCGAACGAGGGCACGCTGCCGGACAGCCCCGGCGAGCACACGGTCGTGGTCACCGCGATAGACAGCTCAGAGCTGATCCGCACCCACACGCACAAGTACACGGTGAAGTCGTTCGAGGACATCTACAACGACGACGCGCCGATCGCCTACTACCGTCTGGGTGACGCGAACGGCGCCCCGATGAAGGATTCGGGGCCGGCGCATCGAGACGGCACGTACAAGAACGGCCAGGAATCGGGACCGGTCGGGATCTCCGGCGATGGTGATCGCGCCCGCCGCTTCCACGGTGCCTCCGGCTACGGCTTCGTCTCCTCGATCCCGGCGCCGAAGTTCCAGAGCACGATCGAGGTCTGGGCGAACCCGGACGATCAGCGCAGACAGTCGATCGTCGGCCACGGCGACGCCGGTGAGATCTTCGTCGGCGAGGACGGGGTGCTCTCCTTCCGCCACATGGGAACCACCGTCTCGACCAGTCCCGGTCTGACACCGGGACGCTTCACTCAGGTGGTCGGAGTCTGGGACGGGGTGAACATCTCCCTCTACGTCGACGGTGAGTTCCGTGCCTCGGCCGAGGCGACCAAGCGTCCCAGCTCGTCCTCGACCTTCTATGTCGGCTTCGGTGAGATCCAGCCCTGGTTCAAGGGATCCCTGGATGAGGTCGCCTACTACGGCAAGGCGCTCTCTCCGAACCGGATCCTGGAGCACTTCCTGGCCGACCCGCCGCCGGGTGACGCCGATTCTTCGGAGACACCGGATCCGCCGGTCGATCCGAAGCCACCGGTCGATCCGGAAACACCGGCCGACCCGGACACACCGGTTTCGTCCGACGACCCGCCTGTCGGCGATCCCGCCGAGCGGCCCGTGGGCCGGGAGGACGATCCCAGGGTCGTCGAATCGGGTTCGGGTTCGAAGGCCGGAAACGGCGTGAAGGCGAACGCCAAGGCCCGGGCACTGAAGAAGTGCAAGAAGATCAAGAAGAAGTCGAAACGTAAGGCCTGCATCAAGCGCGTTTCGCGTTGATTCCGGGGTTCGGCGGGAGTAGGTTCCGGGAATGGGCAAAGTCACGTGTGACATCTCCATTTCGCTGGACGGATACGCCGCCGGACCCGATCAGAGCCGTGAGGATCCGCTCGGTGAGCGCGCCGAGGCTCTCCACAGGTGGATGTTCGATGAACCGGAGGAGAACCGGGCCGAGATCGATGCGATCGTCGACGCGGGCGCGTTCATCATGGGGCGCAACATGTTCGGCCCGATCCGCGGCGATTGGGACGAGGAGTGGCACGGCTGGTGGGGCGACGACCCGCCGTATCACGCGCCCGTCTTCGTCTTGACCCACTATCCGAAGCCCACATTGGAGATGGAGGGAGGCACTAGTTTCACCTTCGTCACCGATGGCATCGATTCGGCGCTCGCTCAGGCCAGAGAGGCTGCGGGGGAGAGGAATGTCGCGATCGCCGGCGGGGCCGAGACCGTGCGCCAGTACCTGAACGCCGGGGCGATCGACGAGTTGCGCCTGCACGTCGCTCCAGTACTTCTCGGGGCTGGAGAACGGCTGCTCGATGATGTCGGCGGCATTGGACTCGAGACCGTGAGCGTGCGCGGCAACAGCCTCGTCACCCACATGGCCTACCGGGTGGTCGGTGGCTCTTGATGCGTACCTCGCTTGAAAGAGCATCCCGGAATCGTCATGATGCGCCGATGGGAGGGATTAGGAAGATCTACTTGACAGGGCTGGCCGCGACTCTGGGGCTGCTCCTCTACGGGGCCGGACCGGCGCAGGCGGTCGACATCACCGCGAGCCCGACCTGCTGCACGTTCGGAGCGGGACCGTTCACGCAGGCGCCCGGTGAGACCTCGAACTTCGTGAACCAGGGTGATTCGCTCGCCTTCCACAACGTCACGGCCGCCAGTGCCGGTCCCGACGGTATGCCGCTGTTCGTTTCGGAAACGGTTGCGGGCGGCGGCACCTCGGCGGTAGCCGGCACCCAGTACCTGGGCGCGGGCACCTATCCCTTCGTCTGCACCCTGCATCCCGGCATGAACGGAAATCTTGATGTGTCGGGTTCGGGAACAGCGGTTCCGCGACCGGGAGTGAAGCTGGCGATACCGGCGCAGAAGCTGAAGCAGGTCCGCAAGTCGGGCAAACTGAAGGTCAAGGTGACCGGGCTGGCCGCGAGCTCCGGGGTGGAGATCGTGGTCAAGAAGGGCAACACCCTGATCGGTCTCGTCTCGAAGCTGAATCTGGCCGGAGGGATGTCCAAGACGCTGAGCGTGAAGCTGAGCAAGGGCGGCCGCAAGGCGATCAAGAAGGGTAAGAAGATCCAGGTTTCGGTGGCCGCCTCGGTGCCTTGGGGCAAGCCGGCGAAGACGAAGCGCACGTTGCGATGAGCGCAAGGCGCGTTCACAAGTAGGAACAAAGCGGTACCTTATTGATGATTGGTCTGGCATCAGAGCCAGACCTTCAATCCCGGGGGGGAAATGATTCAACTGACGGAAAAGAATTTCGTGATGGGAATACTCGCTCGGGCGACGATGGTCGTCGGTCTGGCACTGGCCCTTTTCGCCGGCCTTTTCGTGGCGATGACTCCTGGAGCCGACGCGGCCGTAAGGTCTTCGGTCGCACTCGCCGACGGCGCGGTGCAGACCACCTACACGGTCGGTCCGCTCAACGTGACCCCCGGGCAGAACCGCATCGGATACGCGCCGATCGCCGGATCCGAGCGGCCACCGGTTGACGGATGGATCACCCGCATCCAGCCCAACCTGACCTACGCCGACGGCACCATCCCCAGCTCCTCGAAGGTGATGTTCCATCACGGCGTGTGGCTCAACACGTCTCGTTCGGATGCCACCAGCGGAGGGCCCGAGCGTTTCTACGCGACCGGCGAAGAGAAGACCAACATGGATCTTCCGCCCGGATACGGCTACCGGTACAAGAGGTCCGACGGCTGGCTCCTGAATCACATGATTCACAACCTCATCGCCGAGCCGATGACTCTCTACATCACCTACACCGTCGATTTCATTCCGGACACGGCCCCGCAGGCGGCCTCGATGAAGCCGGTGCGGCCGATCTGGATGGATGTTGACAACGGCAGCATCTACCCGGTTTTCGACGTACATCGCGGCGAGGGTGGCGAGGATGGAAAGTTCACCTATCCGCAGGACGCGAAGGTCAACCCCTACGGCAACGGACGTCAGAAGAACAAGTGGACCGTCGACCGGGACGGCGTTCTGCTCGGCACCACCGGTCACGTCCACACGGGCGGCCTCGACACCGAGCTCTTCCTGAGCCGGGAAGGAGCCAGCTACGCCGGACCGACCTGTCCTCCGGCGAAGAGTTACACAAAGCAGCTCGCCGCCTACGCCAAGTCGCTCAAGGGTCTGTCGGGCAAGCAGAAGAAGCTCGTCAAGTCGATGAAGGCGAAGAAGTTCAAGAAGCTGAAGTCGGCGAACCCGAAGAAGTTCAAGAAGCTGAAGAAGGCCAAGACGAAGCAGCTGAACAAGCTGAAGCGGCAGAAGAAGGCCAAGCTGGCCGGACAGAAGAGCGTCAAGAAGAAGGATGCCGCCGCACGGGCCACCTATCAGGCCTGCGTCGACACCCAGCCCAACGTCGAGGGCAATCGCGTGCGTCTCTTCGAATCGACCGCCAAGTACTTCGCGCCCACCGGCCCCGTCTCCTGGGATGTGGCGATGATGAGCACCAAGCCGGACTGGCGGGTCGCCGTGAAGGCGGGTGATGTGCTCGACCTCCAGACGACCTACGAGACCAAGCTGGCCTCCTGGTACGAGTCGATGGGCATCAACGTCATTTACATGTCGGACGAGACCAACGGCGACAACCCGTATGAGAAGAAGGTCGACGGCGAGGGCGTCCTCAACCACGAACACTACGAGGAGAACAACGATCACGGTGGTACCACGCCGCTGGTCGGCCCGGATCCGGCCACCCTGCCGGACGGACCGCTCGCGAGCGGCCCGTTCCAGATCGGCAACTACACCTACGAGGCCGGCGACTTTCGTCTGCCGGGAGCGGCGGGACGGCCCCCGGTCGTGAAGCAGGGTCAGTCGTTCAGCTTCGAGCTGTCGGCCGCCGATCAGGCCAGCCAGACCTGGCATTCACTGACGTCCTGCAAGTCGCCCTGCAACAAGTCGACCGGTATTTCGTACCCGATCGCGGACGGTGACTTTCAGTTCGATTCCGGCCAGCTCGGCACGGGCGGACCACCGACCGTCAACCGGAACACGTGGACGACCCCGGCCGATCTGCCGGTCGGAACCCACACGTATTTCTGCCGGATCCACCCGCTTATGCGAGGCGCGTTCCGCGTCGTGAAGTAGCGGCCGGGTGATTCACTCGGTGCCATCGGCCGGATTCTCCGGCCGATGGCACCGAGCTATCCACGCACACTTCCCGAATTTCCAATACCGGAAGGCCGGGCGCACGTAGGCTGGAATCGGACAATCAATCCGAGGAGGCCACATGGCGGGTGAAGTTTCATTCATCGAGTTCGGTGTCGGCGACACCGAGAAGGGCCGGGCATTCTATGAAGGACTGTTCGGCTGGACCTTTGAGCAAGGTCCGTCGGGCAACGGATTCGCGATCGAGACCCCGAACGTGCCCGGTGGGATGCATGGCGGTGACGAGGGCGGTGCGGCCTGCGTCTTCTATGCGGTCGACGACATCGACCGATCGATCGCCCGAGTGCGGGAACTGGGCGGACAGATCGTCGAGCTGGAAATAGAAGGCGACGAAGGATCGGTCACCAGGTTCGGCCGCTTCAAGCTATGCACGGACCATCAGGGATCCACCTTCGGTCTCCACCAGCCGCCGGACTGAACGATGGGCGGCGAGGTCCCTGCGGGCAGGGTGCTGAGACACGAATCCGATGGCGATTCGTGGGAGTTCAGTTTCGGTCGGCCGGCCCCGTACCTGCGTGGCCACATCAACTCGTACTGCTCCTACACGGAGCGAACATCCACCTTCGTCCGGCGTCGGGAACTGCCGTCGGACCGGGTCACGATGATCATCAACCTCGGAGAGCCGATCCGCGTACGGATCACCGAGGAGGAAAGCGGATGGAGCGAGCAGGCGGCCGGATTCGTATCGGGTTTGTCCGACAGGTACGCACTGACCGAGACAGGTGGATCTCAGCGGGGAATCGAAGTGAATCTGACCCCGATCGGAGCCCACCTCATGTTCGGATTTCCGATGCATGAGTTGAGCAACCGGGTGGTCACACTGGAGCAGATGTTCGGTTGGCGGGCGGAGCTGTTCCGTGAGCGGGTGGCCGAGGCCCCGTGCGCGTCGGCCCGCTTCGGTCTGCTGGACCGCTTCTTCGGCTCCCGGCTCGAAGACGCCCGGTCGCCGGTCCCGAGCGTGACCCGCGCACTCGGGCGCCTGAAACAGAGCGGGGGCACGATTCCGATCGAGGCGCTCGCGACCGAGATCGGCTGCAGCCGCCGTCACCTCGCCCTCGGGTTCAAGGAGCAGATCGGACTGTCACCGAAGCTGCTCGGCCGGATCCTGCGCTTCGAGCGGGCCGTCTCGCTGATCGATTCGGCCAGACCGGTCGGCTGGGCGGAGATGGCCCGGTCCTGCGGCTACTTCGACCAGGCCCACCTGATCCGGGACTTCAAGCAGTTCAGCGGCAGCCCACCCGAGGAGTTCGCCCGCCGGCGGCTGCCGGACGGCGGCGGTGTGATCGGCGACTGAACCGGCATCGAGTAGTTTGGCCCGGGGGAATCGCCGAATCACTCGATCGAAAGAAGGACGGATGTGAGCTACGAAACGATCCTCTACGCGGTTGACGGGCAGGTCGCGACGATCTCCCTGAACCGGCCCGAGCGCCTCAACACGATCGTGCCGCCGATGCCGGACGAGGTGCAGGCGGCGGTCGGGGAAGCCACCCTCGATCCCGCGGTCAAGGTGATCGTGATCCGTGGAATCGGCAGATCCTTCTGCGCCGGATACGACTTCGGCGGCGGATTCAAACATTGGGGCGAGGCACTGGAGACCGATGGCAGGTGGGACCCGGGCAAGGACTTCGCGATGGCGACCGACCCGGCGACCGCACCGACGCAGAAGTTCATGAGCATCTGGCGCAGCCAAAAGCCGGTGATCGCCCAGGTCCACGGCTACTGCGTCGGCGGCGGCAGCGACTTCGCGCTCTGCGCCGACCTCGTCGTCGCCAGTGACGACGCCGTGATCGGCACTCCCTACAGCCGGATGTGGGGTTCGTATCTGTCGGGAATGTGGCTCTACCGGCTCGGCATGAGCAGGGCGAAGATGCATGCTCTGACCGGTCGTCCCTTCACCGGACGGCAGGCGGCCGAGGTCGAGCTGATCAACGAGTCGGTGCCGTTCGAACGCCTGGAAGAGACGGTCGCCGGGCTCGCCGCCGATCTCTGCCGGATCCCCTCCTCCCAACTCGCCGCGATGAAGCTGATCGTCAACCAGGCCTACGAAAACCAGGGTCTCGCCTCGACCCAGACCCTGGGACCGATCCTCGACGGGCTGATGCGGAACACGCCCGACGCGCTCGCCTTTATCGAGAAGGCCGAAACCGAGGGGGTCGGGGCCGTGGTCGAGGCGAGAGACGGAGAGTTCGGCGACTACAGCCAGGCACCACCCGAAATGCGACCAGATCCATCCCACACGATCAAACCCTGAAAGCCCCGGCAACGATTTCTAATGACTGTCATTAGAAATCGTTGCCGGAACCTGGGGTTGGCGGCGTAGACTGGTTTCATGAACGAGCACGAAGCACGTCAGCGTGTCGCCGAACTGACCGCCACGAGCCCCGATCGGGAGACCCACAGCTGGATCCCCCGGAAAGGTGCCGACGGCGAGTGGTCGATCGTGAAACTGGCCGTGCCATCGCCGAAATCCCCGGAGACCGTGAAGTCCAAGTCCGGAGACGACCAGGCGATCAAGGACGATCCGCGGTCCGCGATGGAGCAGAGCTTCCCACCCTGGGGCGTTGGTATCTGACCAGGGATCCGGCCGGTTGGAGAGAATCCCCGGTCAGTGAGCCGCTACGCCTACAGACGAGACCCCGACCAGGAATACCGGGCCAGCACCCTCGAGCTGTTCTACGACCTGGTCTTCGTCTTCGCGATCACCCAGGTCTCGCATCTTCTGCTGGAACACCTGACCTGGATCGGCGCGCTGCAATCAGCGATCGTCCTGCTGGTCGTCTGGTGGGCCTGGCAGTTCACCACCTGGGCGACCAACGAGCTCGACCCCGACGCGATCCCGATCCGGCTGCTGCTGATCGTGATCATGATGGCCAGCCTGCTGATGGCGGTCGCGATCCCCGAGGCCTTCGGGGACAAGGGGCTGCTCTTCGCGATCTCCTATGTCGTGATCCAGGTCGGGCGGCACGCCTTCATGACCTTCGTCGCGGCCGACCCGGGCAGCAACGAGCGCAACCGCGCCGAGCACATCCTCGCCTGGTTCTGTTTCGGCGCGGTGTTCTGGATCGCCGGTGCGCTGGTCGAAGGAGACGCGCGGATCCTGTTGTGGCTGGTCGCGCTCGCGATCGACTACGGCGGACCGCTGCTCACCTACCGCGTGCCATGGCTCGGCAATCTCAGTGCCGACGCCTGGAACGTCGGCGGCACCCATTTTGCCGAGCGTTTCCAGCTCTTCACGATCATCGCGCTCGGTGAGACGATCGTGCTCACCGGCGCGACCACCACCAAGCTCGATCTCGACCTGGTCACCGCGCTCGCCTTCACCGGCGCCTTCCTCAGCACCGTCTGTCTCTGGTGGCTGTACTTCAACTACGTCTCGACCGTGTTCGAACGGCTGCTGATCGGCGCCGAGAACCGCACGGTCATGGCCCGCGATCTCTACACCTATGGCCACATCCCGATCATCGCCGGGATCATCCTCTGCGCGGTCGGCGACGAGATCGTGATCGCCCACCCGACCGAGTACCTGAAGACGCCCTACCTGCTGGCCGTGGTCGCCGGACCCGTCCTCTACCTACTTGCGTTCGTCCCGGCCCGATGGCGTAACACACGCGGACTGCCGGTCAAGCGGGTGGTCGGTGCCGCGGCCTGCGTCGCGGTCGGAGTCCTCGCCGCCGTGACCCACATCTCGGCGCTCGCGGTTTCGCTCCTTCTGGTGGCGATCCTGATCGGCGTGGTCGTGGTCGAGACGATCACGCCGAGCCGGCCCCCGGAGATCGCCCCAGAGGCCGGTAACTAGGTTCGCGTCCGGCTATTTCTGGCCGGAGTCCTGGGTGCCGACCGGAACGACGTTCGATTCACCGATCATGTTGCCGGCGGCGCCGAAAGCCTGGACCCCGACCACGGCGCCGAGATCCGGCGCGTCGATCTCGGTCTCGAAATCGGCCCAGGGAACCTCGGCGATCACCCGCAGGTCGGCGGTATCGGCGCCCGTGACGACCTTCCACCGGGCGGTCTCCTGCGAACCGTTCCAGCTCGCGTAGACCTTGCCGGTCCCGGCGTCGCTGGCGATCGCGGGCTTGCCGGGGGCGATCCCGCTCCAGGGTCCCTTGTAGATCCGGTACGAACTGAGAACGCCCTGCTCGGGGATCACCGTGCCGGAATGCCTGGCGTCGAACACGACCTCGCCCGCCGGGTTGAACTCCGTCATCTGGGGGACCTGTCCCCAGCCGACGAACATGTTGCCGTCGGCGAGTGTTTCGGCGTTGCCCTGCGACGCGGCGATGATGCCCGGTGCCGGATAGTTGTAGCGCCTGACCAGCGTCGCCGTGCGCTTGCCGGCGGAGTTCTTGCCGAGGCGCAGCACCAGGGCACTCGAGTCCGGCAGCACCGACGGCTCGAAACGGCCGTTGCTGTTGTCGAACAGCGAGATGTCCCCGTTCGGCAGGCGCTGGGCATCATGCTGATAGCCGAATTTCGTGCCCTCACCCATGATGAAACTACTCTTGGTGTTGCCGGGAAGAGGGTTGCCGGCCAGGCGCCACTTGATCCTGCCGGTCTTGCCGTCGACCCGGTAGACGGTGCTGTGACGGCGTCCGGAGATCAGGTAGCCGTCGCCATCCACCTGGATCGAGTTGGCGTGGAAGTAGTCGAACGACGTCTTCGGATCGGTCGGCACCGCACCGATACCGGTGGTGAAGCTCACGTTGCCGTAGCTGTGCCACTCGAACAGGACCGCGCCGGTCTTGATGTCGATTTCCTGGATCACGTTGTCGAGCAGCTTGCCGTTCTTCGGGCCGCCCGCTTTGCGCAGGTCCTGGCGCACGCCCGTGTAGGACAGCACCAGCGCGGTGTCCCGATCGGTCAGCTGGAACTCGTGGATGTCCGCCTTGTAGCCGTTGCCGGGCCTCAGGCTGGCGATCGTCTCGTACCTGCGGTTGAGGATCTCGAAGGTGCCGATCTGCGAGTAGCCGGTCACCGAAGAGGCGCCCTTCCAGTAGGTCAGCACCGGACGTCCGCGGTATTTCTGGGCACGAAAGTTGTAGACCGTGACCCCCGATCTGGCGAAACCGAACGGGTCGAACCAGGTGGTCTTGCCGTCCGCGTTCGCGATCGCGAGGCCGTCCTGCTTCGGCGCGTAGAAGATC
Organism: Solirubrobacterales bacterium; assembly: GCA_035502775.1. Taxonomy (GTDB): domain Bacteria; phylum Actinomycetota; class Thermoleophilia; order Solirubrobacterales; family 70-9; genus 67-14. The sequence continues at coordinate 14,424 of DATJUB010000048.1, read as the reverse complement.
TGGCCGGGCGACTTCTCCGGCCGGTCGGTGAGCACTTCGAGTGTGGTCGGTTTCAGGTCGGGTCGGGACCGGAGTCCATCGGTGATCGGCGGAACCTCGGGGTTGAGCGGCTTGTCGTCCGTGGTGGTGAACCGGCCGATCCGGTAGCTGAAGTCACCGCGCCTGGCGCCGATGATCCGGAGTCCGGTGGTGACCCGGACCTGCTCGCCCCGGGCGAACTTCTTCTTCGGAACGAAACTGACGCCCCGGCCGTCGGAGTGCCGCAGCTTGGTGCCCCGGTGAACGCCGGTTCGCGACCCGATGACCTTGACTCTGTGCAGGTTCAGATTCTGCGGTTTGATGCCGCGGAAGCTGATCGTGGTCCTGTCCGAGGCTACCCTCGTGCCGGCGACGGGGAAGATCGCGATGGCCTTCCTTGCCGTCGAAGGCTTGATCGGCCCGCCGCTGGGTGGCGCGGCGCCCGCGTGGCCCGCCAGAGTCCCGAAGACACAGAGGGTGAGCGCGGCGATCAGCGCATGGCTGACGGGCCTCCTGCATACCTGGATCAAGAAGTCCTCCTGTTGGACGATGTACTACGACTGGACAGCTGTCCTCGAAGCGTAAACCCGCAGATTTTCGGCGAGTATCGGTCTTGTTACCCGATCGTCACAGGATTCAGTCCCGGACCAGTTTCTTGTAGGTGATCCGGTGGGGACGGTCGGCTTCGGCACCGAGCCGGTTGCGCCGGTTCTCCTCGTAAGCCTCGAGGTTGCCCTCGAACCAGGTGACCTGCGAATCGCCCTCGAAGGCGAGGATGTGGGTCGCGACGCGATCCAGGAACCAGCGATCGTGCGAGATCACCACGGCGCAGCCCGCGAAGTTGAGCAGCGCGTCCTCGAGCGCACGCAGTGTGTCCACGTCCAGGTCGTTGGTCGGCTCGTCGAGCAGCAGCAGGTTGCCGCCGGACCGGAGCAGTTTCGCCAGATGGACCCGGTTGCGCTCACCGCCGGAGAGCACACCGACCTTGCGCTGCTGGTCCGAGCCCTTGAAGTTGAAGCTGCTGACATAGGCCCGCGAGTTCAGCTTGTGGCCGCCGACGTCGATGTGGTCATCCCCGTCCGAGATCACCTCCCAGACGTTCTTCTCCGGATCGAGCGCGTCGCGTGACTGGTCGACGTAGGCGAGCTGAACCGTGTCACCGAGGCGGATGCTGCCGCTGTCGGGCTTTTCTTCACCGACGATCATGCGGAACAGGGTCGTCTTGCCGGCGCCGTTCGGTCCGATCACGCCGACGATGCCGGCCGGGGGCAGCTTGAAGGAGAGATCCTCGATCAGCAGCTTCTCGCCGAAGGACTTCTTGATGTCCTCGGCGTTGATGACCACGTTGCCGAGGCGTTCACCCGCGGGAATGTGGATCTGGACGCTCTCGATCTTGACCCGCTTGTCCTCGGCCAGCAGTTCTTCGTACCGGGCGAGACGGGCCTTCGATTTCTTCCGTCGGCCCTTCGGGTTCTCGCGGACCCACTCGAGCTCGGCGGCGATCGTCTTGGCGCGGGCCGACTCCTGGCTCTCTTCCATGGCGAGACGCTTCTGCTTCTGTTCCAGCCAGGATGAGTAGTTGCCCTCGAAGGGGATGCCGCGGCCGCGGTCGAGCTCCAGGATCCAGCCGGCCACGTTGTCGAGGAAGTAGCGATCGTGGGTCACGGCGACCACGGTGCCCTTGTAGTCCTCCAGGTGGCGTTCCAGCCAGGCCACCGATTCGGCGTCCAGGTGGTTGGTCGGCTCGTCGAGCAGCAGCAGGTCCGGGGCGCTGAGCAGCAGGCGGCAGAGAGCGACCCGCCGCTTCTCACCGCCGGAGAGCTTGCTCACGTCGGCGTCGCCCGGGGGCAGGCGCAGCGCGTCCATCGCGGTGTCGAGCATGGTGTCGAGATTCCAGGCGTCGGCGGCGTCGATCTTCGCCTGGAGCCGGCCGAATTCCTCGGCGGTCTCGTCCGAGTAGTTCGCGGCCAGTTCGTTGAAACGGTCGATCAGATCCTTCGTTTCGCGAACCCCGTCCTCGACGTTGCCCTTGACGTCCTTGGTCTCGTCGAGCTGCGGTTCCTGCTCGAGCATTCCGACGGTCGCGCCCTCGCGCAGGTGGGCGTCTCCCTTGAAGCCGTCGTCGGTGCCGGCCATGATCCTGAGCAGCGAGGATTTGCCTGAACCGTTGCTGCCGAGGATGCCGATCTTGGCTCCCGGCATGAAGTTGAGGGAGATGTCCTGGAGCACCTGCTTGTTCGGCGGGTGGATCCTCGAAACTTGGTACATGGTGAAGATGTAATCGGCCATTACCGGTCACGATACCCACCCGGGCGCCGCCGGCTCGGGATAGGCTCCCGGTGGGGAGCCGAAGGTGGACGTCAATTTCTACATCCAGTCGATCGTCGCCGTGGTCGTGATCACCGATCCGCTCAGCCGGGGCATCTTCTTCCGGCAGCTGACCGCTGCCGAACCCGAGCGGCGGGTGGAGTTCGTCCGCAGGATCACGATCGCCGTGGCGGTCACGCTTTTCGGTGCGGCCCTGGTCGGCAAGGAGCTGCTCGAGGCGATGGGCATCAACCTCGGGGCGTTCGGGGTGGCCGGTGGTCTGATCGTCGCGCTGATGGGATTCGAGATGCTGTTCGGCGGGGAACCGAGCCGTGCCCAGGGCGGAAAGGAGGCCCGGGAGCAGCCGGAGAGCTTCGAGGGAAGCGTCGTCGTGCCCTACGCGATCCCGTTCGTCGCCGGTCCGGGCGCGATCACCACGGTGATCACGATCGCCTCGACCACATCTGACGGTTCGGCCACGATCGCCGCACTGGTCGCGGTGGCCGTCGCCGTGACCCTGCTGCCGATCGGCCATCTGCTGGTCGCGAAGTACGTCAACCTCTCCGAGCAGGGCGAGCAGCTGGCGACCAAGATCGGTGGCCTGCTGATCGCGACGATCGGGATTCAGCTGATGCTCGGCGGCATCCAGCGCTACTTCGAGCTCTGAGTCCCGGCCGGCGCCGTCCAGGCGCAACCCGACCGCACCGTTCGGTTTACTGCCCCAGAGGGATCGAAAACAACACGTGAGGTGACGAATGAATCCCCGCAGGAAGAAGTTCCGATTCAGCATGCCTTCTCCGGCGATGGTCGTGGCGATGATCGCTCTGGTCGTCGCTCTGGGCGGCACCAGCTACGCCGCCACCAAGCTCGCCAAGAACAGTGTCGGCGAGAAGCAGATCAAGAAGAACGCGGTGACGAGCACCAAGATCAAGGCGAACGCGGTGACGTCGGCCAAGGTCAAGGACCGTTCCCTGGTCGCGAAGGACTTTCAAGCGAACTCGCTGCCCAAGGGCCCCCGGGGCGCGACCGGACCGACCGGACCGAGCACCGGCCCCGCCGGAGGTGACCTGACCGGCAGCTACCCGAACCCGGCCCTGGCTTCTTTCCCGACGGCCCGCGCCCGGGCGACCGCCACCCAGGTGATCCCCAACGACACGCCGACCAGGCTGGCGCTCGGCACCGAGAACATCGACACGGCCGAGATCTATGCGGCGGGGAGCGACGAGATCGTGGTCAACAAGCGGGGCACCTACCTGATCACCGGTCAGGTCGGGTGGACCGACAGTCCGACCGGAGCGCGTCAGTTGCGGATCATGGCCGGCGGCGCAGCCGGTCCGCCCGTGGTGAACGCGTCGCTGGTCGCCCTGGATCAGGTGCCCTCCGGCAACTCCGGAACGGTCCGCCAGACCGCGACCGCGGTCGCCCGTCTCGCCCCGGGGGAGAACATCTACCTGATGGGCTACCAGACCACGGGCGGCGATCTCTCGACCCAGGTCAATCCCGGCCTGGTCGGCGGAGCCTGGCTCTCAGCGGTCTGGGTGGGCCCCTGAGTCCCACGAAACCCGAGCACCCGGGCGCCTCGAGCCCGGTCCCTGAAGCTTGAGGCCTGGGGTGGAGACGATTAGCACGCTATATGCGTGCTAATCGTCTCCACCCCCATCTGTGGGCTGTGAATCTTCGCTGGCCTCGGCCTTCTGAGGCCCGATCCTCTGAGGCTCAGTCTTCGGGGGATTGGGCGCGCAGTGGGGGTACGAGCTTGTCGCCGATCAGCGGGATCTTCAGGAAACCCTCGGTGGTGGCGTAGAGCAGGCCGACCTTGGGGGCCGACTCGACGTCCTCGACCACGATCGACCGGGGCCACCAATCCGGGTCGAACTTGGCGTTGAAGTCTCTGAGCGACTTGATCTGGAAGAACGGATTGAGCATCTCGGCAAGGCGCTTCAGCAGCTTCTGCCCGAGGTTCAGGCTGGTCTCGTCGTCGAACAGGCGGCCCCAGGCGGCGAAGTTCATGGAGAGGCGGCGGAACCCCTGCCGGCCGAGCGTGGTCGCGCAGTTGGCGATCAGGAACTCGGTGATCCCGTTCGGCGCGTCCGGGTTGCGCTGCATCAGGTCGAGCGACCATCCCGGGTCCTCGCCGAACACCGGCACCAGCCGCAGGAAGCCCTGCGGTACCTCGTCCCGGTCGTACGCGATCGCCAGCAGGAAGTCCGGGTTCACTCCCTCGACCTCGGTGCCGAGATCCATCGTGAATCCGCGCTCATCGGAATCGCCGCGCCAGCGATCCCGGATCTCGTTCAGCTGCCCACAGAGGATCGGGGTCGCCTCCGACTCACGGATCATCCTGAAGGTCAGCTCCCGGCTCACCCGCTTCACGGTCGAACGCAGTCCCTTCATGCCGCTGCCCTGCAGGCTGAAGCGGTCGCAGGGAATGATCGCCTCGTCACCCATGTACACGCCCTTCAGGCCGCGCTTCTCATAGATCGGCAGATCCACCTCACGAACCGCGAGGAAAGCCACCTTCCAGTTGCGATCGCGGCAGTAGGCGAGGAACTGGTCGAGCACCCGGTCCTTCGATCCCGGCGCCCCGATCGGATCGGCGGCGACCAGGGCGTAGCCGCTGATGTAGGTGAAGGCGATCATCGCGTCGCCCCGCTGGGTGAAGAAGTAGCTCTTGTCGGACCGCAGCGCGAAATAGTCGAGGGTGCCCGATCCGTACTTGTGGACCAGCTCCTCGGCCCGTTCGCGATCACCGGCGCTCGGTCCCGAACGCAGGGCGACCGCGCGGAAGATCAGGAAGGCGAGCAGGACCAGGCCGGCGATGCCGAGCGCGAACAGCGCCGCAGGGAAGAAATCGGAGAAGAACCGGCCGGTGTAGTGGTAGGGACCGTCGAACCCGGCGAGGCCGGCGATGGTGGTTTCGAACATGCCACCGACCGTGAGCCTCTCGACAACGTGATTCTGGTTGAACAGCAGCGACGCGAAGCCGAACACGAACACCGCTGCCAGGTAGAGCGGCACGAAACGGATCGCGTCGAGCAGAGTGCCGGGATCCGGTCTCGCCCCGAACGAATCCCGGGTCCAGACGAGCGCGATCACCATGAACCCGGAATAGATCGCGACGATCGGATCGGGTCCCTTCATGGTGTGCACGGCGGCGGCGATCGCGAACAGCAGGACCGCGACACCCCAGGCACGCCGCTTGCCCTTGGCGATGCCTCCCGCGATCATCAGCAGGATCAGGCCGACGACCGCGGAGACGACATGCCCGGAAACCCTTCCGGTGACATCGTTGATCAGCGAGCCGAGACCGAGATTGCTGTGGACTCCGGGCATCACCGCGAGCAGATAGACGAAACCGGCGAGCGCCGTCATCCATCCGAGGAACTTCTGGGCGGTCCGGTTGGGTTCGGCGGCAGGAGGAGCGTAGGCGGCGGCCACCGGGACCGGTGCGGGTTCGGCGGCGGGCCGGGTCTCGGCGGGTTCGTCCCGAACCGGCGCCGGTTCCGGAGGTCCCGGAGTGGAACGGTTCGACATCTCGCCCGCGGTCGGCAGATCGGCACCCGGCGGTGGGCCCGTTCCGGCATCGCCATCCTCGGGACGCATCGCCGGAAAGAGGATCACCTCGCGGATCGCCGACTGCTCGCTGACCAGCATGATCAGACGGTCGAGACCGATGCCGAGCCCGCCGGTCGGCGGCAGGCCGTACTCGAGGGCACGGATGTAGTCGTCATCGACACTCTCGGCCTCCTCGTCGCCGGCCACTTTCGCCTTCGCTTCGTCCTCGAAGCGGGCCCGCTGGTCGACCGGGTCGTTCAGCTCCGAGTACGCGTTGGCCAGCTCGCGTCCGGCGACCACGACCTCGAATCGCTCGGTCAGTTCGGGATCGTCGCGGTGGACCTTGGCCAGCGGCGAGACCTCGCGCGGATAGTCGCAGACCATGGTCGGCTGGAGCAGGGTCTTCTCGCCCTCCTCGTCGTAGACCTCCGACATCAGGCGGCCGGACCCCCAGCTGTCTTCGTAATGGATCTCGAGCCGATCGCAGATCGCGCGGGCATCCTCGATCGGCATCGACGGATGCATCGTCTCGCCGGTGGTCTCCTTGATCAGATCAGCCATCGTGATCCGCTTCCAGGGTGCCTTCAAGTCGACGTCCTGCCCGTCCACCTTGACCACCGTGCGGCCGATCGCGTCGATCGTCGCCTGCGAGCAGATCTTCTCGGTTAGGTCCATCATGTCGTGGTAGTCACCGAGCGCCTGATAGGCCTCGAGCAGGGTGAACTCGGGGTTGTGGCGGGTGTCGAGACCCTCGTTGCGGAACACGCGGCCGATCTCGAAAACCCGTTCGAACCCACCGACCACCAGCCGTTTCAACGGCAGCTCCAGTGCGATCCGTAGGTACATCTCGATATCGAGCGAGTTGTGGTGCGTGATGAACGGCCGGGCCGCCGCACCGCCGACCTGTGAGGCCAGCACCGGGGTCTCGACCTCGGTGAAGCCCTCGTCGGTCAAGGTCTTCCGGACCGAGGCGATCACCTTCGAACGGATGTCGAAGATCGGACGGGCCTCCGGATTGGCGATCAGATCGAGGTAGCGTTCGCGCAGCCTCGTATCGACATCGGTCAGGCCCTTGTGTTTGTCGGGCAGCGCGCGCAGAGCCTTCGAGAGCAGCTCGAGCGAGTCGGCGGTGACGGTGAGCGTTCCGGAATGCGAGGCGATCACGCCCCCGCCGATCCCGACCCAGTCGCCGCGGTCGAGCGATTCGGCGTCGGCGAACGCGGTCCCGTCCAGGCGGTCCTTCTCGAACGCGACCTGCACCGTGCCGGTCTGGTCCTTCAGGTCGGCGAACACGACCCCGCCGTGATTGCGGATCGTCATCAGACGGCCGGCGATCCGCACCTTCTCGCCGGTCTCCTCGTCCGGAGGGATGCCGGCGAAGCGCTCCAGGAGCTCACCTACCGTGTGGTCCCGCCTGAAATTGACCGGGTAGGGAGTGATGCCGCGCTCACGCAGCGCGTCCAGCTTCGCGAGGCGCAGGGCCCGCTCTTCCTCCACGAAATCGCGGCCCTCGGAAACCTCGCTCTCTGCGGTCTCTTCCTCACCCATCGCCGGGCAGAAAACTATTCGACGCGACCGGACGCGACCGGGTGTCGCGGCCGCTGGGATTTTTCGGTCGGCGGGGCGGATACGCTACCGCCAGATGTCAGAGCCCCCGGCCAAACACGACGTCAAGCCGGACCGCCTGAGCAACGTCCTCCAGCAGGCCGACAAGGACCGCGACCGTCTCGATTCGGAGGCGTTCGGCCCGGGCGCGCTGACCGCTCTCGGCATCGCCAGCGTGGTCGGTGCCGGCATCTTCGTCACCACCGGAACCGCGGCCGCCGAGTACGCCGGGCCGGCGGTGATCATCTCGTTCATCCTGGCCGGAATCGCCGCCGGCCTGACCGCCCTCTGCTACGCCGAGATGGCCGCGATGATCCCGATCGCGGGCAGCACCTACTCGTATGTGTTCGCCGCGTTCGGTGTCTTCATGGCCTGGTTCATCGGCTGGGACCTGCTGCTCGAGTATCTGTTCGCCGCCTCGACCGTGGCGGTCGGCTGGGCGGGCTACTTCGTCGGGCTGATGTCGAGCATCGGCATCCACATACCCCACGATCTCGCCAACCCGCCGTTCGGCGACGGCGGCGGCATCATCAACCTGCCGGCGCTGTTCGTGGTCGGTGTGACCACCCTCCTGCTGGTGCTCGGCACCAAGGAGACCGTGCGGGCGAACAACACGATGGTCGCGCTGAAGGTCGGGGCGCTGCTGATCTTCATCGCGGTCGGAGCGTTCAACGTGGACACCTCGCTCTGGTCGCCCTTCGTGCCCGGCAACGAAGGTTCGTTCGGTGAGTTCGGAACCAGCGGCGTGATCCGTGCCGCGGGTGTGGTCTTCTTCGCCTACGTCGGATTCGACGCGGTTTCCACCGCGGCCGGCGAGTCGAGGAATCCGCAGAGGACCGTGCCGATCGGCCTGCTGGGAACGGTGATCATCTCGACCACGCTCTACGTCGCGGTCGGACTCGTCATCACCGGCCTTGTTCCCTACTCGACCCTGAACGTGGCCGATCCGCTTTCGGTCGCGCTCAGGGACTCGCCGAGCCACATCGACTGGCTCGAGAACCTGATGAACGTCGCCGCCGTGATCGGCCTGTTCGCGACCGTGCTGGTCACCTTCTACGGGCAGACCAGGATCCTGATGCGCATGTCCGAGGACGGGCTGCTGCCCGCGCGCTTCGGCAAGGTCAGCCCCCGTTTCAAGACGCCGGTCTTCACCACCGTGGTCTGCGGTATCGCCGGAGCATTCATCGCGGCCCTGCTGCCGATCGACATTCTCGGCGAGCTGGTCTCGATCGGCACCCTGTTCTCCTTCGTCCTGGTCGCGATCGGGGTTCTGGTGCTGCGCCGCACCCATCCCGACACACCCCGTCCGTTCCGGGTGCCGGCCGTGCATCTGGTCGCACCCGCGGCGATCCTCTGCGCGGTGTTCCTGATGGCCACCCTGCCGATCGACACCTGGATCCGGCTGTTCGTCTGGCTGCTGATCGGCCTCGTGATCTTCTTCGCCTACGGCCGCAAGCGTTCAAAGCTGATCATGGCCAAGTTGGTGAAAGAGGCGAATGATGAGGAAGTCGACGCGGGCGGTCCGGCCTAGGTCTGGGAGGACTCGTCATGAGCCTGGGAGCGGGAGAGGATCACCAGGCCGAACACCATCAGGACCAGGCCGAGCAGTGCCACGGCGGCCTCGAGGAAGGTGTCGTCGATCCGTTCCTGGAAGATCACCACGCCGAGCAGGATGCTGACCAGCGGGTCGAGCGACATCTGGGTCGAGATCGCGGGAGCGAGGGCGCCGGTCTGGAGTGAAGCCTGGCTCAGGGTCATGCTGATCCAGCCGACCGCGATCAATGCGTAGAGGTGCCAATCGGTCAGCAGGGCGACCAGGCCCTGGTCGAGGTCATCGGTGACGGTCAATGTCAGACCGGCGCTGAAGCCGAAGAGGATGCCGGCCGACATGCCGAGCAGGGCGGCCTTGGGGGATGGCCTCTTGCCCCGGGAGGCGAAGACCAGGCCGAAGCAGACGACCGCGGCGATCGCGCCCGAGATGATCCAGCCGGACGTGCTCGCGTCCTGGACCCCGCCCTGAGGATCGGCCAGGACCAGGAAGAGGACCAGTCCGCCGGTCACCGCGAGAGCCCCCAGAAGGTCGTTCCGGGTGATGCGGCGTTTGGTGATCCAGCGGCCGAGCGGCAGCGCGAACACGACCGAGGTCGCGAGCAGCGGCTGCACCACGACCAGCTTGCCGAAATGGAGCGCCGCGGCCTGGCAGAGAAACCCGAGACCGTCGACCGTGATGCCGAGCAGCCAGACGGGCCGCTTCGCCAGCCGCACCAGCAGGCCGGCCTTCATCGTCTCGTCGTCGGGAACCTCGCTCGCCACCTTCTGCTGCAGAACCGTGCCGAGCGAGAACATCAGCGCGGCCAGGATGGCGAGGACGATCTCCATCGGCGCAGGCTATTTCAGCGCGGCGTCTCGAACCGGCCGCCCGCGCCGATGCCCCAAACCTTGCGGCCGACCAGGAAGCGGGTCAGGAGGAAGCCGATCACGTACCCGATCAGGTGCTGGATGTCGTACCAGCCGAAGGACACCGCGAACATGCCGGCGAGTCCGGCCAGGCCGGCGATCAGCGCGGCACGATCGGCCGCCCCGAAATCGCCCCGCTCACGCGCGAGCAGGGCGCTGGCCGTCAGCGCCCCGAGTCCGGCCGCGAGCACGATCGAGATCCCGTAGTCGGATTCCCGGGCGGTGATCTCGGCCGAGCCCGATCCCAGGGCGACCGCGATCTCGATCAATCCGTACGAGATGATCGCCGAGCCGACGTGTCCGGTCAGGGAGACCGTCCACCACAGGCGCGGTCCGAGGCGGTAGATCACCGCGGCGGTGACCACGGCGAGCATCAGCCACTGGACCTCGTCCAGCTCGACCACGACGTTGAGGGCGCTGGTGAGCAGCAGCCAGACCCTGCCGTCGGCGACCCGGTCGGCGCTGGCATACCACTCGTGTCCGGCGCCGCCCAGTCCGACGAAGACGAGGTAGGCGGCCGCCAGAAGGATCAGGGCGAGATCGAGCCGGTCACCCCGGCGCATTGTCCTCGGCCGCGTACTGGGCGAGGAGTCTCTCTTCCTCGTCCTTCTTCGGGTAGAGGAAGAAGACCAGCATCGCGCCGATCGCGATCGCGATGATGCCGGCCGAGTAGGCCCAGTCCTCACCGTTCAGGAACGACGTCTTGGCAGCGTTGATGATCTGGGTCGCGTACTGCTGATGCTGTTCGGCGGTGTTCGCGGCACTGGAGAAGGACCGTTCCAGTTCCGACTGCACCTGATCACTGATCTTGTCCGCGTTCGGCGAGCTGGAGATCTGGCTGGCGAAGCTGGAGGCGTATCCGGCGGTCAGTACCGCGCCGAGGATCGACTGCATGATCGCCCCGCCCAGGTCGCGCTGGAGATCGGCGGTACCGGAGGCCATGCCGGCCTTTCTGACGGGGACGGAGCTGGTCAGGCAGTGCGACGCGGGGGTGCCGGCGAAGCCGACCCCGGCCCCGATGAAGACGTAGCCCAGCCCGACCATGAAGTACGAGGCGTCGTCGGTCCAGAACAGGAGCATCACGACGAAGCCGACCAGGCAGAAGAGGAAGCCGGTGAGCAGTGTGGTCCGGGCGCCGTACCGGTCGACCATCTTGGCTGAGCGCGGCGCGATCGCGACCATGACCAGGGCCGCCGGAAGGATCGCGATCCCGGCCTCCCAGGTCGAGTAGCCGAGCACGTTCTGGACGTACTGCTGGCCGATGAACATCGCCGCCATCAGGGTTCCGAAGACGATGATTCCCGCGATCGCGGCCACCCAGAAGATGCGGCGCGCGGCGACCTTCAGGTCATATAGGGGATTCGCCACCCGGCGCTGCCGGAGGACGAACGCTCCGAGCGCGGCAAGGGCGATCACGGCGAGGCCGATCGCCACCGTGCCCGCGTTCGGAACCGTGGCGAAGTTGATCGCGAGGACGAGCGCCGCGACCATCAGGACCGAGAGGATGCCGCCGAGATTGTCGACCGGGTCGGTCGCCTCGTTCACGTGCGACGGCACGTAGCGCCACGAGAGGATGAGCGCGATCACCGCGAGCGGCAGCGAGAGCAGGAAGACCGAGCCCCAGTCGAACTGCAGCAGCAGTGCACCCGCCGCCATCGGTCCCAGGGCCGAGATCGCGCCGCCGATGCCGGACCAGAGGGCGATCGGCTTGGTCCGCTCCGTCTCCGACCAGAGCGCGGTGATCAGGGCGAGCGTGGTCGGATAGGCCATGCCGGCGGCGACACCGCCGAGCAGGCGGGCGATGAAGAGGACGTCGTCGCTCGGCGCGTACGCGGCCAGCAGGCAGGCCGGGATCGAGAGTCCGGTGCCGAGGATCAGCATCATCTTGCGGCCGTAGCGGTCGCCGAGCGCGCCGAGATAGAGCACCGAGGTCGCGAGACCCAGCGAGTAGCCGACCGCGATCAGGTTGAGCGAAGTCTGGCTGGAATCGAAGGCCTTGCCGATGTCGGGCAGAGCGACGTTGGCGACGGAGAGGTTCAGGTTGGCGACGGCCGCCACCATGATCAGCGATACGAGAATCGCGGCCGGCTTTTTCGGCGTTCCACTCTCGTTCATCGCCCGTTCCCCATTCCGAACATCCTACGGTCACCGGATGTCGCGGTGGCGGCAGCCTCAGTTGCTGGGGTTGCCGGAGGTCACCGTCTGGTCCCGGCCCGACTCTTTCGCCTGGTAGAGCGCCGCATCGGTGCGGGCGAAGAGACTCTCCGCGCTTTCGCTGCCGTTCCAGGTCGACACTCCGGCCGAGCTGGTCTGGTCGCCGGGAGTGGCCGACCGCAGGCGTTCCGCCACCTCGATCGATTGTTCCCGGTCACAGTGCGGCAGGATCACGGTGAACTCCTCGCCGCCCCAGCGGAAGATCATGTCGTCCTTGCGCAGCGCGTCCTTCCAGGCCGCCGCCGCCTCGCGCAGCAGACGGTCGCCGGCCTGGTGGCCGCGGCTGTCGTTGAACCGTTTGAAGTGGTCGAGGTCGAGGATCGCGATCGAGAGGGGTTTCTCGACCTGGCGGCTTTCGAGCAGGCCGGTCTGGAGCAGGCGGTCCCAGGCCCGCCGGTTCGGCAGGCCGGTCAGGGGATCGGTCGCGGCGGTGTCGACCAGCTGGAGCAGCAGGTCGGAATGGTCGATCGTCGCGGCCGCTTCGGCCGCGAGGATCTTGACGACGGTCGGGTCGACCCGGTCGCCGCGCCGGACCCGCTTGGTCCAGCCGACGCAGAGCGCCGCGATCGCCTCGCCGTCCCGCATGATGGGGCAGCTGATCAGGGACTTGATGCCGCGGTCGGCGAATCCGGGCGGGAGATCCAGATCCACGCTTTCGACGAACGGCGCGAACACGATCTCGCGGTTGGTGAGGCTCATTCCGATCGCCGAGCTGTCGTCGGGCAGGACCAGGATCTGGTCGGTGTCGGCCCCGTACGCGGCGGCGGCCCTGATGTCACCGTCCCGGGTTCGTTCGAAGATGACCGCGATGTCGGCGTCACCGAGTTCATGGGCGGCATTGACGATCGAGCGCCGGGCGTTGTCGGAGGTGAGCAGGTCGGCGAGCACCGCGGCCAGTTTCGCGTTCAGCCCGATTCTGGCCCGCACGGTCTCAGATCGGTTCTGGATCGGGAAGCAGATGGCGGGCAGGACGACCAGCCAGATGATCGCCCTGACTCCGAGCGCGTCGGGATGGATCAGGGCCGGCACTATCAGCGCGACCGCGGTGGCGGCGAGGGTGTAGATCAGGGTGCGGCGGGTGTCGGCGAACGCGACCCGCAGGCAGTTGAACAGGGCCAGGGTGTTGAGCAGCGAGGATTCCGAGATCGCCGTGAAGATGCCGATCGAGATCGCGATCAGGACCGGCATGACGGTCTGGATCCAGTCGGGGTAGCTGCGGATCTCGGCGACGGCCCGGAAGATCGCGAGGCCGCCGATGACCGTCAGGCCGATCAGCCGCATCGTCCAGCTGGCCGGAACGAAGATGACCACCGCTATTCCGGCGAACACGAACGGCGAGAGCTCGAGCAGCCGGACGATGGCCCGGCTCGGTCCGCCGCGGCTTCCGATGATTCGAATCGACTCGAAACGGTCTATTTCCGTGCTTCCAGAAGCCAAGAGATCCCTTGTCCCACTCGAGAAGTGCGCCGCTCTCCCTGTCCAATGTACGCGGCGGGCCGCGTGTTCGGATCAACTCGCAAGATTCCGTTCATCGCAGCGTTGGCAGCCGCCAGTCTCGTTTGATCCCGGCCATGCGCAGCGCGAGGATCGTCAGCATGCCGGCCGCGGAGGCGAGCCAATGGGTCATGTCCGTGACCTCGACCAGGAGCACGAACAGGATGGTGCCCGCCAGGGCGGCAGTGGCGTAGATCTCGCTGCGCAGGATCAGCGGGGTGGTCTGTCCGGCGAGCAGGTCGCGGATCACGCCGCCACCGACTCCGGTCAGGATTCCGCAGACGACCGCGGTCGTCCCGTCGAAGCCGAGGTCGAGGGTGACGCTGGCCCCGACGATCGCGAACAGCGCGAGGCCGAGCGCGTCCGCGACCCGCAGGCCCTCTTCGAAACGGGTGTGGGAGCTGCCGAACCGGATGACCAGGGGGATGGCGAGGATGCCGCCGGCGATGGCGAAGGCCAGGTAGATCTCGTCCTCGATCCAGAAGACGGGGGTTTCACCGAGGATCAGGCCCCGCATGGTGCCACCACCGATCGCGGTCACGACCCCGACCACCACCGCGCCGAACCAGTCGAGACGATGCTCGGCGACGGCGATCACACCAGAAATCGCGAAGACGACGGTTCCCAGGAGTTCGGCGACTTCCACAGGGGCAACGTATCGCGGAGCGCAAGCGGCAACCGCACGCGAACCCGGAGGCAGAGTTGAACTGGGGGCGATTTGGGGGCGAATAGCCCCCAAATCGCCCCCAGTTGCCGGGTTGGTGGTGTAGATGG
>DATJUB010000047.1:0-20907 GCA_035502775.1 Solirubrobacterales bacterium | reverse complement strand
CGAGCCGGATCCGCAGCCGTTGCCGGGGATCAAGGTTCCGAGCAACACGAAGGCGATGTGGGATGGCAAGAATCTGCATGTCCGTCTGAAGTGTCCGGCCCGTTTCCGTCCGCGCTGTCTCAGCGCCGCGGTGCCGGTGACCTTGAAGTCGAAGAAGGGTCGTGCCATGGCGAAGACGGTCAAGGTCTCGACCAAGCCCAATCGCTGGAGGAGGATCAAGTTCACGATCAAGCCGGCGTACCGGGCGAAGATCGACGCGATGACCTTCAGGGACGCGAAGCTGCTCGTCGTCAAGCAGATGGTCCGTTCGAAGCGAGTGGGATATCGCAAGGCGAAGCGGCCGGCGGCGGTGTTCCACACATACAAGGTGAGGATCAAGGCTTAGGCGCGGTTCCCCGCACGGGGCATCATGAAGTTCGCTCCGGCGGCCCTCTTCGCGGGCGCCTGGTGTCTCGCCCTCGCGGGGGTCGATCCGACCGGCACCGAGGCGCTCGCGTCAACCGCGGATTCCGGGTTGAAGTGGATGCTCTATCTGCTCTTCGTCCTGTACGCGCTGCTGTTTCCGCTGGCGGCCGGATGGCGAACCTGGTGCTCGGGGATCCGGCGTCCACCGCTCGAATCAACCGCCGCACGCTCCGCGGCCGGACTCGGTGCGGGAGTGGCGGCGGTGGGCGGCTCGCCGATCGTCTGGGCGGTGGCGGCGGTGCCGGTGGGCATCTATTTCTCGCTGGCCGGCTTCGGGCATGTGCGCGAGAGCCTCGCCTGGGGCCGGCTGACACCGGGCTCGCTGCTGGTCATCGCCGGCGAGATCGGTCCACCGGTCTCCCTCCTGGTGCTGGCGCCTCTGGCCCTGGCCGGCTGAATCACCCCCATTCCCCCTTCTCGCCCGCATTGGGGGCGGTACCCCCGGTGCGGTGGCACGGCGCCGGCGAGACACTCGGCTGAATCGCGATCCAGCGTGATCGCGAGTGCGGCCACGAACAAACAGAGAGGCGGGAGAGGTTGACAAGTTTCAGAAACAGATGGAGAACGCTGATCGGAGGCGTCCTGCTGGCGCTGCTGGTCACGAGCCCGGCGGCGATCGCCGGTCCCGTGCCGATCGCCCAGAACGGCAAGATCGCCTTCAGCAGGAACGTCACGGTGAGCGGCAACGGTTCCAAGGCACACCGGATCCTGACGATGACTCCCCTGGGGACGCAGCTCACCACGGTCAGCAACGGTGGAGGGGTGATCACCAACGACGACACCTTCGCCTCCTACTCCTGGAACGGATCGAGGATCGTGCTTTCGCGAGAGATCAGCACCAGTGAGAGGCAGCTGGTCACCATGAACTCCGACGGCAGCGGTTCGAAGACGATCACGCAGGGTGTCAGCCGCAAGACGACACCGGTCTTCACCGCCGACGGCAGCCGGATCATCTACGCGAGCGACAACGACGGCGACTACGAGATCTACTCACGCAAGGCCGACGGCTCCGGGCTCATACAGCTCACCAAGAACACCGCCGACGACATGTCGCCTTCGGTGGATGCCAACGGACGCATCTTCTTCACCCGGGACAACGAAGACATCTTCCGGATGAACTCGGACGGCTCCGGCATCGTCCAGCTGACGAACTCGCCGGGCTGGAACTCGACCCCGGACGTATCCAGGTCGGGCGCCGTGGTCGTATTCTCCTCGGATCGCGACGGCGGCGAGACCGAGATCTACTCGATGAAGAGCGACGGTTCCTCCGAGACCAGGCTGACCAACGATCCCGACTCCGACGTCTGTCCCGAGATCTCACCGGATGGCAAGCAGATCGCCTTCTGCACCAACAGGTTCGACACCGGCGGCGATGTCTGGAACTACGACATCGCGACCATGAGCATCGGCGGCGCCGGGGTCAAGCAGATCACGAAGCTGCCCACGATCGACGTGGAGCCGAGCTGGCAGCCGGTGGTGACGCTGCCCAACCCGGTTCCGCCGCCTCCGATGTGATCGATCCGGATACCCCCTGGACACCCATACCGGGATACAGGGGGGTCCACCCCCATGACATCTGCCGAGCCTTGGCCCAGTATCGCCTTACAAGCGAGTGGGCCGAGGCATTCGGCGTCACCTCGGAACCCAAGATTCAGGAGCCATTGTCATGAAGAAGCGCAAGAACGGAAAACCGAGTCTCTCGACCGTGATCGCAGCCCTGGCGCTGTTCATCGTCCTCGGAGGCACCGCGACCGCCGCGTCAGGCTTGATCAACGGAAAGAAGATCAAGAAGGGCACGGTCACCGCGAAGCAGATCAAGAACAAGACGATCACCAAGGGCAAGCTGAAGCCCGCCCTGGTCAAGTCTCTGAAGGGTCAGACCGGTCCGCAGGGCCCCAAGGGTGCCGCGGGCGAGAACGGTGTTGTCACACCCATATACAAGGAATTCGGCAGCGTCAACCTGCCGGCCAACAGCGAATTCGCGATCGGCACGCTCGATCTGCCGGCGGGCAAGTACCTGGTGACCGGCACGACATTCGTCACTTCACTTGGCACGTCGAGCGTCAGCTGCGCTCTGAACGCCAACGGACAGTTCAGCGAGAACGCGGCCTGGAATTCGCCGGTCCCCGGCTCGCGCACCACGCTGCCGCTTCAGATGATCACCGGCGATGGGGCCACGCAGGTCACGATGGGCTGCAATCCCGGCAACTCGATCGGCGCGGCCAGCGGAACGATCATCGCCACTCCGGTCCAGTAGCCGTTCACTGAGGCTTCGGCATCCCCACATGCCGATGAAATCGCGCCGTCTCCCATGAAGCCGGGAGACGGCGCGTATTTTCAGTTCCGGCCGGCGGGTTCCAACCCCCCGGCCCGCAGCGCCAGGTCGATCTCGAACCTGGCATCGGGATCGTCCAGGCGTTCGCCGAACAATTCCCTCAGCTTGGCGATCCGGTAACGGGCGGTCTGGGGGTGGATGTGAAGCGACCGGGCCATCTCGGCCGCGTTTCCCTGGTGGCGGATGAAGGCGACGGCGGTGTCCGCCATGCGGGTCCGGGCCTTCGGGGTCAGGTCGGAAAGCGGCGCCAGACAGCGATCGCCCAGGCGGGTGATCAGGTCCCTGCTTTCGAAGATCGTCAGGTCCACGAGATGCTCTTCGGATCGCATCAGGCCCACCGCCGGCAGAACCCCGGCGGCTGATGCCTTGAAGGCGGTGCGGGCCAGGTCCCAGGATTCGCGGAGCCGGGTGGGGGAGGTATCGCCGCCGAGTGCCGCCGTGCGGCTTCCGACCGCCTCGGTGAGCTGACCCAGCCGTCCGGGTCCGTTCGCGTCCGGGACCGCGATGCAGCCGAGCCCGTCGACCGGGGCCGAGATCACGTCGATGGGGAGGACTCGCGTGATCTCGGCCAGGTCGCGTTCGTGGCAGATGAGGACGGCCATGCGCTGCGGGACCCGCCAGCCGGCGGAGTTGCCGAGAGCCTTCAGTTCGTCGATCGGCACCGCCGGCGAGCGCAGCATCGCGATCACCAGCTGGCGTTCACGACGCAGCCTTTCGCCCTGCTGCTCCGACTGGGCGTCGGCGTAGCCCTCGGTCGAGTCGGCCGAGAGCTCGTTGATGTAGGCGAAGATCGACTCGGCCAGAAGGGCGAGCGTCTTGCCGTCCAGGGAGGCCTCGAGTGAAGCCGAGGCGATCCTCCTCCAGGCGATGCGAGCGCCGATCCGGTAGGCCGCCTGAAGCGCGTCCAGCGTCCGTCCGTTGTTGAACTCGCCACGGCCGAGCGAGATGTAGACCTCGCGGCTCGATCCACGGTCGGCGTCCGGATCGCGGATGAGTGCCGCGAACTGGGCCAGCGCCTCGCGGACGCCGCGATGGACACCACGTCCGAAGTTGCCCTCCAGGGGTCGGGCGTACTCCGGGATTTCGCGGCCGATGGTCTCCAGGATCTCCTCCGAGACTGCGGGCAGCTGCGGTTCGACCACGTCGGCGACGTCGGGGGAAAGGCCACGCCAGGGTTCCAAGACTGAAGAATTTATAAATCTTCTTATAACAAATGGCTCAGATGTATTGCTGATTGACACAGAATTAGGGCAAATACCCAAATACTCTGTGTGCCATGGAAGCCCACGAAATACCCGCGACCGAAGTTCGGGACCTGCCCGACGATCACGAGATGTCGATGGTGGACAAGGTCGGGAACCTGGTCGCGATCATCCTGCCCTTCGCGGCGACGCTCGCAGCGATCGTGCTCTTCTGGAACCGGATCGTCACCCCGGCCGACCTGATCATCGGCCTGGTCATGTACCTGATCACCGGGCTCGCCGTCACCGTGGGGTTCCACCGTCTGCTCACCCATCGCTCCTTCCAGACCCCGAAATGGGTCGAGTACACCTTCGCCGTTCTCGGATCGATGTCGGTTCAGGGGCCGGTCAACACCTGGGTGGCCGACCACCGCAAGCATCACGCGCACACCGACAAGCCGGGTGACCCGCACAGCCCGCACGTCGGGCACGGCGAGGGTCTGAAGGGCGTCTTCCGCGGCCTCTGGCACGCCCACATCGGCTGGTCGATGAGCGAGCACGGCCGCGCCGACGAGCGCCGCTACGCCCGCGATCTCTACGAGGATCCGGGCATGCGCTTCATCAGCCGCAACTTCCTCTGGTTCCTGCTGCTCAGCCTCGCGATTCCGACCCTGGCCGGCTTCCTGGTCAGCGGCACCCTGGCCGGGGCCGCGATGGGACTGCTGTGGGGCGGCCTGGTGCGGATCTTCTTCGTCCACCACATCACCTGGAGCATCAACTCGGTTTGCCACTTCCTGGGAACCCGGCAGTTCGAGACCGACGACAAGTCGACCAATGTCTTCTGGCTGGCGCTGCCGTCCTTCGGTGAGGCCTGGCACAACAACCATCACGCCTTCCCGCGCTCGGCCGAGCACGGCATGAAGCGCTGGCAGCTCGATCCGTCCGCCTGGGTGATCGGCGGCATGGAGAAGGTCGGTCTGGCGAAGAAGGTGGTGCGGATCGCGCCCGAGCGCCAGGCCCAGAAACTGGTCGTCTCGAAGGACTAACTCACGTCAAGCGCCGCGAGGCGCTTCCACTCGGGCTTGTCCTCGCGCCAGCCCTCCTCGGTGCGAGCGTGCTTCCAGTATCCGGTGGCCGACATCGCCGCCTGAGGTACGCCGCGCTCGAGGATCAGGTGCTTTCTGACGGCCCGTACCATGCCGGCCTCGCCGTGGACGAAGGCATGGACCCTGCCATCCGGGAAATCGAGCCCGGCCACGGCGTCGAGCACCAGGTCGGAGCCGCCCCGCGGGCGGCCTTCGCGGAAGAGCCATGTGAGACGCAGGTCGCCGGGAGATTCGAGCTCGACCACCTCGGAATCGTCCTCGACCTCGACGAAGACGTGGGCGGTGACTCCCTCGGGTATCCGGGTGAGCGAGACCGCGATCGCCGGGATGACCGCCTCGTCTCCGGCCAGCAGGTGCCAACCGGCCCCGGGGTCGGGGGAGTAGCCACCTCCCGGTCCGACGAGCTGCAGAAGGTCTCCCGGCCGGGCGGCGGCGGCCCAGGGGCCGGCCAGTCCGGTGTCACCGTGGTGGACGAAGTCGATGGTCAGTTCGTTGCGATCCGGATTCCAGTCCCTGACCGAGTAGGTGCGCTGCCGGTGCCATTCCTCCTTCGGGCGGCTCGCCTTGATCTCGGTCGGATCGAAAGGTGCGGCGTAGTCCGCTCCGGGCGGCGGGAACTGCAGCTTCACGTAGTGATCGGTGAACTCTCCCACTCCGAATCCGGCCAGGTCGTCTCCGGTGAGGACGATCCGGATCATGTGGTCGGTGAGCGGCTCGGTGCTGACCACCTTGGTCAGCAGGGGACGCCGGGCGGGCTTCGGTGAGGGGGAATCGGGCACGGGCCAATGCTACGAGACCGGGGCCTCGGGCCGGTCCGGCCCGCCCCGCCCGAACCGGCCGGGTGAACGCCGGTGGTTTCCGTACGCCACCGTTCCGAGGAGAACCCCAAGTTTCATAAACAGGATGTTTACAGCGGGGCTTTTTGTGTATAGGGTCCGCTCCGGGTAGGGAGAATCATCACCCAGAGGAGAGGTATGCGTCTCAGAACCAAGATCGGCTCGTTCGTAGCGGCCGTGTTCGTAGTGGGAGCCATCGGTACCGCCCCGGCCAACGCCGCCAGTGCCCCCGGCTTCAAGGTGCCCAGTGCCGAGAGTCTCGGTGCGCTCTGCAAGTCGGTGAAGCAGCCGTCACTCCAGACGGCCTGCAACCAGGGTGTCGCGATCATCCAGACCTGCTCGTCACAGAAGGGCATCTCGGCGCAGCTGAAGTGCCTGTCCGAGGCCGCCAAGAAGTTCAAGGCGTCCAACGTCAAGCTTCCGTCCGATCTGAGCAGCCTGCTCAGCAAGTACGGGGGATCGTTCGGCGGTCTGAGCCTCGGCAACCTGCTCAAGGGCTTCGACATCTCGAAGCTGCTCGCCGGGCTGAAGGGCTAGACCCAGAGCATTCGCATCCGGGCCGGGGCGTGGGGAGACGCCCCGGCCGTTTGCGTCAGGGAGGCCCGGCACGGTCCAGGAGCCGGGTGAGCCGGGCGATGCCGGTGCCGGCCATGACGCCGACGATCACGTCGCCGGGGTAATGGACGCCGACGTAGACCCGCGAGTAGGCGACCAGTCCGGCGATCGGTGCGATCAGCCTGCCGGCCGCGGGCCACTCCATGAAGACCGCGGTGGTGAAGGCCGCCGCACTCGCCGAGTGGCCCGAGGGAAAGGAAGTGGTCAGCGGCACCGACTTCAGGCGACGGGTCGCGGGCACGTTGCGCAGCGGCGGTCTCGGACGGCGCGCCAGCCGCTTGGCGCCCTGGTTCACGGTCAGTGACGCGATCAGGATCGAACCGATCCCCCGTACCGCGGCGCGCCTGCCCCGCCTTCCGCCGAACCCCGCCATCAGGATCGCCGCGACGATCCACAGAATCGAGTTGTCGGCCGCGCGCGAGAGCCTGGGCAGCACCATGTCTCCGGCACGGTTCCGATGCACGGCGACCGCCGTGAAAGCCCGGTGGTCGAGTCGCAGCAGCCGGCCAGGGAGGCTCTGGTCGCGCTTTTTCCTGGCGATGAAGAGGATGGAACCAGGGTACAAGCGCCAATGGAGGCCACCGGTACCAGAGCGGCGGCTAGGCCCGCCTGCGGGCCGGACCTTCGCCGGCCGTCCACCATTCGGCCCAGGCCGGCACCTCGTTCGCCGGAAGCGCGGTCGAGGCGAAGTTGCCCTGGACGTGGTCGCAGCCGATGCCCTCGAGGTACTCGGCGGTCTCCGGCAACTCGACTCCCTCGGCGACCACGCCCAGATCGAGCCGTTTCGCCAGGGCGACCAGGGCCTCGACGATGCTCCGGTCCTTCTCGTTGCCGAGGATCGTCTGGATGAAGGAACGGTCCAGCTTGACCTCGTCGATCGGCAGGTCGCGCAGATGCGCGAGCGAAGTCGTGCCGGCCCCGAAGTCATCGAGCGAGATCGTGCAGCCCATCATCCGCAGTTGCTCGAGCACCTCGAGCGAGCCGTCGGCGTGGGACATCACCACGTTCTCGTTCACCTCGAAGGTGAACGTCTTCGGATTGCCCCCGATCGTTTCGAACTCGGAGGCGACCAGGACCGGCAGGCTCAGGTCGACCAGGTTTGAGGCCGAAAGATTGACCGCCACCGCGAGGTTCACCCCCTGCCTGGCCCAGGCGGCCTGGCCGGCGATCGATTGCTGAAGCACCTCGCGGGCGATCGGCCGCATCAGTCCCGCCTGCTCGGCCAGATGGAGGAAATCGACCGGAGTCAGCAGACCGAGCTTCGGGTGGCGCCAGCGCAGCAGCGCTTCGACCCCGGACACACGCATGTCGGCCAGGCGGATCTTCGGCTGGAAATGCACGATCAGCTCGCCGGCCGAGATCCCGTGCCGCAGCTCCTCCAGCCGGCGCAGGCGTTCCTTCGGGTTGGCATTGCCCTGGTCCCGGTAGAGCCCGTAGCTCATGCCGAGGCTCTTCGTCTCCATCATCGCGGCGTCGGCGAAGCTCATCATGTCGGCGCCGTTGGAGGCATGGGCCGGAATCAGCGCCCCGCCGATGCTGGCGTCGACATGCACGTCGATGCCCTCCATCCGCAGGGGGACCGAGAGGGCTCCGGTGATATCGGCCGCGATCCCGGCCAGCACGGTCTCGTCGGCTCCCTCGGGAACGATCACCGCGAACTCGTCGCCGCCGAGGCGGACGGTGAGCCCCCTTCCCTTGACCGCGCCCTCGATCGCGTGGGCGATCGAGGTGATCACGACATCTCCGGCGCTGTGTCCGAGCGCGTCGTTGAGAGCCTTGAAACGGTCGATGTCGATGATCAGGGCTCCGGCATGGGGCGAGTCGTGCCGGCCGGCCCGGTCGGAGATCTCGGTCAGCAGGGCGGAACTGGCCCGCCGGTTTCCCAGCCCGGTCAGGTCGTCGGTGACCGCCTGGATCTTGGTCACCTCGAGTCGTTTCGACTCGCGGATGGTCGCTCCCATCCTCAAGCCGATCGCGAGCAGGACCGCCACCGCCAGCAGAATCGAACCGTTCGGGCGGTCCCAGAACTCGGCGGTGAGCACGATGCTGATCGCGAGAAGCCCGAAGAACGCCGGCAGCAGCAGACGCCAAGGTTCGGGCGAGACCTCCGGCTCCTCGTCGGTATTCCGCCAGGCGGCCACGTTGATGAAGAGAAAACCGATCAGCCACAGGGGGGAGAGCAGCCGGAGAGTTTCGGAATCCGCGGGTCCGGCCACGGCGAAGATGGCGTCGGCGGTGCCGAAGAGCAGGAGGCCGAGACCGAGCGGCAGCCACGGCCCGCGTGACTGCCAGCCGCGGATCGCGAACGTCGCCGCCACCAGCAGGATCAGGATCAGGTCCCCGATCGGGTAGGCCAGCAGCACGATCGAGGCAGCCAATCCGCCGGCGGCGTGGCTGTCGATCGGTTCGACGATGAAAGCGGCCGCGATCGCCGCCATCGCGAGGACGCCGGTGATCCCGTCGATCCAGGGGATCTTCGTGTAGCTGCGGAGCCGGGTCCTGATCAGCAGCTCCAGTCCGACGAAGACCGCCGGATAGAACAGCAGGAAGGGAATGTCGATCACCGACGGCACCTGTCGGCCGTCGCCGCCGGGGTAGAGCACGGCGCGCAGCACGCAGCCCAGAGCCCAGAGACCGATGCCGGCGAAGATGAAACTCCAGGCGAGGCGATCGGGCCGGTCGCGGCGGAGTTCCTCCCGCGCGGTGAAGGCAGTCAGCGCCACCATCGACACGAACATCACCGGTCCCAGCCAGTCGTCGGCGAAAGTGACCGCGGTGTCACTCAGTACGCAGGCATAGATCACGACCGTGGCCGCGGCGAAGCAGGTGACGACGGCCCGGCGAACCCGGCCGGAGTCCTCACCGAGCAGACCCGGCGCGGTCATGGCCGGGGTGCCGTGCCGGCGCCCAGATCCGACTCGGGCGGAAGCCGGTGCCGTCCGCCGAGGCCGATGTGGTCCGGAGTCATCGCGATCATGCGTTCCTCCCCGGACTCGAAGTTGCGGTGGACCGCGGCCTCGAGCAGCCCCATCTGACGCTCGACCGCGGCGCGGCGCGGTGGCGGACAGTCCTCGAGCAGCCCCATGAGCAGCGAGTTCATGCGGCGGGTTATCTGATGGGAGTCCGCGCCATAGTGGCGAATCTCGGTCAGGGCGAGATCGAGCATGTCGTCCCAGGTGGCCGCGGGATAGGCCACCCGGGGCCTGCCTTCGCGGTCGCTCAGGAACCCGGTCCCGAGATTGCGCCCGGCAAGACGATGCAGCAGCGACTCCAAGGTGTCGAGCGCCTGGGAGGCGGTGGTGGGGTCGTTGACCGCGGGCGACAGCGCCCGGATCGCGATGTCGACCGTGGTCCTGAACGCGAAGGCCGGATCCTGGGTGAGTGTGCGCTCCTCGCTGATCAGCGCCGAACGGCGGAGTTCCCGGTGATCGATCCGGTCGGGATGACCGTAGACGATGAAAAGCGGGGCGCCGGTCCTCACGTAGCCACCGATCCTCCAGGCGACCTCGATCAGCGAGTCGCTCGCGCGTGCCGCCTCGGTGAGGCGTCCCAGGTCCAGGGCCGAGAGCACACCGTCGGGTCCGGTGTGAAGCAGCGTGACACCGCCGGAGGGCATCGCGGACAGGTCATCGGCATCGTCGGACCAGGACAGGGGGTAGACCTCGTCGATCGCGCGCTCGCCGCCTCGCCTCAGCAGCTCGAAGAGGCGGCGCGGCCGGAGCAGGTCGAGCAGTCTCGCGGTCAGGGCGAAGAAGGCGATGACCGCGGCGACCAGCAGGACCACGGCCACCGCGACCGTCAGCGTGGCGGAGTCGTCGTTCCCGGCTCGTTCGACATCGCCCAGGCAGACCAGCGCATAGAGCGCCGGGGCGATGAAGATGCCGAGCGCGTGCTTGACGACCGGGTCTCGCCGGAACCGGAGGACGAGACGCGGCGTGTACTGGCCGGCACCGAACTGGACCACCACCACGGCGATCGAGACGACCAGCCCGGTGAAGGTGATCATGCCCGCGGCCACCGCCTCGAGGATTCCGCGGGCGCTGTCCGGAGCCAGGGACAGCCCGAGGATCGGACCGCTGCCATGTCCCACGAGGCCGGGCACGATCTTGCCCAGGATCAGCGCGGCGAGCACGTAGATACAGGGAATCACGAGCCAACTGCGGCTCACCATCTCCCGCAGGCGGAAGCGCAGGCCCCAGGTGCGGTCCCCGAAACTCATGGCGTCATCACGCCCCACGGTTTTCCCTAAACGCCGCGTCGATCGGTGCAGTCTAGATTCGAATCAGATCCGAGCAAGCCTCGCCGATGCTTGAAGTAGAGTCCCCGGCCAATTCAACCCCGGGGGTCTCTTGCATTTCAAGCGCATGATCTTGGTTTTCGTCCTGCTGGCAACGTCGATCTGCGCTCTGCCGGGTGCCGCTTCGGCCCTGAAGTTCGAGTCCGCGGCCGACAGTCCGCTGATCGGGCCGCTGAACCCGGCAACCGTCACCTCCGGCGACCTGAACGGCGACGGCACGGACGACCTGGTGGTCTCCTCACAGGGCTACGATGGCAGCCATCCGAGCCTGAACGTGTGGCTTTCCGATGGTGACGGAACTTTCACCGCCGTCGCGGCTCCGCCGCTGTTCGCCAACCGCATCGTGAGCGGGCTTCAGATGGGTCAGCTCAACCCCGAAACGGATTCCGACCTGGACTTGATCGCGTTCACCGATTACGGCTCGGAGTTCAACATTCTCTTCGGAGACGGAGATGGCACGTTCACCGACACCGGAGACACGAACATGACCACGACCCCGTACTCGGGAGGTCCCAACGTCCAACTCGGCGACCTGAACGGTGACGGAGTGCTCGATCTCGCGGTGGCCGGCTACCCGGACAAGATCTCGGCCGCGATCAACGACGGTGAGGGAAGCTTCACGGTCGGCCCGCAGCAGACCGTGGCCGGCGCGACCGAGCTCGACTCGCTGGCGATCGGCGACTTCGACGGCGATGGCAAGGGCGACCTCGCGATGTCGAATTTCGGAGGAGCGAACCAGGCCAAGTGGGGGGTCTTCGCGATGAGGGGCAACGGTGACGGCACCTTTGCCGACGTGGCCGGCAGTCCGTTCCCGATGCTGGCCGGCAACTTCGGCCGTTCGGTGGCGACGATGGATCTGAACGGCGACGCCCGGGACGACCTCGCCGTCTCGACCCAGCCCGGGAGCGATCCGAGCGAGAAACAGGTTCAGACCCTGCTCGGCGACGCCACCACCTTCTTTGCCGCCAATCCGGCGGGCACCGTGCCCGCCGGTGACACGCCGTTCAACGTGTTCGCCGGTGACATCGACGGCGACGGCTTCGACGATGACGCCGGTTCCGCCAACTTCGGCGGTGAAAGCGTGAGCATCGGTCTGGGCGACCAGGCGGGCGGGCTCACCGTTCCGCTCGGATCTCCTGTCTCCCTCGGCATTCCGGCACCGGGCAAGCGCTACTTCCCCTGGCGTACCGCGATCGGTGACTTCAACGACGACGGTGGGCCCGATCTCGCGGTCGGCAGCAACGCGAGCGGGACCGAAGTCCTCAAGTCCGTAGTGGTCCTGCTGGCAGAACCGGACCTGCGTCCCGTCTCGGAGGAGATCCAGTTCGGGGACTGGACGGTCGGGTCAGACGCGCCCGCCGAAGGGGCCGTTGTCCGCAACGAAGGCTCGGCCCCGGGCGGCGTCGAGTCAGCGACGATCTCCGGTCCGGACGCCGGTCAGTTCGATGTGACTCAGCCGGGAGCCGGCTGTGACGTCCTCGCCTACGGGCAGGAATGCACTCTCCAGGTCAGCTTCGACCCGACCTCGCTCGGTTCCAAGAATGCGACTCTCTCGATCACCACCGGCGAATCGGAGGATCCGATCGAGATCACCCTCACCGGCTCGGGCATTCCCGATCCGGCCGCGGCGATGGAAGTCTCTCCGGGCGCCGTCAAGTTCCCCGAGACGAAGGTCGGAGACGGCTCGGCCGCCCGAGAGGTGACGATCACGTCCACCGGGAACATTCCGCTGCAGCTCAACGGAAGTGGGCTGTCCGGTTCCGATGCGGGTGACTTCACGCTCGATCCCCTGGCCTGCGAGACGGCGGTGCGGCCGGGCGAGTCGTGCGTCATGACGATCGCCTTCAAGCCGGGATCGGCGGGCGCCAAGACCGCTTCGGTCAGGCTGACCGGCAACATCCCGGAAACGATGGTTCAGCTGTCCGGCACCGCAATTTCGCCGCCCCCACCATCGCCGAAGGCGAACCTCTCACTGAAGGCGCCGAAGAAGGTCAGGCGGGGCAAGAAACTGAAGGTCGCGGCGACGGTGACGAACACCGGAACGTCCGCCCTGACCGGCGTCGTGCTCACGGCCAAGGTGCCGGGCAAGCTCGCCAAGGCGCCCAGAAAGATCACGATCGCCTCGATCCCGGCCGGCAAGAGCGTCAAGAAGACGATCAAGGTCGCGGTGAAGAAGAAGGCGAAGAAGGGCAAGAAGCTGACCGTTCAGGTCACTGCCACCGCCGCGGGCAAGAAGCTGTCCTCGAAGAAGGCCGTCACCCGCATCAGGTAGCGAAGAGGCCGAAGGATCGTGCCCCGGGCCGAACTCCGCCCAGGGCACGATTCACCTGTTGATCAGGCTTCGGCGTAAACCGGCTGGGCGTCGCCCTCCGGGATCTCCTGATGTGCCTCCTCGGGCACGGGTCGGGCCGGGCGCAGCACCAGCAGCGCCAGCAGAATTCCGCCGATCACCAGTCCGGCCCCGATCATGAAGGCCAGTTGGAATCCGTCGGTCAATGCCGCCGCGGCGCTTTCGCCGCGCTCCAGCAGGTTGTCGGTGCGGGTGGTCGACATGGTCACGAGCAGAGCCAGACCGAGTGCGCCGCCCATCTGGGCCGAAGTGTTGACCAGGCCCGAGGCCAGTCCGGCGTCGCTGGCCGTCGCACCCGACATCGCCAGGGTCATCAATGCCGGGAAGCAGAGTCCGGCACCGATTCCGAGCAGCAGCATCGAGGGCAGGATGTCGGTCACGTAGCTGCCGTCCACCGGCACTCGCGAGAGCCAGGCCAGCGCGATCGCGATCGCGGTCAGGCCCGGGATCAGCACGGCCCGCGGCCCGTACTTGGTGACCAGACCGGGCGAGAAACGGAGGGACAGCGCGCCGATGCCGATCGAGAGCGGCAGGAAGGCGACGCCGACCTCGATCGCGCCGTATCCGAGGACTCGCTGCAGGTAGAGCGCGCCCATGAAGAACATCCCGAACAGGCCGGCGACCATCAGTACCTGAATCAGGTTGGCGCCCGCGACGTTGCGGTTCCTGAAGACGCTGAGCGGGATCAGCGGGTTCTTCGCGGTCGATTCCCGCAGGATGAACGCGGCGAGCAGGGCGATCGCGAAACCGCCCAGGATCAGCGTCGTGCTGGATCCCCAGCTGGTCTCCGCGACCTGGACCACCGTGTACACGGCGAGCATGATCGCGCCGGTGATCAGGACGGCTCCCGGGATGTCGGCACCGTGATGGAAGCCGAGACCCTTGTCGGGCCGCAGGACCCGCGCGGCCAGGACGGCCGTGGCGATGCCGATCGGCAGGTTGACGAAGAAGATCCAGTGCCAGCTGATCGCCTCGGTGAGGATGCCGCCGGCCAGCAGGCCGATCGAGCCGCCGGCCGCAGCGACGAAGCTGTAGACCCCGATCGCCTTGGCCTGCTCCTTCGGCTCGGGGAACATGGTCACGATCATGCCGAGGATCACGGCCGAGGTCATGGCGCCGCCGACTCCTTGGAGGAACCTCGCGCCGATCAGCATCTCCTGGCTCTGGGCGAGGCCGCACAGCAGGGAGGCGCCGATGAACACGATCAGCCCGGTCGAGAACATGCGCCTGCGGCCGAGCAGGTCGCCGAGGCGCCCGGCCAGCAGCAGCAGGCCGCCGAAGGGGATCAGGTAGGCGTTGACGACCCAGGCGAGGTCGGCCTGGGAGAAGCCGAGGTCATCTTGGATCGAGGGCAGGGCGACGTTGACGATCGTGCCGTCGAGAATGATCATCAGCATTCCCGCGCAGAGCACGACGAGCGCGATCCATCGTTCGCGGAACGTCATTGAAGCTGGGGGTGAATCGACTGGGGTTTGAGACATGGGTTCCTCGGTTCGTTTCTTCGAAGAAAGAACCGTAGCAAATAGATCCGTTCGGAACTATTTTGTACCGAACTACCTGGGAACTTCTATCTCGGAGCGCGCTTTCGCGGTGCCTTCTGGCAGGGGGAGCTCTCCGCCAGGGAACCGCATTGGAGTTGATTCAGAGCGCCGAGGAGAACCTCACGCTGCTCTTCGCTCAACTCTGCGAGGACTTCTTCGTAGAGCCTTTCGGTCACGGCTTCGGCTTCGGCGACCTTGGCGCGGCCGGCCTTCGTCACCGAGATCACCCGCGCACGGCGGTCGGTCTTCGAGGGAGTGCGCTCGGCCAGTCCGGCCGCCTCGAGACTGTCGAGAGTCACGACCATGGTCGTCTTGTCGACCCCGATCGCCTGTCCGATCTCGCCCTGGGTGTACTCGCCGTCCAATGCTGCCTGGAGCACGCAGTAGCCGCGGGGAGCGATGCCGAGGCTCTCGAGGCGGGCCGTCTGTTCGACCGCCAGGCCATGAGAAGTCTGGCCGAGCAGCCAGCCCAGATCGCCGGACATCACGTCGGCAGAACCCGTGCCTGTCACCGTTGAAGCCATATACACAGCGTAACAGGAGTAGATCCGCGAGCAGACGATCTGCTGCGGATCTAATTGAGAGCGGTCGCCGTGCCTACTTGGGCGGCTTGCCGGTGAAGGCCTTGGTGACCAGTTCCTGGACCCGGCCGCGATCCTCCTTGGGCACGATCCGGTGGTCCTTGGTCGGCACCACCAGATTCATGAACTCCCTGCGCTCGGCCTCGGTCAGGTTGTTGTAGAGCCGCTTGGTGTGATGGGTCAGCCACTGCGCCCGCAGCCAGACCGCGGGCCAGTCCACCTTCTTGGCGTAGTTGAAGGTACGGGCCGCGATTCCGACCGCCACCCCGGCCTTGCCTGCTTTGCTCGCCTTGCTCTTCATCGCCACTGAGGATAGGGCAGAGAGTCGCTTGGTGAGTGTCAGATCGCATCAGATAGCGGAAAACCAGCTTTCGCAAGGAATTCGCAAGGGTGCTCCAGCAGGCTGCCGGGGCCTTCGCCCCCGACAGAAAGTCGAGATGACCCCTCTCAGCATCGGCCGGTTCCGCCGGCTCACCTTCGCCCTCATCGCCGTGCTCTTCGCCGGTCTCGCCTTCAACTCGATCGCTTCGGCGGATGAGTTCGGCACGATCAAGACGAAGTACAAGGCCACGGTCTCCGGCTCCTACAGTCACAAGTGGCAGACCCAGACCGGTGACTATCCCGATCCCGAAGCACCCTGGAGGACCGGCACCGGCAAGGTCACTTCGAGCTTCTCGACCGACCGTCCCTGGAAGTTCGTCGCGGTGCGCTACACAAACCCTCCGGCCGGTATGAACATGCCCCCGTTCGCGATGAGGAACACCGCCGGCAACAAGCTGAAGGCGATCAACACCGCGCAGGCGAAGGTGACCGTCAACTACGTGGCCGATTGCGGCGGTGAGCTCGGAGAGTGCGACGGCGATGAACGGGAGGGCACCGAGACCTCGGACCGGTCCTGCCGCCGGCCGAAGTCCAAGATCCCGCTGGAGTTCGAGTACGACGACGAGGGCCGCTCCCCGCTGATGAAGCTCGAGTTCGGGCAGCACCCGACCATGGCGAAGTTCTGCGGCGACGATTTCACCTTCAAGAACTCGATCGAGCGGCTGCCGATCGACATTCCGGTCAAGGGCGCCCTGGATCGCATCAAGGGGCTGAACAAGGGTGGCAGCTTCAGCTGGAAAGACAGGATCGAAGAGGGCTGGATCGGTGACGGGGCCGACGACGAGGGCCCCCGCTACGTGAAGAACTGCCCGAAGCTCGGCGGCAAGGGAACCCGGCACTGCTGGGTCACGAAACTGAAGTTCGAGATCAGAAGGACCAGGTGATTTCCATGAACAAGACGCGCAACCTGCTCATCTCAATCTTCGCGCTGGCTCTGCTCGGGCTGGCGGCCGCTCCGGCGGCCCCGGCCGAGGAGTTCCAGTCGATCGAGTCCAGATACAAGGTCAAGCTCTCCGGCAAGTACACCAACGTGTGGCAATCACAGGGGATCAACTACCCCGACATGCGGGAACCGTGGAGCTTCGAGAAGGGCTCGGTCGTATCCCACTTCAAGGCCCGCAAGCCGTGGAACGCGGCGGGTGCCTGGTTCAAGGGCAAGCTCCCCGGCGTCAAGCTGCCGAAGTTTCAGTTCACCTTGCCGATCGCCACCATGAAAGCGGACACCCGCGCTGAGTTCAACCGGAAGATCAATCAGATCCCCTACTGCGGGGGTGAATTGGGAGAGTGCGACGGCAGCGAGCCCTCCGGCCTGAAGACCGAGACCGGAAAGTGCCGGAAGCCCAACCTTTCGATGGGAGCAGACTTCGTCTACGACTCGGAGGGTTTCAGGTCGAAGCTCGGAATCGATCTCGTGAATCGCGGTTCTCTCTCGGATATCTGCGGCAAGAAGTACGGCAGCAGGGACGAGGTCAGCGGCCTTCCGAGGGCGGGCAAGGTCATCATCCCGAATGCGCTCGAAGAGATCCGGAAGATGAACGTCGGCGAGGTCAAGACCTCGGAAGGCACCCACGTCGTCGGCTACATCAGCGGTGACGGACATCCGAAGAGTCCCCGGACCTTCAAAACCTGCCCGAAGATGGACGGTGTCGGTGTGCGTGAATGCTGGACCACCGAGTTCAAGTTCGAGATCAGGCGGGTCAGGTGATCCGCCTGATCCGGTCGGTCAGAGCAGCTTCTCGATCTTGAAGACGCGGTCGCCCTTCGGGGTGGTCACCGCGATCTCGGATCCGACCGGCTGGTTGCGCAGGGCCTGACCGACCGGCGATTCGGCCGAGAGCCTTCCCTCGGCCAGGTTGGCCTCGGTCGATCCGACCAGGGTCCAGGCGTGACGCTTGCCGTTGCCGTCGGTGATCTCGGCGGTCTTGCCGAAGCTGAAGGTGTCGGTGCTCTGGTCGGGGTCGACGACCTCGGCGTTGATCAGCCGCTGACGGAGACGATTGATGTTGGTCTCCAGGTGGGCCTGATCCTCCTTGGCGATGTGGTACTCGGCGTTCTCCTTCAGATCGCCGAGATCGCGGGCGACGCGGAGGCGATTTGCGATCTCCTCGCGAGCCGGACCTTCTAGCCTTTCGATCTCGGCTTGGAGGGCCAGGATGCCTTCGGCGGTGATCGACTCGCCGCTCTGCTCGGAATTGCTCATGCCATCCACTGTAGACCGGTGGCGAGGAGATCACCGAAAGCCGTGGTCAGCTGGGCATCTCGATAGTGATGATCGGGGCGGTGGTCGGTTGTTCGCTGCCGCCCTTCGGCTCGGCGCTGACCATGACCGCGCTGACCCCGTTCAGGTCAGGGATGCTGGCGGTCGCGGTACCGTCCTTGCGCGGTGTGAACAGTGAGTCGGTCGGCACGATCGACTGGCCCCTCTGGATCCATGCCTGGTACACCTCGCCATCCTCGAGCTTTTTCAGGTTGGTGATCTTCAGGGTTCCGGAATTGCCGGTGGCGACCAGGGTCGCGTCGGCACCGCCCACGACTGAGGGGCTCATCGGGATGGTGCGCTCGGCCACGGTCGGGGCGGGGGCGGGGGACTCGTCATCCCCGCCGCTGATCACGTACCCGGCGATCACGCCGATGAAGAGGACTACGGCCAGCGACCCGAGGGTCGCCGGCCGCAGCAGCTGACCGAAGTTGAAACGGCCAAACCTTGAAGTCTCGGTGCGGGCGGGTTTCGCCTCCGGCGGTTCGGGTGCCGGGGCGGCCAGGGGCGGGGCTTCCGTGACCGGATTGTCCTCGAGGTCGGCTTCGACCGCGGCCATCACGCGATTCTTCAGGCCGGGGGAGGGCTCGACCTGCTCGACCATCTCGACCAGGCGCCCCCTCGCGGGTTCCAGCCAGAGCAGTTCGGCCTGGCACTCGGCGCAGCCACCGAGGTGATGCTCGAGGTCCGCCTTCTCACCGGGGCTGAGCGCGCCCAGCAGGTAGGACGGCAGCTCTTCCTTCCAACTTTCGTGGCTTCTTGGACTCACGAGTTCACACGTCCTTCGTCGGCGAGGCCGCCGCGTATCTTCTCGAGTCCAAGCCTCATGCGTCCCTTGACAGTGCCCAGGGGGAGGTCGAGCATTGATGAAATCTCTGATTGGCTGAATCCGCCGAAGAAGGCGAGATTGATCACCTTCGACTGTTTCTCCGGCAGCTCGGAGATGACCTCGCGAACCTCGCGCTGGGTCTCTCTCCGCATCGCCTGCTCGTCGGTGCGGTCCGGGGCCGGGCGGCTCTCGAGCACCCCCTCGTCGTCGGAGTCGAGCGTCGGCGTGCGACTCGCCTTGCTCCTGAGCAGGTCGATCGATCGGTTGCGCACGATGCCGAGAGCCCAGGCGCCGGCGCTTCCCCGGTTCTGGTCGTAGCGCTCGCCGCTCTTCCAGATCGAGAAGAAAGCCTCCTGGACCGTGTCTTCGGCGGCCGAGCGTTCACCGAGGATCCGGTACGCGAGCGAGAAGGCCCGCCGCTCGAAACGATCGTAGAAAGCCTCGAACGCGACATGGTCCCGCCGGCCCACCAGGGTCAGGAGCTCTTCGTCGTCGAGTCGTTCGGCTTCTTGAGAGTTGATCGTCATGAGTTCAGGAATGTCTGGAGAGGAAGTATTGAGGAGGAACACGCCGGCCGTGGGAACCGGCGTGTCCCTGATCGAAATCGATCACGACGGGTGGAGGTTGGGAGTCACTCGTCGCCCTCAGTCCCCGGTCAGCTGACCAGGAAGGGTTTCACCGCCTTCAGCACCTCGGCCTGGGTGAGTGCCGGGTCGAAGGCGTCCGGTGCGGGCGAGGTCCCGTTCTGGAGACCCATCGCCGCCGCGTGGCGCGCTTCGACCTGGACGATGCTGCCGGCGGCGGTCAAGACATCCTTCGACTTGATCTGCGGGGCGGCGCCGTTGTAGGCGCTGACCCCGGTGTCCTCGATCGTCGTCGCGAGCTTGACGAAGCTGGCTGTGTCGGTATAGGGGAATGAGACCTTGGGCGCCTTGACCGGCTTACCGCCGAGGCTCTTGATGGTTCCGGTGAGCGCCTTGACGTGGGCGTCCTCGTCGGTCGAGAGCGTGTCGATCAGTTCCATGAGATCGCCACTTCCCTTGACCCTGGTCTTGGCTTCCTCGTAGAAGGCCGACTCGAGGTACTCGAGGGTCAGGGCGTAGTTGAGGATCTCGACGTCGCCCATGTCGGCCTTGGCCACGGCCCCGCGGACGAAGGGGCTGATCGCTCCCAGTCCGAAGATCGCTCCGGCGGCCAACGCTCCCTTGAGCAGGAAGTCGCTTCGCTCCTGGCCTTCGAACTCGATATGGGCCAGTTCCGGATTCACCATCTCGGTGTCTGTTGTTCTTGTCTCTGTCATTTTCTGTCTCCTTGCCTGGTGTCCGGGCTCAGACGATGAAGGGCTGGACCGCGTTCAGGACCATGCCCGCCTCTGCGGGCTTGGCGAACGGGCCGTCCGGGACGATGGTCTTGCCGAGCAGCGTGTTCAGCGCCGCGGCGTGCCGTCCCTCGACCGAGTGGATTGACAGGGCCGCCGCCAGGACTTCGGGGCTCTTGATGCGTGGTGCCTGGCCGAGGTAGGCCGCGGCACCGAGATTCTCGACCGTGGAGGCCAGCTTCAGGACCTGGGTCGCGCTGTTCAGCGGGAACTCGGTCTTCGGCTTGGGCGCGGGCTTGCCGCCCGCCTGCTTGAC
Source organism: Solirubrobacterales bacterium (assembly GCA_035502775.1). GTDB lineage: Bacteria > Actinomycetota > Thermoleophilia > Solirubrobacterales > 70-9 > 67-14. Next base: position 499 of record DATJUB010000047.1, on the reverse strand, counting down.
GGCGTCGGTCAGCGCCACGACATGATCGGCCTCCTGCGAACCGAAGAGCTTGATGGTCTCCAGGTCCGAGCCCTTGAACAGGCCGCTCTTGATGACATCGGCGTAGAACGCGGTTTCGAGATACTCGAGGGTGAGCGCGTAGTTCAGGATTCCGAGGTCTCCCTCGCCGAACTGCGCGGTGCTGTCGTCCTCGCCCATCGTCGTTCCGGTGGACCCGGTCGATCCGGACGAGGAAGAGTCGGATGAGTTCGAGTCGTTGTCGTCGCTCCCACAAGCGGCGAGAAACGCTCCCAGGGCGACGGTTCCTCCGGCCGCGGATAGGAGCTTGCGACGGGATACCGAGCCATTCTTCACCTTCTCAATGGCTGTTGCTTCGTCTTGTTCCTTCAGTTCAGGCATGACGCCTCCGCTTGGTGGGGTGGTGAATCGTGTTGATGGTGTCTACGGAGGGATCGGGCAGACGGATCAAAACCGGGGGTGGAGACGATCAGCACGCAGA
>DATJUB010000046.1:0-6093 GCA_035502775.1 Solirubrobacterales bacterium | reverse complement strand
AGACGATCAGCACGCTATATGCGTGCTGATCGTCTCCACCCCGGGGCCCCGCTGTGGCCTGAGAGGCTCAGGCGAGGGAGCGGCCGATGACCACTCGCTGAATCTCGTTGGTGCCTTCGTAGATCTGGGTCAGCTTGGCGTCACGCATCATGCGCTCCACCGGGTACTCCTTGACGTAGCCGTAGCCGCCGAGTACCTGGACCGCCTCAACCGTGACTTCCATCGCGGTGTCGGAGGCGAAGAGCTTGGCCATCGCCGAGTACTTGCCGAGCTTCGGATCGTCGGTCTCCGACATCGAGGCCGCCCGGTAGAGCAGCTCGCGCGCGGCGGCCGTCTTGGTCTCCATGTCGGCCAGCTTGAACTGGATGCCCTGGAGCGAGTTGATCGGCTTGCCGAAAGCGATGCGCTCCTTGGCGTATGCGGCGGCGTAGTCGGTCGCGCCCTGGGCGATGCCGACGGCCTGGGCGGCGATGCCGAGACGGGAACGGTCAAGGGTGGACATCGCGACGATGAAGCCCTTGCCGACCTCACCGATAACGTTCTCGTCCGGGACGAAGACATCCTCGTAGACCGGCTGGCCGGTCGGCGAGCCCTTCATGCCCATCTTGTGCTCGAGCGCGTCGATGCGGAAGCCCGGCGAATCGGCCATGACCGCGAAGGCGGTGATGCCGCGCGAGTACTTGACGTCCGGATCGGTCACCGCGAAGGTGACGTACACGTCGGCGACGCCGGCGTTGGTGATCCAGTTCTTGGCGCCGTTCAGCTGCCAGCCGCCGTCCACCTTGGTCGCGCGGGTGCGCATCGCACCCGGATCCGAACCGGCATCCGGCTCGGAGAGACAGAAAGCGCCGATCCACTCGCCGCTCGCCATCTTCGGCAGAACCCGATTCTTGAGGTCGTCGGACGCGTGAAGCTTCATCGGCAGCGAGGACAGGTCCTGCGCGGCGACCATCAGCGAGGACGAGGCGCAGCCCTTGGCGATCTCCTCGATCGCGGCGACCAGCATCAGATCGCCGGTGCCGGTTCCTCCGTGCTTCTCCTCGAAAGGCAGGCCGAAAAGATCGTGGTCGGCGAACAGCTTGCGGATGTCCTGCGGGTACTCAGCCTTCTCGTCGATCTCCGCGGCACGCGGAACGACCTTCTCCTGGACCATCTTGCGGATCACCTCGAGAAAGTCGAGCTGGTCCTGGTTCAGTCCGTACTGAGGATTTCCGTCAGACATTCGTAAGCACCGCGTCCTTCTTGGTCGATTAACAAGCCAGCAGAATCTACCGATTACCCGGCCTAGGCACTTCTGGAGCTAACAGATATGCCCACGCACGCAGCGGGTACTTCGAAATCCGGATTGGCATCCGCCCCGCGATCGCGGCTCGTGGCGGATTCAGGATGTCAATCCGGATTCCTTATCAAGGAACCAGGATCGCTTCACTTCGTTGCGCGATCCTGATTTCGAAGTACCCGCCACGTGCGTGGGAATATCTGTTGCCTCTCAGAGTGCCTCAACGAGGTTGACGAATGACCGGTCGCCGGGTGGCTCCGACCTCGTCGAGTCGCCTGACCGGCGTTGTGTACGGCGCGTTCTGGGCGATGCCCGGATCCGACTCGGCCTCCTCGAGGATCTTCTCGATCGCGTCGGCGAACTCGTCCAGGTGCTCCTTGGCCTCGGTCTCCACCGGTTCGACCATGAGCGCTTCGTCCACCAGGAGCGGGAAGTACACGGTCGGGGGATGGAAGCCGAAGTCGAGCAGGCGCTTGGCCAGATCGAGCGTCTTGATACCGAGCTCTTTCTTCATCGGGGCGCCGGAGAGCACGAACTCATGCATGCAGTGGCGATCGAAGGCGACCGGCAGGTACTTGCCGGCCCGGCCCTCGGCCATCCTGGTCTTCAGATAGTTCGCGTTCAACACCGCGAGGCGTGACGCCTCGGCGAGACCGTCGCCTCCGAGACTGAGGATGTAGGCGTAGGAGCGCACGAACACACCGAAGTTGCCCTGGAATCCCCGCATCCGACCGACCGACTTCGGACGGTCGTAATCGAGGTCGAAGTACGCGTCCCAGCCTTCGCGTTCGGTCTTGATCACCTGCGGACGGGGAATGAAGGGCTCGACCCGGTCCGAGACCGCGATCGGCCCCGCGCCCGGTCCGCCGCCGCCATGCGGCTGCGAGAAGGACTTGTGGAGGTTGACATGGACGATGTCGAAGCCCATGTCCCCCGGCCTTGCCTGGCCCATGATCGCGTTCAGGTTCGCGCCGTCGTAGTAGAGCAGCCCTCCGGCCTCGTGGACCAGGGACGCCATCTCCGCGATGTTCTCATCGAACACGCCGAGCGTATTCGGGTTCGTGAGCATCAGGCAGGCGACGTCTTCGCTGATCTTCGAGCGCAGGTCGTCCATGTCGACGCCGCCGCTCTCGTTCGTGGCGACCTTGACCACCTCGTAGCCGGCCATCGTGACCGAGGCGGGATTGGTGCCGTGAGCGGTGTCCGGGGTGAGGACCTTGGTCGGATTGCGGCCCTTGTCAGCGTGATACGCCCTGGTGAGCAGCAGACCGGCCAGCTCGCCCTGGGATCCGGCCGAGGGCTGGAGGCTCACGGTCGGCAGGCCGCAGATCTCGCTGAGCGATTCCTGGAGCAGATACATCAGCTCCAGCGCGCCCTGGGCATCGGCCGGGTGGGTCGCCGGATGGAGGCGGGCATGACCGGGCAGCGCGGCGACCCGCTCGTTGAGACGCGGGTTGTACTTCATGGTGCAGGAACCGAGCGGATAGAAGCCCGTGTCCAGATCGAAGTTGCGGCGGGAGATCCGGTTGTAGTGGCGGATGATGTCCGGCTCGGACACCTCCGGCAGCTCGGCCGGGGTCTCGCGCAGGAGATGGGACGGGATCAGCTGGTCGAGCGGGGTCGATTCGACCTCGGCCGGCGGCAGCTGGACGGCCCGGCGGCCGGGAACCGATTTCTCGAAGATCGTGACCGCGCGATCGGCCTGCTGCGGGGTTTCCGTGAGGGTGCCTGCCTCGCTCATGATCTCGCTCCCTGGCTCGCTTCGACAAGCTCCGTCTCGACCGGGTTGCCGTCCTCGTCGTGGTCGTGGATGTGTTCGCCCCAGCCCGCCTGGCCGTGCTCCAGCATGTGGACCAGCCACTCGATGTCCTCGACCGAGCGGTTCTCGGTGATCGCGACCAGGAACGAGTCCTCGTACTCGGGATAGTCACGCCCGAGCGGGTAGACGGGAAGGTGCGGGGCACTGTCCCCGGGGTCGGGAGCCATGTGGAGCAGCTCCTCGACCGGACGCCGTGAACGCACCGCGAACTCACGCACGACAGGGGCCTCGTGGAGCAGCTCGAAGCCGTCCAGGGAGGCGATCTGGCCGCGGGCGAAATCGGTGCGGCGGGCGAGCAGCTCACCCAGTTCGACGAATCCCTGCTTGCCGAGCCAGGCGAGATGGACCATAGCCCCGAGCGCGTTCAGCGCCTGGGCGGTGCAGATGTTGCTGGTCGCCTTCTCACGGCGGATGTGCTGCTCACGGGTCTGGAGTGTGAGCACGAAACCGCGGCGCCCGTCGAGATCGGTGGTCTCACCGGCGATCCGTCCGGGCATGCGGCGGATGTGCTCCTGCTTGGCACAGAAGAAACCGAAGGAGGGGCCGCCGAAATCGAGCCGGTTGCCGAGCGGCTGGCCTTCGCCATAGGCGATGTCGGCACCGCACTCGCCCGGGGGCTTCAGGATGCTGAGGGTCATCGGATCGACCTGCACGATCAGCAGGGCACCCTTCGAGGTCGCGTACTCGCCGAGCGCGGCGATGTCCTCGACCGATCCGAGGAAGTTCGGGTTCTGCAGGAAGAGCGCGGCGGTGTCATCGCCGATCGCGGCTTCGAGGGCTTTGGCCTCGGTCAGGCCGTCGGCCAGCGGCACCTCGGTGAGTGTGGCGCCGAACCCGACCGCATGGGTCGCCAGGGTTTCGCGGCTGTGCGGATGAAGTCCGCGGGAGGCGACCAGGCCCTTGCGGCCGGTGGCGGCCATCGCGAGGTACGCGGCCGAAGCGGCGGCCGAGGGGCCTTCGTACAGCCCGGCATTCGAGACCGGCAGGCCGGTAAGCTCGGACATCGCGGTCTGGAACTCGAACATGACCTGAAGCCCGCCCTGTGAAACCTCGGGCTGGTACGGCGTGTAGGGCGTGAGGAACTCGGACCGGCTGGTGATCGCATCGACGATCGCCGGCACGTAGTGGTCGTACATGCCCGCGCCGAGGAAGGAGGGCACCTCTTCGGTGTTCAGGTTCCAGGACGAGAGCGTCTGGAGCCGCTTGTAGACCTCGGATTCGCTCAATCCGTCTTCGAGATCGAGCGGGCGGCCGAGCTTGACCGCGTCGGGAATCTGGGCGAAGAGCTCGTCGATCGACTCGATGCCGATTGCCGCCATCATGGCGGCCTGGTCTTCGGACGTCGCTGGTGTGTAGCCGGCCAAGCGGTCTACTCCAGCGAGGCCGAGTAGGCCGCGGAATCCATCAGCTGGTCCAGCTCGGCCGGATCGGAGAGACGGATCTTGACCAGCCAGCCGGTGACGTACGGGTCGGCGTTCACGGCCTCGGGCGCGTCGGCGAGACTGTCGTTGACGGCGATGACCTCACCGGAGACCGGGGCGATCACGTCGGATACGGCCTTGACCGATTCGACCTCGGCGTAGGGCTCGTCCTTCTTGACCTCGGCGCCGACCTCGGGACCGTCGTAGAAGACCACCTCGCCCAGCGAGTCCTGGGCGTACCAGGTGATTCCCAGGGTGGCCTCGTCGCCTTCGATCCGGGCCCAGTCGTGCTCGGGATGGTATTTCAGGTCTTCGGGGTAACTCGGCTCGGACAAGATCTATTTCTCCTTGGAATAAAGGGGTTTGGAGCTTACGCGCGCCGGACGACGCTTCCCTCGCACATCGATTTCGATTTCGGTTCCGGGCTCGGTCAGGTCACTGCGCAGGTAGGCCATGCCGATCCCGATCTCCAGGGACGGTGAGAAGGTGCCGCTGCTGACTTCGCCCACGATCTCGTCGCCGAGCATGACCGGGTTTCCCTGGCGCGGAATGCCGGGACCCTCGATCACGAAGGGGGCGAGCTTGGTCTCGGTGCCGTTGGCCCGCAGCACCGCGACCTTGTCGGAGCCGATGAAGCCGGTGGCCTCCTTGCAGGCCCAACCGAGTCCCGCCGAGATCGGGTCTGTCTCGGCCGAAAGATCATTGCCGTGAAGGTGGAAGCAGACCTCGAGGCGGAGGGTGTCGCGGGCGCCGAGTCCGGCGGGCACGACGCCGGCGTCGACCAGCTCCATCCAGATCGCCGGGGCGATCTCGGGATCGATCAGCAGTTCGACGCCGTCCTCTCCGGTGTAGCCGGTCCCGCAGACCAGGGCCGGGCGACGGCCGATCTGCTGGGCGATCACGCCCATGCGGGGCGGCAGGTCGATGTGAAGCTGATCGCTGACGATCTGGCGGGCATGCGGACCCTGAACGGCCAGCATCGCGTAGTTGCGGCTGGCGTCGCGGACGTAGACGTCGAAGTCCCGTGCGACCTTGCCGAACTGGACCAGGTCGGTCTCGTGGTTACCGGCGTTGGTGATGACCAGGTAGCGGTCGCTGCCGAGGCGGTAGACGAAGAGATCGTCGATCACGCCGGCCTCTTCGTTCAGCAGGCAGGAGTACTGGGCGCCGCCGATCTCGATCTTCGAGATGTCGTTGGTGACCAGCCGCTGGAGGAATGCCAGGGCACCCGGGCCCTCGACCTCGATCTCGCCCATGTGGGAGGTGTCGAAGATCCCGGCGTGGGTCCGGACGGCGATGTGCTCCTCCTTGATGCCGTCGTAGGAGACGGGCATCTCCCAGCCGGAGAAGGGAACCATCTTCGCTCCCGCTTCGACGTGGGTCTCGTAGAGCGAGGTGCGGCGGTCAGTCACAGAGGTCGTCACCGAGTCAGCTTAAGGCAACCGGTACTTCGACGACGTCCAGGCGAAGCAACAAGGAACCAACCAACCGTTCTGGGTCGAATAGGGCACCAGATGACCATCAGATTCGACCCAGAACGATCAGGGCAACAGGCGTGAGGGGTTCTGGGGGCG
>DATJUB010000045.1:0-32946 GCA_035502775.1 Solirubrobacterales bacterium | reverse complement strand
CGCGACCGGCCCCGCGACCTTCATCGGACGTGCCGCCGCCGGACTGACCGCCGTCTACAACCGGCAGAAGAAACGGCTCGATTCACTGCCGGAAGGCTCTGCCCGGGCCGAGCAGGGTCAGCAGGAATTGCTGGCTCTGGCGGTGGAGGTCTTCTCCCGGTACGGCCTCACCTCGATGCCCAGCCTCGAGGACGCGAACTTCATCAACAAGGTCGTCTTCGCTCGGGGGCAGGACGGACTGGCACCGAAACCGAAGCTTTCGTACCTGTTCCCCAACTCACGGTCGGCCCAGGTCGTGCTGCGTTTCCGCAGCGATCTGTCCGAGGACGAACTCACCGAGACGATCGATCTGATCAAGCGGGCGGCGGCCGATCCCTCGACCCGGATCAAGGGCGTGGAGTACGTGGTTTCGGGTTCACCGGTCGTTTTCAACGAGCTCTCGGACTCACTGAAGACAGGTGTCTTCCTGCTTGCCGCGGTGGCCCTGCTGCTGATGGCGGTCGCCCTCGGTGTGATCTTCGGCTCGGTCTGGAGGCTGCTGCCGCTCGGGCTCGCCCTCGGCACGATCTTCATCGCTTTCGGTCTGCTGCGGCTTTTCGGCGGCTCGATCTCGCTCGCGGCCCTCGGAGCGGTGCCGATCCTGATCGGTCTGACGGTCGACTACGCGGTGCAGATCCAGGCGCGCTACGACGAGGCGGACCACGCGATGGCGCCACCCGAGGCGGCCAGGGCCGCGGCCGCGGCCGGAGTGCCGATGATCGCGGTGGCGTGCCTGGCCACCGCCTTCGGATTCGGTTCGCTGGTCATCTCGCCGGTTCCGCTGATCTCGGAGTTCGGGATTCTGCTCGGCGCGGGCGTTCTGGTCTGCCTGCTCATCGTCTTCGTGTTCGGTTTCGCCGCCCTCGCGCTGCGGGGCCCCGGACTGCCGGCTCCTCTGGCGATCGAACGTTTCGCGCCCTTCGAGGCGGTTCGCGGCGGGGCCAAGTCGATCCTCGGGCTGGCGATCATGGCGCCGGGCCGCCTGCTGCTCGTCAGTGTGGTCATCGCCGTGTGCGGCTGGGCCGCCGGCACGCAGGCCGACACTTCGGCTGAGATCCGGCAGCTGCTGCCGACCCGGACCGACGCGGTCGAGGATCTGCTCGACGTCGAGGATTCGACCGGTACGTCGGGTGAGGTCGATCTGATCGTCCGGGCAGACGACGTCACCGACCCAGAAGTCGTCGGCTGGGTGAATGAGGTGAGGACGACGATTCTCTCCCGGGCCGGATTCGCCGCCGAAGATCCGAGCTGCCTTTCCGCCCGGCTCTGTCCCGGTCCCGCGATCACCGATTTCGTCGCCGACGGCGCCTCGGGAATGACCGCGAAGCAGGTTCGCGGAGTGCTGCGGGACCTGCCCAGGGACGAGCGCGAGGCGATCATCGCCGGCGGGCTGGCCGGTAAGGAAGCACCGACCGTGACCAAGGTTCCGTTCGTGATCCGCGAGGGATCGGTCGACCGTCAGGCGGAGGTGATCGACCTGATCGAGGATTCGATCTCCGAGTCCGCCAAGGGACAGGGTCCGCCCCCGGGTGTCGAGGTCGAGCTGGCCGGCCTGCCGGTCGTGGTCGCGGACACGGTCGACGACCTTTCCGGTTCCAGGTACCTGCTGATCGGCTGCGCGATACTCGCGGTGGCCCTGGTTCTGCTCGCCGTCTACCGTTCGTTCAGGCGCATGTTGATCCCATTGATCCCGATCGTGGTCGCGGGCGGATGGTCGGCCGTGATCGTGGCCTCTCTCGATCTGTCGCTCAACCCGCTCTCGGCGGTTCTGACCGTGCTGGTGATCGCGATCTCGACCGAGTTCTCGGTGATCCTCTCCGGAAGGTATTTCCAGGAACGTGAGCAGGGGGCGGGCATGGCCGATGCCCTGCGGTTCACGTACGGCCGCACCGGCATGGCGATCGCCGCCTCGGGGCTGACCGCCATCGCCGGTTTCGCGGCGCTCGCCGCGAGCGACATCCAGATGCTGCGTGACTTCGGCCTGGTGGCCGTGGTCGATCTGAGCGTCGCGCTGCTGGGGGTCGCGATCGTGTTGCCGGCGGTGCTGGCCTGGCAGGAGCGGCGTTGACCCCGGAGCCGACCGAGCCGGAGGGCCGCCGGCCGGCCCGCAAGCCGTTCAACTACGTCGCCCTGGTCGGTGCCGCCTTCGTCCTGGTCGCCGCGATCGCCCTGATCAACATGCTGCGCTCCGAGGATTCCGGCACGCTCGGGATCGGCGATTACGGCGTGGGCAAGCAGATCCCGCCGTTCGCGGTGCCGATCGCGACCGGCGATCTCGACGGCGATGCCAACGTGGATCCCGACAAGGCATGCGAGATCGATGTGCCCGGCGCGCTGCGGATCTGCGACTACTTCGACCGGCCGCTGGTGATCTCGTTCTGGTTCACCAAGGGCTCTTCGCGTTGCATCGATCACCAGGACACCTTCGACCGGCTCCTGCCCGAGTACGGCGACCGCGTCGGTCTGGTCTCGATCAACGTGCGCGACGATCGGGATCGTGTCCGTGAGCTGATCGACGAACATGACTGGAAGGTCCCGGTCGGCTACGACCGGGATGGCGCCGTCTCGAACGTCTACCGGGTCGGGGGATGCCCCACGTTCGCGTTCGTGAAGCGGGGTGGGGTGCTCAAGAACGCCGAGATCGGCGACACGTCCTTCGATGAGCTCGAAACGCAGGTACGCTCCCTGCTGAAATCCGATGGCACAGAAGTCAAGCCGACCAAAACCGAGTCTTAAACAGGAAGAGCCGCCCGCTCCGTGGGGATCGTTTCCGCTGGTCGAGCTCTGCGTGCTCGTCGGGCTGATCCTGATCGTGATCGGCGCGATCAGGAAGAACCCGATCCAGCTCACGATCGGGCTGGGCCTGGGTTCGCTCGGTGGCGCCGAGCTCTCGATTCGCGAGCACTTCGCCGGCTACCGTTCGCATACGACGCTGCTGGCCGCGGTCGTGGTCATGATCTCGGCGGGCCTGATGTTCTTTGTGGCCGGACAGGTCTTCTGGCTCAGCGCCCTGGTCGGGCTCACCCTGGGGGGTGTCACCTGGGGGCTGCTCCGCCGCGCCTTCATCAAGGCTTCCGGCGGTCTGTCGTACAAGCTGCGCTGAGGCGGGCCGGGATGGGCATGGGCCGGCCGGTCCCGAACACGGAACGGCCGGCCGCTTTCGCGACCGGCCGGTGTCCGACTTAGCTCCGACCCGGGGGTGTTAGTGGGGGCGGAGCTGGCTGACCAAGAGCATGCGCTGGCGCTCGGTCAAAGTGTCGAGGCGCTTGTTCTCGCTGAGGCCCACCGATGCGAGAAGCTTGCGGGTTCGAGTGCGACCCCACCGCGACTGACTGCGCAGCAGTTCGGACAGGGTCATGCTTTCGGTTTGCCAAGGGCACTCGGAAATTACTTTGGTGATCGGAAGTTCGCCACTGGCGATGGATCGCTTCAGGGCCGCGCGGGCCAGGCGGACCCGGTTGGCTCGTTCCAGCGCCTGCAGGTGCTGGGGAACCACGGGACTCACGGTAGGGGTTGAAGCGGCAGTGGCAATAGATTCCACGGACTGTCCTCCCTTCAGGGGGATGATTCGAAATTGACTGGTCTCAGGGGGCGGCCAGCGCGGTCGTCCTGCTCTTCCGCGGGCCTCGCCTCTCCTCACTTCAGACCCTCTCCGGGGCGAATGAAGCGATAGGGAGAACCTATGCGCTGCCTCCCCCAACGTCAATCCCCCAAATGGTGAAAATTCCGGAAAAAATCGCTAAGAGCAGGATTTCCTTGCAAGGGCTTCCGCAAACTGGTTTTTCTTTCCCGCGTGGGTTACTCTCGCTCCAGCAGCGCCGTACGACGTTCAGTAAATCGCTAGTCCCGGTCACTGAAACACGTTGCCGAGGAGGGAGTAATTGTGTCTCGTATCTTGAAGCTCTGCTTGATGGTCGCAGCACTCATGGCGACCTCGGTCGTGCTGTTCGCATGTGGGGGTGACGACGATTCCGATTCGTCGACCACGCTCGCCGGCGTCAGCGCCGAAACCTGTGGGGACGTGATCTACGACGGGGAGGGAGACGCCGATGCGCTGATCGTCTCCGACCTGCCGCTCCAGGGTGACTCCGAGGATCGATCGAAACAGATGAACGACGCGATCGAAGAGGTCCTCGACGATTCCGAGTGGACCGCCGGTGACACCAAGATCGCCTTCCAGGCCTGCGACGACTCGCTCGCGGATACCGGTCTCTGGGATGAGAAGACCTGCAAGGACAACGCCACCGCCTATGACGGCCAGGCCGAGGTGCTCGGCGTGATCGGCACCTACAACTCGGGCTGCGCCGAGGCGATGATCCCGATTCTCAACAAGTCCGCGCTGGCGATGGTCTCGCCGGGCAACACCGCGATCTGTCTCACCGAGACGGCATCCTCGTGCGAGAACGGCACGCCGGACTCGCTCTATCCCTCGGGCGATCGCAACTACGCGCGCGTGGTTCCGAACGATGCCGCGCAGGGCGCCGGTCTGGTCACGTTCGCCGAGAAGCAGGGCTACGGCAAGGTCGCCGTGCTCTACGCGGCGGATGATCCGACCAGTCTCGGACAGGCCGAGACCTTCACCAACTCGGCCGAGCCGGGCGGGGTGAAAGTCACCTCGAACGAAAGCTGGGATCCCGAGGCGAAGGACTACACGGCGCTGATGAAGAAGGTCGGCAAGACCAACCCGGACGCGATCCTGCTGGCCGGGCTGACCGAGCAGAACGGCGGCCGGCTGATCAAGGACAAGGTGTCCGTGCTCGGTCCGAACGACGGTGACGTGGCGCTGATGGCCCCGGACGGATTCGCGCAGCAGTCCACGATCGACGAGGCCGGTTCGGCCGCGCGCGGAATGTTCGCCAGCGTCCCGGGCCGCGCGCCCGAGCTGCTGCCCGGGCCGGGCAAGGAGCTGGTCGACTCGATCTCGGATGAGGTCGACGGCGCCGCGGTCGAGGTGTACGCGCCCTACGCCGGCCAGGCGGCGGACGTGCTGCTGCAGGCGATCGCGGCCGGGGGAACGAACCGCGCCGACATCACCAAGGCGCTCTACGGCCTGCAGATCACCGACGGGATCACCGGAAGCTTCGAGATCACCGAGACCGGAGACCCCAGCGTCAGCCCGATCACGGTGAACGAGGCGAGCGACGTGTTCAGCCCGAAAGAAGTGGTCGAACCGACACCTGCCCTGATCAAGGCAGCCCGAGGCTAACCCAGCCCCCACCCGACTGGCAACGATCGTGGGCCAAATAGGCTCACGATCGTTGCCAGATCGAAGCGCGCACGGCTCTGGCCACGATCGAGGACCTATTAGGTCCTCGATCGTGGCCAGAGACCTTTAGGGGTTGGGGTAGAGCTCGCCGTCGAACTCTTCGATGACCCGCTTGAAGATCCCGAGTGCCTTGTCCAGATGTGCGGTCTCGTGGGTTGCCATCAGGCTGGTCCTGAGCAGGGCTCCGCTCGGCGGGACCGCCGGGTGGATCGCGACGTTGGTGTAGACGCCGGCCTCGAACAGGGCCTTCCAGAGCACGATCGCGTTCCAGTCGTCGCCGATCACGACCGGCACCACCGGGGTGGTGGCGACCGATCCGTCGGGCATCCGGCCCGGCTCGACCACCTTCAGGCCGAGATCCTTGAGGCCTTCGCGCAGATACTCGGCGTTGTTCAGCAGCTTCGCGTAGAGCGCGGGACCCTCCGCCTGGCAGATCTTCACTGCCTCGAGGGCGGCGCCGACCGAAGCGGGTACGCCCGAAGCGCTGAAGATGAAGGAACGAGCGCTGATCCTGATGTACTCGATCACCTCCTTGCTGCCGGCGATGAAGCCGCCGCAGGAGGCGAGGCTCTTGGAGAAGGTTCCCATGCGCAGATCCACCTGGTCCTCGAGGCCGAACAGTTCGGTCGCACCGGCGCCGCGCTCGCCGAGAACGCCGACTCCGTGGGCTTCGTCGACCATCAGCCGGGCTCCGTACCGCTCGCAGAGTTCGGCGACCCGGGGCAGATCGCAGAGGTCACCCTCCATCGAGTAGACGCCGTCGACCACGACCAGGACGCCACCGCCATCACCGGCGGCCCGCTGGAGCATCTTCTCCAGCTTGTCGGTCTGGTTGTGGCGGAACGGGCGCATCTTGGCGCCGGAGAGCTTGCAGCCGTCGAGGATCGAGGCATGATCGCCGGAGTCGACGATCACGGTATCGCCGGGGCCGAGGATCGCCTGGAGGCAGCCGACGTTCGACTGGTAGCCGGTCGAGAACACGATCGCGTCCTCGGTGTTCATGAAGGCCGCCAGCTCCTTCTCCAGCTCGACGTGGATCGGCGTGGTGCCGTTGAGCAGGCGCGAGCCGGTCACGCCCGTCCCGTAGGCGTCGAGCGCGTCACGGGCGGCCTGCTTGACCCGGTCGTCGCCGGTCAGGCCGAGGTAGTTGTTCGAGCCGAGCATGATCGTCTCGCGCCCTTCCATCTCAACCACGGGGCCGGCCTGCGACGTGAGCAGCCGGAAGTACGGGTTGAGGTCGGCCGCGTTGGCGGCCTCGAGCTGTTCGCGCCGCTCGTGGTTGTGGACCTTTTCGAAGAGGTCGATCGGTTGAACTGCGGTCTCAGTCATGGCACCAGTCTGCCAAACCGGGCGGGGTCTGGGGCAATATTCCCCGGGCTCAGGCAACCGGTCCGGAATCGCCGAGCTTTCCGAGGATCGCCGAGAGCTGTTTCAGATCCTCGTCGGTGAGGGCAGCCATCGATTCGGGGGGATGGTTGAGGCGGGCGACGACCTGCTCACGCAGCTTCTCACCCTCGGGCGTGAGCACGAGCAGCTTCACGCGGCGGTCCGACGGGTCGGCGGTGCGCTCGACGAGATCACGGTCCTCCAGCCGGTCGGTGATGCCGGTCAGGTTGGAGCTGTTGCAGGACATGTATTCGGCGACCTGGCGCATCGGCTTGGGACGATCGAGGGTTTGGAGCACCATGATCTGAGGCGGGAAGAGATCGAAGTCCCTGCAGATCGACATCATCACGGGCTTGTGGCTGAACCAGAGGCGCGCCAGCAGCTGCCAGGCCTCGGACTCCCGCGCGGTGCGGTCGCTCTGTGTGGAGTTCGCCGTCATTCCAGTGGGATGATAGCAATCGACCTAAATAGTTTAAGACATGAAACTTTGCTATACATACCAATCTCGGATATGAATGAAAATATGAACAACGGAATAGAAGTCGAGGGACTCGTCCGCGAGTTCAAGAACGGGCCCCGCGCGGTGGACGGGATCGACCTCGCGGTCGAACCGGGGGAGATCTACGGATTCCTCGGCCCCAACGGCGCCGGCAAGTCGACCACGGTCCACATGCTGACCACGCTGCTGCCGCCCACGGCCGGTGTCGCCCGGGTCGCGGGGCTGGACGTCGCCACCCAGGGCCCGGAGGTCCGCAAAGTGATCGGTGCCGCCCTGCAGGAGGCCGCGCTCGATCCGCACCTCACCGGCCGTGAGCACATGAAGCTCCAGACCTCCCTTCACGGACTCGAGAAGTCCGAGCGGGTCAGGCGCGGCGACGAGCTGATCGAGAGGGTCGGCCTGAGCGACGCGGCCGACCGCCGGGTCGGCGGCTACTCGGGCGGCATGAAGCGCCGTCTCGACCTGGCCCTGGCCCTGGTTCACGGACCACGCGTGCTGTTCCTCGACGAGCCGACCACAGGTCTCGATCCCCAGAGCCGATCCTCGCTCTGGTCCGAAGTGACCCGGCTCTCGGTCGAGGACGGGGTCACCGTCTTCCTGACCACGCAGTATCTGGAGGAGGCCGACCAGCTGGCCGACCGGGTGGGAATCATCGACGACGGCAAGATCGCCGCCGAAGGAACCCCGGCCGCGCTGAAGTCCGAGATCGGCCGTCCGAGCGTCGAGGTCGCGCCGCGCGATCCGGCCCGCCGCGAAGAGGCGAGGCGGATCCTGGCCGATTTCGGAACCGAGGTTCCCGCCGCGCGGGACCTGCTCGCGATCCGCCTGAACGAAGGCATCGACGAGCTGGTCGGCATCGTCCGCGCCTTCGATGCCGCCTCGATCGAGCTGGCCAGCCTCGTCCTCAACGAGCCGACCCTCGACGACGTCTTTCTCGCCAAGACCGGTCGCCATCTAGAAGGTGCCGGAGAGGCCGAAAGTGCCGAGATGCCTCTGCCCGAGGCACAGGGGGTCCCGGCGTGAGCCAGGCCGCCGTGGCCGGACGGGAGGAGTTCGGACCGGCGCTGCCGATCCAGGTCGCGGCGATGGCCCGGCTCTCGATCACGCGCCTGATCCGCCAGCCGGCGGCGGTCGTGCCGACCCTGATCTTCCCGCTGTTCCTGCTGGCCGTGAACGCGGGCGGGCTCAGCGCGGCGACCGACATCCCCGGCTTCCCGACCGACTCCTACCTGACCTTCGCGATCGGCTTCACCTTCATCCAGTCCGGGATCTTCTCGACGATGATGGCCGGGCAGGGGCTGGCGCAGGACATCGAGAACGGCTTCTTCAGCCGCCTGGTCCTCACCCCGATGAGACAGACCGCCCTGCTCTCGGGGCAGCTCGCCGGCCTGGTGCTGCTCGGTCAGTTCCAGGCACTGTTCTATCTCGCGGTCGGTCTCGCGGCCGGCGCCCATTTCGAGGCCGGGATAGGCGGGTACTTCGTGCTCGCCGGGCTGATCTCGATCATCTCGGTCGGATTCGGAGGCGTCGGCCTGATCATGGCGATCCGCACCGGCTCGGGCGAAGCGGTCCAGGGAATGTTCCCGATCATGTTCGTCCTGCTCTTCTTCAGTTCGATGGCCCTGCCGCGTGATCTGATCCAGCAGGACTGGTACCGGTTCGTGGCCACGATCAATCCGGTCAGCTACCTGATCGAGGCGATCCGCAGCCTCT
Organism: Solirubrobacterales bacterium; assembly: GCA_035502775.1. GTDB lineage: Bacteria > Actinomycetota > Thermoleophilia > Solirubrobacterales > 70-9 > 67-14. The sequence goes on along the minus strand of DATJUB010000045.1, from coordinate 24,043 downwards.
TCATCACCGGCTGGGACGGCGAAGCGCTGGCGCTCGGCTTCGGGGTCGCGATCGTGCTCGCCATCACCTCGATCACTCTGGCGGCCCGTTCGCTGAAAGGCAGGATGCTCAAATGAGCCGTGTCTACTTCTCCTCCGCCTGGGCGGTCGCCTGGCGCTATCTCCACAACCTCTACACCAAGCCGGCGGTGTTCCTGCCGTCGTTGCTCTTCCCGCTCTTCTTCCTGGCCGCGTTCGCGGGCGGGCTCTCGGCGGTCGGCGACGCGCCCGGATTCGGCTACTACGACTTCACCGCCTTCCAGTTCTGCTTCGTGCTGATCCAGGCTTCGGCGCTCGCCGGGGTGTTCGCCGGTTTCTCGATCGCCGCCGATTTCGAGCAGGGGATGGGGCGCAGGATGATGCTCGCCACCACCCACCGCAGCGCGATCGTGCTCGGGTTCGCGATCGGGGCGGCGTCGCGCCTGATCGTCACCTGGGTCGTGATCACGGGAGTTGCCCTGATCGGTGGCATGGGCGTGGCCGGCGGTCCGGTGAACCTGGCCGGCATGTACAGCCTGGCCCTGCTCGCCAACGTCGCGGCGCTGCTCTTCTCTTCGGGCATCGCGCTGCGGTTCCGGTCGCTCCAGGCCGGTCCGCTGATGCAGATGCCGGTCTTCATCATTCTGTTCCTGGCGCCGGTCTATGTGCCCCAGGACCTGCTTTCGGGCTGGATCGAGCCGGCCGCGTCGGTCAACCCGGTGACCGCCCTGCTCAACGCGGCCCGCAGCCTGATGGCCGGCGAGCCGACCGGGGTACTGGGGGCCTTCGCGGTCGCCGCGGGCCTGATCGTGGTGATGGGCATCTGGTCGATCCGGGGCCTCAGAAGAGCCGAAACCGCCGGCTGAGCACCCCGGCAACGATTTCTAATGACAGTCATTAGAAATCGTTGCCGGGGCGCTTGGGTTTCGTGATTTCGGTCCGGACCCTTCCGATTCGCGCTGCTAGGTTGCCCTGAATGTCTAACTTGGTTGTGCGTGAGGTTGAGAACAAGCGGGATCTGAAGAAGTTCGTCAAGGTTCCATTCGCGGTCCACAAGGACCACGCCGAGTGGGTTCCTCCCCTGATCCTGGATCGCATGCAGTTCCTGAACCGTTCGAAGAACCCGTACTTCGATCACGCCGAAGTCAAGCTGCTGATCGCCGAGCGCGACGGCGTGCCGGTCGGCCGGATCAGCGCCCAGATCGACCAGCGCTGGGACGAGTACCGGGGCGGCAACGACGGCCAGTTCGGCTTCTTCGAGACGATCGACGACGCCGAAGTCGCCAACGCGCTGCTCGACGCCGGATGCGAATGGCTGGCCGGCAAGGGGCGGGACCGGGTGTACGGCCCGATGGACTTCACCACCAACGACGAGCTCGGCATCCAGATCGAGGGCTTCGACGTCAAGCCGGTGATCCTCGAGAACTGCCACCAGCCCTACTTCCAGAAGCTGGTCGAGGGCAACGGCTTCACGAAGGCGATCGACCTGCTGATGTGGCACCTGGAGATGGGCAAGCTGGCCAAGGGACTCGAGTTCCACCCGGCGATCATGGAGGCCGCCCAGAAGAGCCTCGACGACGAGGGCATCACCGTCCGCAAGATGCGCCGCAACGACCTGCCGACCGAGATGGCCAAGTTCCACGAGGTCTACAACGAGGCCTGGGGCGACAACTGGGGTTTCGTGCCGATCACCGAGGAAGAGGTCGAGTTCCACGCCCAGGCCCTGAAACTGGTGCTCGACGAGGACTGGGGCATGATCGCCGAGACCGCCGACGGCAACGTGGTCGGGGCCGCGCTCACCCTGCCCGACATCAACCAGGTCCTGGCGAAGATGAACGGCCGCGTGTTCCCCGCCGGCTGGTACCACTACCTGACCAAGCGCAAGAAGATCGACGTGGTCCGCATCCTCGCCCTGGGCGTGAAAAAGGCCTACCAGCACACCGGCGTCGCGGCGGCGCTCTATGTCCGTCACATCCAGACCACCCGCCCCGACGGGGTCATGCAGGGTGAGGCCGGCTGGATCCTCGAGACCAACGAGCCGATGAACCGCGCCCTCGAAGGCATGGGCGGCGTGGTCAACAAGAAGTTTCGGATCTACGAAAAATCCCTGTAAATCGGATGTTGCGGGGAAAATCGCATGGTTCCGACCTGAGCCCCCGCTAGTGTTGCGGCTGTGTCCGACGTAGAACTAGACGGTGAGTTGGTTTCCGAAGAGGACGTGGTGGAAGGCCGGGCTGATGAGGTCAGGGCTCTCCCGCTCAAACAGGAGCAGGGCAAGGACTTTCTGCCCGCGCTGCGCAACGAGGTGACCACGGCGGCGATCGCGGTCGCGGGCGGTGCCCTGGCGGGCGCGGCCACGGTCGCGGCGGTACGCGCGGTCAGCGGGTCCGGCGGATCGAAGCGCCGTGGACGCAAGCTCTCCCGGCGCGGCAAGAACAGCACCAATGTGGTCGCCAGCCGTTCCTTCCTGGTCGACGTCCACGTACTCGGGCGCTAGCCCGGAGACTCGATGGACCCGATCGAGGTCGAAGTACGGCCGAGATCGCCCTTCAGGCTGCCCGGGCTCACCGGCGGCGACCGTCTGATCCGCAGGTCGGGCTCCGGTTTCGAGCGGCTCCTGATCGTCGATCACTCCCCGGTCCTGACCCGGATGCGCCCTTCCGGAGCGGGACTCTTCCGGTTCACCGCCGAGGCGGTCGATCCCCACACCATGTCGGGACCGGAGTGCGGGCGGCTGGTCGGGGCCGGCGAGCATCACCTGCTCGAGGCGATCGGGCGGATCAGGTTCGCGCTCGGGATCGACCTCGACCTGGAGCCGATGCGAGAACTTTTCGGGGACGACCCGATGCTCGCCCCGGCGATCACCGGAATGGCCCCGGGCCGCCCGCAGCGCCGCCCGGAGCCCTGGGAGGCGCTGCTCTGGGCGATCACCGAGCAGCTGATCGAGTACCGCCGGGCCGCCGCGATCCAGCGGCGGATGATCCGCAAGTGGGGGCTGAGGCTGAAGGTGCCCGCACCGGCCGGCCGATCCGGCTTTCCCCGGGACGAGTTCCTCGCGACCGTGCCCTCGCCGCGGACGATCGCCGGGGCCTCACCCGCAGAGCTGGAGGGCTGCGGCCTGAGTGCCCGGCGGGCGATCGCGACGATCAAGGTCGCGCGCGAGGTCGCCACCGGCCGGACCTCGCTGGACAGCCCGGACGACGACCGGCGCCTGCTCGCGATCCCCGAGATCGGGCCCTGGACGATCGCCTGCCTGGGCCTGCGCGGCCGTGGTGATCCCGACGCGCTGCTGGCCGGCGATCTCGGTCAGGTCAAGCTGGTCGGATACCTGAACGGCCTGGGCCGGAACGCCGAGATCGAAGAGGTCGAGGCCTTCTACGAGCGGTATCGCCCCTGGCGCGGCCTGGCCGGCGAGTACCTGCTCGCGGCCCAGGGAAAGCCGCTGCACGGACCCGGCAACACCGCCCGGATCAGGCGGCGCGGTTCGATGCCCAGGGCCGCCTAGCCCCAGAGCATCGGGATCGGCTCAGCTTCCTTCGACCTGCCCGCCGGGCAGCAGCTCGTTGCTGAGCGCGTCCACCGCCCGCTGCGGTGCCGTCAGGATCTGGTTCTCGACCATCCAGTTGATGAACGCCTGCCACTCGGTCGGGTTCTGGTAGCCGAAAGGCTCGTTCTTCGAGTCGTTCTCCAGCAGCGGCAGGGTGGTCTTCACCTGGGCCGCGGTGGTCTTCGGGTCGAGTCCGTCGTTGGCGGCGAGGATCGTGTCGGTCGCCGCGTTGGGCTCGGCCACAGCCTTCGCGGTGCCCCGGGCGAGCGCCGCGAGGAAGAGCCGGATCGAGTCGGGATCCTCTTCCAGCTTCTTGCCCTGGGCGACCAGGACGAGCTCGTCGTAGGTGGGTACGCCCAGCTTGTCGACCGGGTTGATCACCGGCCTGTGGCCGGAGAGCTTCAGGTCCACACCTTCGATGTTCCAGAGCGGACCGAGCGTCGCCTGGGCTCGTCCGCTGACGATCGAGGGCAGGAGCCCCTGTCCGACGCCGACCTTGGTCACCTGGTTCTCGCTCAGGCCGGCCCGGGCCAGGATCGTCTTCAGGTACGCATCCTGGTAGGGGATGCCGGCGGTCGAGATCGTCTTGCCCTTGAGATCGACGACCCGCTTGATCTTCGATTTCTTCAGCCAGATCATCGAGGTCAGCGGCTGATCGACGATCGCCCCGACCGAGACCACGTCGAGTCCCTGTTCGCGGGCGAGCAGCACCTCGGGCTCGTAGGAGATGGCCAGGTCGGCCTTGCCGGCGGCGACCAGCTTGATCGGCAGCGACGGATCGGTCGGCGAATCGATCGAGACGTCGAGACCGGCATCGGTGAAATAGCCGGCGTCCTGCGCGGTGAGGATCCCGGCGTGGTCGGGATTCGGGTACCAGTCGAGCGCCAGCGAGAAGGGCTCGGTCTTCGGATTCACGTCCTCGGATTTCGATCCGCAGGCGGACACCGCGATCGCGGCCACGAGGGCGATTGTCAGAAGGGTCAGCTTGCGCAAGATTCAGCTCCGCTCAGAGTGAAGGAAGGGATTCGCAGGTTATCGCCAACGCAGGACCCTCCGTTCCAGCAGTGCGATCAGCCCGAACAGGACGATCGCGATCGCGGAGAGCACGAGGACCGCGGCGAAGAGCCGATCGGTCATCAGCTGGGCGTTGTCCTGGAGCATCAGGTGTCCGAGCCCTTTCTCCGATCCGGCCCATTCACCGAAGACCGCGCCGATCACCGAGACCGCCACCGCGATCTTGGCGCCGCTGAACGCGTAAGGCAGTGCGGTCGGGATCTCGACCCGCTTGAAGATCTGCCATCTCGAGGCGTACAGCGTGCGCATCATCTTGACCGAGTCCGGATCCACCGAGCGCAGTCCGTCGAGCGTGTTGACCGTGATCGGGAAGAAACAGATCAGCGCGATGATCGCGAGTTTCGGCCCGATGCCGTAGCCGAACCAGACAACCAGGACCGGGGCGACCACGATGATCGGGATGGTCTGCGAGGCGACGATCACCGGGTAGCTGGTGCGGCGCAGCAGGTCGGACAGGTGGAGCAGTGAGGCGGCCAGCAGCCCGACCACCAGTGCCACGCCGAAGCCGGCGACGATCTCGACCAGGGTGACCCGGGCGTTCTCGGCGATCAGATCCCGGTCCTGCCAGAGAACGTCGAGGATCTGGGAGGGGGAGGGGACGAGGAAGTCCTCGAGATCGAGGGTGTCGGCCATGAAGCCGGAAGAGGCCGCGAGCTGCCAGAGGCCGAGCAGGGCGAGGATCAGGACCACCGGGGGCAGCCAGTGCCGCACCGCCCTCACGGTTTCGCTCCCGCCGGATCGGCCGTCCGGGCCGGCACCGAGGGTGCGGCGGCCGTCAGCAGGGAGAGGATCCTTTGGCGGAGCGCCGTGAACTCGGGCGCGGTGACCACCTCGCTCCGGGAGCGCCCATCGCCGCCCGGTGATTCGATCATCTTCGTGATCCGGCCCGGGCGAGGGCTCATCACGGCGACCCGGTCCCCGAGGAAGAGCGCCTCCTCGACGTCGTGGGTGACGAGGACCGCGGTGCGCTCCTCCGCGGCCATCACCGGTCGCAGCCATTCCTGGAGTTCGGCCCGGGTGATCGCATCGAGCGCGGCGAAGGGCTCGTCGAGCAGCAGCACGTCCTTCTCAGAGAGCAGGGTCCGCAGGAAGGCGACCCGCTGGCGCATGCCTCCGGACAGTTCGTCCGGCCGGGCGTCCTCGAACCCGGAAAGCCCGAACTGGGTGAAGAGGCGCTTCGATCGCTCCCGTGCCGCCGAGCGGGACAGCCCCCGGTTCCTCAGAGCGAGGCCGGCGTTGTCGATCGCCGAGTACCAGGGGAGCAGGCAGTCGGTCTGGGGCATGTAGGCGCAGCGTTCCAGGCGTCCGGCAGCATCCTCGCGTCCGCCGACATCGATCGTTCCCCGGGTCGGCTCCCGCAGGCCGCAGATCAGCTCCAGCAGGGTCGATTTGCCGCAGCCAGAGGGTCCGACCACGGCCAGGATCTCTCCGCCCTCCACCGAGAGGTCGAGTTCTTCGAGGGCAGTGACGCTGCCGAAGGCATGGCCGACGGCATGGCCGGTCAGGGATGCGGTCATCGCCGCCAGTGTAAGAGCCACGCGGAGAACGGGCCGGCCGTGCCCGATTCCGTGCGCCGGCTCGGGTCGGGAGTCCCCCGGCGGCCGAGTGAGTAGGATGTCGATCTTCCTGAGTTCCTGACTATGTATGTCGGGAGTATCGGGAGAGTCGCACCTTCACTAGCCGCAGCACCCACGAAGTTCTAGCCACGCGTCATCCCCTTGGATTTCTCCATCGCAATCATCCTGTTCGGTCTCGGCATCGGGATCCTCGTCGGCATGACCGGCATGGGCGGTGGCGCGCTGATGACGCCCCTGCTGATCCTCATCTTCGGCGTCTCGCCGACGACCGCGATCGGCACCGACATCCTCTACGCGGCGATCACCAAGACCGTAGGCGCCCAGCGCCACTACAAGCTCGGCACGGTCAATCTCGGCCTGGTGTTCTGGCTCGCGGTCGGCAGCGTGCCCTCGTCGATCCTCGGGGTGCAGGTCGTCTCGATACTTCAGGACCACCTGGGCGAAGCCAAGCTCGACTCCCTGGTCTACGCGGTTCTGGGCGGCACTCTGCTCATGGTCGGCATCATCACCCTAGGCCGCGCCCTGATTCTCGCCAAGACGATCAACGAGCGGGACGACTTCAAGATCGAGCTGCGCCACAAGATCGCCGCGATCACGATCGGCATCACCACCGGATTCGTGATCGGCGTGACCTCGGCCGGCTCGGGCACGGTGATCGCGGTGCTGCTGATCGCGGTCTACCGCCTGACGCCCAAGCACGTGGTCGGCACCGACGTGTTCCACGCGGCGATCATCCTGTGGGCCGCCGGCATCGCCCACTTCGGTCACGGCAACGTGGATCTCGGCCTGGTCGGCAACATCCTGCTGGGGTCGATCCCCGGAATCATCATCGGTGCGGCCCTCACCGAGAAGGTGCCGCAGGACAAGCTCCGGGTCGCGCTCGGTGTGGTCCTGATCGCGTCGGGAATCGCCACCGTCCAGAAGGGCGATCCGCTGGTCTGGCCGATCGCGGCGGCGGTCGCCGGGGTCGGTTTCGCCCTGATCCTGATGGCCCCCCGCTGGTACGACAAGTTCCGCCCGAAACCGGAACCGGTGCCCGATCCGGTGCCCGACTCGACCTAGCCGAACCGGCCCGGTCCCACCGTTTCTTGACATTCCGGGTTCGTTATTGGCCTATTGCGCCCGTCGTGCCGAGACCCGGGAAAGCGCATCGTTCCTGGAAATACCGGGTTTTCCCGATGAGCGCGGCACTTCCGCTGCTCCGTGTTGATTTACTAGACGAGTGCGTGTTTCAGCGAAAACCGATTATGCGGTCAGGGCGGCGGCCGAGCTCGCCGCGTCACCAGACGGGCCCGTGAAGGGCGAACGCCTCGCCGACTCCCAGGACATTCCACTGCAGTTTCTCGAGCACATCCTGCTCGACCTGAAACACGCCGGGATCGTCCGCGCCCGCCGCGGCGCCAAGGGCGGATACTGGCTGGCAAAACCGGCCGAAGAGGTCAGCATCGCCGACGTGATCCGGGCCGTCGAAGGACCGATCGCCCACGTCCAGTCCGCCCCGCCGGAATCGATCACCTACCGCGGCAGCGCCGAACAGCTGCAGTCGGTCTGGATCGCCGTGAGGGCGAGCCTGCGCTCGGTGCTGGAATCGACCAGCCTGGCCGAGCTGGTCAGCGGCAAGCTGCCGGCCCATGTCCAGGAACTCGCCGACTCGAAGGACGCCTGGGAACCCAGGTAATGCCGGTCACACGTTCGTAACCTCGGGCGTCTCCCAGTGGTTCAGGTTTCCCGAAGAAACTTGAAGACTCAAGGAGACGCTTTGAACGTTGTTGACGAAGAGGTTCGAGAAGGACTGACCCGCCGGGAAGCGCTTCGCGCCGGAGTCGGAGTCGCCGGTGGTGCCGTGCTGGCCGGGGGACTGCTCGGGCGCGCGATCGACGCCGCCGCGAAACCCGCTGTGATCGGGGCCGGGCCGTACGGACCGCTCCAGGCCGCGGACGCCAACGGGATCATGCTGCCGGCCGGGTTCACCTCCCGAGTCGTCGCCCGCACCGGCGACCTGCTCGGGCCGCACCTCTACCCGTTCCATCTGCTCCCGGACGGCATGGGCAGCTACAAGACCGACGACGGCGGCTTCATCCTGGTATCCAACTGCGAGGCGCCCTACATCGAGATGCTGTGGGAGATCGGCGCGGCGGCGATCCGCTTCGACTCCGACTACAGGATCGTCGACGCCTACCCGATCCTGAAGGGCACCGACATCAACTGTGCCGGGGGCGTGACCCCCTGGAACACCTGGCTCTCCTGCGAGGAGATCGAGAACGGACAGGTCTGGGAATGCGATCCGTTCGGTGAGAAGGAGGCGGTCGCGCATCCCGCGATGGGGGTGTTCAAGCACGAGGCGGCCTGCATCGATCCGGTCGGACAGTGCGCGTACCTGACCGAAGATCTGAGCGACGGCTGCCTGTACCGCTTCCGTCCGACCAGCTACCCCGATCTCTCGAGCGGCAGGCTCGACGTCGCGACCGTGGTCTCGAACGGCTCGGTCGCCTGGACCGAGGTGCCCGATCCGCAGTTCAAGAACGGTGTGCCGACCAGGCTCCAGGTGCCCGGTGCGACCACATTCAAGCGCAGCGAGGGCATGTGGTTCGACAACGGTGTCGTCTACTTCGCCACGACGCAGGACGACCGGGTCTACGCCTACCGTCCCGAGACCCTCGAGATGGAGGTGCTCTACGACGGTGACGCCCTCGGCGACGCCGCGCCGCTCCATGAGGTCGACAACGTGATGGTCTCGGACGCTTCGGGTGACCTCTACGCCTGCGAAGACTCGGACAACCTGCAGGTCTGCATCATCAGCGCCGAGGGCGAGGCCGCCGCGTTCGCGGAGCTGCCCGGGGCCGAGCACGCCAACTCCGAGCTGACCGGCCCGGTCTTCGACCCCTCCGGCAACCGTTTCTACTTCGCCTCGCAGCGGGCCACCACCGGCGGTGTGATCTACGAGATCAGCGGCCCGTTCCGCCGCACCCGGCCGGTCGATCCCGGTCCGGTCGACCCCCGCGACACCAAGCGGCCGAACGTCAAGATCCGGACCCTGGGCAAGCCCACCCTGCGTGGCCTGCTGAAGCACGGCCAGCCGTTCCGGCTCACGGTCAGTGACCAGAGCCCGCCGGTCGAGCTCGAGGTGAAGCTGGTCGCGAAGATGAAACGGACCGCCGGCAAGGGTGCCCGCGAGGTCACGATCGGCAGGCTCGACACCAAGATCGGCAAGTCCGGGGACAAGCGCATCCAGGTCAAGGTCGGCTCCCGCTACAAGGACCGGCTGCGCAGGCGCCACGTGACCCAGGCCAAGCTGGTGGTGGTCGCCACCGACAAGGCGGGCAACCGCCGCAAGGCCGTGAAGGCGGTGCGCTTCACCTAGCGCCGCCTCCGCCACACCCTTCTCGCGGCACCCGCTACCCTCCCTGGGGGAGTTCCAACGGGAGCTGGAAACGATTCTGAGGAGAGTCTGTGGCTGGAGAAGGTTCGATCAAGGGTGGGTTGACCCGTCGTGACGCGCTGCGCGTCGGCGCCGGAGCGGCGGGTGGAGCGGCGTTGGCCGGCGGGCTGCTCGGCCGGGCCTTCGACGCGATGGCCGCCCCGGCTGTGATCGGGGACGGGCCCTACGGTCCGCTCCAGGCGCCCGACGCCAACGGCGTGCGGCTGCCGCAGGGCTTCACCTCGCGTGAGATCGCGAGGACCGGAAAGCCGTTGGGGGCCGGCGGCACGATCTTCCATGCTCTGCCTGACGGAATGGGCACCTTCAAGACCGAAGACGGCGGTTTCGTACTGGCGACCAACAGCGAGATGCCCTACCTGGAGGGCATCGCCGATATCGGGACCGCGGCGATCCGATTCGACAAGAACTTCAACGTCACCGACTACTACCCGATCCTGAAACAGACCGACCTGAACTGCGCCGGCGGCGTGACCCCCTGGGGCACCTGGCTCTCCTGCGAGGAGGTTCCGGCCGGTGCGGTCTGGGAATGCGATCCGCTCGGCGTCAAGGAGGCGGTGTCCCACCCGGCCATGGGTCTGTTCAAGCACGAGGCCTGCAGTATCGATCCGATCGGCAAGAGGGCCTACCTGACCGAGGATCTCGGTGACGGATGCCTCTACCGCTTCACTCCCGACAGCTATCCCGACCTCTCCAGCGGCGTGCTCGAGGCCGCATCGGTTCAGGAGGACGGCAAGGTCCGGTGGCTGCTCGTGGCCGATCCTCTGCAGGCCGGCGGGTTCTCGACCCGCGAGCAGGTGCCCGATGCGACCCGCTTCAGGCGCGGCGAGGGCATGTGGTACGACGAGGGCGTCATCTACTTCGCCACGACCCAGGACGACCGCGTATACGCCTATCACTGCGCCACCGAGGAGCTGGAGGTGCTCTATGACGGGGTCGCCCTGGGCGAGGACGCGCCGCTTCACGACACCGACAACGTGACCGTGGCCCGAATCTCCGGCGATCTCTTCGTCTGCGAGGACGCCGGCGAGCATCAGGTCTGCATCATCAGCGCCGAAGGCGAGGCGGCCCCTTTCCTGCAGCTGCCCGGCGATGACCACGCGAACTCGGAGCTGACCGGTCCGGTCTTCGATCCGACCGGACAGAAGTTCTACTTCGCCTCGCAGCGCGCGGTCGGCGGCGGTGTCATCTACGAGATCAGCGGCCCGTTCCGCCGCCTCCGGGCCGAACCTCAGCCCGAGGACAAGAAGAAGCCGTCGGTCCGGATCCGCACGCTCGGCAAGCCGACCCTGCGCCGTCTGCTGAAGTCCGGCCAGCCGTTCCGTCTGACGATCGGCGACGAGATCCCACCGGTCGAGCTGGAGGTCAAGCTGGTCACCAAGCTGCGCCGCGCCGCCGGCAAGGGGAGCCGCCAGGTCACGATCGGGAGTCTCACGGCCAAGGCCGCCAAGGCCGGGGACAAGCGGATCCAGGTGCACGTGCGCAACCGCTACAAGCAGCGCCTGCGCAAGCGTGATGTCGCTCAGACGAAGCTGATCGTCACCGCCACCGACAAGGCGGGCAACCGCCGGAAGGTGACCAAGCCGGTCCGCTTCAGCTAGCGGCCGTCCCGGTCAGCAGGAGGGTCTTGCCGATCGATTCCCGCGCCTCGATCGAGGCGTGGGCGTCGGCGGCCATGGCCAAGGGAAAGGTCTGGCCGATCACGGGCCGGATGTCTCCCGCCGCGGCTTCGGCGAGCGCGATCCCGGTGAACCGGGCCATGCGCTCGGGATCGGCGGGACCGCCACCGTCCAGGGTCACCCGCCGTTCGGCGGCCGATTCCGGGTCGATCCCGGCGAACTCACCGGAAGCCATCCCGTAGCTGTTGAAGCGGCCGCCGGGCCGGACGAGTTCGAACCCGGCGCGCCCGATCTCGCCGCCGACGCCGTCGAAGGTCACGTCCACCGAGCCGACCATGTCCCGTACGCGGAACTCCCAGCCGGGCTGGTCGTAGTCGACCACGAAGGTCGCGCCGAGCACCCGGGCGATGCCCAGCTTGTGTTCGCCGCGGGCCGCGCCGACCACGATCGCGCCGCGGTTGATCAGCATCTGCACGAGCAGCGATCCGACTCCTCCCGCGGCCGCCTCGACCAGCACAGTCTGGCCCGCCTCGACCGGGGTCGTGTCGAGCAGCGAGACCGCGGTGCGGCCATCGGCCAGCAGGGCGACCGCCTCCGGCAGGCCGAGCCCGTCGGGTACCTCGTGCAGGCCGGCTACCGGGACCGCCACCCGTTCGGAGTAGCCGCCGGAACCACCTGTGGAGCTGATCACCCGGCGGCCGACGTACTCGCTGTCTTCCGGTGATCCGACCGCGCCGATCCGGCCGCCGACCCCGTTGCCGATCACGGCGGGCAGCTCCGGCAGCATCGCCGGGTTCGGTGCCCGGCCCGAACGGATCTGGGTATCGACGAAGGTGATGTTGACCACCTCCACCTCGACCAGCGCCTCGGCCGGTCCGGGAACGGGGCTGGGCGCCTCGGCCGGGGTCAGGCGGCTCGGCGGGCCGAATTCATTGAGGACGATCGTCTGGTGTCGGGAAGGCATCGGCCGAAGCTACAAGTTCAACCATGCTTGAAGTCAAGGATCGGGTTCGCCGGGATTCGGCTCAGGCAGGGTCGAGCAGTTTCTTCCGGGCATCGGCCGCTCCGGGCCCACGGATCTCGAGCAGCTTCTCCCGGCCTCGCTCTCCGCGCACCAGGGTGATCTCCGACCTCGCGATCCCGAGCCGCTTGGCCACGAACCTGATCAGGGCCTCGTTGGCCTTGCCGTCCACCGGAGGGGCGGTGACCCGGATCTGGATCACCCCGCCGCGCTCGCCGGTCACCTCGTTCCGGCTGGCCTTCGGCTGGAGACGGACGGCCACACGGCGGCTTGTCGGTCCCTCGGATCCCAACTAGTAGCGGTGGCCGGAAGCCCGCTGCATCGGCTTCTGGAGAGAGGGCCGCCCGGAGGCGACGATGTCGACGAAGGTCTCGAGGTGCTCGGTCTGCCAGCACTCGAAGGCCCCGTCGCAGTACGGGATGTAGGCGTTCATCACCGAATCGCCGTAGTTCCAGTAGAGCTCCGGCTCGGGGTTCAGCCAGAAAGTACGGTTCGCCCGGTCGGCGACCTTGGCGAACAGATCCTCGGCCGGCGGGCGCCCGTTGGTGCGGGCGTCACCGAGCACGATCACGGTCGAGCGCGGGCCGAGATCGGCCGAGACGTCCTCGAGGAACTCACGCCAGACCCGGCCGTAGTCGGTGTACCCGGAGACGTCGGCGACACCGCCCTCGGAGGTGATCCGCTCCGACATCACGCGGAAGTCCCGTTCCTCCTCGAAGACGTGGGTCACCTCCGAGATCCGTTCGATGAAGACGAAGCTGCGCAGCTTGCGAAACGAGTCGTGCAGAGCGTGCAGTACCGAGAGGAAGAAGGTGGCCGCCGAGCTGACCGAGGTCGAGACGTCGCAGAGGACGTAGATCTCCGGCTTGCGCGGCCGCTTCGGCTTGTAGGCGAGGTTGAGCGGGATACCGCCGGTCTCCAGCGAGGAGCGCATCGTCCGCCTCACGTCCACCTGGCGGCCCCGCTTGGCGCCCCGGGGATCGTGCCCGAGCGTTGCCAGGCGGCGCTTCATCTGCGACACCGCCTTGTGGACCGCGGCCAGGTCCTGCGCACCCCGCATCGGCAGGCTGCGGTTCAGCTCGGACAGGGGGCGGGAGGGAGGAAGCTGACCCTGACGCTGGATCTGGCCGCGCTGGAGCTCGCGCCGCAGCTGCCGTTCGAAGCGGGCCAGCTGGTCACGATCCAAGGGGGTCTTGCCCTCGCCTTCGCCTTCACCCTCGTTGGCCGTGAGTCCCAGCCCGCGGCGTATGCGCTGCAGGTCGACCCCAACCACACCCGAGCTTTCCCCCTGCTGCCCGAAGGCCTCGATCGCGAGCCGGGCGAGATCGTTCATCGCGGCCTCGTCACCCGCCTCGATCGCCTCTCGGATCGCGTCGGCGAGCGCGTCGGTGTCCATCGGCGGTCCGTCCCCGCCGCCGTCCTCGGCCGCGGCTCTGGCCGCGTCGGCGGCGGCCTCGCTCTCCTCGGAGAACTCCAGGGCGGCCTCCTCGGTGGCACGGAAGAAGTGGCGGTCGTAGACGAGCTCGAAGATCTCGCGGTCCTTGGGAGACTTGGCCACCGTCGCGGCCAGGGACTCCTTGAAATCCGCCTGGCGGTTCCAGGGAACGATCTCCAGCGCCCGGAACGCGTCCTGGATCTCCGAGGTGCCGATCGCCACACCCTCGCTCCGCAGGTCCTCGCAGAAGGCGAGAACCTGTTCGGTCATGCCCGCGGGCTTCGGCCGACCGCTCTTGTCCGCGGCCCCGGCCATCTATTTCTCTTCGTCTTCGCGGCTGCGCCCGAGACGCGGGCCGATGCGTTCCGCGACCAGTTCGAGGTCGGTGCGGTGCTTGATGATGATCGAGAGCGACTCCTTGAAGACCTTGGTGTCGATGTCATCGGCGCCGAGCAGGATCAGGGTCCGGGCCCAATCGATCGATTCGGCGATCGAAGGCGGCTTCTTCAGGTCGAGTTCGCGGACCATGTCGACGATCTCGACCAGCCTCGCGGCGAGCGCCTCGTCGATCTCGGGGGCGTGGAGCCGGATGATCTCGATCTCGCGCTCCGAGGAGGGATAGTCGAGCCAGAGGTAGAGGCAGCGGCGCTTCAGGGCCTCGGTCAGCTCGCGCGAGTTGTTCGAGGTGAGCAGCACGATCGGATGGGTCTTCGCCTCGATCCGGCCCATCTCGGGGATCGTGATCTGGAAGTCGGAGAGCAGCTCGAGCAGCATCGCCTCGAACTCCTGGTCGGTCTTGTCGATCTCGTCGATCAGCAGCACGACCGGCTCGGGATTGGCGATCGCCCGCATCAGCGGCCGCTCGAGCAGGAACTCCTCGGTGAAGATCTCGCCCATCTCGATCGCGGCCGTCGTCTCGGAGTCCGGGCTGACCGACGCGGTCGCCTGGATCTGTAGCAGCTGCTTGCGGTAATTCCACTCGTAGAGCGCCTTGGCCTCGTCGAGACCCTCGTAGCACTGGAGGCGAACCAGCTCACGGCCGGTGGAACGGGCCAGCGCCTTGGCCAGCTCGGTCTTGCCGACCCCGGCCGGACCCTCCACGAGTACCGGCTTGCCGAGCTTCTGCGCGAGGAAGGAGATCAGCGCGGTCGAGTCGTCGGCGAGGTAGGCCGCGTCACGCAGGGCGTTGGCGACTTCCTCCGGAGTGTCGGGAAGGGGAGTGACGGTGCTGGACATGCGCCCAAGGATAGAGAGGGCGCTTCCCGGGGCGGCTACTCGATCGAGATGTCGATCGGCGCGTCGGGTGGCCCGGACCCGTCCGGCTCCCGCCTGCGGCTCTCACCGGAGGTCTCGCCGTGCTCGCGGCTGAAGGGATCCTCGGCCGTCCGCTCGCTGTAGGCGGCGGCGAACGCCTTGAAGACCTGGATGGCCTCACTCTGGATCGCATGGATCTGCTCACGGACCTCGGGCGAGGTCGCGCCTTTCAGAAGTTCGGCGGAGCGGCAGATTGGGCACCACTCGAGGCAGCCATGCCCCTGGGCCTCGGTCGCCTCGGCGGTCTCGTCCCCGCCCGTCTTGTCCTCGGCGCCGGTCCGGCCCGCGCGGGCCTGCGAGAACTGGCCCCAGAACCTCTCCGCACCGGGAGGCAGGGCTTCGGCATCGTTTTCAGACGGGCGCGGTGGGCACATCCTCGTACGTGACCTCCAGAGTTCCTTCTTCGAAAGCGGCCCGGGACGGTTCGCGCTGAGCCAGCCCCGAAGGCAGGATGATAGTGCGGCGGACGTCACCGACGGTGATCACCAGCTCGTCCCCGGCCTGTTTCAGGTCGATCTGGTCCTTCTCCACGAAGGGCGCCTTGATCCGGATCACGGTCGAATCGTCGGTGCTGGTCAGTTCCCGGGCCAGGCCCGGATGGAGGATCGCGGCCGGATCCTCGTCGCCGAACAGCTCGTCGGAGAGCCGGCCGTGCATCGTCTCGCCGATCACCTCCTCGTCGAAGAATCTCGAGGTGAGGATCGGCACCGGCGCGAAACCGTCCGACACCGCGTCGAGCTGTTTCGCCTGCTGGTCGCGCCAGCCGCCGAAGTAGGTGCCGTCCACTTCGTCGGGGAAGATCCGGTTCACCACGACGGCATCGGTCTGGTACCCGTAGAGGCAGAGATAGGTGTAGGTGCGCCGGGCCTCGTTGATCACCATGCGATCCGGGTTCATCACCAGACGGATCGAACAATGCTCGTGGTCCCGGAGGATGCCGTCCATCTCGAGCAGATTGGCGACCAGGTGATCGACCTCCTCCATCAGCTCGGGGTCCGGCAGGGGAAGATCGAGGGCCCGCGCCAGCGGAGCGGCGGCACCGAGCAGGCCCCGGTTCCAGGGGAAGGCCTTCTTGACCCACCACTGGGCGACCTCGGGGAAGCCGAGCAGCCGCAGGGTCTCACCGCTGGGGGCGCAGTCCACGATCACCGCGTCGAACTCGTCGGCGTCCCAGTGGCGTTTGATCTGGAGCAGGGAGAAGAGTTCGTCCATGCCGGGCGGCACGGTCAGTTCCTCGGCCCGGATCCGATCGACCCCCTGGTTGAGCAGAAGCCCGGTGAGCCAGCTGGAGACCCGGTCCCAGTTGCGTCTCATCTCGGCGGCGGCCAGCACTTCCTGGCCCCACAGCATCGGCGTGATCTCGCTCGGCTCGGGCCCCAGCTCGTGGCCGAGCGAGTCGGAGAGGCTGTGGGCGGGATCGGTCGACATCACGACCGTGCGCAGGCCGCGTTCGGCGCAGCGGCGCGCCGTGGCCGCGGCGACACTGGTCTTTCCGACGCCGCCTTTGCCCGTATAGAGGATCGTGCGAGGGGGCATGAAGCCCCGAGCGTATAGGCTGCCCGACCTTGAAACGGCTAACCCTCAGCCTGCTCGTCTGCTCGCTCGTCCTGGCCGGGGCCGTCCAGTCCGGCTGCGGCGGCGACGATCCCGGGCCGGTGGACCCGAATCAGGTGCTGAACCGGGCTTTCGACGATGTCGAGGCCGGTACCGCGCCCGAGGCCGAAGCCGAGGTGGCGGTCACTTCGCTCGGGTTCGAGGACAGACCGCTCCGTACGCGGATCCTCGAGGTGGACGCGGCATCCTACGCCTCGATCAGGGAGGCGATCGCCTCGCCGGAGAAGGGACTGCGTTCCGTCGTGACCGGCATCGAGTCGGAGGGCCGGGAAGAGATCGACGGCGTGGAGACCGAGCACGTGACCGGCCGGCTCGATGTCGACCGGCTCGTCGCCCTCCTGACCAAGGCCTCCGGCGAGGGTGCCGACCTGGACGAGAACGGCACCGAACTGCCCGGGCTCGGGGATCTGGAGCGCCTCCGGGACACGCTGGTGGAGGGGCGTTTCGATTTCTACGCGGAGGCCGGAAGCGGTGCGTTCGAGAGGCTCGACCTGACACTTTCGCTCGATGACCGGAAGAATGCCCTTCCGCCCACCAGAATCCGGTTCAGTTTGACCGAATCCGATCCCACCGAGGAATCCAGCTGAAATGGAATATCTGCTGCTGCTCATCAGTTTCGCGGTCATCCTCACCGGTGCCCTGCTGTTCACCAACGCGGTGGAGTGGCTGGGCCACAAGCTGAATCTCGGTGAGGGCGCGGTCGGCAGCCTGCTGGCGGCGGTCGGCACGGCGATGCCCGAGACCCTGATCCCGATCGTCGCGATCATCGGCGGTGCCGCCGGCGCGGGCGGGGAGGACAAGGCCGAGGTGGCGGTCGGTGCGATCGTCGGTGCCCCATTCCTGCTGGCGACGATCGCGATGGCCCTGGTCGGCATATCGGCCCTGGGATACGCCAAGCGGCGCAAGCAGGGTCACCGCCTCGACGTTCACGTCGAGACCCTGGACCGCGACCTCATGTTCTTCATGATCTTCTTCGGCCTGGCTCTGCTGATCGGTCTGGTCGGCCCGCCGATGGGTGTTCAGATCGCCTTCGGCGTCGTCTTCCTGCTGGCCTACGCCTGGTATGTGCGGGAGACGATCAAGAACGGCGGTGAGTCACAGGAAGCGCACGAGATGGATCCGCTGCTGATGGACCGCCGCGGCGAACGGAACGACAGCCCGCCGCCGAACGCGATCATGATCATCCAGCTGCTGGTCGGCCTCGGCGCCATGGTCGGCGGCGCCCACCTCTTCGTGCACGAACTGCTCAACGTCGCCGAGCACATGGGTGTCTCGGCGATCGTGCTCTCGCTGATCCTGGCCCCGCTCGCGACGGAGCTGCCGGAGAAGGCGAACAGCTTCTTCTGGGTGCGGGAGGGCAAGGACGCGCTGGCCCTCGGCAACATCACCGGGGCGATGGTCTTCCAGTCGACCATCCCGATCTTCTTCGGCCTGGTCTTCATCGACTGGAATCTCGACAAGTACGCGGTCGTCTCGATGATCCTCGGCCTGCTCGGCGGCGCCGTCGCCTACTGGGCCCTGAGGAAGCGCGGCGAGTTCGGCAAGGTGGCGATCGGCCTCTGGGCGATCTTCTATCTCACCTTCCTCGGCTTCGTCATCCTCAGCTAGACCAACCC
Source organism: Solirubrobacterales bacterium (assembly GCA_035502775.1). Classification (GTDB taxonomy): domain Bacteria; phylum Actinomycetota; class Thermoleophilia; order Solirubrobacterales; family 70-9; genus 67-14. The sequence continues at coordinate 5,773 of DATJUB010000045.1, read as the reverse complement.
CCCCAGGCCCCGGCAACGATTTCCAATGACTGTCATAGGAAATCGTTGCCAGTGTCGCATGGTTGATAGCTTCCCCGGCGTGACTTACTCAATATTCCTTTAGATCGACGGCGCGACACCGCAGCACGAGCCGCCAGGCGGCCCGTGCCGGCCCGTTGACCCTGCCGTTTTCGGCAGCGGACCTGAAGGAATGCATGTCAAGACGAAACTCGCGAGCACGCAGTCGTGCGCTCGCGCAGAATTTTCTGGTTGACGACGAGATCGTCGACTCACTCATACGAACGCTCGACCCGGGACCTGACTCTCTGGTTCTCGATCTCGGAGCCGGCCGGGGAGCACTGACCGAACCGCTCACCCGAACCGCCGGGCGGGTCGTCGCCGTGGAACGGGATCCCCGTCTGGTGGACCACCTGCGGCGGAAATCACCGGGATGGGGAGGGGTCGAGGTCAGATCGGCCGACATCCTGCGAGTGCCCCTCCCGGCGGAGCGCCACATGGTGATCTCCAACGCCCCATACAACATCGGAACGGCCCTGATCCGCCGGATCCTCACCGAAGCACACGGTCTCACCCGAGGAGTGTTCGTGCTCCAGGCCGAGACGGCCCGGCGGCTCTCCGGAACACCCCGGTCGGGACTGTTCGCGGCGACCTGGTCACCATGGTTCACCTTCGAGCTGGGAGCCACGATCGCCCCGGAGTGCTTTCGCCCGAAGCCTTCGGTCCGCTCGGCGGTGCTTACGATCGAGCCGCGATCCCGTCCGCTGCTGTCCCCGGCGGCGCATGGGGAGTACCGGGCCTTCGTCGAGCGCATGTTCCAGGCAGGCGACACCTCGCTTCGTGGCCGGATGAAAGGCGTCGCCGGGGCCAGGGCGGCGAACCGGATCGCGAGCGAACTGGGGCTGCGGGGAGCGGCGACGCCATCCGAGGCGGCGCCCGAGGACTACGCCAGGATCTTCGCCGCGATCGCCTCGCGGGAGGAGGGCTGAGTCCTGGCGGTCAGGATCAGGGCAGGGCCGCGACGTAGCCCGGTCAGACCGGGCTGCCGAGGGCCAGCAGATACGTGCTGGTGTAGCTGAATCCCCCGTCGGTGGATTCGTTGCCGGCCTTCAAGGTCTCCAGAACCCGGCTCGAGAGCGCCTCGAAGTTCTGCTCGCCGATCGTCTCCCGGAGAGCCAGCCACATCGGATGATGATCGTTCCACTCCTCGTTGGCCGCTTCGGCGGAATCGGCCCGGAACGAGATCTCCCGCTTCTCGACCTGCAGCGCGATTCCGTGCTCGGCGAAGAGCTCGCGGAGTTCGACCGGGTTCCCCCAGTGGAAGGGCTCATTCTCGTCCGGCGGCAGTTCGAGAGCGTCGGCGACAGCCTCCTTCGCCAGCTGGGCCACCGCCGGCAACAATCCTTCGTCGGTCCAGGTGGTGAGGGCGACCCGGCCGTTCGTCTCGAGTACCCGCGCGATCTCACCGGCGACCGCGCCGGGCGGATCACCGAAGAGCACCCCGAAGACCGAGGTGACGATCTCGAAGGAATCATCGGCGAAGGGGAGCTCCAGCATGCTGCCCTCGACCCAATCGATGGTGAGGCCCGCTTCGGAGGCCCGTGCGCCGGCCACCTCGAGCAGGCGGGTCGCCGCGTCGAGCCCGGTCACCTTCGCGCCGCGTCCGGCCGCGATCAGCGACGCGTTGCCGGTGCCGCAGGCGATGTCGAGCGTGTTCCGGCCGGATACGGGTTCGGCCGCGTCGACCACGATCTCCGCCACGGGGGCCAACTGGGCGGCCGTGATCTCGTAGTTGCCGGTGCCCCAATCAGCCATGCTGCCTGCCTTCGTTAGACGGTTGTGTTGATCTCGACCAGCGCCTTCAGCACGACGTCATCGTGCTTCTTCGGCTGAACCTTGGGGAAGACCCGGGCGATCTTGCCTTCGCCGTTGATGATGAAGGTCGCGCGCTGGACGCCCATGTACTTGTTGCCGTACATCGACTTCTCCACCCAGGTTCCGTACATGTCGGAGACCTTGTGGTCCTTGTCGGCCAGCAACGTGAAACCGAAGTCATGGGCGTCATCGAACTTCTTGATCGCCTTGACGTCGTCGGGTGAGACACCGATCACGGTGGCGCCGGCGTTGTTGTACTCCGACATGTGATCGCGGACACCACAGGCCTGCGTGGTGCATCCCGAGGTGTTCGCCTTGGGATAGAAGTAGAGGACCACGGTCTCGCCCGAAAAGTCGGACAGAGTGACCGTGTTTCCGTTCTGGTCCTTCAGAGTAAAGTCGGGGGCTTTTGAGCCTGCTTCCAGCACAGACGGGATTCTAAGTGATCAGCGTCGTTTCCAGCAGGTCGGCCAGGGCTCTGCCACAGGATTCGTCACGGTCCTTCTCCGGGTTGAAGCAGGTCACATTGATCCCGATGATGCCCGGGGAACCGGCGATCGGTGCCAGCAGGGCCCTCAGCTCGGGCATGCTGAGACCATCCGGCATCAGATAGTCGGTAGCCGGGAATGCGTGGCGGTCGAGCACGTCCACATCGAGGTGGAGCCAGAACCGGCCGGCCCCCGAGGTGAGTTCGTCGGCTATCGACTGCCCGGTGTGGGCGAGGTCGGCGTGCCTCAGCGCGTCGCGGTACTCGATCCGTCCGAGGCCGAGCCCGGCCGGCAGCGGCGCGATCAGGTCAAGTTCCTCCCGGTCGCGCGCACCCACGAACGCGATGTGTTCCGGGGCGACGATCGGGGTTCCACCGAGCACGTCGAGCAGGTCCGCCGGGGCCATTCCCAGGATCGTGGCCGCCGGCATGTCGGCCCCCTCGCCGGTGGGCGAGGTCTGCCCGGTGAAAAGGTCGAGATGCCCGTCGAAGTAGGCCAGGCCGATCTCACCGAGTGAATCCCGTGCCCCGGCCAACGCCGCGGGGAGCAGGGTGCAGCATCCACCGAGAATCAACGGGACCTGGCCGGTCGCGGTGATCTCCGCCACCCGGCCGCGTACCTCCGCGCTCATATTCAGGATGTCCGGATAGGCCAGCCAGCCGTTTCCCGGATCGCGGTCCAGTCCGCGGATCCGGTTCCCGGTATCGCCGGCATCCCGCAGTGCCGCGCCACTCAATCTCTCACGCAGGACCGACGGACCCAGTTCGGTGCCACCCTCGCGTCCAACGCTGTCGATCGGCACACCGAGCAGTGTCAGCCGACCACGATCCATCAGAGTTCTGGTTCGTCTTCCTCGTCGTCGTCGAGGATGTCCATGTCGAGATCGTCGGGCTCGGGCGGAGTTTCGCCGGCCAGGCTTCCCCGCCCGCCGTGATGCTCGTTCTGGAATTCGTCGATCAGCTCGTCACGCCGCTGCTCGTCGATCGCCGTTTCCTCGGCCACCCGGATCCACTCGGCACCCTGGAAGGCATCGGCGTTGAAGACCTCCTGGTCGATCGACGCGCTGTCGTCGACGACCACGACGACCTCGGTCTGAGGGTTGAAATATGTGCCGGGCTGGACGACGAGATCATCGAGCTCGTAGGTGGAATCGTCATTCATGGGATTCATCCTAGCCCGGAATCCGGACCGTTCAACCCCACTCACGCAGACGGCGGTCCACCTCGGAATCGACGTCGAGTGGATCCTCGCCGCGCCGTTCGCGCCGCTCGTTGTTGGCGATGACCAGCTGACGGATCTCTTCCCGGATCGGGTCGCCGTCCGGGGTGGCCGGGGCCTGTGCCGGTTCGGGGTCCGGTTCGCCATCCTCGGAATCGCTCTCGTGGCCGCGGCCCAGCACCCGGTCGATCTCGGCCTGGATGTCGAGGTCCTCGTCGCCGCGCCGGGAGCGGCGGTAGGCCGAGGCCTCGACCATCTGCCGGACCTCTGCCTCATGTTCGTCCGGGTCGAGTTCGGGTGGCGCCGAACCGGGCGGGGGAGGTGCCTCACGGTCGATCGAGAAGGTGCCCTTCCCCAGTTCGTCATATCCCTTGCCCGAGCGGGCGAAGGCGAAAGCCGCGATCGGGACGACCACCACGCACAGGACGATCAGCAGGGTCGAGAGCTCCGATGGGCCGAGCGCGACAGGCATAGAGCCAGATTAACCACCACCCGATGGTGCGGCGCCTCGCTATCCGTTACCCTTGATGCCGAGTTATTGACTGACTGGTCAATCGGGAGTGGCCCAAGCCCCCCAAAACGACCTCCGAAACCGAATTTTCATCGACTGAAGGAGCATTAGAAGTGGTTGACTTCACGCTTACCGACGAGCAGAAGGACCTGCGCGAGATGGCGCACAACTTCGCCGAGAAGGAAATGCGCAGCGTTGCCTGGGAATACGACGTGGACGGAACCTTCCCCAAGGAAGTTCTCGACAAGGCCTGGGAAGTCGGCCTGATGAACACCCACATCCCCGAGGCCTACGGCGGACCTGGCCTGGACTACCTGTCCGGATGCCTGATCGAAGAGGAACTCGGCTGGGGCTGCTCCGGCATCGGCACCTCGCTCGCCTGCAACGGACTCGCCTCCGCGCCCGTCGCGCTCGGCGGATCCGAAGAAACCAAGAAGAAGTACCTCGGCATGCTCGCTGAGTCGCCGAAGCTCGCCTCCTTCTGCCTGACCGAGCCCGACGCCGGATCCGACGTCGCCGGCATGAAGACCCGCGCCGTCAAGAAGGGTGACAAGTACGTCATCAACGGCTCGAAGTGCTTCATCACCAACGGCCAGTACGCCGACTGGTACACCGTCTACGCCAAGACAGACCCGGAAGCCGGCAGCCGCGGCATCTCCGCGTTCGTCGTCGATCGCCAGGACGGCATCACCATCGACAAGAAGGAAGACAAGATGGGTCAGCGGGCCTCAAACACCGCGACCGTCACCTTCAACGACGTCGAGGTTCCCGCCGAAAACATGATCGGTGAAGAGAACCGCGGATTCAAACTGGCGATGATGACCCTCGACCGCACCCGTCCCGGTGTGGCCGCGATGGCCACCGGAATCGCCCGCTCGGCCTTCGAGATGGCCAAGCAGTACTCGCTCGAACGCCAGCAGTTCGGTGTGCCGATCGCGATGCACCAGGCGATCCAGTTCCTGATCGCCGACATGGCGGTTAAGGTCGACGCCGCCCGTCTGCTCACCTGGCACTCCGCCGTTCAGCTCGACCAGGGACAGAGCAACACCCTCACCTCCTCCGAAGCCAAGCGCTTCGCCGCCGACTCGGCGATGGAAGTCACCACCGACGCCGTCCAGGTCTTCGGCGGATACGGCTTCATCAAGGAGTACAAGGTCGAGAAGTTCATGCGCGACGCCAAGATCATGCAGCTGTACGAAGGCACCAGCCAGATCCAGCGCATGGTTATCGCCAGAGAAGTACTGATGCCTCGCGCGGTCTAGGGCTGCTGCCTTAGTTTCTGCAGATGCGCCGAAAAGGGCCGCCCCGGTGGGGCGGCCCTTTTCTTTATTTTGGACGGCGAGCGAGCGGCGCCCGGGGCGCTCCTATGCACGCCTGGCTTCGTCAGACGCTCACCGGGCTCGCTCGTTGTCGTAGGACAAGTCGCTTCGCCGGATCGCTCTAGTCCTCGCCAGGCGCACCTAGGAGCGCCCCGTGCACCACTCTTAGGTGGAGTTGAACGGCCGAGTCTCGGGGCTGGGTGGTGTCTCGAGGCTGGGGAGGAGTCTCGGGCGCTGGGGTTGGGCTGTGGCCGGGGTTGGTTTGGGGCCGGCGGTCTGGTCGCGAGAGGCTGGCGGTGGTGATGTTTCGACTGGCCGGTGGTTGGGGTGGAGACGATCAGCACGCAAATAGCGTGCTGATCGTC
>DATJUB010000044.1:0-43729 GCA_035502775.1 Solirubrobacterales bacterium | reverse complement strand
TTGGGAGCTATCAGCTCCCAAATCGCCCCCAGTTCACGGTTGGGCTGGTGGTGCTTCTAGCTTTCCTCGGCGTCGGAGTCTCACAGCCGCTTTCGTGACCGCTCCGTATCTGGGTGAGAACAGCAGGGCGAGGCAGAAGATGGCCGCGGCGGCCAGGCCCATCGCTCCTCCGATCGAGGCGTCGAGCGCCACCGCCGATCCGTAGCCGCCGACGGCGCTGATCCAGCCGATCGCGACCGTGGCGATCACCATCGGTAGGAGACGCACCGTGAGCAGGTAGCTCGCGGCGGCGGGCACGATCAGCATCGTCACCACCAGGATCGCGCCGACCGACTCGAAGGCGGTGACCGCGGTCACCGCGACCGCGATCAGGATCAGCCGGGACACCACGGTCGGCGAGATGCCGTTGACCCGTGAGAAGCCCGGATCGAAGGTGGTCGCCTTCAGCTCCTTCCAGAAAAGCACCAGCAGGGTCAGGTTGACCGCGGTGACCACCCCGAGCAGTGGCAGCGAGCGGGCCATCTCCACCCCGAAGAACTCCCAGGTCCGGAACGGGGTGAAGGCGATCTCGCCATAGATGGTCGAGTCCAGGTCGAGGTGAGCCCCGCCCGCGAACTCGGTCACCCCGATCACGCCGATCGCGAACAGGGCCGGGAAAACCAGGCCGATCGCGGCGTCGGCGTGAACCAGACCCGTGTTGCGCAGCATCTCGATCCCGAGCACGCAGATGATCGCGAAGATCCCGGCGCCGACGATCACCGCGAGTGGTGCACGCGAACCGAAGAGCAGGAAGACCAGCACGATCCCGGGAAGCACCGCATGGGACACCGCGTCGGACAGCAGCACCTGCCGCCGCAGGATCAGGAACGGGCCGAGCAGACCGCAGGCGGTGGCCAGCAGCCCGGCGGTGAGGATGATCGCGAGGTCATCGCTCATCGCGATCCCTCTCCGCGTAGGCGATCAGGCGATCGGTCAACTCGTCCCCCAGGGTGTGGCGAAGATCACGCGGATCGGGCTCCCGCGCGTCGGGAATCTCCAACTGCCAGCCATGCTCCAGCCAGGCGCTCCAGAGATCCCGGCGGGCGAGCAGGGCATGAACCGCGGCGGCGCCGGACTCGGACAGATACACCCGCTCCCCATCCCGTTCCAGGGCTCCTGTCCGCTCCAGATCCCTCAGCGAACGCTTCACGGTGGAGATCGACCGGCCACTGGCCAGCACGAGTTCGTCGGCGGTCGGCGGAGCTCCCGCGTGCAGGGCGGTCTCGAGATCGATCAGCACTCCCTCGGTCGCGATCCGGCGGCGGTCCCGCAGCACCTTCCCGGCCTTCCAGGCAACCCCGCGTCGCGGCGAGAACAGAACGGCCGCGAGGGCGACGAAGAATCCGACGAGTACGATCACCGGCCCGGTCGGCAGGCCACCGTTGGTCGCGATCAGCGAGCCGATCGATCCGACCACGGCACCGACCACCCCGGCGATGACCAGCAGCACCGAAAGCCGGTCGGTCAGCTGCCGGGCCGTGATCGTCGGCACGATCAGCATCGCCACCATCAGGATCGCCCCGACCGTGCGCACCCCGATCACGATCGCGATCACCAGCATCCCGGTCATCGCGAGTTCCAGCAGCCTGGTCGGCAGGCCGATCGAGCCGGAGAAGGAGAGATCGAAAAGCGCCGACTTCAGCGGCCGGAAGGCGAGAGTCACGAGACCGAGCGACACCGCGCAGAGGCTCCCCATAACGATCAGATCACTTTCCAGCAGGCCGGCCGCCTGTCCGAACAGATATGTGTCGAGCCCCGCCTGGTTGGCGTTGTTGAAGTTGCCGAGGAAGGTGAGCAGCACGATGCCGAGCGAGAAGAAGCTGGTCAGCACGACCCCGATCGCCGCGTCTGGCCGAATCCGGCCGGTCCGCTCGATCATCAGGATGAGCACGGCCGCGATCAGCCCGGCGACGGCGGCCCCGATCCCGAGCGTGGCCGCATCCTTGGCGCCGATCGCGATGAAGGCCACGCACACACCCGGCAGTGTGGCGTGCGAAAGGGCGTCACCCACCAGGCTGCGCCGGCGCAGGACCGCGAACGCGCCGAGCACCCCCGCGGCCACGCCGAGGATCACCGCTCCGATCAGCACGACCGAGTCGGTGTAGCTCAAGGGGATGAGGTCGATCAGCCGGTCCACGCGCCGTCCTCCACCCCGTCCTCGCCGACCACACCGCCGTAGGCCCGGCGCAGCATCCCGGTCGAAAGCGACTCCCCGACCGGACCGCAGGCGACGGTCCTCACGTTCAGCAGCAAGGCCCAGTCGAAGCGCGCCCGCACGGTGCCGATGTCGTGGTGGACCACGATCACGGTCCGCCCTTCGTCCCGGAACTCGGCCAGCAGGTCGAGCAGAACCGACTCGGTCCTCGCGTCGACCCCGGCGAACGGTTCGTCGAGCAGCATCACCGGCGACTCCTGGGCCAGGGCACGGGCGATGAACACCCGCTGGCGCTGGCCTCCGGAAAGCTCACCGATCTGACGGGACCGGTACGGGGTCATGCCGACCCGGGCGATCGCCTCGTCGACGATCTCGTGGTCCTCCGCTTTCAGCCTCCGGATCCAGCCGGCCGAGCGGTAGCGGCCCATCTCGACGACCTCGCGCACGGTGATCGGGAAGTCCCAGTCGACCTCGTCCCGCTGCGGCACGTAGGCGACCCTGCCGAGCGCCTTGCGGGCGGGCATCCCGTCGATCAGGACGTGGCCGGAATCGACCTTCAGCAGTCCCACCACGGCCTTCAGCAGGGTCGACTTGCCGGCGCCGTTGGGACCGACGATCGCCGCCAGGGTGCCGCTCGGGATCTCGGCGTCCACATCCCACAGGACCGGCCGCGACGAGTACGAGGCGGTCAGCCGCCGGACCTCGAGGGCCAGCGGAGCCTTTCCCTTTGCCGGCTCACTCATCTCAGTCCCTCCACAAGTTTGTCGATGTTGCTCTCAACCATGCCGCGGTACGTGCCCTCGAAAGTTCCGTCCTGCCCGGCCGCGTCCGAGTAGAGCTCGTCTCCTTCGCTCGCCTCACCGCCCTCCCGGTTCGCCGCGGCCAGAACCGCGTTGATGGTCTGCGGCGGCACGCTCGACTCGACGAAGACCGACTTGACGCCGCGATCGGCGACCACTTTCGCCACCCTTTCGATGTCGTCGGTGGTCGCCTCCGCCGCCGTGGACAGGCCCTGGATCGCGGCCACGTCGAGGTCGTATCGCCGGCCGAGGTAGCGGAAGGCGTCATGTGAGGTGACGAGCACACGCCGGCTCGCCGGGATCGAGGCGAGCCGGCGTCCGGTTTCCCGGTCGAGGGCATCCAGCTGCTTCAGGTACCTCGCCGCGTTTCGCCGGTACTCGGGCTCGCCCGCGGGATCGACCTCGATCAGGTCGTCCCGGATCTCCTCGACCGCGTATTTCCAGAGGGAGACGTCGAACCAGACGTGGGGGTCGTACTCCTCACCTTCCGGGGCGCCGCTCGGCGGTGCCAGCAGCCGGTCGCGGGGGATGCGGTCGGTCACCGCGAAGACCGGCCTCGAGTCGGACAGCTCCTCGAAGACCTCCTGCATCTTCGCTTCGAGATAGAGACCGCCATAGAAGATCGCGTCGGCTTCACGGAGATCGTTCACGTCGCCGGCGCTGGCCTTGTACAGGTGGGGATCGACTCCCGCCCCCATGAGGCCCTTGACGCTCACCCGGTCACCGCCGACCTCGCGCACCGCGTCGGTGATGAAGTTGGTCGTGGTCACCACATCGACCGGCCCGTCCCCGGTGGCCTCGATGCCCTCGCGTTCTCCGGCGGCACCGCAGCCCGCGATCGCCATCGCGGAGGCGAGGACCAGAATCAGGGCCGCGATCAGCGGCTTCAGCCGGGGCTTCGTCATAGACGTCGATTTCTTGATTCGCGAGGGAATGAGAGTCGAGGGGAAAGTGCCGATGAGACGGAGATCAATAGTTTCGTGGATCAATATATATTTTGAGCCACGCCTAAAAGTCTACCGAATGTAGGATGCCCGCACCCTTCCCGAACCTGAGAGGAGCGAAGTGCCACTAGACCTCGCTGATGTGACCAAGCTTGACGTAGAGCCCGGAGAACTCCCTGAAACCATGTCCGCATGGGTGATCCGGGAGGAGACCATGGGTGAGCCCAAGGACGCCTTCAAGCTCGAAGAGATCGAGACGCCGGAGCCCGGCGCCTTCGAAGTGATCGTGCGCGTCATGGCCGCCGGAGTGAACTTCAACAACGTCTGGGCCGCCCTGGGCCAGCCCGTCTCCGTCTTCGGCTACGGCGACCACCCCGAGTACGGACACCACATCGGTGGCTCCGACGCCTCGGGCATCGTCTGGAAGGTCGGCGAGGGCGTCACTCGCTGGAAGGTCGGCGACGAAGTCGTCGTCCACTGCAACCAGGCCTCCTACGAAGACGTCGAGGTCCACGGCCTCGACCCGATGGCCGCACCGAGCCAGAGGATCTGGGGATACGAGACCACCTGGGGCTCCTTCGCCCAGTACACCAAGGTCCAGGCTCAGCAGCTTCTGCCGAAGCCGAAGAACCTCTCCTGGGCGGAAGCCTCCTCCTACGGACTGACCTACTTCACCGCCTACCGCATGCTGATGGACCAGGCGAAGATCCAGCCCGGACACAACGTCCTGATCTGGGGCGCGGCCGGCGGACTCGGCGTTTTCGCCGTTCAGCTCTGCAAGGCGGCCGGAGCCAACGCCATCGGCGTCGTCTCCTCCGACGAGAAGGGCGAGCTGGTCAAGCAGCTCGGTGCCGTGGACTACATCAACCGCAACGAGTTCAAGGGCATGATGCGGACCGGCAACGAGACCCCCGAAGAGGAGAAGGAGCGCTTCAAGGTCTCCCGCGCCTTCGCCAAGCGGACCAAGGAGCTGCTCGGTGATTCCCCGGACGTCGTGTTCGAGCACGTCGGCCAGGCCACCTTCCCGACCTCGGTCTTCATGGTGAAGCCCTTCGGCAAGGTCGTCATCTGCGGCGCCACCTCGGGCTACACCCTCGACTTCGACGTGCGCTACCTCTGGATGCGCCAGAAGCAGATCATCGGCTCGCACTTCGCGAACGCCTACGAATGCATGAAGGCCAACCAGCTCATGGCCGAAGGCAAGGTCAGCCCCGTACTGTGGAAGACCATGGAATACGACGGCGTGGCCGACGCCCACCAGATGATGCATGAGAACCAGCATCTCGGCAAGATCGCCATCCTGGTCGGCGCGAAGGACGAAGACGAAGGCCGCGAAATCGAAGGCCCCGGAGCGATCCGGGCAGAAGTCGGCGCATAGCGCCCGGTTAGGAGCAGTTCAATGGCACACATTTCCGAGATTTCCTGGCATGTGACCCCATTCAGGGAGCAGCGCTGGCTCGATCTTTGGGAGCCGGCCGCGGCTAAGGCGACCGAGTACGGTGCCGAAAGCTGGCAGATCTACCGATCCGAGGAAGACCCCTTGATCTTCAGGCAGACCATCGTCTGGAATAACAAGAAGGACTTCGAGAGCTGGTGGTACTCCGAGGAGATCTCGGGGTACCGCGAGCAGATCATCGATCTGTACGTGAAGCCGCTTCTGCCCATCTGGTGCACACCGATCACCAGCGGCTGAACCGCTCCGGCATTCAGTTTCAAAAAAAGAGCCACCGCCTTCCGGCGGTGGCTCTTTTCGTTGAGCCCTGAAAGCGGCGGGTCCTAGAAGGGATCCGGCGCGCGCACGGTCAGCGAGGTGAAGCTGCCGATCGCGCCGGTGGCGTTCTTCTTCGAACCGATCGAGAAGGTGGTGTCCTGGCCCTGCAGGAGATTGCCGCGCGGATCGTCGACGACCGCGACCTTGTTGCCGTTGATGAAGGCGACCAGGCGAGCGGTGCCGGAAGCGACCCCGGCCACATCGTTGTAGGCACTGAGCCTGAGCTTGTTCGCTTCGTCGAAGCCCTTGATCTTGTTGCCGAGCTTGCCGTGCTCCAGATCGAGGATGCGGCCGTTGTCGAGCACCTTCTTCAGGTGAAAGCGGCCGCCGCTCGGGTAGACCGCGAGCTGGTAGCGGCTTCCGTCCCTGGCCTGGCGCAAGTTGACTGCGACGTATGCCTGGGCCCGGACCTTCTTCGGCGTCGACTTGAAGAGACGGGCCGAGATCGAGATATCGAGGTCGCGGCCGACCGTCTGCGTGCGATAGAAGCACTCTCTGGTCTTCTTGCCGACCGTCGCCCGGAAGGCCTTGCTGGATCCTCCGCGCTTGCAGGTGTCGTTGCCGAACTGGCGGACTTCATCCCGTCCGGCCGAAGATTTCAGGCTGTTCTCGTAGAGAACGATCGAACCGGCCGCCTGGGCGGTGGAGACCAGCGCCAGCGAGCAGGCAACGGCGAGCGTGGCGGTGGTCAGGGCACGGGCTGTTGTTCTGAGGGGATTCGAGTCGAATAGACGCATACATGGAGCCTAAACACCGCAGAAGGCGAAAGGTGCGGGTGGAGCCGGGTCTGCACGGGCAGTATCAGGATCGGATATCGAAGTATCCTGTGTGTATGAGCGACCACCGTCTGCCCGAAAGCGACCGCCCGTGGGTCATGCGCACCTACGCGGGCCACTCCGATGCCAAGCGTTCCAACGAGCTCTACCGGGGCAACCTGGCCAAGGGCCAGACCGGCCTCTCGGTGGCCTTCGACCTGCCCACCCAGACCGGGTACGACCCCGATCACATCCTCTCGCGCGGTGAGGTCGGCAAGGTCGGCGTCTCGGTCGCCCACCTGGGCGACATGAACACCCTGATGGACCAGATTCCGCTCGGCACCATGAACACGTCGATGACGATCAACGCGGTCGCCGCCTGGATGCTCGGCCTGTACGTCGCCGCCGCCGAGGAGACCGGGGTCGACCGCTCCGAGCTGAAGGGCACGACCCAGAACGACATCATCAAGGAATACCTCTCCCGCGGCACGTACGCCTTCCCGCCCGAGCCCTCGATGCGCCTGATCGCCGACATGGTCGCCTTCACGGTCAACGAGGTTCCGAGCTGGAATCCGATCAACATCTGCAGCTACCACCTGCAGGAGGCCGGTGCCACCCCGATCCAGGAGATCGCCTACGCGATCTCGACCGGCATCGCGGTCCTGGACGAGGTCAAGGCCCGCGGCCAGGTCGCCGATGAGGATTTCCCCAAGGTTTTCGGACGCATCTCCTTCTTCGTCAACGCCGGCATCCGCTTCGTCGAGGAGATCGCCAAGCTGAAGACGATGGGTCGCATCTGGACCGAGATCGGCCGCGAGCGCTACGGCGTGACCGACGAGAAGATGCTGCGCTTCCGCTACGGAGTCCAGGTCAACTCGCTCGGACTGACCGAGGCCCAGCCGGAGAACAACGTCCAGCGCATCGTGCTCGAGGCTCTCGCCGTGACCATGTCCCGCGACGCCCGGGCGCGCGCCCTGCAGCTCCCCGCCTGGAATGAGGCGATGGGTCTGCCCCGCCCTTGGGATCAGCAGTGGAGCCTCCGCATCCAGCAGGTGCTCGCCTTCGAGACCGATCTCCTGGAATACCCCGACATCTTCGAGGGCTCGAAGGTGATGGACGGCCTGGTCGAAGAGTTCACGGCCGGAGCCAAGGACGAGATGGCGGTCGTCGCCGAGAAGGGCGGAGCGGTCGCGGCGGTGCCGTACATGAAGGCCCGTCTGGTCGAATCCCAGCGCGATCGTTTCGCCAGGATCGAGAACGGCGAGCAGAAGGTCGTCGGTCTCAACGTTTACGAGACGACCGAGGATTCCCCGCTCACCGCGAGCGCCGACGGCGGCATCATGAAGCCCGACCCCGAGGTCGAGCGCGAACGGAGCGAGGCCCTCGAGGCCTGGCGCGCCGAACGCGACGAGGACGCGGTTCAGGCCGCCCTGGCCGAGGTGGCCCGGGTCGCCGGGGGCGATACGGAGAACATCATGCCGGCCACGATCGCGGCCGCCAAGGCGGGCGCGACCACCGGCGAGTGGGCCTCCACCCTGCGCGAGGTCTTCGGCGCCTACCGCGGTCCGACCGGTGTCGGCGGGGCCGCCCCGGCCGGGGACCGGGACTCGCTGAACGCGACCCGTGACCGGGTCAACGAGGTCTCCGAGCAGATCGGCCATCGCCTGCGCATCCTGGTCGGCAAGCCCGGCCTCGACGGCCACTCGAACGGTTCCGAGCAGATCGCCCTGCGAGCCCGCGACGTCGGCATGGAGGTCGTGTACCAGGGGATTCGCCTGACTCCCGAGCAGATCGCCGAATCGGCGCTCCAGGAAGATGTCGACGTGGTCGGCCTCTCAATCCTCTCCGGATCGCATCTGGAGCTGGTGCCCGAGGTAGTCCGCCTGCTGGCCGAGGAGGGCATCGACGTGCCGGTGGTCGCCGGGGGGATCATCCCGCCCGAGGACGCGGACAGCCTGCGCCGGAACGGCGTGGCCGGGGTCTACACGCCGAAGGACTTCGACATGAACGAGATCATGGCCGAGATCGTGGAGCTCGTGGCGGAGCGTCACAACCGGGCCGATTCCCCGACCGCTCAAACTGTCTAGAGCGGATCGACCGATAAGTCACTAGGCTTCCGCGAATGTCCGATCAGATTCACCTGCTTCGGCACGGTATCCCCACGGAAATCGCCGTGGCGATGCTGGTCGTCGCGATCGCGGTGATCGGCGCGGTTCTCTACGCGACCTACCGGCAGGCCGAGGGCGGTGAACGCACCCTGCGCATCACGGCCGGGGCTCTCTGCGTGATCGGCCTCGCGATCGCCGGTTTCGTCGCCTACAAGACCGTCATCCTGAACGAGCTGCCGCCCTGTGTGGCCGGCAGCAGCGGCTGCGCGATCGTCGAGAACAGCGATTACTCGCACCTGTTCGGGATCCATGTCTCGATCTACGGGATCATCGGGTACGCCCTGATCCTCGGGGCGACGATCATGCAGGGTGACCGGGCCCGCCTGGTCGCCTTCGTGCTCTCCCTCTTCGGCTTCGGATTCAGCCTCTACCTGACTTATCTGGAACTCTGGGAAATCCTCGCTATCTGCCAGTGGTGCGTCGGCAGCGCGGTCGGCATGACCCTGCTCTTCATCGTCAACACGACCCGTGTGGTCTCGTACTACGGGCTCGATGAGCCTGCCGAAACTAACGACTAGTTAAACCTGCCCCGACTCGGGAAAAGGTTAGATAGGATCATCCGCCTAATGGCTACTGGACCGCAGCAGAAGAGAAAAGAACTCCGCGAAAAGCGACTCAAGGCCGAGGCCGCCGCGAAGGGCGGTGACCGCCGTCAGAACCTGATGAAGATCATCGGGATCTCCGCCTTCGTCGCGATCGTCGCTGTCGTCGGCATCGTGATCGCGCTGAGTGGTTCCTCTGACGATGATTCCCCGTCCTCTTCGGGAACCAAGTCCTCAGTCACCGAGCAGCTGGCCGGCATCCCCCAGAACGGAACCGTTCTCGGTGATCCCAAGGCCAAGGTGACCCTGGTCGAGTTCGGTGACCTCCAGTGCCCCGTCTGCAAGTCCTACGCCGAAGACGTCCTCCCGGACGTGATCGCCGGACCGATCAAGAACGGCGACGCCAACTTCGACTTCCAGCAGTGGGCGATCCTCGGTGAGGATTCGACCCTCGCCGCCAAGGCCGCTCTGGCCGCGGCCGAACAGGGTGTCTACTGGGAGTTCGTCGAGACCTTCTACGCCGATCAGGGCATCGAGAACACCGGCTACGTGACCGACGAGTTCCTCACCGGCATCGCCGAGAAGGCCGGTGTGAAGGACATCGACAAGTGGAACGCCGATCGTGAGGCGCCGGGCATGGAGACCAAGCTCCTGGCCGTCGACGACGAGGCCAGCCAGCAGGGCTTCACCGGTACCCCCTCTTTCGCGATCCGCGGCGCCGACGGCAAGCTGACCACGATCGAGGCGACCAGCGCCGATCCGGCCGAGAACGTCCAGACGATCAAGGACGCGATCACCAAGGCCCAGGGCCAAAAATAGGCCCTGGTTGCGGCCGGTCGCGGCCGACCGCCAGTATGTGGGTATGAACAACGGCATTTCTTCCTGGCTGCGCTGCTACCGCTGCTGGTCACGCAATCTCGAAGTCCAGGTTCACTACGACGCGATCCGCCGGATCGATGCCGACACCGGCATGCCCACCGAGGGCGACAGCGTCGATGAGATCCAGGAATCGGTGGTCCAGTGCCTCGACTGCATGCACGACCAGCCGCACCTGACCTTCGATCGCGACCGGGTCGTGCCGATCGAGGATCGCTGGGAGCGCATGGTCGCCGGAACCCCCTGGGTCGCCTCATGCACGGTCACGGTGGAAGCGGACCAGATCGAGGCCTGCTCGGGCCCGGAGGCGGTCGAGTTCCTCACCTACGGCGCCTTCGGCGACGCCGGGACCCGCGAGTTCTTCACCCACGTGCGCTTTCACAAGCACCGCGAGGACCAGATCACGGTTCATCTGCTGGTCGAGCTGTACGCGCGCTCGCCCGAAGAGGCCTCAGAAGTCCTAGCGGAGGCTGCCAGGGGGGCGCTGGAGATCACTTCGCTCGCCGAGGAGTCTCGGCCCCCAGCGCACGCTTCAGACAACGCTCACTGAGCTGAGAACGAAGTTCAGCGTGCCGGGCGGTCCGGCCCCTTGCCCGGCTCCTTCAGTGCCGCGGCCGCATCCTTGGCCTTGTCGGTGATGCTGCCCCGGCCGGTGGCTATCTCCTTCAGTTCGGCGGCGTCGCCCTTGAGGCTTTCCGTTCCGCCGCGGTCCTTGACTACGTCCTTCGCCTTGTCGGTCAGTTTCTTGAAATCCATGTCCTTGCCCTTCGTGTTCGGCGTCCCTGCAACGAGCCTATCCCCTGATCCGCCCGGGTTCCATCCGATCGCAACCGAAGCAGTTCATGATCCTGAGGTTCCTCGGCAAGCACCTGACCCCGGCCTGGCAGATCGTCCGTGAACGGGTCGGGTAGGCGGGCGACCCGTCAGCGGCACCATGGGTGCCGGGGCCGATGCCCGGTGACACTTTTCGGCGGCGCCGAGAGGTGCGCCGCCTTGGGCTACTGACCCGATTCGGCGGGCCTGTCCCGCGTGTCGCCGGCCGAATTCTCCGGAGTTCCTGAGGCTTCGGCCGGTGACGTTCCCGCCGCTTCAGCCGATTCGGCCGCGTCTCCGCGGTCCGGGTCGGAGAGCTTCGCCTTCGCTTCCTTGGCCTTCTCGGCCAGCGAACCGTCGCCGCTCATGATGTCCCGGAGCTGCTTGCCGTCGCGCTTCAGGTTCTCGGGCTCGATCCGGTCCCCCAGCTTGTCCTCCGCCTGCTGCTTGAGCCGGCCGACCTGCTGTCCCAGTTTCTTGAAGTCCATGCCTGCAAGGTACCCAAAGCGGGTGGCGGCGCGAACCAAACGCGATCGTGCCCAGTATTTCGGCACGATCGCGTTTGGTTCGTTGATGCAATGGAAAGGGCCGCCCGAAGGCGGCCCTTTTCGGCGCTTCAGTGAAACTGAGGCGGCAGCCCTACTCGACCGCGCCTTCTTCGGCGATCGGCGTGCCGTGGACCTTGCGCGGGATCAGGGCGGTGCGCTTGAACTCGGCTACGAGCAGCCCGTCCTGGTTGTAGACGCGGGTGTGGACCTTGACCAGTCCGCGGTCGAGCTTGCTCTTCGACTCGCGTACCTCGAGCACCTCGGACTCACAGAAGAGCGTGTCTCCGTGGAATACCGGGTTCGGGTGGCTGAGCTCGTCGGTGGCGAGGTTGGCGATCGCCTTGCCGGAGAAGTCCGAGACGGACATGCCGACGGCCAGCGAGTAGACCAGCGGACCGACGACGACGTTCCTGCCCTGCTGGGAAGCGGCGGCGTGGACGTCGTTGATGTGAAGCGGGTGATGATTCATGGTCATCAGGCAGAAGAAGTGGTCGTCCGCCTCGGTCACCGTCTTCGCCGGCATGTGCTTGTAGACCGCGCCGACCTCGAACTCCTCGAGGTAGCGGCCGTAGGAGTGGGCGCCGGAAGCCTCGCGTTCGGCCTGGTCGGTCGTGAAATCGTTTGATGCTTCACTCATGGATTGCGGTATTCCTTTGTGGATGTGGGCTGCGAGAGCAGCCTCGGTGTTGTTAGTGGACTTTCTTCAGCTTCGCGCGCTGCTCATGGGCCTCAATCACCCTGACGATCAGCTTGGCGACGTTCGAGTCGCCCTCGAAGCGGATGTGCCCCGTCTCGGCGGCACGCCGGTAGGAAGCCACGGTGCTCTTCTCATCGGCCAGCTGGTTGAACTGGGCCCGGTCGATCTCGACCCGGCAGCGTTCGTCCTCTCCTCGTCCCTTCGACACCTTCGGCCCGGGTACCTCAACCCGGTACACCTGCATGTCCCCTTTGGCTCGTAGGTCGAGCCCGAAGACCAGCTTCAGTTTTTTGAGCGCCGGCACCTCCTCCTGGAGGTGGTTTACGGCCTGCTCAATCATCTGCGCGGTGGATGCCATATCTAGGTGTTTACAGGGATTGGGGCCCGGCGGCAAGCCGGACCCCTTCCCCGTAGAGAGTGGTTGGAGGTCAGATCAGATCTTGTGCCGCTGGAGCAGCTTCTTGCCGATGACCATGCGCTGGATCTCCGAGGTGCCTTCGCCGATCAGGAGCAGCGGGGCATCGCGGTAGAGGCGCTCGATCTCGTACTCCTTCGAGTAGCCGTAGCCACCGTGGATCCGGAAGCACTCCTCGACGCATTCCTTGCCGGTCTCCGAAGCGATCAGCTTGGCCATGCCGGCCTCGAGATCGGAGCGGATGCCGGCGTCCTTCATGTTGGCCGCCTTGCGGGTGACCAGACGGGCCGCCTCGAGCTTGGTCGCCATGTCGGCGAGCTTGAACTGGATCGCCTGGTGATCGGCGATCGGACGGCCGAAGGTCTTGCGCTCCTGGCTGTAGCGAAGGGCGAGTTCGAGGGCACGCTGGGCGATGCCGACACCGCGGGCGGCGACGTTGACACGGCCGACCTCGAGCGCGTCCATCATCTGCGGGAAGCCCTTGTTGAGTCCGGCTTCCTCCCCGCCGAGGATGTTCTCCGGCGGGCACTTGTAGCCGTCGTAGACCAGCTCGGTGGACTCGACGCCCTTGTAGCCCATCTTCTTGATCTTGGGCGGAACGACCAGACCTTCGTACTCACCGGTGTTGGTCTCGACCCACGGTTCCTTCTCGGTGATGAAGCAGGTCATTCCCTTGTGGGCCTTCTCCGCATTCGGATCGGTCTTGGCGAGCAGGAAGACGAGGCTGGATCCGAGTCCGTTGGTGACCCACATCTTCTGGCCGTTGATCTCGTACTTGCCGTCGTCGCCCTTCTTGGCACCGGTCTTGATGCCCTGGACGTCGGAGCCGACCTCGGGCTCGGAGAGCGAGAACGCGGCCCGCATCTCACCGGTCGCCATCTTCGGCAGGTACTTCTGCTTCTGTTCCTCGTTGCCGAACTGCAGCAGCAGGTAGACGCCGATGAAATGGGTGTTGACCACGCCGGAGATCGAGATCCAGCCACGGGAGAGCTCTTCGACGATCAGCTCGTAGGTGCTGAGATCGAGTCCGAGTCCGCCGTACTCCTCGGGGATGGTGACCCCGAACAGACCCAGTTCCTTCATCTGCTCGACGATCGGTTCCGGGAACGAGTCCTCGTGGTCGTAATGCTCGGCGTTCGGGATGATCTGCTCGTCGACGAACTGGTGGACCATCTCGACGATGGCCTTCTGGTCCTCGGTGATCTCCTGGTAGCTGCTTGCGGACATAGCTCCTCTTGGGGTCGTGGCGCGGATGGTTGAGGCGCGCCGAAGCGCGGAAAAAGACCCGCAGCGGACGCGGGCTAAGGGTCATGAAGAATACCGGGGATAGGAGAAAAGGGCTTTCGGGAGCCCCGGACGGCTACCTGGGACGCACCGTGAGGAACCGCCGGCTGAGACTCGCGCGGCCCTTGGCCGTGCGTATGCCGACCGTCACCTTCACCCGGCCGGGACGTTCGGTGCCGCGAAGACGGCGGGTCGGCTTCCGGGGCAGTGACGCCGTGATCTTCGCGCCGGTGCCTGCCGCCAGGTTCACCGGCCCGCCGGTCCTCAGGATCCTGGTCTGTCCACCCAGCCGCCACTCGGCCCGGTTGCGGAAGACCTCGCAGCCGCCGGTCTCCTTGGGGCAGGTGACCCTCGCCACGACGACGGTGGAGCCATCCAACCCCCTGAAGGCAGCGGCGAAACGCACAGACGGGGCGGATCCGATGGGGCCCGTGGGTCCGGTCAGCCCCGTGGGTCCGGTCGGTCCCTCTCCGCCGCTCGGCCCGGTGGGACCGCTCGCTCCGGTGCCGCCGGTCGCCCCGGTCTCGCCGGTCGGTCCGCTGGGACCGGTCTCACCGGTCGGTCCGATCGGGACCGGGATTCCGGCGACGAGCAGGTCGGCCTGGATCGGATCGATCGAGTTCGACGGCAGGCTGATGCTCGCCGCCCGCGGCCCCTCGGCCTGTGGCGTGGCCTCGATCCAGACCCGGCAGGTCTGGCCGGCGGAGAGAGTCCTGCCGGAGCAGCGGTTCGAGGTGATCTCGAAGTCGCCGGGGTTGGTACCGGCGATCGTCGCCGGGCCGGAGATCGCGAGGCGGGCCGAACCCAGGTTGGTGACCGCCAGCGGCTTCTCGGCGGTGGCTTCACCGACGAACTGCCTCCCGAAATCGACCCGGCCGCTGGTGCGGGCCCGGGGATCGGAGTTGAAAGTCTCGGTGGAATCGGTGTCCCCCTCGAACTCGGTGAATCCGCCGGCGATCAGGATCCGGCCGTCGGGCAGCGGTGCGGCGGCCGGGGCCTCACGGATGATCGCCATCGACGCGCCCGTATTGGTGAACGCGTTGGTCGCCGGGTTGTAGAACTCGGCCGTCTTGAGTGGTCCGGACCCATTGGCCCCACCGGCGATCAGAATCCGGCCGTCGGGCAGCGGTGCGGCGGCCGCCAGCCACCTTCTCGCGACCATCAGGGTCCCGGTGTTCGTGAAGGTGCCGGCCACCGGGTCGAAGATCTCGGCCGATCGCTGATAGTTGACGAAGTCGTCGCCCCCGGCGACCAGAACCCGGCCGTCGGGCAGGGGCGCGGCGATCGGGCCATCTCGTTCGACAGTCATCGAAGCGGCCACGGCGGTGAAGGTGCCGGCCACGGGATCGAAGATCTCGGCGGAACTGAGCGCGTCGAGCCCGGTGTTGCCCCCGGTGATCAGGACTCGACCGTCAGGCAGGGGAGCCGCGGCCGGGGAAGCTCTCCCGACCGTCATCGAGGCGGGCAGAGCGGTGAAGGTACCTGTTGCGGGATCAAACGTCTCGGCCGAATCGAGAACCCCGTTCGCATCCATCCCGCCGGCGATCAGGATCCGGCCATCGGCAAGCGGAGCGGCCGTCGCCCCGACCCTTTCCGCGGTCATCAGCCCGGCCAGAGCCGAGAAATCTCCGGTCACCGGATTGAAGATCTCGGCCGAATCGAGGTAGAACTCCGATGAATTGGACCCGCCGGCGATCAGGACCCGGCCGTCGGGCAGCGGTGCGGCAGCCGGGGCGTACCGGGGCGCGGTCATCGGACCGTTCGGAGCGAAGTACGGGGTCGCCCGCGCGGCCGTGGGCAGCAGCGCGACGAAAACCGCGGCGAGCACGAGCAGAACCGTGGGACGCGTCCTCACCGGACCCTCACCTTCATCGCGGGACGCTGGACCCGGCCCCTGCTCTCGGAGACCGCGGTCACGCCGAAACGGGCCATCGCCTTCGGCTTCGCGGACCTCACCGTGCTTCGCAGACCGGCCGGAACGCGGGCGATCAGCGGCCCGCTTTCCCCGGCGGCGATCGCCGGCGGCGGGATCGCCTTGATTTTCACGGAGCCGCTGCCGGTCCGGATACCGGCCGAGAACCGCGTCACCCGGCAGGCCTCCCGCGGGCAGGTGACCGTGGCCAGAACGATCCGGCCGTCCGCCTTCATCCTCACCGGACCCTTCGACTTGGTGATCCGGGGAATGGTCGAGGCCGGGGAGTGCCTGTCCGGACCCTTCGGTCCGGTATCCCCGGTCGGGCCCGAAGGACCGGTCGGGCCGGTCGGGCCGGAATCGCCGGTCGGGCCGGTGGGCCCGCTGTCGCCGGTGGATCCGGTCGGCCCGCTGTCTCCTGTCTCTCCCGTGGCCCCGGTCGGACCGGTGGTTCCGGCCAGACCGGTCCCCATCAGATCCAGATCGAGGTCGCCGGGGGCGTTCGACAGGAAGTCCAGGGTCGCGGTGCGCGGACCGGCCGCTCCGGGCGTGAACGAGACCGTGACCTCGCAGGATTCCGAGTACGAGAGGTTCGCCCCGGCGCAGCCGTTGCCTTCGATCTCGAAATCGGCCGCGTCCGGACCCGACACGTTCGGATCGCCGCCCGAGATACTCAGCGTCTGGGAGCCGACGTTGGCGATCTCGATGACGGCGGTCTTGGTCTGTCCGAGGAACACCCCGCCGAAGGAGCCGCCGTCCTTCTCCGGCAGCGGGTCGGTGTTCAGCAGTTCGGCGCTGTTCCGCACGCCGGAGACCGCCCTCCCGCCCGCGACGAGGGCCCGTCCACCCGGAAGGGGTGCGACCGCCGGCCCGGAGCGCTCCGTGGTCATCGGTCCGGTGGCTGTGAAGCTGTCGGTCCCCGAATCGTAGATCCCGGCCGAGGCCAGAATGCCGTCTGACGTGCCGCCCGCGACGAGAATCCGTCCTCCCGGCAGCGACGTGGCTCCGGCAACGGCTCTGGGGGAGCTCATCGGCGGGCCCGGGCCAAAGGTTCCGCTCACCGGATCGTAGATCTCTGTCGAAGCAACGACCCCCGAGGACGGAACCTGGCCGCCGAAGAACATGACCCTGCCGTCGGGGAGCGGCGCGGCCGTAGCGTACTCCCGCGCCGTGCCCATTGAGCTGCCCGGGGAGAACAACCCGGTTGCCGGGTCATAGATCTCGGATGAGGCGAGCGGGCCTCCGAAATTTCTTCCCCCGGCCACGAGTACCCGTCCGTCGGGCAGCGGAGCGACGCCGGCGCCGGTCCGCACGGTGTCCATCGAGTCGGTCGCGGTGAAGGCGTTGGTGGCGGGGTTGTAGATCTCGGCCGACGAGAGGAACCCGGAGAATGTCCCTCCGCCGGCGATCAGGATCCGGCCATCCTTGAGCGGCGCGGCTCCGGCGCCGGAGCGACCCGAAATCATCGGGGGGCCGGGACCGAACGTACCCAGGGCCGGGTTGTAGATTTCGGTCGAGTTCCAGAGGCTGGACAGTCCGTCGTCCCCGCCGGCGACCAGGACGCGTCCGTTGGGCAGCGGCGCGGCGGCGGCTCCGACCCGCGCCGCGGACATCGATCCGGTCGCATTGAAATAAGAGGTGGCCTGGGCCGGCTGGGCCAGGCCGAAGAGGCCGGCGATCACGAGCAGGGTCGGGACGAGTCGTCTCACCGGTTCACCTCGCTCTCACCGTGATGATCATCGACTTGGTGGTGCGGCCGCCTTCGCCGGTCACCGCGAGCGTGGCCGAGACGCGCGAGCGCCGGCCGGAGGATTTCAGACGCTTCGCGATGCCCGCCGGAATGGAGAGGCGCGCGGTGAGACGCCCACCGGCGGGAAGCCGCTTCGGCACGTTCACCTTCAGCTTGCCCGCCCGCCCCACCCCGGCCCGGATTCGGGCCACGGCACGGTTCACCCGGCAGGACCCTTCACAGGAAACGCTCGCGAAACCAAAGGTCCGGCCCTGGGTGATCCAGCGGCTCTCCGTGGTCTGTTTGATGGTCGGCTTCACCGGCGGGATCACCTCGCCGCCGGGACCAGTCGGGCCGGTCGGACCGGCCGGGCCGCTGGGACCGCTGATGCCGGTGGGCCCGCTGAGGCCCGTTCCACCGCTTGCCCCGGTCTCACCTGTCGATCCGGTTTCGCCCGTCTCACCGGTGTTTCCCGTCGCACCGGTCGGGCCGACCGGCGCGCTCACCCCCGCACCCGTGAGCGGGAACGAAGTGACGAGCGGGCCCGTATTCGCCCGGATGTCGAGCGTGGCCGCGCGTGAACCGAGCGCCGACGGGGTGAACACGAGGTTCACGACGCAGGTCTGGCGAAAGGCGAGGTTTCGGCCGGCGCAGGTGCCGGAGACGATCGCGAAGTCGGTGGCATCGGCACCC
This sequence comes from Solirubrobacterales bacterium, assembly GCA_035502775.1. GTDB lineage: Bacteria > Actinomycetota > Thermoleophilia > Solirubrobacterales > 70-9 > 67-14. Next base: position 25,588 of record DATJUB010000044.1, on the reverse strand, counting down.
GCGAGCATCGGCTCCCCTCCGATGCGAAGGATCTGCGACCCGAGATTCGTGATCGTCACCGAACGGCCCGCGGACGCGGTCTCGACCTGCTGGTCGGCGAAGGCGGTTCCCGAGGCGACGGCATTCGGCGCCGGGTTGTAGATCTCCGCCGTGTCCTTGTCCACGTCGCCTGTTCCTTCGCCCCCGACGAGAATGGTCCGTCCTCCGGGGAGCCGTGCGGCGGTCATGTTCCCTCTCGCCTCGACGAGCGTTCCCTGGGCCGGTGAGAAGGTTCCCGTGTGAGGATCGAACCGCTCGGCGGTGTTCAACTGGTTGAAGCCTTCCTCGCCACCCGCGATCAGCACGGTTCCGTCGGGTTGGGCGACGATGCCGGCACCGACCCGGCGGGTCGACATCGCCCCGGCAGTGCCGCTGAAGCCGCCGGAAACCGGATCGTAGATCTCGGCCGAGGTGGCTGGAGTGGCGTTTCCCGCGGTCACCAGCACGCGGCCGTCCGGAAGCGGTGCGGCCCCACCGAAAAAACGAGGGCGAATCATCGAACCGGTATTCGAGAACTGTCCCGTGACCGGATCGTAGATCTCGGCGGAGCTCAGACCGCCGCTGCCGTCGCTGCCGCCCGCGATGAGGATCCTCCCGTCCGGCAATGGGGCTCCGGAAGGTCCCTGGCGCGGGCTCGACATGATCGCGGACACGTCGGTGAAGGCTCCGGTCCGGGGATCGTAGATCTCGGCGGTGTTCAAGCGGGTCAAGCTGCCGTTCATCCCGCCGGCCACCAATACCCGTCCGTCGGGGAGCGGCACGGCGGCGGCCTGCTGGCGGGCCGAGCTCATCGAACCGGTCGGAGTGAACTGGCCGGTGGCCGGATCGTAGATCTCGGCCGAGGCGAGGCGCACGAGGCCGGGAGCCAGGCCGCCAGCGACCAGAACCCGGCCGTCGGGCAGGGGCGCCGCCGCCGACCCGTAGCGAGCTGTCGACATCGTGCCGGGTGCGAGCGAGAAGTACGAATCGGCCGCGGCGGAAGCGGGGATGAACAGGAGCAGGACGAGAAGGCCGATTCCGGCGAGCGCTCCGGTTGCAGGCTTCCTACCCTTTTCCCCCACGATCCGGAGGATACCGAGCAGTGGTCAGGTCGTCAACGAGCCGGACGGCCGGGCAACCGCCTCCGCGCCGATCCCTATACGCTCCCCGATGGCGCTGGAACCGCGTTTGCGCGCCGAAACTCTCTTCGAAACGACCTCAAGGAGCCCCTTGCGCAACCCCCGTAACTTCTTCAAGCCCATGGCGATCGGTGCCCCCGACCCGATCACCGAGGTGCCGTTCGGTCCGTCCCGCATGATCCACTTCTTCGACCCCTCGAACGAGAAGATGGCGGCGAAGGTGCCGGACATGGCCAAGCAGGCCGACATCGTGCTCGGCAACCTCGAGGACGCGGTCCCGGTCGACAAGAAGGAAGCGGCGCGCGCCGGACTGGTCAAGGTCGCCAAGGAAGCCGATCTGGGTGAGACTCCGCTCTGGACCCGCATCAACTCGCTCGAGAGCCCCTGGGTGCTCGACGACCTGACCACGCTGGTCACCGAAGTCGGCAACAAGATCGACGTCGTCATGGTGCCGAAGGTCGAGGGCCCCTGGGACATCCACTACGTCGACCAGCTGCTCGCGCAGCTCGAGGCGAAGGGTGACGTCAAGCGCCCGATCCTGATCCACGCGATCCTCGAGACCGCGCAGGGCGTGACCAACCTGGAAGAGATCGCCGCCGCCAGCCCGCGCATGCAGGGCATGAGCTTCGGCCCGGCCGACCTCGCCGCCTCGCGCCGCATGAAGACCACCCGTGTCGGCGGCGGCCATCCCGGCTACCGCTCGCTGGAGGATCCGGACGCGAACGATCCCGAGGCCGCCCGCGCCAGCGCCCAGCAGGATCCGTGGCACTACTCGATCGCCCGCATGGTCGACGCCTGCACCTCGAACGACATCCTGCCGTTCTACGGCCCGTTCGGTGACATCAAGGACCTGGACGGCTGCGAGGTCCAGTTCCGCTCCGCCTTCCTGCTCGGCTGCGTCGGCGCCTGGTCACTGCATCCGGCGCAGATCGCGGTCGCGAAGAAGGTCTTCTCGCCGCCGGTGGACGAGGTGCTCTTCGCCAAGAAGGTCATCGAGGCGATCCCGGACGGCCGCGGCGTCCACATGATCGACGGCAAGATGCAGGACGACGCCACCTGGAAGCAGTGCAAGGTGATGGTCGAGCTGGCCGAGATGCTGGCCGAGAAGGACCCGGAGCTGAAGGCCGCGTACGGCTTCTAGCCTCCGCGAACTCGCTTTCGAAACGGCCCCGTCCGGCTTGCCGGGCGGGGCCGTTTCCGTTTGCCGTCCTAACCGCGTTTCGGCTTGATCCGGAACGTCACCGACTTGACGGTGGCCGGACGGCCGCTCGGGTAGAGCGCCCTGATCTTGAAGGTGTGTCTCCCCCGTTTCAGGTGGAAGGCGCGCGGTGACCGGCACCGACGGAAGGGCTTCGCATCCATCCGGCACTCGACTCCGGAAGCGGACTCGCCCTCGAAGCCGAACACGACCTTGCGCTTGCGCTGTCCGCGCCCGATACGGATCACCCGCGCCGGCCGCTTGCGAATCCGCACGACCGGCTCTGAGCGCGCCTTCACCCTGTCCCGGATGAAGGTCATGACCGCGGCGGTCTCGCCGCTCGCGTCGCCGGGCGAACCGAGGGCGTCGTTGATTCCCTCATGGTCGAGCGGAACCCGGAGCACGCTGTCCGGTCCCTGGCCGAGGGCCGCCGCCATCTTCTCGCTTTCGGCGATCCGGACCGGGCGCGCCGCCTGGGTCACGAGCAGCGAGCGGGGATCGGTGGGATCACCCCAGCTGGTCGGCGAGGCGCGGTGCCAGCGGGGCGAGGCTGCCTCCTCGGCCGGGGTCCCGAAGGCGTTCCAGATCAGAAGGTTGTTGGCGGTCGGCTGTGGCCCGGTCTGGGTCGCCGAATCGACCACGTCGAGCGCTCCCGCGTCGAGCGAGACCACCCCGAGAACCTGGCGGAGCGAAACATCGTGGGCGGCGAGATAGGAGGGATCGCTGCCGACCAGCGACACGAGATGGGCACCGGCCGAATGTCCCGTCAGGATCATCGCGTCCGGGTCGCCGCCGTACCGGCCGACGTTACGGCTGAGCCAGGCGGCCGCCTCTCCCAGGTCACGCGGATGCTCGGGGAACCTCAGGCGATCGGCCGCGTATTCGGGTGGCGGCGGAGAGTCTGAGATGTCCGGTGAAAGCCGGTAGTTGACGCTGGCGAAGATGTAGCCCGCGTCGGTGAACAGGCGCGGCTTGTCGCTCATCCTGTTCGTCTTGTCCCCGTTCATCCAGCCGCCGCCGTGGGCGTAGATCACGACCGGACGCCGATCTCCGGACGCGGCCCCGTCGGGCAGGTAGAGATCGAGCCGGTTGAGCCCCGTGTCGGGGCCCAGGGCATCGATGTCGTAGGCGAGGTTCGCGACCTTGGTGAAAGCGGCGTTCGCGGGGGCGGCAGCGCAGGCGAGCATGACCAGCGAGGCGATCGCCGCGGCGAGCCGGCCGATTCTCATCGCGCGAGCTTCCATGCCCCTTCAACCCCCGGAAGGCCGGACAGTAGCGCCCGGCGAGCCGATCTCAAGGACCGGGTCGCCTGGACACGGTGAAACGCAGCCGCTCGGCCGGGCCGAGCCGTCCGGTGAAGTCATAGGCCCTGACCCGCAGCACGTGGGCTCCTGGACCGACCCGATAGAGGTTGCGGCCGCGGCAGTCGTGGGCGGGTCCGAGATCTAGGCGGCAGCGCAGCCGGGCACCGACCGGCCGAGATCCGGCAGCCAAGACGACCGGCCGGGACCTGGCCTTCCGTGAGATGGCGAAGCTCCTGGTCCGCGCACCGGCCACCGCCCTGACCGTCCGCTCCCCCGTGGTGACCGCGTGGGCGAAGGCGATCGCCCGGGCCGTCTCGCCGCTCTGGTCGGCGGCCGTGCCGAACTCCCGGTTGATCTCACGATGGGTCTTAGCGACCGGCAGGATCGCGTGCCCGACCCGCTGTTCCAGCCGCCGGGCCATCATGCGGGACTCCCGCTGCCGGAGGGCCACGCTCCTCGGAACCACGAACAGGAACGGGGGATCGTTCGGTCCGGCGTATTCCAGTGGCGAGGCCCGTTTCCAGCGATCGAGAGTCGCGTTCTCGTCGGGTGTGCCGAACGCGTTCCAATAGGCGGGCTTCGATTCCTCGCTGCGGAAGGGACTCGCCGGATCGGTCAGCGCGGCGATGTCGAAACCGACCGTGTCGAGTGAGATCACACCCCGGACCTGGGATTTGCTCACCCCGGCCCGTGCCAGGAAACGCTGATCGGTCGCCAGCAGCGACACGATCTGACCGCCGGCCGAGTGTCCCATGAGGACGAGTTCGGCCGGGTCACCGCCGAAACGGCGGATGTTGCGGCTCACCCAGCCGACCGCCTCGGCCACGTCCCGCGGCTGGTCGGGGAACATCACCCGTCCGGAGACCAGGCTGTCCGGATCGGTCACCCGCGGTGAGAGGCGGTAGCCGGCCGAAACGAAGACGTAGCCGGATCGGGTGAAGCGCTCCGCCTTCTCGAGCACGGCCGAGGTCCTGCTGCCCTGATACCAGCCGCCGCCGTGGACCCACACGATCACCGGCGAGCCGCCGTCCCGATCATGACGGGGCGTGTAGACGTCGAGCCGGTTCCTCACCGGATCCGATGGTGGGCCGGCGTACCGGATGTCCGGGGTGATCCGGTACGGAACCGCCGCCGGCGCCGAGGCCGGCACCGCACCGAGGCAGGCCAGCAGGACGAGGGCGACCGTGAATCGCACCGGCCTAGTCGGCCTTCAGAGCCAAGGCCCCGATCAGGTCCTCGATCCGCTCGAACACCGGAGCGACATTGCCGACCACGTGGTCCATGGTCAGGGATTCACGGCTGAGTCCGGCCGCCAGATTGCCGACCGGACAGATCGCCGCGTAGTCGATGCCGAGTTCCCGGGCCAGTGAGGCCTCCGGCATCCCGGTCATGCCGACGATCGTGCAGCCGTCCGCGGCCAGGCGCCGGATCTCGGCCGCGGTTTCGAATCGCGGTCCCTGTGTCGCCGCGTAGGTTCCGTGCGTCACGCACTCGAACCCGAGCTTGTCCATCGAGCGGAGCACGTCCCGGCGCCAGCGGGGCGTGTACGGGTTGGTGAAGTCGTTGTGCATGTCGACCGCCTCCTCCCCGGCATAGGTGTGTTCCCTGCCCCAGGTGTAGTCGATCAGCTGATCGGGGATCACCAGCGCCCCCGGCACGCATCCCTCGCCGATTCCACCCACCGAGCAGACCGCGAGGATGCGGGTCGCGCCCGCCTCGGCGAGGGCACGCACGTTGGCCCGGTAGTTCACCTCGTGGGCCGGAACCTCGTGTCCGCTCCCGTGACGGGCCAGAAAGACGACCGGCCGGCCCCCGATCTTGCCCGGCGTGACCGGGCCGGAGGTCCGGCCGTACCTGGTCTCCACATGCTCACCGCCATCGGTCCGCAGCCCCTTCAAGCGATAGAGGCCGCTTCCGCCGATGACAGCGAGCATGGGAGTCCGCTCCCGTCAGGCCGGAATCAGCCCAGACGGGACTTCAGGTCTTCGAACTGCTCCCTCAGCTCAGCCGGCAGGCCGTCGCCGAACTTGGCGAAGTGCTCCTCGATCTGCGGGAGCTGCTGGCGGACGGCGGCATCGTCGACGGTCAGGATCTCGTCGAGGGCGTCGGCCGAGATCTCGATCCCGTCCAGGTTGAGGTCACCGATCGAGGGCAGCTTGCCGAGGACCGTGTCGAAGGTCTCACCCTGGTCGTTGCAGCGGTTGAATACCCATTCCAGGACCCGGCTGTTCTCACCGAATCCGGGCCAGAGGAAGCTGCCCGTGGCGTCCTTGCGGAACCAATTGACGTTGAAGATCTTCGGCAGCTTGGCGCCATCGGTCTTGCCGATGTCGATCCAGTGCTGGAAGTAATCGGCCATGTTGTAGCCGCAGAACGGCAGCATCGCCATCGGGTCGAAGCGCAGCTGGCCGACCGCGCCGGCGGCGGCGGCGGTCGTCTCCGAGGACATGGTCGAGGCCATGAACACACCGTGGTTCCAGTCGCGGGCTTCGGCGACCAGTGGGATCACGGTCGAACGGCGGCCACCGAACAGGAAGGCGTCGATCGGCACACCGGCCGGGTCCTCCCACTCGGCGGCGATCGTCGGGCACTGGGCCGCGGGGGTCGCGAACCTGGCGTTCGGATGGGCGGCCGGGGTCTCGGATTCCGGGGTCCAGTCGTTGCCGTGCCAATCGATCAGGTGAGCCGGCTTCGCGTCGGTCATGCCTTCCCACCACACGTCGCCGTCGTCGGTCTTGGCGCAGTTGGTGAAAACGGTGCCGGACTCGATCGTCTTCATCGCGTTCGGGTTGGTCTTGACGCCGGTGCCCGGGGCGACGCCGAAGAATCCGGCCTCGGGATTGACCGCACGCAGCCGGCCCTCGTCGTCGAACTTCATCCAGGCGATGTCGTCGCCGACGGTCTCGACGGTCCAGCCCGGAATCGTCGGGATCAGCATCGCGAGGTTGGTCTTGCCGCAGGCCGACGGGAAGGCGCCGGTCACGAACTTGGACTCGCCGTCCGGGTTGGTCAGCTTGAGGATGAGCATGTGCTCGGCCATCCAGCCCTCGTCGCGGGCCATGACCGAGGCGATCCGCAGCGCGAAGCACTTCTTGCCGAGCAGCGCGTTGCCGCCGTAGCCGGAGCCGTAGGACCAGATCTCACGGGTCTCGGGGTAGTGGACGATGTACTTGTTCTCGGCGTTGCAGGGCCAGGAGACGTCTTCGTCACCATCGGCGAGCGGCATGCCGACTGAGTGGACGCAGGGGACGAAGTCACCGTCGGCACCGAGCACCTCGAGCGCGCCGGCGCCCATGCGGGTCATGATCCGCATCGAGACGGCGACGTAGGCGGAGTCGGTGATCTCGACGCCGATCTCACCGATGTCCGAGCCGAGCGGGCCCATCGAGAACGGCACCACGTACATGGTCCGGCCCTTCATCGAACCCTCGAAGAAGGCGTTGAGCGTGCGGCGCATGTCGGCCGGGGCCTTCCAGTTGTTGGTCGGTCCCGCGTCCTCTTCCTTCTCGGAGCAGATGTAGGTCCGGTCCTCGACCCGGGCGACGTCGCCGGGATCGGAGGTGGCGAGGTAGGAGTTGGGGCGCTTCGCGTCGGAGAGCTTCTCGAAGGTCCCCGCCTCTACGAGGCCCTCGGCGAGGCGGTTGTATTCCTCGGCCGATCCGTCACACCAGTAGATGGAATCGGGCTGAGTCAGCTGCGCGATCTCATCCACCCAAGCGAGCAGCTTGGCGTTGTTCGTCGGCGCAGTTACCTCGGTGGTCTCACTCACGAGCGCTCTTTTACTCCTTGGTTGCTACCCCGGAAAGGAAGGATCCGAGGATGGTTGGGGCCGATGGCCGCTCCTACTCAAGGGATTGTTGCGCAGATCGGGGCGCTGTGCGGTGACATTGGCACGTCCAGCGGTCCGATCGGGTTCGCCGAAACGCTCGGGAAAACCCTCAGGGGTTGGTCAGCCGGAGGAAGTCCACGTCGGCATCGTCGTTGAGGATCTCCAGATCGGCGGTGGCCTCGGTCCCGTCGGCGGCCGTGACCGTGCATGAGAACTCGGATCCCGGAATCACCTGGATGTCGGAGGGGCAATCGACCGACTTGATCTTCGTATCGGTCTTGACCTGGACCTCGGCCTTGATCGCGGCCTCGGTCTTCGCCGGGTCGATCACCGTGGCGCCACAGCCGCCGACGGCCACGATCGGAACTAGAAGGGCGGGCAGGAGATATCTGAGGCTTCGCGGACTCACCCGCCCCACGTTATTGGAGCCCGGCCGAAGTTGGAGCCAGGATTCCTAGCGATCACATCGGAATACTGATTCCAGAGCGGTTCGAATACATTTCCCGGTCCATGATCTTCTATGAATATGAGGCAAGAAAGATCGTCGAGCTGGCCGGTATCCCGGTCACCAAGTACGGCTTCTGCCAAACAGCTGACGAAGCACGGAAGGTCGCCGAGGAAATCGGCGGCAAGACCGTGATCAAATCCCAGGTGCTCACCGGAGGCCGCATGAAGGCCGGCGGCGTGAAGTTCGCCGACAATCCGGATCAGGCAGCCGAGTACGCGGAGGAAATCCTCAAGCTCGAGATCAACGGCCACATGCCGGTCGGCGTGCTCGTCGACCCGATGGCCGAGGTCAAGCAGGAGTACTACGCCAGTGTCGTCTGGGACGGAACCGCCAAGAAGCCGCTGATGCTGTTCAGCGACATGGGCGGAATCGACATCGAGCAGGTCGCCGAGGAGCATCCCGACCACGTCGGCCGCGGCCACATCTCGAACCTGCTTCCGGTCGGTGATTACGAGGCCAAGCAGGTCATCGCCGCCACCGGCGTCACCGGCTCACAGCTCAACCGCGCCACCCCGATCCTCGCCAAGCTCGCCCGGCTCTTCCGTGAGAACGACATGATCCTGGCCGAGATCAACCCGCTCGCCGAGCTCACCGACGGCAGCTTCGTCGCGCTGGACGCCCACATGGAGATGGAGTCCGAGGCCGAAGGCCGCCAGAAGAAGCTCCTGCGCAAGGAACTCGGCATCGCCGAGGACGACAACCGCGACAGCTACGTCCCCTCCGAGTTCGAGCGGAACGTCAAGGCGATCGACGCCGCTGATCACCGCGGAGTCATCCAGGGCAAGGATCACGGCTTCGACGGCAACCTCGGTCTCGTGATCGGTGCCGGCGGCGGTTCGCTGACGCTGACCGACGCGGTCCGCAACCAGGGCGGCAAGCCCGCCAACTACTCCGAGATCGGCGGCAACCCGTCGGTCGCGAAGGCCTGCGGCCTCGCCAAGGAGGTCCTGAAGAAGGACGGCGTCGAGAAGATCGCCGTGATGATGTCGATCGTGTCCAACACCCGGGTCGATATCGTCGCCCGTGGCGTGATCAAGGCCTGTCTCGAGCTGGGCAAGGATCCGGCCGAGACCATCGCCATCTTCCGCATCCCCGGTGCCTGGGAAGACGAAGGCAACAAGATCCTCGACTACTACGGCGTCGAATACTGCGACCGGACGGTCTCCCTCTGGGATGCCGCCGGACGAGCGGTCGCCAAGATCCAGGGAGCGTCATGAGCATCCTTCTCGACAAAGACACCACCTTCATCGTCCAGGGAATCACCGGACGCGAAGCGGTCAACCTGACCAAGGAATGCCTCGACTACGGCTCCAAGGTCGTCGGCGGCGTCACCCCCGGCCGCAAGGGCCGTGAGGTCCATGGCGTGCCGGTCTTCGACACGGTCGCCCAGGCCGTGGAGAACCACGGCAGCCAGATCGACGGTTCGATCGTCACCGTGCCCCCCGGTTTCACCAAGGACGCGGTCATCGAAGCGATCGCCAACGGCATCAAGCTGCTGGTCATCGTCACCGAGCGCATCCCGCGCGGCGACGTTGCCGAGATGGTCGAGTTCGCCGACATGCATGGCGCCCGCATCATCGGCCCGAACTGCCTCGGCCTGATCGTGCCCGAAGTCTGCAAGATGGGCGGAATCGGTGGTCCCGCGAAGGATGCCGCGAAGTCCTACAAGCCGGGAGTCGTCGGCGTGATGTCACGCTCCGGCGGTATGACGACGGAAATCTCGTCGTCGCTCACCGCGGCCGGGCTCGGCGTCTCGACCGCAGTCTCGATCGGCGGCGACGCGATCATCGGCTCGACCTACGCCGAACTGATGCCGTACTTCGAGGCCGACGAGGAGACCCAGGCGATCGTGATCTACACCGAGCCGGGCGGCCGCATGGAGGCCCAGCTCGCCGAGTGGCGGAAGGAGAACAACTCCCGCCTGCCGATCGTCGCCTTCATGGCCGGCAAGTTCATGGACGACGACGAGATGCAGGGCATGAGCTTCGGCCACGCCGGCACGATCGTCGAAGGTAAGGAAGATTCCGCGACCGAGAAGATCATCCGTCTCGAAGAGGCCGGCATCAAGGTCGTCGAACGGATCGACGAGATTCCGGAAGCGGTCAAGGAAAGGATCGGAGCATGAGCCAGACACTGGACAGCGTCTTCATCGACATCGAGCTCGACGAGCCCGCCGCCTCGGACCCCGCCCTCGCCAAGAAGCTGGAAGAGGTCTGCACCGTGGGCATCTTCAAGGCCTCCGACGCGGGCACCGAGATCGTCAAGGGCCAGCTCGACGAGTGCGTGCTGTGTTACCTCTGCGTCGACGCCTGCCCCACCGGCGCGATGCGGATCATCAAGAAGTACGAGAAGAACTAGCCGCAGACCTGTCCGACCGGTTCACGGCAAAGGAAAGGGCGCCCCGCGGGGCGCCCTTTTTCGTTCCCTGGCTTGCGGCTAGCGGCCGGCCCAGGGAGCGAGCCGGCGGAATTCCCGCACTGCCGCGATCGCGGCCTTCCGGCTCTTCATGCCCTTGATCAGGGGGAATACCCTCGCCTTCGAAAGGGTCCGTCCGGCGTCCGGGTCGTAGTGGAATCTGACCACCATCTGGGCCCGGCCGCGCTTCTTCAGCCGCTGTTTCAGCTTGCCTTTCGGCGTTGCCCGGAACTTGAAGATTCCCTTGGCGTCCGCCCGCTTGGTCACCGTCTTCAGGCGCCGGTAGCCGACCAGGGTCACCTCACCCGGGGCCGGAACCTTGACCCGCACGATCGCGGTGCCGTTCGGGTTCGGCGTCGAATCCAGGATCTTGAACGGTCCGTTCTTCACCGGAGGCTCGGGCGGCCGCGGCTGCTCGTACTGAAGCTCGAAGGCGCCCATGTCGGCTCCGTTCGCGCCGGGCGCGGCCGAGTTCGGGATCCCCGGATAGAGCACGGGACGCTTCTCGCCCCGCTGATCGGTACTCAACGGGCTCGCCCCCTTGTTGATCGCCGGGCTGTCGGCCTCGAGCGCCAGGGTCCTGGTCGGTCCGCCGTTGTCGGCGAGCGAGTCCAGCTCCGGATCCTCGCCGAGGATGTTCGATCCGGCGACGGTCTCGTCGATCTCCGCCTGGGCCGGATCCTCGACCAGCGAGAAACCGATGCCGAACGGGTACTCGTAGGTGCATCCGCAGTCGCCCGCCCGTTCCTGGGGTCCGGACCCGAAACTGCCGGAGTAGAGGTCCGGTCCGTAGATCGCCGAGTTGCCGGCGACGATCGAGTTCTCGATTACGGACTCGGAGAAACCGCCGGTGATTCCCCCTCCGGCCGCGATCGCGCTGTTGCCGCTGATCGTGGACGAGCGGATCTCCAGGCTGGGCTGGAACGCTTCTTCCGGCGCGTAGCTGCCGAGAGGAGTGATCGCTCCTCCCGCCAGCCCGCCCGTGTTGCGGACGAAGGTCGAGTTCTCGATCTCGATGCTGTGCGGAGAGTCGCCGGCGGCCGCCGCGAGCGCTCCGCCGAACTCGCTGGCCCGGTTCCGCTCGAAGGTCGAGTTCTGGATGAGCACGTCCTGGTTACCGACGAAGATCGCTCCGCCGGTTCCGGAAGCGTTGCGGCTGAAGGTCGAGTTCCGGACGGTGAGCGATCCGGCCAGACCGGCATAGACCGCGGCGCCGTTGTAGACCGAACGGTTCCCGGTCACGACCGAATCCTCGAGCGTGAGATCGGCGTTGCCGGACATGATCGCGCCCCCGAACATTTCTTCGGCGTTCTGGATCGTGAGTCCGGAGATACCGGCCACCAGTGGGTTCTCACCGGGACCGTAGAGACTGAAGACATGCCCCCTCGCCCCGCCGTCGATCGTGATGTCGGCGGCTCCAGGCCCGACGATCCGCAGATCCTCGTTGATACCGAGGTCACCTTCGCTCAGCTCGATCGTTCCGGTGAGACCGGACTGGAACAGGATGCGGTCGGCTCCCGGGGTGCTGTTGGCCTGCTCTATCTGCGAGCGCAGCGAACCGGCCGCACCGTCGGGGTTGAGCGTCGTCACCATGAAATCCTGGGCCACCGCGGGTGTGGCGGCCACGAATGCGGCTCCCGCCCCGGCGCCTGCCGCCATCGCGAGCCGCCGGGCCCGCCTTCTGCTCTGCTGCTTGCTCAATCTGACTCCTAGAGATCTTCCCTATCGCGCCGGGAAGTCCCCGGCCGCGGCGGGTCGGAGCCTACTGAGCCGGCGGCCGACCGGAAAGGGGCCTGGCACCCCTCCTCGACCGCCGGTTCAGCCGTTCAGCGCGAGCCCCAGGGATTCGAGCCCAGCCAGGCCCGGGCCTTGCGGGCGACGGCCAGGGGCGTGGCTTTCGGCTCGTTTCGATCCTTGAAGAGCGGGAAGACCTTGCCCTTGTCCAGGGTCCGTCCGGAATCGGGGTTGTAGTGGAACTTGATCAGAACCCGAGCCCGACCGCGCTTGTCCAGGTTCCTCTTGAGCTTGCCCTTGGGGGTCGCGCGGAACTTGTAGACACCCTTCGCGTTCGCCCGTTTCGAGATCGTCTTCAGGCGCTTGTAGCCGACCAGGGTGACCTCACCCGGGGCCGGGACCCGCACCTTGACCGTCGCCGTGCCCTTGGCCGGGTTCGGCGTGGAGCTGAGGATCTTGAACGGACCGTTCTTCGGGGGTGGAGGCGGTGGCGGTGGCGGCTCCTCGTACTGGAGCTCGAAGGCACCCATGTCGGCACCGTTCGCGCCGGGGGCGGAGGAGTTCGGGATCCCCGGGTAGAGCACCGGACGTTTCTCACCCCGCTGATCTGTGGTCAATGGGCTCGCTCCCTTGTTGACCACCGGGCTCTCGGCAGAGAGCGCCATCGTCTGGGTGGGACCGCCGTTGTCGGCCAGGCGGCCGAGCAGGGCATCCCCCTGATCGAGCAGATTCGAGCCCGGAACGGTTTCGGTGATGATCGCCTGCGCGGAGTCGCCGATGAACGAGAATCCGGTCAGGAAATCGGTTTGCGGATAGCAGCCGCATGGGCCGCCGGGCGGGCCACCTGGCCCGGTGAACGATCCGCTGTACAGATCGGGACCGTAGATCGCGAAGTTGCCTTCGATCACCGAATTGTCGATGGTCGCCGAGCTGAAACCGCCGCCGATGGCACCGCCGAACGCCGCCGCCTGGTTGCCGGACAGAGTCGACGAGCGAATCGCGAGGGTGCTTTCGGTGTCATCGTCAGGCAGGGACATGATCGCTCCGCCCAGGTAGCCCGCCGCGTTGCGGTTGAAGGTCGAGTTCTCGATGTCGAGACTCAGCGGGTCATAGGAGTTTCCGGCGGCGATCGCGCCTCCCGCCGCCTGCCCCCGGTTCTGGCTGAACGTGCTGGAACGAATCGTCACGTCTATTCCGGAGGCGGCGATTCCGCCACCGGATCCGCTGATGTTCCTCGAAAAGGTCGACTCACCGACCTCGAGGGACCCCTGATACGCGGCATAGATGGCACCACCCACCGCGGCCGTGTTGCCGCTCAGGATCGATTCGGTGACGGTCAGGTCCGTATTGAGCGAAAGGATGGCTCCGCCGTACGGCACCTGCCCGCCGTTTCGCAGCGTGAGGCCCGAGATGTCGACCGCGATCCGATCGGCGCCCTGCTCGGCGCTGCCGATCGCGAAGATTCCCGAGTCCCCGCCGCCATCCACCGCGATCACCGCCGGTCCCGGGCCGACGATCTGGACCGGATCGCTCACCTCGAGGTCCGATTCGAGTGCGATCGTCCCGCTCAGCCCCGACGCGAAAAGGATCCGGTCGGCTCCCGACTGGCTTTCGGCTTCGCCGATCGCCGACCGGAGCGATCCCGGACCGGCGTCGCTCAGATCGGTCACCGTGAAGTCCTCGGCCACGGCGGGCGCGGCCGCGGCCAGCGCGATCCCGAACCCCGCTCCGGCACCGGAGGCCACGCGGCGCACCCTGTTCGCCTCCGCATGACGCCGCCGGCGACTGGCCAGTCTTCTGTTCTGCCTCTTGCTCACAGCTACCCCTCTCGCGATTTCATCCGGAACAGTTCGGTTCCGCATACGCCGGTCCTCACGCACCGCCTGCAAGCCTAGTCGGCATTGTTCGATCGGGCAATAATTTCGATCCGCTCCGGCTCCCCGCGGCGTAGACTCGACCCCCGTGAACTTCATCGAAGACGTCATTCAGAGCTTCCCGTTCTCGCGGGAGGCCGTGATCTCGCTCGACGCGGATGGCAACCGCACCGTTCACTATTTCAGCCACCTGTTCGCCCGCAGCCTCGGGCTTTCCGGCGCGATGCTGGAGCAGGGGGTCCGGCGCGGCGACGTCGTGCTGATCATGCTCGGCAGCCGGGTCGAGTGGGTGATCTCGATGCTCGCCTGTTTCCGCATGGGCGCGGTCGCGCTGCCCTGCAGCCCGCAACTGACCCGTGAGGATCTGGCCTGGCGCATCGTCGAGACGGGTGCGTCGCTGGCGATCGGCGAGCCCGAGTATCTGGCCGAGCTGCCCGAGGGTCTGCCCTACCTCGATCTGGCCGACCTGGAACGGATCTTCGACGAGGACCTGGATCAGGCGACCCCGGCCAAGAGCGCCGACCTGTCCCCCGACGATCCCGCCCTGATCGTGTTCACCTCGGGTTCGACCGCGAGACCGAAGGGCGTGGTCCACAGCCAGCGATACCTGACCGGGCAGGCCACCCAGGCCGAGCACTGGCTCGGCGCGAAGCCCGGTGACCTGGTCTGGTGCACGGCCGCTCCGGGCTGGTCGAAGTCGTCCCGCAACGCGTTCATCGCCCCCTGGTTGCGTGGTGCCAAGGCATTGCTGGTCGAGGGCCGGTTCGATCCCGAGACCCGCCTCCGGATCGCGCGGGAACAGGGAGTGGGTGTGCTCTGCCAGGCACCGACCGAGTACCGGATCCTGGCCAGGCGGACCGAACTGTCCCCCACCCCCGGCATCCATCGCATGGTTTCGGCCGGCGAGGCCCTGAACCCGGAGGTGATCGATGCCTTCCGGGACGCGACCGGACTGGAGATCGCCGACGGATACGGCCAGACCGAGACCGGTGCCGTGACCGGCATGCGGCCCGGCGATTCGCTCGCCGGGCGCGAGGGCTCGATGGGCAGGCCCCTGCCCGGGATCGAGACGAGGGTGGTCGAGGACGAGCTGCAGGTGAAGGTCTCGACCTCCCCGACCTTCTTCTCCCGCTATCTCGATGGCAGCTCCTTCGAGGGCGAGTGGTGGCCGACCGGGGATCTGGTCGAGGCCGACGAGGATGGTTTCCTCTTCCACCAGGGCCGGAACGACGATCTGATCTCATCGGCCGGCTACCGGATCGGTCCGGTTGAGGTCGAGTCCGCCCTGCTCACCCATCCGGCGGTGGCCGAGGCGGCGGCGATCGCGGCGCCCGACCCGGAGCGAGGCTCGGTGGTGAAAGCGGTGGTCGTGCTCCGAGACGGCATTCCGGGCGACGCGCTCGCCGAGGATCTCCAGCGGCACTGCCGGGAGGCGACCGCTCCCTACAAGTATCCCCGCATCGTCGAGTTCGTGGACGAGCTCCCGAAGACGGCCAGCGGCAAGATCAGACGAGCGGAGCTGCGCGCCCGCCAGGTATAGGCTGAAAAACAGACCCCACCCCAGGAGGAAAGTGACATGGTTGAAACCAGCACCGGCGGAGACAGTCCGTTCGATCCCAAGCTCGTCGCCTCGCTGACCGAGCACCAGCAGGAGGTTTTCCGCAACCGCACGGGCAAGTCGGCCGAGACGCATCAGCGCGCGGAGAAGGTGATGCCGAACGGCGTGCCCTCCTCCTTCCAGGTCAACGATCCCTGGCCTGTGTATCTCGAACGGGGTGAGGGTTCGCAGGTCTGGGACGTGGACGGCAACGAGTACACCGATTTCCACAACGGATTCGGCGTGATGGCGATCGGACACGCCAACAAGACGGTCGGCGACGCGGTCAAGGCCCGGATCGACCTCGGCACCCATTTCGCGGCTCCCACCGACGGTTCGATCGTGGTCGCCGAGGAGCTGAAGCGCCGCTTCGGGTTGCCCCAGTGGCGATTCACCAACTCCGGCACCGAATCCACCATGGATGCGGTGCATCTGGCCCGCGGTGCCACCGGCCGGGACATCCTGCTGAAGATCGAGGGTTCCTACCACGGCCACCACGACTCGGTGATGGTCTCCGTCTATCCACCGCTGGAGGCGCTGGGTGACCGCGACGATCCGATCAGCGTTCCCTATGGGGGCGGCACCCCGCTCGCGCTGACCGAGCTGACCCGCGCGGTCCCGTTCAACGACGCGGTCGCGCTGGAGAGCGTGTTCGACAAGATGGGTGACCAGATCGCGGGCCTGATCATGGAGCCCTCGATGATGAACATCAACATCATCCCGCCGAAGGAGGGCTATCTGGAGAAGGTGCGGGAGCTGACCCTGAAGCACGGCATCAAGCTGATCTTCGACGAGGTCAAGACCGGGGCCACGATCTCGGCCGGCGGTGCCACCGCCCGGTTCGGCGTGACCCCCGACATGGTCACGCTGGCGAAGGCGACCTGCGGCGGCTATCCGGGCGGCGCGATCGGCATGTCGGACGAGCTGGCGGCCCTGGTCGCCGACGACACGGTCAAGCAGTACGGAACGTTCAACGGCAACCCGCTGGTGATGGCCGCCGCCGAGGCGACCCTGCTCGAGGTGCTCACCGACGAGGCATACGTCGAGCTGGAGGCGAAGAACCGGCGTCTGCTGGACGGCTGCCAGGACGTGATCGACCGCTACGGCCTGCCCGCCTACACGGAGGGAATGGGCGCCAAGGGATGCGTGATCTTCTCGGCCGAACGGCTCTACGAGTACCGCGACTACCTGACCAAGGTGAACGAGGAGCTCTCGACCCTGGCCTGGCTCTACCACATGAATCACGGCATCTTCATGACCCCGGGCGTCGAAGAGGAGTGGACCATCTCGATCGCCCATTCCGACGAAGACATCGACCGCTACATCGAGGCCTTCGAAGCCTTCGCCAAGGACGTCAGCGCCTGACCAACCACCAAAAGATGGTTCTGGGTCGAATCGCACACCTATGTGGTGTGCGATTCGACCCAGAACGCCCGGTGGACCCTCAGTGCTGGGAGATTCCTCCGCCCACGGCGTCGCGGAACCACTCCTTGAAACGTTCGGTGCGCCGCTCCGGACTGAACCGCACCTCGGCCAGGGCCTGCTTACCGGGATTGCGTTCCGCGTAGCGGCGCTTGGCCCATGCGGACTTCGGCTTACCGACCCGCCAGGCCCCGTAGAGGGCCACCGGGGGGAAGAAGAAGCCGACGATTCCGTGGAGCAGGCGTTCCTTCAGGAAGCAGATCCCGACCAGCGTGAAGTTGATCAGCACGTAACCGACACTGAAGAGCAGAGCTCCCGTGTCCTCCCCGCCGATCTCGAATGGCCGGCCGCCGAACATGATCAGCGCCATCAGCACGGCCGCGATCACGGTCGCGTCGATCGAACGCCGTCCCTCCTCGGCCCAGTAGACATCGTCGAGATGCACCCAGAGCGCGAACTCGTCGATGGTCAGACCGGCGCCGATCCCGAAGAGCAGCGCCATCACCTCGAACCACGGTCCCTGCCCGAAGGTCGCGAACCCGATCGTGCCGGCGGCCATCATCGCCACGATGCCGAAGACCAGGTGATGCAGGTGAACTCCGCTCTCGCTGACGATGCTGCCGGGCCACCACGGCACCCGCGGGCTGCGCATGAGGCGGGTGCTGATGCGGATGAAGACGAAGGAGCCGAGAAAGCCGACCAGCACCAGGAAGATGGCCTGTTGATCGTTCTCGACCAGCTGGTTCTGCCAGAAGTCGGTGAATATCGATGCGATGGTCAGCATTGGGGAGATTATGGAGCCATCAGCACGTTCAGCGCGCCTCCTTCGCGTCGTACAGAGCACGATCGGCACGCCTCAGCGCGAGGGTGAACCGGTCCCGTGAATCGACCTCGACCATTCCGTACGACCACGAGACCGGATCGGCGGCGGCGAACCGGTCGACCATCGGCATCGCCTCGTCGTTCGAGGTGAGTGGCAGGGCGACGATGAACTCGTCACCGCCGAAACGGGCGACGAGGTCGCTCTCCCGCTTGATCTCCATCCAGGAGTTGGCGAGACGCGCCAGGATCCGGTCTCCCTCCAGGTGTCCGAGCGAATCGTTGATCGCCTTGAAGCCGTCGAGATCGATCACGATCAGTGAGGTCGGCTTGCCGGCCCGCTCGGTCAGCGCGAGGATCGGCTCGATCGAGTCCTCGAACCCGCGCCGGTTGAGCAGCCCGGTCAGCGGATCCTGGCGAGCCCGGATCCGCAGCGCGTGGTTGCTGGCCAGCAGGGCTTCGGTCGTGATGATGATGGTCGCCGTGTAGAGCACCCAGAAGCTGGGCGATTCCACCACACCGGAAACCAGCAGGGCGATCCCGAAACAGACGCAGATCAGCAGGATCTGGAGTCGCGCCTCGCGTGGCTCGAAGAAGGCGCCGAAGTACACGCAGAACCATAGATACGGGATCGAGGAGAGCATGGCTCCAAGCTCGGTGTTCGTATTCGCGATCAGGTAGGACAGGGCCAGGATGGCGCTGATCGTGTAGATGCGCAGGACTGCGACGGGATACGGCTCATGAGGTATCAGAAGCGTTCCGCCGACGATGATCGACACCACGCCGATGGCGCTCGCGAGCGCGGTCGGGGCCTGGTCACTCAACGGAAAGATCGCGGCGAATATCCCGAGAAGGCCGGCGACCACGAAAAGCGCGGCCAGCACGAGATCCCGCGGCGGTCCCCCACCGTCGATTCCCACCCCAAGTCCTGAAGCCGTCGATAACTTCGGCACGACTGCCAAGATATGGCAATGAGCAACCGTCTCGCAACCGAAACCAGTCCGTACCTGCTTCAGCACAAGGACAATCCGGTCGATTGGCAGCCCTGGGGAGAGGCCGCCCTGGAGCAGGCGAAGCGTGAAGACAAGCCGATCCTGCTCTCGATCGGCTATGCCGCCTGCCACTGGTGTCACGTCATGGAACGTGAGTCGTTCGAGGACCAGACCACCGCCGAATACATGAACGAGCATTTCGTCCCGGTCAAGGTCGACCGCGAGGAACGGCCGGACATCGACGCGATCTACATGGAGGCGGTCCAATCGATAACCGGGCATGGCGGCTGGCCGCTGACGGCCTTCCTCGATCCGGACGGGGTCCCGTTCCACGGAGGCACCTACTTCCCGCCGGACACCTCTCGCGGCATGCCGAGCTTCATGATGGTCATGGAGGCGGTGGTCAAGGCCTTCGACGAGCAGCGCGACCAGATCAACGCCCAGGCCAACGATGTGCGGACCCGCCTCAGCGCGGTCTCGCTGATCAACCCGCGCGAGGGCGAGATAGACCCCGGCCTGCTCGCCGAGCGGACCTCGACTCTGCTCGATCTGGCGGACACCGATCTCGGCGGCTTCGGACCGGCCCCCAAGTTCCCGCCCGCGTCCACCCTCGACTTCCTGCTCGCCCGCGGCGAGACCGGGCCGGTCGAGGTCACGCTCGACCGCATGGCGGCCGGCGGCATCTACGACCAGCTGCGCGGCGGCTTCGCCCGCTACTCGGTCGACGACGTCTGGCTCGTGCCGCACTTCGAGAAGATGCTCTACGACAACGCCCTCCTGGTGCGCACCTATGTGCACGCCTGGCAGGAGCTCGGCCATGAGCGGTACCGCCGGATCGCCGAGGAGACCCTCGAGTGGCTGCTGGAGGAGATGCGCGACGGCGGCGGTGGTTTCTACGCCTCGCTGGACGCCGATTCGGAGGGTGAGGAGGGCCTTTTCTACACCTGGACCGTCGAGGAGCTGCGCGAAGTTCTGGGCGACCGGGCCGACCTCGCGATCGAGACCTTCGGGGTGTCGGCCGAAGGCAACTTCGAGGGCCGCAACGTCCTTCATTTCCCGCGCGAGCATCCTCCGGGTGAGATCGAACCGGATCTGGAGGAGATCCGCCGTGATCTGCTCGCCGCCCGGGCCGAGCGGGTGCGGCCGGCCCTCGACGACAAGGTGGTCCTCTCGTGGAACGCTCTCGCGATCTCGGCTTTCGCCGAGGCGGGCGCCGTTTTCGGGCGCTCCGACTTCCTTTGCGCCGCCGAGGATTGCGCCGAGTTCATCTGGACTCAGATGCGTGACTCGCAGGGTTCGCTGCTCAGGTCCTGGCGCCGGGGAGATGCCCGGCTGAACGCCTATCTCGAGGACCATGCCTTCCTGCTCGAGGCGCTGCTCACCCTCTACCAGTCCAATTTCTCCGAATCGATCTTCAAGCGGGCCCAGGGCTTGGCCGAGACGATGATCGACCGTTTCGCCGATCCCGACCGCGGCGGCTTCTTCACCACCTCGCACGACCACGAGACCCTGATCGCCCGCCGCAAGGACGTCGGCGACCATCCGATCCCGTCGGGCAGTTCCTCGGCCGCCCTCGGTCTGCTGCGGCTGGCGAACCTGACCGGCGAGAAGCAGTACCTGCGGCAGGCGGAAGGGGTGCTGAAGCTCCTGGCCCCGGCCACGGCCCGCCAGCCCGATGCCTTCGGCCATCTGCTCCAGGCGCTCGACCTGTATCTCTCCCCCGCCGGCGAGCTAGCGCTGGTCCGGGCGGCGGGCGATGAGACCGGCGACTCGCTCGCCCCGCTGCTGGAGGTGTTCCATGCCCGCTACCGGCCGCGGTTCGTGGTCGCGGCGGGCCCGGAGGGAGCGACCTCACCGCCCTTGCTCAGGGACCGCCACCCGGTGGACGGCCAGGCGGCCGCCTACGTATGCGAACGCTTCACCTGCCGGGCCCCGGTCACCGGCCCCGAAGGGCTGCGCAGGGAGCTGGACGAATGAGCGGGTGGAGACGATCTCCGCCCGATACGGGCGGAGATCGTCTCCACCCTCCGGACCTTCGGCCGGCTACAGGACCGGCAGGAAGCTCTCGATCTCGTACGGCGTGACCTGGACGCGGTAGGCGTCCCATTCCTGGCGCTTCAACTCGATGAAGCGGCGGAAGGTGTGCTCACCCAAGGTGCGCAGCACGAGCTCGGAGTCGGCCGCCAGCTCGATCGCCTCGCCGAGGGTCGAGGGCAGCTGTTCGATGCCGCGCTGGGCCATCTCGTCGGGCCCCAGGTGGTACAGGTTCTCTTCCATGGGCTCCGGCAGCTCGTAGCCCTTCTCGATGCCTTCGAGGCCGGCCTGCAGCATGCCCGCCAGGCAGAGGTAGGGGTTCGCGGCGGAATCGGGGCAGCGCAGCTCGGCCCGGGCGTCCTCGGCGTCGCCGCTCTGGTTCTGGGGCACCCGGATCAGCGATGACCGGTTGCGGCGGGACCACGAAAGGTAGACCGGCGCCTCGTATCCCGGCACGAGGCGCTTGTAGGAGTTGACCCACTGCGCGTAGAGCGGGGCGATCTCGCGGGCGTGACGGAGCTGGCCGGCGATGAAGGCCTTGGCGGTCGGCGAGATCCCGTTCGGACGGTCGGGGTCGAAGAAGGAGTTGACGCCGTCCCTGGTCAGCGATTGATGGAGGTGCATGCCCGATCCGTTCGCCCCACCCAGCGGCTTCGGCATGAAGGTGGCGTGCCAGCCCTCCTGGACCGCGTACTCCTTGACCACGATCTTCGAGGTCATCAGGTTGTCCGCCGCGGACAGCGCGCCGCTCGCGGTCAGATCCAGTTCGTGCTGCGAGGGGCCGGCCTCGTGGTGGGTCGAAGCGACGTGCACACCCATGCGTCCGAGCGCGAGGACGGTTTCCCGGCGAACGTCGGATCCCGCGTCCAGCGTGGTGAGGTCGAAGTAGCCGCCTTCGTCGAGCACTTCGGGGACGCCGCCCTCGGGGCGGGACGACTTGAAGTAGAAGAACTCGAGTTCGGGACCGACCACGTAGTCGTCGAAACCCATGTCCCGGGCACGCTTCAGGGCGCGCTTCAGCACCCAGCGGGGGTCTCCTTCGTACGGCAGGCCGCCGGGAACCTCGATGTCACAGAACATACGGGCGACCGCGTCGACTCCCTCCGGCCGCCACGGGATCAGCGAGAAGGTGGTCGGGTCAGGCTTCGCGACCATGTCGGATTCCTCGACCGAGTTGAAGCCGGTCATCGAGGCTCCGTCGAAGCCGATCCCGTACTCGAAGGCGCGCTCGAGCTCGGTCGAGTTGATCGAGAAACTCTTCAGGTGGCCGAGCACATCGGTGAACCAGAGACGGATGAAGCGAACGTTGTGCTCTTCGACCAGGTCGAGAACGTCGCTTGGGGTCTGGGATTGATCAGCCATCTGGCTCCTTCGAGGCACGCGAGGTTTGGGGGATCGGGACGCGGTTGGGGAAACGATACGCGACCGGGCTTGCAAGACGCCGGGATAAGGGGTATAACTTACTTGCGGTAAGTAACTAGCTAAAAGTAAAGTAATGGCCTTTTAAACCGTTTCTAAAACAGCTACGTAATACCAAGGCCAAGACGTCACTAAAAGAATGGGAAGCGAAACCATCGTGACCGTAAAAACCGAAGTCTCACGATTCCACATCCACGACGAATTGACCGCGCCGGACGAGAGCGCGCCGATCCTGAAGAGCATCCAGGTCGGTGGCCGTTCGGTGAACAAACTGGTCGGTGTCCTCGCCGGATCCCCGGCGGTGCTGCGGGCCTACACCCGAATGCGCGCCGAGCTCCAGCAGGGCGAGCTTCCCCAGTCGACCCGTCACCGCATCGCCCTGGCTGTGGCCGAGCACCGCGGCGACAGCTACAGCGTCGTCCAGTACGCGAAGACGGCCCGGAACGCCGGACTCGGGCTGGATGAGGTCTCGCGGGCACGGAGCTTCACCTCCGCGGATCCGCGTGAGGCGGCGCTGCTGGTCTACCTGAAGGCAGCCCTCGAGGCCGACGGTGATCCGCCGATCTACCTACACGAGGAAGCCCGCGAAGCCGGCTGGGACGACGAGCAGATTCTCGAAGCTCTCGCCCACGTCGCTCTCGGCGAGTTCCAAAGCGTGATGGCTGCAGCCGCAGCCCTCCCCAAGGATCAGGCCACCCCGAGGGTTCTGCCCGAGGTCGCCTGATCCCTCAGAAAGGGTCCGTCCTCCCTGCGGGCCCTTTCTCTCCTCCCAGCAAAAAGGACGGCCGATCGGCCGTCCTTTTTGTTTGCCGCTTTTCGGGTGTTTCTACCGGTTGGTGATCTTCACCCGGTAGAGCAGCTGCGATCCGTCGAAGCGGCAGCCGTACTCACGCTTGCTGCCTACTTCCTGCTGCGGCCTGGAGGTGCTCTTCAGCTGGGTCGGGGCGCACTTGTCGCGGTCACGACTGGCTCGCCAGCTGTAGTTCTCACGGATGTTGGTGCAGGCCGTGGCATCGAACATCTTCTTGGTGGCAGGATTGATGGCACAGGCCTTGGGAGTCCACAGAGCGGGAGCCCAGGTCGGGACGGTCAGGGCGACGTAGTTGCCCTTGGCCACCTTCAGCGGCTTCTTCAGGGTGAACGAGGTGACCGTGCCGAGGCTCCTGTTGAGACCTTCGATCGGGCTGCGACGGCGGAGCAGGTAGCGGGTCTTGCCGTCCACCTTGACCTTCTTCAGAACCGAGATTCCCGCTTCGGGGCGTTCACCGAAGTTGGTCTCGAAGAACTCACGCTGCGACTTGGTCGGCTTGCCGAGCGCGATCTTCCACTTGGTGATCTTGCCGTTGAACGGCACCCGGAACGGCGTGCTGACCCCGTTGATAGAGGACTGGATGCCGGTGACGAAGGCGAGTCCCTCACAGCGGGTGGGGCAAAGCGCGGGCTTCATCTCACCGACCGCGCCGAGAACCTCGGTGCGCTTGGCCTTGACGGCCTGCTCGTCGGCGTTGGCGTTTCCGGACGAACCGAGCACCAGGACGCTCGCGCAGAGGGCTGCGCCGAGGAGCGTCGCGATCGCGATTCGCGCGGCTCGGGAGAGTCCAAGAGTATTCACTGACATTGATTCACTGCTCCTTGTCTGACTTTCAAGCTGGTACCGGTTTTCGTCCCCCTGAAGGCGAAAGGCCGAGATGGATCGGCATGCGACCGACCACGGTATAAACCACGCCGGATCCCGGAAGGATCGGTCTGGGGGTGCATGAGAATACCCGCACCCTTCCCGATCCGCCTCGCTCAGGCGGCGAAATCCAGGCGGAAAGCGGCTACTTGCGCTTGACGACGGCGTAGCGCACGTTGGCCACACCGGCGTCGATGAAGTTCAGTGCTTCGGCACCGGCGTAGGTGAGATCGAGCGCACGGCCGGCGATGTACGGACCGCGATCGATCACCTTGGTCATCAGGTAACGGCCGCGATAGCCGACCAGAACCTTGGAGCCGCAGGGAAGGGTCTTGTGGGCGACGCCGACGGTGCCGGGGCGCAGCGTTCCGCCGCAGGCGACGCCGTTGCCGTAGAGGCCCGGGCCGTACCAGGATGCCTCGGTCTTCTTCATCGATCGGACCAGGGTCTTGGAGGTCGACTTGTTGACCACGCCGCTGGGCTTGATCGATGCGTCTTCCTGGAAGGACTTGACCGCGTCGGTGGTGGGCGCGTCGAAGGAGGTGGTGAGAGGGGTGCCGACGAGCAGGGCCTTGGAGCGGACGATGCCCTTGAGGATCCGCACGTCGTCTCCGACCATGCCCTCCTTGAGGGCGCGGTTGCCGAAGCGCGGGGCGAGCACGGACTTCGAGGGGGTGTTGGTGGGCGTGGTGCCCATCGTGATTCCACCGCCGGCGCGGGTGGCGGCGGTGCCGGAATCGGCGTTGAGAGCGAGGCTTGCGACGACGGCGCAGATGGCCGCGACGGCGAGCAGGAACAGCGTATGAAGTTTGCCCAGCCGGAGGCTGTGGATCATTCCTTCTTCTTTCTCTTTCCATTGCTTACGGGGTTAGCTGTCGGGCTCGCGCTGAAAGAGCAGCGCTACTTGGCAGATGCCGAAGATTCGCCCCAAGGACCTAGGTCCAACTCGGGTCCCCCGATCTCCGTGATCTTGTGACGGAGATTCAGCAGAAGGTCCGGGCAGGTTAGCAAAGCCTCACGCGAAGTGTTGGCAAAGCTTCACAAACATCTCGTCGGACATAGAAAGGGCCCCTTGCGGGGCCCTTTCCTTAGTGAGTCTGTAAGCCGGATCCTGTCGTGAACGACTATCTATCTCGCCGGTCGATCAAACCGGAGGGGCCTTTCGGCACCTGCGACCTACCTGAATCTCGCCTGGCCGGGTCAGCGATTCTGTTTGGTCTTGCACCGGACGGGGTTTACCTGGCCGCCGTGTCACCACGACGCCGGTGCGCTCTTACCGCACCTTTTCACCGTTGCCTGTTCGCGGCTCACGTGTGGCCGCGCCATCGGCTGTGTATTTCTGTGGCACTTTCCCGCGGGTTTCCCCGGGTGGGCGTTACCCACCGTCCTGCCATGCGGTGTCCGGACTTTCCTCGACAAGACGCAAGCGTCTCGCCGCAGCCGTTCAACTCACAGACCCATTGTAAAGCCTGCGAATACCAAACCCAAGCCAGAAAACAACCCCCCAACCCATTCTGGGTCGAATGCGGCACCAAATAACCATCAGATTCGACCCAGAACACCCCGGGCGTACAGGCGTGAGGATATCTGGGGGCGATTAGGGAGCAAAAA
>DATJUB010000043.1:0-66529 GCA_035502775.1 Solirubrobacterales bacterium | reverse complement strand
AGACGATCAGCACGCATATAGCGTGCTGATCGTCTCCACCCCTTGCTCGGGCCTGCTAAAAGCGGTCGTCCGGGTTGATCAGCCGGGGTGGGGGAATCGAGGCGGCGGCCTTGATCGCTCCTCCGTAGAGGATGTCGTGCTCCGAACACTCGATCTCGTCGAGATCGAAGGCGCGCATGATCTCGATCAGGATGACCACGCCGGCGACGATCGCCCGGGCACGGTCGGGGTGGAGGCCGACGATCAGCTTGCGGTCCTCCACCGGGATCGAGGCGAGGCGGGAGAGCCACCACTGGATCGTCTTCAGCTTCAGGATGTGACCCTCGACCGCGAGCGGGTCGTACGGATCGAGCTCGAGGTCGATCGCGGCCAGTGAGGACGGCGTGCCCGCCACCGCCACGGCGGCGTCGATCCCCAGGTCCTGGCCCGCGAGCGATTCAGCCAGCAGCTTGTGGATGTCGCCCGAGAGCTTCTCGAGCTCGGCGGCGGTCGGCGGGTCGCTGGTGAGCAGGCGCTCCGTGTGCCGGACGACCCCCGCCTGCAGGGAGGTGTGAAAGGTGGGTTCTGAGCCACGGCCGATCACCATCTCGGTCGAACCGCCGCCGATGTCGATCACCAGCAGCGACTCGTCGCCGCTGCGCTCGGAGACGCAGCCGAGATACGTGAGGCGCGCCTCCTCGTTGCCGTCGATCACCTGGGCGTTCAGATCGAATCGTTCACGCAGCTCGGCGACGAAGGCGCCGCCGTTCTCGGCATCCCGGACCGCGCTGGTCGCGATCACCGAGGCGGTCTCGGCACCGAGGTCGTTCAGGCGGACGACGTACTCGCCGATCGTCTCGCAGACCTCCTCGATCGCGTCGGCGGAGAGCTGGCGCGAGTAGTCGACACCGCGTCCGAGACGGGTCACCCGGGTTCGGCGCTCGACCTCGGTCACCCGTCCGTCGGCGACGTCGGCGACCAGCAGGCGGGTCGAGTTGGTCCCGATATCGATCACTGCGACACGGCGCGCGGCCGCGGGGCTGGGAGATGAGGGAGCCAAGCCGAGAAGGATATTCGTTTCGAGCTATAGATTTGAGATCCAAGCGAAGAAAGGTTTGAGATGGCGGACAGGTTGAAGGGCACGGTCGCGTTGGTGACCGGGGCGAGCAGTGGAATCGGCGAAGCGACGGCACGTGCCCTCGCGGCCCAGGGAGCCAAGGTGGCGATGGTCGCCCGTCGGATCGAGCACCTGGAGAAGATCGCCAAGGAGATCGCCGGCCAGGGCCACACCGCCCTGGCGATCGAGGCCGACGTGACCGACCAGGAACAGGTCATCCGGGCGGTCGAACGCACCGTCGGCGATCTCGCGCGGCTCGACATCGTGGTCAACAACGCCGGGGTGATGCTGCTCGGACCGATCCCGGGCGCCCCCACGGAGGAGTGGGACCGGATGATCGACATCAACCTCAAGGGCCTGATGTATGTGACCCACGCCACCCTGCCGCACCTGCTCGAGGCGGTCGGGACCTCGGAGCGGAAGACCGCCGACCTGGTCAACATCAGCTCGGTCGCGGGCCGCCAGGCCGGCGCCGGGGCCGGCGTCTACAACCTGACCAAGTTCGGGGTGGGGGCGGTTTCCGAGGCGCTCCGGCAGGAGGTGAGCCGCAAGGGCGTTCGCATCTCGATCATTGAGCCGGGAGCGGTCGCCACCGAGCTGACCGATCACATTCGTCCGGGAGTCCGGGAAAAGGCCGAGGAGCGCTGGGCCAGCATGACCACACTCACCGCCCACGACATCGCCGACACGATCGAGTACGCGGTGACCAGGCCGGCCCACGTCTCGATGAACGAGATCCTGATCAGGCCGACCGAGCAGCCGTAGGCCGGCGGCGTCAGCCGCCGAAGTCGACGATTTCCTCGTTGAGACTGAGTGAGTTGCGCCGGGGCCCGGTCGGCCTCGGCGCGATCTGGGCGGGTATGCCTTCGAAGACCTCGCCGAAATTGCTCACCCTGCCCTGGAGCCCGTAGCGGTCGAAGCGGTACGGGACCCCGTCGGAGGCCAGGGGCGTCTTGCCGTTCATCAGCTGGAAATGGAGGTGCGGCGCGCTCGAGTTGCCGGAGTTGCCGAGCAGCCCGAGCACCTGGCCGGGCCTCACCCGGTCACCGACCTTGACCCGGGGGCTGCCCGGCTGGAGATGCGCGTAGAAGGCGAAGCGGCCCTTCCCGACCCGGACCGTGACCTGGTTGCCGCCCGAATCGGCCGCCGAGATATTCGGCGGCAGGGAGAGCGCGGGGGTTTCGGGAATGTTCCTGACCACGTCGACCACCCTGCCGCCGGTGGCCGAGTGGACCCGGTCGCCGAAGAACGGGTAATTGGAGAGCACGTTCATCGGTCCGTCGGTGAGCAGGCCCTGGCCGGTCAGTTGGACGAAATCGATCGCGAAGCGCTCGCCGGCGTGGAGGCCGCCGTCGATTCCCAGCACCCCGGCGCGGTGTGAGGTGAGCTCGCCGCAGCAGCCGTTGCCGACCACCCAGTTCGAGCCCCGCAGGGGCGGCTCGACCACGATCGCGGGCCGGGTGAGGATCCGGGTGGGCGCGGCCCGATAGGTCCTCACGTTCGACGGGATTTCCGGGTCGAGAGTGACCGAGAGGCGGTGGGAGAGGCGCCGGGGAAGGTTCCGTGCCTTGCGCTTGAAGGTCACATCCATCATCACGAACCCGGCCTGGCCCGGATTGAAGGTCGCTCCCGCGGCGGTGGCGCCGAACGGAACGGAGACGTCTCGCAGCGCGTCGCCGGAAAGTGACGCGGCCACCCGGCCCCCGCCGAGAACCTGGATGCGGTCGATCGTCGCGGTCGAGGTGGTCCGGTTCACCACCAGCAGCTCATAGGCGACGTGCTGAAGGCCGTCACTGCCCAGAACCGGCTGCGGATCCTCCTGGACCTCGGCGGCGATCGGGGTGAAGCGGTCGGTGGGTGCGGCCTCGGCAGTGGATGCCGCGAGCAGGCAGAGCAGCGCCGTCAGGATGAGGGCCGCCAGGCGGACGAGCGGGCTGTTCGCGGCGGCCGGAGGAATGGCGAAAATGATATCCCCTCGCGTTCGCCTGGTTCAAGTCCCCGCTCGGTGTCACTCGACCAGGTAGCGGGTGGGAACGAACCGCTGCTGATCCGCCGGGGTCCGTTCGTACTCGCGTTCCTGGCGCGGCGGCAGTTCGATCTTCTCCTGGGTGGTGTCCTCGTACGGGATCTGGTCCAGCAGGTGGCTGATCAGGTTGAGGCGGGCGGTCTTCTTGCTGTCCGCCTCGACCACGTTCCAGGGAGTGCCGTCGAGGTCGGTCGCGGCGAACATCCGATCCTTCGCCTCGGCGTAGTCGACCCAGCGTGCCCGGGCCTCCAGATCCATCGGGCTCAGCTTCCAATGCTTGACCGGATCGTTCATGCGGGCCTTGAAGCGCTTCTCCTGCTCCTCGTCGGAGACCGAGAGCCAGTACTTGATCAGGATGATCCCGGACTCCTGGAGCATCTGCTCGAAGATCGGCGCGTCCCGCATGAACTGCCAGTACTCCTCCTCGGTGCAGAAACCCATCACCTTCTCGACCCCGGCGCGGTTGTACCAGCTGCGATCGAACAGGACCATCTCCCCGCCGGCCGGGAGCTGGGCCACGTAGCGCTGGAAATACCACTGTGTCTTTTCGCGGTCGGTCGGGGTGCCGAGCGCGACGGTGCGGAACACCCGCGGGCTGGTCTTCTCGGTGATCCGCTTGATCACGCCGCCCTTGCCGGCGGTGTCTCGGCCCTCGAAGATCACCGCGACCCGCGTCCCCGACGCGGCGATCCATTCCTGCAGCTTCACCAGCTCGATCTGAAGGTCGAGCAGCACCTTCTCGTACTTCTTTTTCGAGATCACCTGCGGGGACTTCGGAGGCTTGGGCATGGGCTGAGCCTATCCGGGCGGGTCGGTGCCGAACCAGCCCGCGTCGATCACCCATACCGCTCATTTCACGGTCTTTATGTGTTGGTGAGGTTATGTATGTCAAACTCCTTATTGACCGGATGCCAATGAGGGTTGGAGGAGGAGTCGGGAATGATCACACCGTTTGATCGATCGCCAACTTGGGCCTGGCTTCGCTGCGCCGTCGCCGAGGTGCTCGCCGTCGCCTTCTTCGTCATGCTCGCCTCGGTCGGCGTCTCCCAGGCGAAGAAGGCCCCCACGAAGAACGGGGCCCGACCCAACATCGTCCTGATCCAGGCCGATGACGCGATCCGCGGCGACATCCGGTTCATGCCGAACGTGAGTCGCCTGATGGATCGCGGGGGGACCCAGTTCTCGAACTACGTGGTGCCGTATCCGCTCTGCGGACCCGCCCGGGCCAGCCTGCTCACCGGACAGCTCTCCCACAACAACCAGGTGCTCAGCAACTTCCGCTCCAACGATGGCGGCCACCTCCGCTTCAAGGACCTGCCCGGCAGGCTCAACCAGAAGAACTCGCTCGGCCCCTGGCTCCAGCGCGCCGGCTACCGCACCGCTCTCGTCGGCAAGTACCTGAACGAGTACGGCAGCCTCGACCGGACCGAGATCCCGCCCGGCTGGGACCGCTGGGCGACCCTGCTCGACAACTCGACCTACGACTACTTCAACTACGCGATGAACGTGGACGGCAAGGTCCAGTTCCATGGGGACCGGAAGTACGCCGAGGCTCAGCTCGATTTCGCCACCCTGGGCACCAACGATCCGCCGGAGAGCTTCGGCGAGCTGATCGCCCAGGCCCACGAGGCGTTCCAGCCGTATGACTACTTCGGCACCCAGGACGAGAGCCAGTACTCGATGGATGTCAACGGCCGCTTCGCCGCGAACTTCGTCAAGAACGCGGCGCCGAAGAGGAAGCCCTTCTTCCTCTACTACGCGCCGCCCGGCCCGCATGCCGAGGACACCAACCATCTTCAGGGCCTGCGCCAGGGCGCGCCCACCCCGGATCCGCGTCCGCCGATCCGCTACGCCGACACGTACGACAAGACGCCCCTGCCGCGCCCGGCCTCGTTCAACGAGGCCGACGTGTCCGACAAGGCCAGCAACCTGAAGAACCTGCCGCTGCTGACCGATGCCCAGATCTCGGACATCACCGACAACTACCGCGGCCGCCTCGGCGCCCTGCGGTCGGTCGACGACCAGGTCGGCAAGATCACCAAGCAGCTGAAGAAGGCCGGGGAGTTCCGGAACACCTACTTCATCTTCACCTCCGACAACGGTTACATGCAGGGCGAGCACCGCCTGCGCAGCTCGAAGTTCCTGCCGTACGAGAACTCGATCAACGTGCCGGCCCTGATGAGCGGGCCGGGCATCAAGGCGGGCAAGACCCGCACCGGCTCGGCGCTCGACGTCGACATCACCGCGACCGTGCTCGACATGGCCGGGGCCCGTTCGGGCCGCACCGCCGACGGGATCTCGCTGCTGCCCGCCGCGAAGGGCAGGAAGGGCCTGCCGAAGCGGGACCAGCCGATCGAGGCGATGCGTCCGCTCTTCCGCTTCTACACGCCGGTCACGGCCTTCGACCTGCCCTACTACGGGGTGCGGACCGATCGCTACAAGTACATCCACTGGTCGTTCAACGACGAGAGCGGCAAGCCCGAGACCGAGCTCTACGACCTGAAGAAGGATCCGGACGAGTTGAACAACATCGCCGCCGATCCGGCCAGGGCCGGTCTCGTCGCCCAGCTCGAAGCCAAGGCCAGCCGCCTGAGGGAGTGTCGTGGCAGCAACTGCAGGTAGTGGCGCGCCGGACTCGCCGGGCGCCTACTGGCCGCGGCCATGGTCGGGCGAGGATGGCGGCCCGCGGCGCTGGGGCATTCCCGAAGGCCAGGCCGGCCCGGGAGTCAGGCCGGGGGAGAGCCTGAAGGTGGAGGCGTTCAAGGATGCCTTCGCCACCGACCTGCTGATCCGACGCGAGCCCGGAGAGCTCTACGCCCTCCGCCATGATCTGCCGCTCGGCAAGCCCCTGTCGGGATCGGTCGAGGGCTGGGTCGAGAAGCTCGATCCGGAGACGCTCGCGGTGACCGCGACCACCCCGAAGCTGCCCGGCGGCCAGTACTGGCCGGGCGGGATGGGTGCCCATGCCAACGGCGACATCTACATGGTCTTCGGCCGCTGGGCACACCGGCTCTCCGCCGGCCTCGAGGTGCTGGCCTCGCACCGGCTGCCGGTGTCCCGGCCCCACAACTCGTTCGTAATCCTCGACGGGGGCGAGCTCGTGACCAAGGACTGCGACGCTCCGGACGGGCTGGAACGATCGACCTTCTCGGTGCTCGATCCCGAGACCCTGATGCCGGCCGCACCGCCCCTGCTCCTGCCCGAGCCGAGCATCGCCCGGCTCGCCTCCGACGGTGAGAACGTGATCGCGGTCGGAACCGAGACGATCTTCCAGCTGCGTCTCGACCGCGCGGCCGGCAAGCTGGTGATCGACGAGCGATGGAAGCCGAGCTACGGCCCGGCCCCCGGCCGCAGCTACGGCTGGGATCCCGTGATCACCGAACACCACGTCTTCTGGATGGACAACGGCCGCAACGAGACCGACTGGTCGATGCGTGGCTCGGGAGACGCGCCCGATCCCGTCCGTCTCTGGTGGGCGCGGCGTGACGATCCCGAGGCGATCCGCTCGGTCGAGATCAGCGGCCTGCCCTACGGCACCGAGTCGAACCCGCCGGCCTGGGATCCGGACACGGGAACCGTGATCGCCTACGACGCCGGCAACGCGGTGATCCGGGCCTGGAGGCTGGTCGGCGATGAGCTGGAGGACCTGTGGCGGCGCGACGGCTTCGCCCATGCCGGGCACCTGATCCTCTATCCGGACACCCGGGAACTGGTCACCCAGGACTGGGTCGATCCGCCGCTCCTGCGAAAGCGGGGGCTGCGCCGGGCGATCCGGCCGACGGTTCGTTTCGCCGGACACTCGGCCCTGGTCCGCAAGAACTCGAAACCACTCGGCCACGACCAGCTGGTCATCCTCGACCTGGATACGGGCGAGGACAAGGCGCGGGTCGATGTGCCCTCGCCGAGCCAGGCATTCCTGTTCCCGGCCCCCGGCTGGAACCGGGACATCTACTACCAGTCGATGACCACGATCGCGCGGGTCGCGGTCCGGTAGGAACCTCCCTGGGTGAGGGAGGGGCCGAACGGGTAGCTGAAACGCGTGGACACAGCGGTCACAGTCCCCGCGGCATCGGCGGCTCTCGCGTTGATGATCTTCGCCTGGTTGATCAGCCTCGCCAGGCGCGACGCGGGAGTCGCCGATATCGCCTGGGGCCTCGTTTTCATCGTGATCGCGTGGACCTCCTACCTGGCTGGTGAAGGGTCGGCCTCGATGCTGCTCGCCTGCTGCCTGGTCACCCTGTGGGGGCTCCGGCTGGCGGTTCATGTCGGCCGGCGGAACCTCGGTCACGACGAGGACCGGCGCTACGGGAAGATGCGCGCGAAACGGCCGGACACCTTCTGGATCTGGTCGCTCTTCGGGGTGTTTCTGCTCCAGGGGATCATCGCTCTGCTCGTCTCGATTCCACTGCAGTCGCTGGCTGCCCAGGACCCGGATTCGGTCGCGGCTCTCTCCTGGATCGGGGTGGCCGGCTTCGCCCTCGGCTTCTTCTTCGAGGCGGTCGGCGATGCCCAGCTCACGGCCTTCCGCAGGGATCCGGACAACGGCGGGCAGGTGATGGACCGCGGGCTTTGGAGGTACAGCCGCCATCCCAACTACTTCGGCGACGCGACCCAGTGGTGGGGGATCTGGCTGCTCGCGATCGGCTCCGGCGCGGCCTGGTGGACGGTTCTCGGTCCGGTCGTGATGACCTTCTTCCTGCTGCGCGTATCCGGTGTGACCCTGCTGGAGAAGGACATCGGTTCCCGCCGGTCCGGCTACTCGGAATACGTCGAGCGGACCAGTGCCTTCATCCCGCTCCCGCCGAAGCCCTGACGGCTGCATGAAGATCTGCCGGTGTGGTGCCGAGTACCCATTTTCGGGGTGTCGTTTGCAATTTTGAACACCTGGCGCTAAGTTCGAAAATGAACTGATTTTCCGCGATCGCCCCCGGGCGTCTCTCGGGGGCCACCGCTTCGCCACTCCAGCAGGGACTGGCTTTGAAGCCAGCCCCGTTAGTCGGAAATCGAGGTTGTGCATGTCCCGTCTGACAGTTCTCGCGTCCTCCGGATCTGATCGATTCGCTTCAATTGGCGGATCGCGAACTCGCCTCCGCTCGGTTCTCGTCTCGTTCGGGCTGATCGCCGCCGCTCTGCTCGGGATGCTGGCACCGGCCGGTGCGTCGGCCGCGCCGGGCACCCCTGGGGTTCCTCAGGATCCCGTGCCGATCTTCAGCGAGCCGTTCGAGAACGGGATGGGCACGGGCCCCGTTCGGCTGAACAACTACGTGGGGGCCACAGGGCAGACGTATACCGCCGCTCCGGCATGGCTGACGGCGTGCAACGGCTGGATTCTCGAGTTCGCCTCGACCGCGGCGCAGCAGCCCGCCGATTGTTCCACCCCGGCCCCGCTGCCGGCCTATGACCGGGTCCGCCAGATGGCCTACGCGCTCGGGGGACTTCAGGGTTCGCCGACACCGGGGCAGAACCATGCCGTGACGGCATACACGCAGGGCGCCGATCCCGGCGCCGACAAGGTCCAGTTCAGGACCGTCAACCCGATCTCGCTGATCACCACCAACCGGTATCTGGGATTCTCGATCGACGCGGCCGAGATCAACTGCTTCTCCAATCACGCGGAGTTCAAGTTCTCGCTGCTTGACGGCAACACCGTGCTTCCCGCGTTCAGCACCCCGATCGATCCCTGCAGCGATCCCGGAGGCCAGCTGATCTCGACCCCGGCCCGTGGTGCCGCACCCGCGCTGGACATCCGCGCCGGAACGTACTTCTCCAACACGGGAGTGCTCTTCGCGGGTTCGGCGGTCGGAATCCAGATGGTGAACGGGCAGGCGAGCGGCAACGGCAACGACGCCGCCTTCGACAACATCAAGCTGCTCGACGTGACTCCTCAGCTGGACAAGTCGTTCAGCCCCTCGTCCCTGCTGCCCGGCCAGCCGACCACCATGACCTTCACGATCACCAACACGACCGACCTGGCGGCGAAGACCGGCTGGTCCTTCACCGACAATCTTCCCTCGGGCCTGGTGGTCGCGTCACCGTCGGCGGCCTCCACCAACTGTCCGGCCGGTGTGGTCAACGCGACCGTGGGCGGCACCTCGGTCAGCGGCAGCGGCAACCTGAACGTCGGGCAGGCATCCTGCACGGTCACCGTGAACGTGACCTCGCCGAACAGCGGCACCTTCACCAACAGCGCCTCCAACGTGATACCGACCGGTGTGAATCCTCCGGGCGATTCGACCGTCACTTTCAGCAGCGTCGATCTGGGCGTGCAGAAGACCGCTTCAACCGCGGACGACCCGAGCGGCGGCGGTGTGGTCTCTCCCGGAGGCGGAATCACCTGGACGATCACGGTCACCAACAACGGGCCCGACAACAGCACCGGATCGGCCTTGGACGACACGCTTCCGGCGGGTGTGACCGGGGCCTCGACCTCGACGCCGGGCTGTTCGATCACCGGGCAGAACCTGCACTGCGATCTCGGGCCGCTGGCGAACGGCGCTTCGGTGCCGGTCATCGTCACCGCCGACGCGCCGACCCCGATGAACAGCTGTATCACCAACTCGGTGACCGTTGACGGGGACGATCCGGATCCCAACCCCAACAACAACACGGATTCGGTCCAGACCTGCCCCGCGGACCCCGCGTTGACGATCTCGAAGACCGCCGACAAGGCGTTCATCATGACCCTCGGCGAACAGGTCACGTACACCTTCCACGTCGAGAACACCGGCAACGTGCCGCTCAGCGCGGTCGGCGTGACCGACACCCAGACCGCTCCCGCCGGACCGCTGGACGGTCCGGTGACCTGTCCCGAGACGACGCTCAATCCCGGAGACTCGACCGACTGCACCGGCACCTACACGGTCACCCAGGCGGACCTCAACAATGGTTCGCTACAGGATTCGGCCTTCGCCAGCGGCACGCCACCTGTCGGGCCGGAGGTGGATTCACCCCCGGACGATCTCTCGATCCCGGTCGAGTCGGTGCACGAGATCACGATCGTCAAGTCGGCCACCAGCGGTGGCAACCCGATCACCACCCTCACCCTGGGCATGGTCGTCGACTACTCGTTCGTGGTCACCAACACAGGCAACGTCACCCTGACCGCGGTCGGCGTCACCGATACCCAGACACCGCCATCCGGGCCGCTGGACGGACCGGTCACCTGTCTCGTGACCACACTCCAGCCGGGGAACTCGACCGTCTGCAGCGGTCAATACACGGTCACCCAGGACGACATCGACAACGGCACCCTTCACGACTCGGCGGTCGCGAACGGTACCCCACCGAGTGGACCATCGATCGAATCCGAGCCCGACGAACTGACCCTGCCGGCCGTGGTCGATCCCTCCCTGACTATCGCGAAGACGGCCGACAAGGCGAGCGTCTCACAGGTCGGCGAGCAGATCACCTACACCTTCCATGTGGTCAACACCGGCAACGTGTCGCTGTCATCGATCTCGGTGGCGGACACCCAGACGCCGCCGGCCGGTTCGCTCGACGGGCCTGTGACCTGTGCGCTGACGACCCTGATTCCGGGTCAGGCGACCGACTGCACCGGCACCTACACGGTGACTCTCGCCGACATCAACAACGGATCGATCGCGGATTCGGCCACTGCCAGCGGCACGCCACCGACCGGACCGGAGGTGGAATCGCCACCAGATGATCTGACGGTGCCGGTCGATCTCGAGCCCGCGCTGACCATCGCCAAGTCCGCCGACAAGTCGAGTGTCTCCAGCGTCGGCGAGCAGATCACCTACACCTTCCATGTCGAGAACACCGGCAACGTGACCCTGACCTCGGTCTCGGTGGCGGACGTCCAGACCTCCCCGGCGGGTCCGCTCGACGGGCCGGTGACCTGTGGAGTAACCACACTCGCACCGGGTGACTCGACCGACTGCACCGGCACCTATACCGTCACCCAGGCGGACCTCAACAACGGCTCGGTCGCCGATACGGCGACCGCCAGTGGAACGCCGCCGACCGGACCCGCGGTGGAATCACCACCGGACGATCTGACCATTCCGGTCGACGACAATCCATCGATCACGGTCGCGAAGAGCGCCGACAAGACGAGTGTGTCGAGCATCGGCGAACAGGTGACCTACACGTTCCAGGTCGAGAACACGGGCAACGTGACCTTGAACTCGGTCGGGGTGAATGATTCGCAGACGGCCCCGGCCGGTGCGCTCGACGGGCCGGTGACCTGCCTGGACACCAGTCTCGATCCGGGAGATACGACGACCTGCACCGGTACCTACACGGTGACCGGGGCCGATCTCGACCACGGATCGATCAACGATGTGGCCTCGAGCTTCGGCAATCCGCCGACCGGGCCGACGGTCGAGTCGGATCCGGACGAAGTGACCATTCCGGTCGACGAGGAGCCGTCGCTCACGATCGTCAAGTCAGCCACCAACTCGGGAGCGCCGATCGACAATCTCAATCTCGGCATGGTTGTCGACTACTCGTTCCTGGTCACCAACACCGGCAACGTCACCCTGAACGCGATCGAGGTCACCGATACCCAGAGCGCACCCTCGGGCCCGCTGGACGGACCGGTCGTCTGTCCCCAGACCACCCTGGCCCAGGGAGAATCGACCACCTGCACCGGCCAGTACTCGGTGAGGGCGGCGGACATCGCGCACGGCTCACTCCACGATGTCGCGTTCGCCACCGGCACACCGCCGGAGGGGCCTTCGGTGGACTCCCCGCCGGACGAACTGACCCTGCCGGCGACCGAGAACCCCAAGCTGGGGATCCTGAAGAAGGCGGACAAGACGAAGGTGACCAAGGTCGGTGAGAAGATCGCCTACACCTTCCATGTCACCAACGAGGGTGACGTCGAACTCACCGGGATCAGCGTGGACGACCAGCAGCAGCCGCCCGCGCAGAGCCTCGACGGTCCCGTCTCCTGTCCCCGCACGGAACTGATTCCGGGTGAATCGATGGACTGCACCGCGACCTACACCGTGACCAGGGCCGACCTGGACAACAAGTCGGTCACCGACACCGCGACTGCGACCGGCATACCTCCGGGCGGTGAACCCGTGACATCTCCGCCCAGCTCGGTCACGGTCACGGCGACACCACCGCCGGTCAAGCCGAAGAAACCGAAGCTGACGGTGCGAAAGCTCGTGAACCGCAAGGCGGTCAAGCCGGGCGGCCGGGTCACCTTCACCCTGATCGTCAAGAACGTCGGCAAGGGCAAGGCCACCAACGTGAGGCTCTGTGACAACCTCGCCCGGCACCTGTCCCTGATCTCCCGAGGGGGAGGCCATCTGGAGAACGGGAACCTGTGCTGGAACCTCGGCACGATCAAGCCTGGCCAGACCAAACAGCGGCGGTTCATCGCCAGGATCGATCGTGACGCCCCTCCTGGCAAGATCGTCAACGTCGCCACGGTCACCGCGAAGGGCACGAAGAAGGTGAAAACCCACCGCAAGGTGAGGGTCAAACGCGCCAAACACCACGTCTCAGCCGGAGGAGTGACCGGCTAGACACCCTCCGTCAAAGCGGTGCTAGAATGCTTGGTTCCGCCGCGGGGTGGAGCAGTCAGGTAGCTCGTCGGGCTCATAATCCGAAGGTCGCAGGTTCGAATCCTGTCCCCGCTATGACCGCAAGGTCAACAAAGAACCCCCTCTCGCCAGGGGGTCCTTTTGTTTAAGGGCCGGCGACGGATTCCGAGATGAGGCGACTCACTTCTTCCTGAGTTTGACTTTCACGGTCCGGCTTCCGTTCTCCCCGTTTGGGAGCGTCGCCGTGACTTTCACCCTGAGTGTGGCTTTGCCCTTCTTCCTGAGGGATTTCAGCGCCTTGCCTTTCGCCGCGACGGGCAGCTTGATCGTTCCGGCGGTCCCCAGCCCCATCGACTTGGGCTTGACTCCGGAGCCGGTCGCCTTCACTTTCGCCTTCTGGTTGACCGTGACCGGGAGGCGGGCGGTGCCTTTCCTCTTGTTGATTGTGGGCTTGCCGACCTTGAACGAAAGGTCCTTGGTGAAGACCGCGGACACTGCCGCGTCCTCGGACAACGTCAATTGACAGTCGTCAGAACCCGAGCACGCGCCCGACCAGCCGGCAAAACTCGACCCGGGATCGGCGACCGGTAGGAGCTTGACATCGGTTTCGTATGGCAAATTCTGGACGCAGGACAGGTCCCTGCAGTCGGGGAGGTCCGGACCGGCCAGGCGAATGCTGCCGGTGCCGTTGCCGGACCTGGATACCGTGAGATCACGGCGGGGACCGGGTACGAATGAGGCAGTCAGCTCCATGGCTTCGGTGACGGTCAGGGTGCAGGGACCCTGCCCGGAGCAATCCCCGCCGAATCCCGCGAAGAGTGAGCCCTTTTCCCGATTGGGGGTGAGTGTGACGGTCAGGCTGTCCCCGATGGGTGTCGTGCAGTCGCCGTCCGTCGAAACGCAGTTGGCCCCGTCTTCAGGGGAGAACTTCACGGCGCCCTTGCCGTCCCCGGTGAAGCTGATCTTGACCGGACGGGGGGTCCTGGTCAGGAGCAGGTCGAGGGTGTACTGGCCGGAGTCACCATCCGGTCCGTCCACCGCGAAGTAGTAGGTCACGCCTTTGGTGACCGCGAAATTCACGATCGACGTTCCTCGTTCGCACCACGAGACGAACTCGTCGCCTTCGTCGTTGGAAGCGACCTGCTGAAGGTCGGCGAGTTCGGTTCCGGTGTAGACGGCGAGCGTCGTGTCGAACAAGGTCGAATTGGAGCAGGTGTTGGCCTCGAGGTCGCCGAAGGCCGGGGCCTTCCATTTCAACCAGGCCGACGCGGACTCTGAAGGTGACGCATGCATCGGTTCATCCGGTTCGTGGGAGCCGCCCGCCGTACTGCCGAAGCCCTGGTGGACATCGCCCGACCCCATGTCCGTTGCGTCGGCGAAGTCGTCGTTGGGAGGAACCTCCCCGAAAGTGACCCGCACGCCATTGACCACGTAGTCGAAACCCCATTCGATCTCGAAGGTGCAGGTGTTGCCGTTCAGGACGACGTACACGGAATCGCAGAGACCACCCCACGACACGATTCCCATGCCGGGATCGGGCGTGGCGGTGATTGTGACGACCTGGCCTATTTCGAAGTCGGCGGTGCAGTGGTCCCGGCAATTGTCGATGCCGGCCGGTGAGCTCGAGATCGATCCAGGCCCCCCTTCTTGGACCCAGACGCCGACCGGCGTTGTTTCCGCGGATGCCGGGGCAACCAGCACACCCATGAGCGCCGCGACGAAGATTCCCGCGACCATTGCCTTCAAGCGCACCATGCCCACACACCCTTCCCCGGTTGGCGAAATTATTCCGACAGCCTAACCACACCAAACCGTGACGCGGCAACCAAACGGGTTATTGCCGACTATTTCGGCAATAGCCCGATTACTCTGGTGTGGACCGGGCGTCCTCGGTGTCCCGGTTTGCCTCGGTTACGGTCTGTGGGACAGACGCGGACGCGAAAGGCGGATCACGTGGGCTGGGTCCTCGGGGTCGACGGCGGATCGGGTGAGGCTCGATCCGGTCTCCTCGCAGAAGGACGGTGACATGACCATCCTGCGCTATCTGGTGCCGAGAGAAGAGGGGGCCTAGCCCCCTTGCTGCCCGCGGCGCACCTTGTGAGAGTCCATGGGCATGCGCGCGAATCTCGTACTCCTCATTGTCGTCCTGGGCTTCCTGGGGGTCGCGCAGCAGGCGGCCGCCGAGACTCTTCACACCACGCCGAACCCCGGAGCCGCTCCGGACTGCTCCGTCGCCAAGCCGTGCGCTCTATCGACGGCGATGGGTCGGGCGGCCGATGGCGACACGGTGCTCGTCGGCGAAGGAACCTATTCCCCCGCCGGAAGCTATGCCGACGGTGGCAGGAACCTGGTGGTCAAGGGTGCCGTGATCGGGCCCGGCCGACCGGTCGTCGAGGGAAACCTCGTGCTGACCGGACCCGCAAGCCGTGTCACCGACCTTCAGATCCGGGCTGACGATCCGTACGTCGCGGCTCTCGACCTGGCGAACGGCGCGAGCGCCGACAGGATGATCGCGATCGGATCTCAGAACGACGGGTGCTATGTCCGTGGCACCGGGGCCAGCATCGCCAACTCGCTCTGCTGGTTCGACGGGTCGGAGTCCATGTCCGGACTGTCATCTCAGGGCGCGACCGTCTCCGGCCCGATGATCGCCCGCAATGTCACCGCGGTTGGAAATTTCGGGGTGGCCGCGAGCGCCGGATCCTCGGATGAAGAAAGCGCCTTACGCATGAGCAACTCGATCGCACGATCGACCCAGACGACCCCGCAGGGCCGCGATATCTGGTTCTTCAAGGGATTGACGACGCTGAAATACACGGCCTTTCAGACGATGGGGTACTACATCGCCGACTGGAGCATCACGGACCAGCTCACGGACGCGGCGGCCTTCCTTCCCGGTGAGCACTTCCGGCAGGCACCGACCTCACCGACGATCAATGCCGGTTCGGTTGCCGAAGCATCCGGTGAGCTGGACCTGAACGGCAACCTGCGCACGATCGGTGCGAGCACCGACATGGGTGCGTACGAGTTCGTGTCCGACCCGCCGACAGCCCTCGCCACGCCGACCACGGACATCACCACCACGAGCGCGACCGTGAACGGCAATATCGACACGCGATCGGGCCAGACCACCTATCACCTCGAGTACGGCCCGACCGAGGCGCACGGCAGCTCGACCCCGGAACGGATTCTCCCGGCCGCCAGCACGCCATCTGCGGTCAGCTTCAATCTGGAGGGTCTGGCTCGGGAATCGACCGTCAACTACTCGATCGTCGCGACCAACGAGGCCGGCACCGTGAGATCGCCGAAGGCGGCCTTCGCCACAACCGCTCCGAAGCCGCCGGATCCCGAACCGGCACGCACCGCGGGCAAGGTCAAGCTGTCCTGCAAGCGAGTCAAGATCGCCAAGAAGCCTCGCGTCCGCTGCGCCTTCAGCCAGAGCAACATCGCCACGGGCAGGACCCGTCTTGCCATGAAGCGGGCCGGAACCAAGGCAAGGGTCAAGGGGAGCGCCGAGCTCAACGCCAAGGGCAGGGCCGTGATCACCCTGAAGCTCTCCCGAAAGGGCAGATACAAGGCGACGATCGTGACCCCGACCCCGGCCGGAACCAGCCAGACGATTCAGCGCACGGTGACGATCCGCTAGCTGAGCAGCATCGCCAGGCGGCGGCGATGGGCCGCCGCCAGCTCCGAGCTGGGCCCCAGCTCGGTGAAGTAGCCGACCATGACCCTGCGGAGCAGGTCTCGCCGGTCGGCATCGGCGGTCTCGACCTGCTTCTGGAGGAGATCGAGACTGAACTCGTGGTCTCCCTGATCCCATGCCCTGAAGGCTTCGACCGGCGGATCCTCCGCTTCGGTGAGCTGTGCGCGGGCGTTGAGACCGGCGACCACGAAGTCGGTGCCGGCGAGCGGCGCGGTCAACTCTCCGGCCTCGGTCGTATCGCCACGAGTGAGCAGCAGCCTCGCCAGCGCGGCGACCGCCTCGGCGTTCCGCGGGTCCGC
The DNA here is from genome assembly GCA_035502775.1 of Solirubrobacterales bacterium. Lineage (GTDB taxonomy): Bacteria > Actinomycetota > Thermoleophilia > Solirubrobacterales > 70-9 > 67-14. Next base: position 49,887 of record DATJUB010000043.1, on the reverse strand, counting down.
TTCAACCGCCTGCCTGAGGGCTGATTCGTCGCCCGATTCGACCGCGGCCCTCGCGGCCAGCTCGGCCTCGTTCGGCACGATGCGATCGAGGAATGCCTCGATCTGGGCCGGTGGCAGGGCGCCGGTGAACTCGTCGACCATCTGCCCGTCCTTGAAGGCCTTGACCGCGGGAATACCCTGAACCCCGAAAGCGGCGGCGAGCTGCTGGTTGGAATCCACATCCACCTTCGCCAGCTCGACCGCGCCCTGGCGGCCGTTTACCGCGGCTTCGATCGCCGGACCGAGCTGACGGCACGGACCGCACCATTCGGCCCAGAAATCGACCACGACCGGAACCTCTTTCGAGCGTTCGATCACCTGCTGCTGAAAATCGGCTTCGTCCACGTCCTTGACCATGAACCGAGGATAGAGGGCCGCTCACCCCGGCCGATCTGCTTCGATGCTGGGATGCGATTCTCGGCCGCCCCGCGGTTCATCCCACCGCTGGCGCTCATGGCGCTGATCTTCCTTCTCTCTGCCCAGCCCGACCTTTCGACCGGACTGGGCACCTGGGACCTGATCCTGCGCAAGCTGGCCCATGCCTCGGCCTACGCGGCACTCACCCTGCTCTGGCTGCGCGCCCTGGGACCGCTCACCGGCAAAGCCCTGCCGTGGGCGGTGACTATCGCCTTCCTGTTCGCGGTCTCCGATGAGTACCACCAGACCTTCGTGGCCGGCCGGCACGGCAGCCCGGTCGATGTCGCCATCGACTCGATCGGCATCGTCATCGCGGTGCTGCTGGTCCGCTCGCGGCGGCTGGAGCGCTGGCTCTAGCGGCGCTTCTTGGGCCGCTTCTTCTTCGGCAGCGGCTTGACCTTCAGGCTGCTCGCGGTCTTGACGCTGTCCCCGGCGGTGGTGAGGGTGAAGTTGACCTTGCCCGAGGCTCCCTTGCGGCGGCGCTTGGTCCAGACCTTGATCGGGGCGGTCGCGGTCGCGCCGATCGCGACCTCGACCGTGACGCAGGCCGGCTTCTTCGCCAGCCTTGCCGAGACGGCCGCGCAGACCTTCACGCTCCCGGCCGCGTCGCCATAGTTGGAGACCGAGACCCGGTAGACCGCCCTGCGTCCCGCCTTCACGGTCGCGTTCCTGGGCTTGGCCGTCTCCAGGAACGGCTTCGCGACCACGCCGTTCAGTTCGCGGACCGCGCCGAGCAGGTCGCCCTCGCCGAAGTCGTCGACGGCGACCAGGGTCGGCAGCTTGCCGCGCCGCTGCTGGCAGGCGCGGGCGCGATTCACCAGGGCGTCCTTCTGATTGAGGATGCGGGCGACCGCCGGATCCGGGGCGACGGCGTTGGAGTTGTCGAGCATGCCGTTGACCCAATGGTTCATCAGGAAGAGCGTGCCGGTGTCCCCGCCGCGGTTCGGGCGGCAGCTCTCCTCGAGCTTGGCCGGGTTGGTCAGGTTGTCGATCCCGTCCTGGGTCGTTCCTCCCGGCACCCTGAAGTCGTAGGGCGTCTCCCGCATCGTTCCGTCATAGCCGTCGTGGTACCAGGGAACGTCCCCGGTCGCGCCTTCGGCCAGCATCACGACCCGCTGATTCGAGGCGATCATCTGGCTCAGGGTCGGCCATTGGGTCGTGGATCCGGTGTACAGATAGCCGGACAGGCCGCTCTCGGTGACGGCCCGGGCGTAATCGGCGGGGGTGATGCCGTCCTGATTGACGAACAGGATCACCTCGCGCGGATTGGCGGCCAGGTAGTCGCTCACCTTGGCCAGCTCGGGAATCAGCTCCGAGGCACCGAGCTGGCAGAGTTCATGGCAGAGGTACATGGTGTCGCCGTTCGCGGCACCCTCCGAGCGGGAGACCTTCGTCACCGTTCCGTCCGGCGCACGCCGGCCGTAGTGGGTGTCGATCAGGAATCCGCGGATGCCGCCATCCAGCTGGCGCGGGATCGAGATCAGCTGGTTCGGGATCTTCCAGCCGAGATCCTCGGCCGACATCGAGTTGTGGGTGCCGGGGAGGACGACCTGGTCGAAGGGCCGGGCACAAAGCTCGACCGAGCCATTGCAGGGCCGCTCCCTGGTCGCCGCTCCCGCCGGCTGGGTCGCGATCGTCAATGCCATCAGGGCTCCGAGCGCGGCGGCGAGCCACGCGAGCCTCCCTCTCCGTGCGTTCATGGTCCTCATGCTTTCACGAAACCGCCGGTGGCTCAATGGTTTCGGAGTCGCGGCTCGATTTCGAGGTCCGGTCCAGCTATTGTGCAGATGATGAATAGCATTCTGGATTCGTTTTCGCTGGCGGGCAAGGTCGCGGTGGTGACCGGCGCATCCTCGGGGCTCGGCGTTTCGTTCGCCACCGGACTGGCCGAGGCCGGGGCGGACGTGGCGATCTGCGCCCGCCGGGTGGACCGGCTCGAAGAGACCAAGGCGAAGATCGAGGCTCTGGGACGGCGCTGCGTCGCGGTCGAAGCGGATGTGACCGACCCCGAGGACTGCGCGAGATTCATCGCCGCGGCGGTCGAACAGCTCGGCCACGTGGACGTGCTGATCAACAACGCGGGGTCGGCCACCGCGGTCCCGGCCACCCGTGAAGACCCGGAAGAGTTCAGCCGGGTGGTCGAGGCCAACCTGAACGGCTCCTTCTACATGGCCCAGGCTTTCGCCCGCGCGATCTCCGAGAACGGCGGCAGCATCGTCAACATCGGCAGCGTGCTCGGATCGACCACGGCCTTCCTGCCGCAGGCCGCCTACAGCTCGTCGAAAGCGGCGATCATCGGGCTCACCCGCGACCTCGCCCAGCAGTGGACCGGCCGCAAGAAGATCCGTGTCAACGCGCTGGCCCCCGGCTTCTTCAAGTCCGAGCTGACCGATCAGTATCCGGACGGATACCTGGACAGCATGATGATCCGGGTTCCGGCCGGTCGCGGCGGCGAGCATCGGGAACTGGTCGCGGCGGCGATCTTCCTGGCCAGCGACGCATCTTCCTACGTGACCGGGATCCTGCTGCCGGTCGATGGCGGGCTGCTGACGACCTAGAGGGCCCCGGTGGTCGGCTCAAGGCCGCAGGCCGGCGAAGACCAGCTCGAGGTGACGCCGCCACTTGGCGCCGCCGGGACTGAAGTACATGGTCGAGGTGATGCCGCACATCACCATCGGGAAGTCCTCGAAGGTGAGGTCGTCGCGGACCACGCCGGCCTCGACCGCGCGCCCGATGATCCGGCCGGTCGGTTCGGCGAAGGCCGCCTTCTCCTGCTCGATTCCCTCCCATTCCAGCTGGTCGGATCCCATCATCGCCAGCTGGAAGCCCGCGTCGCCCTCGACCTCCTCGGCCGATCTGACGATCAGTGACTCGAGTGCCTCGAAGGGGTCTTCGATCCGCTCGGACTCCAGCGCGATCTCGGTGAACCGGGTGAAGCGGGAGCGGACCATCTCGGTCAGCAGATGCTCCTTGGTGGGGAAGTGGCGGTACACCGTGCCCATGCCGACTCCGGCGTGTTCGGCGATCTCGTCCATCTGAGCCTTGTCCCCGTCGCGGGCGAACAGGGTCTGTGCGGACGCGAGGATCCGCTCGCGGTTGCGGCGGGCGTCGGCGCGGAGTGTCTTCTGGGGCGGAATCATCTACTTGACAAACGGAATCTTACTTCCGTATAGTCACGATATCAAGAGGAACCGAAGTTCCGGTTCCGATTCAGACTTCGAGGAGCAAAATCTTGTCCGGACCCGATCTCTCCACCCCTCGCGCCAGAAACCTGGCGCTCATGTTGCTCGCCCTGACCCAGTTCGTGGTGGTGATCGACGCCTCGATCACCAACGTCGCGCTGCCCTCCATCGGCAAGGCGCTCGACATCGATCAGGACAGCCTGTCCTGGGTGGTCAACAGCTACACGCTCGTATTCGGCGGGTTCCTCCTGCTGGGCGGCAGGCTGGCCGACTTCTTCGGCCGCCGCAAGATGTTCATGACCGGCATGGCGCTCTTCGGCGCCGCCTCGCTCGCCGGCGGGTTCGCGCAGAACGAGGAATGGCTGATCATCGCCCGTGCGATCCAGGGACTCGGCGCGGCGATCGCCTCGCCGGCGGCGCTCTCGATCGTGACCACCACCTTCAAGGAAGGATCGGAGCGAAACCGGGCCCTCGGCATCTGGGGCGCGGTCGCCGGAGCCGGCGGCGCGGCCGGAGTGCTGCTCGGCGGCATCCTCACCCAGTGGGCCGGATGGGAATGGGTCCTGTTCGTCAACGTGCCGATCGCCGCCTTCGTCGTGTGGCAGGCACCGATCAGGCTGCTCGAGTCGAAGGCCGAGGAGGAGTCGGAACGCACCCTCGACATCCCGGGAGCGGTCGCGATCACGGCCGGGCTGGCCCTGCTGGTCTACACCCTGGTCGACGCGACCAACGCCGGCTGGACCTCGACCGAGACGATCATCCGCGGCGTCATCGCGCTGGTCCTGATCGCCGCCTTCGTCGTGATCGAGATGCGCACCCGCAAGCCGCTGGTCCCGTTCTCGATCTTCCGCAACCGCACCCTGCGCGGCGCGAACATCGTCGGTGTCCTCACCGGCATGTCGCTCTTCTCGATGTTCTTCCTGATCACCCTCTACCTCCAGCAGGTTCTGGGACAGGACGCGCTCGAGGCGGGATTCTCGTACCTGCCGCTGGCGATCGCGATCGTGCTCGCGGCCGGGGTCGCGGGGCAGCTGGTGACGAAGATCGGCTTCAAGCCGGTGCTGGTCGCCGGTCTGCTGCTCGTCTCGGTCGCCCTGTTCTGGTTCACCCAGATCAGTGTCGACGGCTCCTACTGGGCCGACGTGCTCGCCCCCTCGGTGATCGCCGGTGTCGGACTCGGTCTGGCCTTCGTCCCCGTGACGATCGCCGCCATGTCGGGCACGATCCCGGAAGAGGCGGGGCTGGCCTCCGGCCTGATCAACACCTCGCAGCAGATCGGCGGCGCGCTCGGCCTGGCGATTCTCGCCTCGATCGCCAACTCCTCGACCAGCGACGCCTTCAAGACCGGGGCCACCGAGGCGGCCGCACTCACGGCCGGCTTCCAGGACGCCTTCCTGATCGGCGCCTTCTTCGCGCTGGCCGGAGCGATCCTCGCGGCGGTGCTGATCTCCTCGAAGGACAGCAAGGAACACGCCGAGGCGGCGCAGGCGGGCGAGACCGAGACGGTGGCGGTCGGCTGAGCCCGGACCCGCCGGCCTCAGGAGCCCATCAGCTCGTTGAGGTCGGCGTGGGGAATCGCGCCGGCCGTGAAGTCGAAGCTCCCGGCCCGCATCTGTTCCGCCGCCTTCCTCACCAGACCGAGGCCGGCTCGCGCCAGGCTTCCGCCGATGCTGATCCTCCGCACGCCGAGACGGTCGTAGGTCGCGAGGTCCAGCGGCTCGCCGGCGAGACCCGCCACCAGGTTGAGGGGTGCGTCGATCTCGGCGACCAGCGTGGCGATCATCCGCTCGTCCAGCGCGCCCGGAACGAAGACACAGTCGGCACCCGCGTCGACGTAGCGGGCGGCGCGGGCGATCGCCTCTTCGAGCGGATCCGGGTGCGCGGCCAGAAAGCTGTCGATTCGGGCGTTGAGAGTGAAGGGCAGGCATTCCCGGTCGGCGGCGGTGCGGGCCGCCGACACTCGTTCTGCGGCGTGCCCGACCTCGAACAGGCCGTTCCGGTCGGCGTCCTCCAGGTTCGCGCCCACCGCACCGGCGGCGATCACTCCGCGGATCGTCTCCGCCACTCCCGGCGTTTCGTCCGAGTATCCGGACTCGATGTCGGCAGTGACCGGCACGTCCACAGCGGCCGTGATCGCGGCGATCCGGGCGAGCATGGCGTCGCGTCCGATGCTGCCGTCGTCGGGATGACCTTCGGAGAACGAGATCCCGGCGCTGGTCGTGGCGATCGCTTCGAACCCGGCGTCCTCCAGGACCCGGGCGCTGCCGGGATCCCAGGCGTTCGGCAGGACGAAGGCGCTATCGCCGCCGTGGAGGGCGAGGAATGAGGCGGCCTTGTCCTGTCGGGAAGTGGGACCCATCCGCGATCATCGTATGGCCCCGGCGGCCGGAGGCCAAGCGGCCCGGATGTCCGCCACGACCTCGTCGGGAGACAGCGCCTCGGTGTCGAGAACGAGATCGATTCGGGACAGACCGGGCATCGTTGCGGCCAGGAGGGCCGAGGACTCGACCAGCTCGTCCAGTCCGGACCATCCTTCCGGTTCGCGTTCCCGGATACGCCTCTCGAGTTCCCTGTCGCCGGCCTCGAGGCGGACCACGAACGTTTCGTCGGCGCCCAGCGCGGTGATCACGTCACTCAGGTACCCGTCGTCCTCGATCGTCGCGGTGACGGTCAGCACCGCCGGTTCCAGCTCACGGTAGGAGGCACAGAGCTGACCGAGATGGTGAATCGACCGTTCCCGCCCGATCGCGGGATAGCTGCGCTCCAACTCGTCGATCTCGATGAGGGCGTTCGCGATGCCCTCATCTCCGAGTTCGTCGTGGAACTTGGTGGCGGTGGAGCTCTTGCCCGCACCCGGCGGGCCGGTGACGATCAGGCCGAGCATCTGGGCCGGACCAGGCCGTCATGGATTCCGCCCTGGCGCCCGGTGAGAGATTGAGTTTCGACCATGGCGACGACGGTAGCCGGTAACGACAAGGAATGCGCCGGTCCAAAGCAGCCCCGGCAACGATTTCTAATGATTGTCATTAGAAATCGTTGCCGGGGCGCGTCTCTGGGGGTTGGTTTTTGAGAAACAAAACAGTTGTTCGCTATTGTTCTCGGTGTGGCGACCGTGCCGACCCGCACCCAGGAAGAGCGCCGGGCCGAGACCCGGGGCAAGCTGCTCGACGCGACCGTGCACAGCCTGGCCGAGGTCGGCTTCGCGGCGACCACCTCGCGCCGGGTGAGTGAGCTCGCCGGAGTCTCCCTCGGCGCGCAGACCCACCACTTTCCCCACCGGGTGGATCTGCTCGGTGCGGCGATCGAGTGGGCCGCCCAGCGGCGGGTCGACGAGCTGCGGGAGATCGCGGCGGATCTGCCCGGTGAACCGTCCGAGCGTCTGGGCGCACTGCTCGACATCATTTGGAACGACTTCAGCAGCCCGACCTTCGATGTGTTCGTGAAGCTTTGGGTCGCGGCGGCGGACGATCCCGATCTCTATGCCCGCCTGGTGCCGGCCGAGGCGCGGCTGACCGCCGAGATCGCGTCGCTCTCCACCGAGATCCTGCCCGAGGGCATCGCTTCGCGCCGCCTCTCGATGGCCCTGACCACGATCCGGGGTCTCGCCCTGACCGAGCACTTCGAGCCGCGCGGCCGGCGGCGCCGGGATCCATGGCCGGAGACCCGGGCGATCCTGCTCGAGTTCCTGCTCGATTGAACCTTTAGGAAAGAAACAGAACAGTTGATCCATTTAGTCTCGAAAACGTCAAGTGGAACGGAAGAGAAATGAACCGCACATTCGTGATCGGCGTCGGCATGACCAAGTTCGACAAGCCCGGAACCAAAGAGGGCGACTACCCGGACTGGGCCAAGGAGGCCGGCGAGAAGGCGATCGCTGACGCTGGGATCTCATACGACGACGTCGACCAGGCCTTCGCCGCCTACTGCTACGGCGACTCGACCGCCGGCCAGCGCGCCGTCTACGGCCTCGGAATCACCGGCATCCCGGTGGTCAACGTGAACAACAACTGCTCGACCGGTTCGAGCGCGCTGTACCTGGCCCGCCAGTCGGTCAAGGGCGGGCTTTCCGAGTGCGCGCTCGCGCTCGGCTTCGAGAAGATGGAGCTGGGTTCGCTCGGAGCCAAGTTCCTCGACCGCACCAACCCGATGGACAAGCACGTGATGGCCCTGATCGAGCTGCGCGAGTGGGAGGACGCGCCGCCCGCGCCGCAGATGTTCGGCGCCGCCGGACGGGAACACATGGAGAAGTACGGATCGAAGGCCGAGCATTTCGCCTGGATCGGCTGGAAGAACCACCGGCACTCGGTCAACAATCCCTACGCCCAGTTCCAGACCGAGTACTCGCTCGACGAGATCAAGGAGGCCAAGGAGATCTACTCGCCGCTGACCAAGCTGCAGTGTTCGCCGACCAGTGATGGCAGTGCCGCGACGATCGTCGCCTCGGAGCGTTTCGTCGACCGGCACGACCTCTGGGACCGGGCCGTCGAGATCGTCGGCCAGGCGATGGTTACCGACATGGCCAGCACCTTCGAGAGCAAGTCCTCGATCAACGTGGTCGGCGCCGACATGAGCCGCGAGGCCGGTTCGCGGGCCCTCGAGGAAGCGGGACTCGACATCTCCGAGGTGGACGTGATCGAGCTTCACGACTGCTTCAGCGCCAACGAGCTGATCACCTACGAGGCGCTCGGGCTGGCCGCGGAGGGCGAGGGCCACAGATTGGTCGAGGCCGAGGCGACCACCTTCGGCGGCGAAGGCCCGGTGGTCAACCCGTCGGGCGGCCTGATCTCGAAGGGGCATCCGCTGGGTGCGACCGGGCTGGCGCAGGCTTCCGAGCTCACCTGGCAGCTTCGCGGCCGGGCCGATGCCCGCCAGGTGGAGGGAGCCGAGGTCGCGCTCCAGCACAACATCGGCCTCGGCGGCGCCGCCGTGGTCACGGTCTACGGGCGGCCCTCGTGACTCCCGGAGCGGCGCTGCCCCAGTCGCCCCGCCGGGCGATCTTCGAGAACGAGCACGAGGACTACCGGGAGAGCTTCCGCTCGTTCCTCGCCGCCGAGGTCGCACCGAACTTCAACGAATGGGACCAAGCGGGGGTCGTCTCCCGCGACCTCTTCAAGAAAGCGGCGGCCCACGGCTTCATGGGCATGGCGATCCCCGAGCGGTACGGCGGCGCCGGGGTCGACGATTGGCGCTTCAACGTCGTCCTGACCGAGGAATCGATCCGGATGGGTGTCGGCGCGGCCTTCGGCGGGCCGATGCTGACCACGGACATCTGCCTGCCCTACCTGCTGACCAGCGGGACCGACGAACAGAAGGAGAGATGGCTCCCCGGCGTGGCCGCCGGAGACACGGTGCTCGCGGTCGCGATGACCGAGCCCGGCACCGGCTCCGACCTGGCCGCGGTCCAGACCCGGGCGATCCTCGACGGAGACGAGTACGTCGTCAGCGGCCAGAAGACCTTCATCACCAACGGCCACAACGCCGACCGGGTGATCGTCGTCGCCAAGACCGATCCCGACGCCGGGCACGCCGGGATCTCGCTGATCGTGGTCGACGCCGACAGCGAAGGGTTCTCCAAGGGTCCGCAGATCGACAAGCTCGGCCAGCACGCCTCCGACACGACCGAGCTGTTCTTCGACGACGTACGGGTGCCGGCCGGAAACCTGCTCGGCGCCGAGGGCAGCGGCTTCGTCCAGCTGATGGAGAAACTGGTTCCGGAGCGCATGATCATCGCGGTCGGCGCGCTCGCGGCGGCCGAGGCGTCCTTCGAGCGCACGCTCGAGTACGTCAAGGAGAGGACCGCCTTCGGCAAGCCGATCGGCTCCTTCCAGAACTCGCGTTTCGTGATGGCGGAGATCAAGACCGAGCTGACGATCGGCCGGGCCTTCGTCGACCAGTCGATCACCAAGCACGTCGCCGGTGAGCTGACGATCGAGGAGGCCGCGATGGCGAAGTGGTGGACCACCGAGCTGCTCGGCCGGGTCACCGATCAATGCCTGCAGCTCCACGGCGGCTACGGCTACACCCACGAGTACCCGATCTCCGATGCCTGGGTCGATGCCCGCATCACCCGGATCTATGGCGGCACCACCGAGATCATGAAGGAGCTGATCGGCCGGGGCATGGGGCTCTGAGCCCAACCAATCGGGGTTTTGCCGACTATTTCGGCAAAACCCGGATTGGTATGCGCTGGCGCATCGTCTATCTTGGCTCGCATGATTCGACTCCTGGCTGGCCGATGAAGACCGCTGTCGTGGGGCATGTCGAATGGGCCGAGTTCGCCCACGTCGAGCGGGTTCCGGATCCGGGCGACATCGTCCACGCCACCGACTACTTCGAGCTTCCCGCCGGCGGCGCCGCGGTCGCCGCGGTCCAGATCGCGCGGCTCGGCGGCGGCTGCCTCTTCCTGACCGCGACCGGCGACGACGCCCGCGCCGACCGGGTCGTCTCGGGGCTCCGTGAGCGCGGACTCCGGGTCGAGGCCGCGCGCCGCGAAACCGCGCAGCGGCGGGCCTTCGTCTATCTCGATGCCGACGGTGAGCGCACGATCACCACGATCGGGAAGAGGGTCGGTCCGCAGATCGAGGACCCCCTGCCCTGGGACGAGCTGAAGGACGCCGACGCGGTCTACCTCACGGCGGGCAACGCCGACACCGTGCGCGCGGCCCGGGCCGCCCGCAACGTGGTCGCCAGCGTGCGCACCGGCCCGGCCCTGGCCGAGGCCGGGGTCCAGGTCGACGTGCTCGTCGCCAGCGCCAACGACCGCGGCGAGGTCTACGTGAGGGGAGAGATCGATCCCGAGCCGCGCTGGGTGGTGCGGACCGACGGGGCCCGGGGCGGCACGCTCGAGACCGCCGAGGGGAAGATCACCGAGTGGACCTCGAACCCTCCCAGCGCCGCCAAGGTCGACACCTACGGAGCGGGCGACACCTTCGCGGGTGGGATCACCTACGGGCTCGGCCGCGGCTTCCCGATCGAGACCGCGATCGCCTTCGGTGCCTTCTGCGGGGCATCGTCGGTCCGGGGGCGCGGACCGTACGCGGGCCATGTCTCACCGGAAGAGCTGGCCGAATGGGAGCGCGGCGCGAGGATCGCCTGATCAGGCCTCCGGCAGGCCGCTGTCCGGCCAGCCACCGGGACCGGTGCTGCCGGCCGCGTACTCGGTCAGCGGGACCAGATCGGCCTTCCAGGCCCGCTGGACCGGCTCGATGATCCGCCAGCACTCGACCGCGGTGTCACCGCGGACCGAGATCAGCGGGTCCCCTTCGAGCACCTTCCTCAGGACCTGACCGTACTCCTGGAGGTCGCCGGCGCCGAATTCGGCCTCCAGGGTGACCGGATCGAGCTCGAGCGGGTTTCCGGGACCGTTGATGTTGAGATCCAGATGAAGCTGGTCGGCGCCGAAGCCGAGACCGATGCGGAGCTGGTCGGGCCGGTCGGTGCCGGTCAGGCCGATCGGGGTCCATTGCGGCTGTTTGAAGGTGACGATCGCCTCCTTGCGCGGGGCCGCGATGCCCTTGCCGGATCGCACCCGGAAGGGCACGCCCGACCAGCGCCAGGTGTCGATCGCGAGCACCAGCTCGGCGAAGGTCTCGGTCTTCCTGGCCGGATCGATCCCGGGCTCGTCGGCGTACGACGGCAGCTGCCGTCCGTCGATCCGGCCCGCCGTGTACCGGGCCCGGCGGCTGTATGTGACCGGGTCGTCGTTCCAGATCCTGGTCGCGCGCAGCACCTGCGCGGTGCTGTCGCGGAAGTCACGGGCGCTCATGCTGGTCGGCGCTTCCATCGCCATCAGCGCGACCACCTGCAGCAGGTGGCTCTGGATCATGTCGACCATCGCGCCGGCCCAGTCGTAGTAGCCGGCCCGGCCCTCGAGTCCCAGGTCCTCGTCCCAGACGATCTCCACGCTCTCGACGTGCTCCGAGCTGAACAGCGGCTCCAGCACCCGGTTCGCGAAGCGCAGTCCGACGATGTTGAGCACGGTCGATAGCCCGAGGAAATGATCGACCCGGTAGATCTGCTGCTCCGGCACCAGCTCGGTCACCAGCACGTTGAGTGCGGTGGCGCTGCCGGCATCGGTGCCGAACGGCTTCTCCATGACCAGCCGCATGTCAAGCGGCAGGTCCAGTTCGGTGAGCGCGTTGCAGGTCTTGACCGTGACCGGCGGCGGCAGGGCGAAGTAGATCGTGATCTGGCCGCGGCATGCGGCGAGCAATCCGCGCAGGTCCTCGGGGTCGGTGACGTCGGCCCGCCGGTAGATCGTCTCGGCGGCGACCTTGTCCACCTGAGCGCCGGTGGCGCCTTCGGATGCGAACGACTCGGTGACCGTGGATCGCCAGGTCACGTCGTCCCAATCGTCCATGCCGGCGCCGACCAGCAGCAGATCGCCCTCGTCCTGGGCGGAGAGCAGCGCGGCCAGGCCCGGAAGCAGCAGGCGCGCGGTTAGATCCCCGCTGGCTCCGAGGATCAGCAGGGTCTGCTGGTTGCGAAGTCCGGTGGTCATCTGAGCAGCGCTCCCCAGGTGGTGGTGGCCGAGTCGCCCGGTTCGAGCCGCAGCAGCCCGTCGCCGCTGTTGAAGCCGTCCGGGGCGCAGGTCATCGGCTCGGTGCCGAGCCCCCGGCGGGCTCGCTCCGGGGTGAGCGTGTCTCCGGTGTAGATCTCGACGAAGGGGAAGCTCCGGTCCACCCAGATCTCGGCCGAGGTTCCGTCGGGGGCGCCCAGCCGGGTCCAGGCGAGGCCGTCCGCGTCGCGTTCCAGGTCGGTGAAGGCGAAATCGATCGCGGTCGGACCGAGGGCGGCCGGCTCGACGAAATCGAACTCGGTCCCGGCGACCGGCTCGGGGCCGGTAGGCAGCTGGCGGACCGGGTCGGTGGTGATCCGGGTCCGGCCCGGGATCCGCAGGCTGCAGTCGTCGATCAGCCCGCCGCCGGGGGAGAGGTATGGATGCTGCCCGTGGCCGTAGGGGCAGGCCCGGCTGCCGGTGTTGACGGCGGTAGTGGTGACCTTCAGGCCCGATCCGCTCAGCTCGTAGGCGATGTTCAGGTCGAGCTGGAACGGATAGCCGGCGAGCGGATGCAGGCGGGCCGACATGACCAGGCGGTCGGCCTCGTGCTCGGTCCTGATCCAGGGCCGCCAGAGGAAGAAGCCGTGGATCGCGTTGTTCTTCTCGGGCTCGGTCAGGCTGACCTGGAACTCTTCGCCGTCGAAGGAGTAGCGCCCGTCGGCCAGGCGGTTCGGCCAGGGAATGAGCGGGGCCCCGTGGGCGCCGTCACACATCTCCTCGAGCGGGAAGGGATCGAGGACCGGACGGCCCCCGACCTCGTACCGCCTGATGCCCCCTCCGACCTCGACGATCGTCGCCCGGTGCTCGCCGGAGGAGATCTCGAACTGCTCGCCCGAAGGAGGAACGCTCACGCTTTCGATCCTAACCCGTGGGCAGGCTCTTCTCGTCATACATCTGCGCGTACTCGTCGTCGGGGGCGATCGGTGTGATCACGTCGATCAGCACGCCGTCGGGATCGGCGGTGATGAAATGGCGCTGGCCGAAGTCCTCGTCCCGCAGCGGGAGCACGATCGGCAGGCCGGCCGCGGCGAGGCGGTCGTGAGCCGCGTCGACGTCCTCGACCTCGAAGTTGAGCAGCAGTCCGCCGGCCCGGCCGCGCGCCGGTTCGGGGATGGTGGGGTGGTCGCCGTCGACGATGGCGAGGTTGATCCTCGGATCCTCTTCGGATTGGAGGTGGACATACCAATCGGCGGTGAAGAGCGGGGTGAGGCCGAAATGCTCGGAGTAGAAGGCCGAGCTGGCGGCGACATCGCCGGTCATGATCACCGGATAGAAGGATGTGGTCTTCATTTCGGGTCCTTTCGTAGTAACATACATACAGCACGTATGAATCTACATGCAGGGTGTATGTATGTCAAGAGAAGCTCCCAAGACCAATCGTGATCGCACCGCGGCCACCCGAGCCGCGCTGATCGACGCCGGCCGGCGTCTCTTCGTCGAACACGGCTACGCCGAGACCTCGACTCCGGAGGTGGTGAGGACCGCCGGAGTCACCCGCGGCGCGCTCTACCACCACTTCGCCGACAAGCGCGAGCTGTTCCTCGCGGTGGTCGAGGACGAGGCGAAGAAGGTCGGCGAGGCGATCGCCGACTCAAGCCCGCCGTCCGGAGATCCGCGCGCCGATCTGATCGCCGGCTGCGGCGCCTACCTCGACGCGATGGCCGTGCCCGGGCGGACCAGGCTGATGCTGATCGAGGGACCGTCCGTCCTCGGGGCGGGCCGGGTCCGGGAGATGGATGAAGCCCACGCCGCCGGAGAGCTCCGCCAGGGTCTCGCCGCGGCTGTGCCCGCGGACAGCCGGGGCCGGTTCGAGATGGACGCCCTGGGCGATCTGCTCTCGGCGGTCTTCGACCGGGCCGCGATCGCGATCGACGGCGGCGCCGGCCGGACTGGATACGAAGCCACGATCATCGAGCTGATCGACCGGGTGATCGATCGTGCGCACCGCCCTGCCTAGGGCCGGTTCGCGTACTCGGGCCAGGGCAGGGGGAAGAGGGTCCGGTACTCACGGGCCTCTTCGATCACGCGCGAAACCGACGGTCTCGCGGTCAGCCGCTCGAAGTACTCGGTGAGGCCGGTCAGACGTGATTCGTCCCAGCGGTGGACGACCCGGGCATAGAAGAGCGAGGGAGCGGCCGCACAATCGGCGATCGTGAAATCGGGTCCGGCGGCCCATCCGCCTGATTCGAGGTGATCGTTCAGCAATTCGTAGGCCCGCTCGAGGGCGGCGCGCCATTCGCCGACTCCGTGCGGATCGTCGTGGCCGTCGGGCCTGAGGCTGTCACCGACGATGTCCTGCATCGGGTTCATCACGGCGGTGTCGAAGACCCGATCCCATAGACGGGCCTGAAGGGCCGCGTCCGGATCAGCCGGAATCAGTGGCGGCGCCTCGCCGATCCGGTCGGCAAACTCGATCACGATCGACGACTCCGGCAGGGCAAGCCCCGTCCTGTCGTCGGTGAGGAAGGGGATCTTGCCCAGCGGCCAGAGTTCGGCCAGGGCCTCGCGATCGTCCATGTCGATCACGAGGTGCGGCTCGAACGGCACCTCCCGTTCGTAGAAGGCGATCAGGACCTTCCAGCAGTAGGAGGCGAATGGGTGCTCATGAAGGGTGAGGGTCACCGGGTCTCCCCGTCGAGGAAGCGGCCGTACATGTCGAGCAGCACGCCCGTCCCGTGTTCGCGCTGGGCCGGGGCGGTGGGGTCGTCGAAGAAGGCGCCCTGCTCGGTGAAGGCGACCCGGGCGCCGTCACCGTCGGCGAAGAACTCGATCGTGGTCAGCGAAACCGAGATCAGGCGATGGTCGTGGAAGAGGTCGTAGCTGTAGACGATCCGCTCGTTCTCGATGATGTCGTGGTAACGGCTCCTGAACTCGTTGAAGCGGCCACCGGGCGATCCCCCGCTGCTGACCTCGCTGCCACCCACCCGGAAGTCGAGCTCCCAATGGGCATTGGGCCAGTTCCCCGGATTGGCGAACCACTGCTTCTTCAGCTCAGGGTCGGCGAAGGCGCTGAAGGCTCGCTCGGACGAGTGGCCGTAGCGGCGTTCGAGGGTGAACTGGTCGTGGGTGACGCTCATTCGGTGCCTCCATACGTCTGGTCGAGTACTTCGCCGATCCGGTCCAGGTGGCCCTCCCAGGTCTCGCGGTTGAAGGCGATCCATTGTTCGACCGTCTTCATCGGGGCCGGTTCGAGCCGGCAGGTGCGGACGCGGCCGGTCTTCTCCGAGCGGACGATGCCGCTCTTCTGGAGCACGTCCAGGTGCTGGGAGACCGCCGGAAGCGAGATCAGGAGCGGTTCGGCGAGCTGGCTGACCGAGGCCGGACCCCGGCTCAGCCGGACGACGATCGCGCGGCGGTTCGAGTCCGAGAGCGCGTGGAAGGTCCGGTCGAGGAGTTCGGCTTCGGCAGGCATGCCCGAAGCGTAGCAAACACTTAAGTAATTACTTAACTATAGAAGAAAATGGGGGCCGGATAGTCGGACAGCTGGGAACTGTCCGACCACCCGGTCCGGGAGGAGAAGCGGCTAGCCCCGGGTCGCCCGGCGGAACACGTTCACCGCATTGCTCTTGGCGGCCGTCGAGTAGACGAACCGGCCGTCGCGGCTGATCGCGATCGAACTGAGCCCGTCCATCGCGCGCCCGGTGGCGCAGTTGGCGATCGACTGGGTCGTCACACAGCCGCCGGTTCCGAACTTCTGGACGACCCCGCCGGTCTTCGGTCCGCGCTCGAGTACGGCGATGCCACCCGAGGAGTAGGCGGCGGCATACACGTTGGTGCCGTCGGGTGAGACGGCGATTCCCTCCGGAGCCCGCAGCGAGCGTCCCGGGGTGCATCCGGAAGCGCCGAGCCAGGCCACACAGCCCGACTTGATCGTGGGCTGGGAGAGCAGTCCGGGACTGCCCGAGGAGCTGAACTGGGTGACGCTGCCGCTGATCAGCGAGGTCACGTACACGTCGCCTCCCCGGGGGCTCACGGCGACCGCGTTGGCGCCGCTGATCTCGCGGCCGGTCATGCAGCCCTCCAGGGCCGCGTCGACGAAGCAGCCGCTGCCGTCGGCCGCCTGGCTCAGCGCGCCGGTCGTGCTGTCCCGCACCAGGTTGAGCACCGCGTTCGAGGTGGCGCTCGCCACGTAGACGTTGGCACCGTCGCCGCTCACCGCCATGCCTTCGACCGAGTTCAGGGCCAGGCCCGTCGCGCAGTTCGCCTCCGGTGCGGCGGTCAGGCATCCGGTCTCGTCCGCGGGCTGGGTGAGCTCACCGGTCGCGGGGTCACGGTCGAAGGTGGCGACCGCGTTGCCGAAGAACGCGCCGACGTAGACGTTCCTTCCGTCCGGGCTGACCGTGACCACATCTGCCCCGGCCATCGCCCGGCCGGTGCCGCAGGCCGGGATCGGAACGCCGGCGACGCAGCCGGCCGCCGCCGGAAGCTGGGTGAGCGCCCCATTGCCCCGGTTGCGCCGGAAGGTCACGACCGAGGAGCTGTCGCGGGCCGTCGCGTACACGTTCCCGCCGTCCGGGCTGATCGCGATCGAGTTCGGCCCGTCGAGACCGATCGCGCGGGCGCAGCCGAAGGAACGCCTCGCGGCGGCGCAGCCCTTGGATCCGGGGGCCTGCTTCAGCGTTCCGTGGCGCTGGTCGCGCTTGAAGATCGCGATCGCGTTCGATTTCGAGGACGCGACGTAGACGTTCCTGCCGTCGGGGCTGATCTGGATCGCCCGCGAGCCCATGAACGGCCCCGGTTCCTTCAGGGCCCGGGCCACGCCGCACCTGCCGCTGCGCTGGGCGCTGTCGACCAGGCATCCCTTCGCTCCCGGCAGCTGGGTGAGGGAACCCCGGGACAGCGCGGCGTTCGCGCTCGCCGGAACCAGCAGAGCGGCCAGCGTCACCGTCGCCGCCAGCACGAGCGCACTCCTTCCATGGGTTCGGCTCATGACTGCCTCCTCAGCTTCGCGCGCTTGACATCCCGCACCGGCGTACCGCCATTCGGCAGCCAGGTGGTCAGCACCTCGATCTCCACCGCACCCTTGCGAGCCAGCCGTCTGGCCCGGGCGTCGAGCTTCAGGCGGATGGTCGGGCGCGACCGGCCGAGCACCAGCTTGCGGCGTTCGCCGAGAGGTATCCGTCTGCCGTCGACGACGGTGCTGACCCGCTGGACGAGCCGTCCGCGGCCGGGCACCCGGGTCTTGGTGGTGACACCGAGACCCTCGATCGTGCAGGACCTGACCGAGAACGCGTTCTGCGGCAGTGGCTGCAGCCGCTGCTTCTCGACCCGCAGCAGCTTCTTGCGCAGCCGCTCGTACTGTTTCTGTTGGGGGCCGGTCCGTTTGGCGTTGGGAGCGGCCAGGTTGCGCGCCTCCAGGGGATCGCGCCTCAGGTCGTACATCTCCCATTGGGGTGGTACCTGGCGGGTCGCGTCGTAGTACTTGGCGATCTTCCAGTTCTTCTCGCGGATCGCGACCACGTGCTGTGGCGCCTTGACGTAGGGCGGACTCGCCTGGCCGGCCTGGAAGTCGTCGAAGGTGAACGCTACGTAGTCCTGGACCGGCTTCTTCGTCTTGCCGAGGACCAGCTTGGAGTAGTCCTTGCCCTCCCATCTGGCCCGGGCCGAACGGGGCGCGTCGAACAGGCCGGCGATGGTCGGCAGCAGGTCGACGTGGGAGACCATCGCGTCGCAGGTGGTTCCGGGTTCGACGATCTCGGGGTTGGAGAAGACCATCGGGATGCGCATCGTCTCGTCGTAGGCGTTGAAGTTCTTCTGCCTGAGGCCCCCGTGGGCGAGACCCATCTCACCGTGGTCGGCGGTCCGGATCACCAATGTGTCCTGGGTCAGCCCGAGCGAATCGAGCGTGTCCATCACCTCGACCAGGTAGCCGTCCACCTCCTTCATCAGGTTGCCGTAGAAGTTGATGTAGTCGAGCTTCATCTGCCGGGTCGTGAGCGGGCCGGTCAGGTTGAAGATCTTGCGGAAGTTCGCCTGGGCCGCGGGCTTGGTCGAGAGGTCCTCGTCGACCGTGGCCGGCAGGTCGATGTCGCCCTCCAGCCAGGAATCGTCGTAGCCGCCCGCGATGTAGTTCTTGGGATAGAGCAGCACGTCGTGCGGGTTGACCAGCGAGATGATCAGGCAGAACGGCTGGCTGTCCGAGGCGACCGAGTTGAGGTACTGGAGCACGCCCTCGTCGCCGTCGGAGGCGCTGCCTTCGCTGTCCATGTAGCGGCCGTCGTTGTCGTAGAGCCCGCCGCCCTCCTGGGGGATCGACTGGTCGGCGCCGGCGTCCGGTGGATCCCATCTGGTGAAGCCGTAGGGCAGCAGATCGTCGGAGACGAAGTCGTCACCGGCGGGCTTGCTCATGTGCCACTTGCCCTTGTAGACCACGTTGTAGCCGCTGGCGGACATCACCGATGCCAGGTTCTTCAGGTTCGTCGGCAACTCGACCTGGGGATACTGCGGTCCGTCCATGTCCTCTTCCAGCGTGTACTTGACCCCGTGCTGGGCGGGGAAGTACCCGGTGAACAGCGAGGCCCGTGACGGCGAGCACATGCAGGCGTTGCAGAAGGCGTTGTCGAAGGTGACTCCGTTCTGCTGCAGGCGGGTCATGCCGGGAAGGTTCGCCTCCGACCAGCCCTCCGGAAAGTGCTGGATCGCGCGGTCCTGGTCGGTGATGAAGATGATCAGGTTCTTGCCGGCGGCGGGACTGGAGGCGGCTGTGGCGCCGGCCGTGCGGGCCAGGGCGCCGCTGCCGAGCGCTAGGGCCGGTGCGGCCGCGGCCGCCTTCTTGAAGATGTCCCGCCGAGTGACCATCTGTCCTCCAGTTCGCAAGTTCCGGGCGGACCAGCTCCACCCCCTTGCGACGAAAGTAACACAAAACTGACGCGCGTCAAGTATTTTGTTCCGCCGTAGGGAAAAGTTCTGTGATTCGATGACCCGGTGACGAGGGAGAACACAGTGGAGACAACCGAAATAGACGGCTTCAGCCTCGGGATCGAGCCCACCCAGAAACGGGGTGTGGAGGCCCGCGACCGGCTCTTCGACGCGGCGATGGAGGAGTTCGAGGCCCGTGGGATCCAGGGCTCCCGGGTCGAGAACATCGTGGCCGAGGCCGGCACCAGCTGGGGAACCTTCTTCCGCTACTTCCCCCGCAAGGAAGACGTGCTGCTGTTCGCCGCGGCGCGTCATTTCCGCACATATCTGCGTCCGGTCTACGAAGCGGGACTGGGCGACCCCGATCGCACCATGTGGAACGTCGCTCGGGAACTCTTCTCGCAGATGATGGTGCCGAGATACTCCCCGAGCGTTCACGCGGCGATGATCGACGAGACCGTGCGGCATCCCGCCAGGTTCGCCGCGATCCTGGACGAGGGCGAGTTGCCGATCATCGCGCTGGTCACCGGCCTGCTCGAGGAGGGGCAGCGCCGCGGCGAGATCCGGACCGACGTCGACGCCTTCGAGGCGGCGATCGTGATCGGCGCCGGAGTGATGTTCTCGACCACCCGGGTGATCGGCGCGGTGGCCGAAGGGCAGCTGCCGGGATCGGAGATCGAGGCCGTGGCCGGACGGGCCTTCGATCTCGTCTGGACCGGGCTCGGCAGCGAGGTGCCGGGCAAGCCCGGTGAACCCTGATACTCTCGCTGCTGCGGAAACCCTCTCTCCACAGGGGGTTTTCGTATTTAAGGAGCGCATCCGCAGAGGCCGGATCACCAAACGGTGATTGGATTTGACCGGCCTGCATGATGCGATATCGCCGATGAACGAACTCAAAGTGGTGGTGGCCGACGATCAGGCGATGGTGCGCGGCGGCGTGCGGGCGATGCTCGAGGCGGCCGACGACATCACCGTGGTCGGTGAAGCGGCCGACGGGGCCGCCGCGGTCGACATCGCCCTTCGCACCCACCCCGATGTGGTGGTCATGGACGTGCGCATGCCCAAGCTCGACGGCATCGCCGCGACGCGGCGGCTCCTGGCGGCCGGATCGCGGGCCCGGGTCCTGATGCTGACCACCTTCGATCTCGACGAGTACATCTTCCGCGCGATGCAGGCCGGAGCCGCCGGATTCATGTTGAAGGCGACCCCGCCGGACCGTCTGGCCTCGGCTGTGCGTTCGGTCGCGGCCGGTGACTCGCTGCTCGACGCGGCCGTGACCCGGCGGCTCGTGGAGCACTTCATGGGAACCCCCGAGGCCGATCCCGAAACCCGCCGTCGGCTGGACGAGCTGAACGACCGGGATCGCGAGCTTCTGATCCTCCTCACCCGCGGCCTCTCCAACGCCGAAATGGGCGAGCGGCTCTATCTGAGCGAAACCACCGTGAAGTCCTACGTGACCCGGCTGCTCGGCAAGCTGAGCGTGGGCAGTCGCGTCCAGGCGGTCGTGTTCGCCTACGAGACCGGGCTGGTCCGGCCGGGACAGCACCTGGACGCGCCGTGACCGCGGCCGGTCTGCGGCGGGCCCTCGGCTCCCCGCTGGAGATCGGCTTCTCCGTGGCCCTGCTCGCCTGGGCGGTCGGCGAAGCGATCACGCTCCCCACCGATTACTCGATGGCGATGCGTCTCGGCTTCTCCGTGGTCGCGGTCCTGCCGCTGTTCTTCCGCAACGCCGCACCGATACCGGTCGCCGCCTGGTCGATCGTCGCGATCGTGATCAACGCCTCCTTCGGCTTTCTCTCGATCGAGTCGGTCACCCCGCTCCAGGGTCCGGCGATCGCCGCCTACGCGGTCGCCGCGAGAGTGGAGCCGCGCGGCCGGGCACTGCTGGTGGCCGCTGCCCTGGTTCCGGCCATGTCGGCCGCGATGGCGCTCGAACCGAGACTGCCGCTTCATGTGCGCGACGTCGTCGCGGTCCTGGTCATGCAGTCGCTCGCGACAACCGCCGGGCTGGTGGTCCGCGCACGGAGGGGCGAGGCCGACCGGGCCGCGAACCGG
This sequence comes from Solirubrobacterales bacterium, assembly GCA_035502775.1. Lineage (GTDB taxonomy): Bacteria > Actinomycetota > Thermoleophilia > Solirubrobacterales > 70-9 > 67-14. Next base: position 28,776 of record DATJUB010000043.1, on the reverse strand, counting down.
CTGGCCCGGGCCGGGGCGAGCGGCGATCGGCGGGTCGCGGCCGCGCTGGAGATCGAAAGGCTGCGCATCGCCGGGGAGCTGCAGGCGATCGTCGCCCGCGACATCAGCGAAGTGCGGCGGCTGGTCTCGAGGGCACGCGCCCTGGTGCGCTCAGGTGACGAGAGCGCCCGCGAGGTCATCCGGGCGATCGGCCGCACGGCCGCGAACGCGCTCGAGGACATGCAGCGCTCGCTGGGCGTGCTCGGAGAAGGCGAAGGACGGGTGGGGGACGGTCCGCCCGACGACCTGCGCCGGGCGGTCGCCGCCGCCGGATCGAGGGGCTGGATCCTCGAACTCGCCGAAAGGGGCTCGGACGAGGCGACCCATCCGGGTCCCGCCATCGGTGCCGCCCGGATCGTCGAGGAGCTGTTCGCGGGATCGCCCGCCGCCGGTTCCGCGGCGGTTTCCCTCCGGGCCGAGCACGCCGACGGCCGGATTCGCCTGAGGGCGCGCGGGCGGGGCGAGGCTCCGGTCTCGCTCCGGGAATCCTCGAAGCTGGCCGGACTCACCGAACGTGCGCTGCTCCATGGCGGCACCCTCAGATGGTGGAGCCGGTTCGGCATCTGGCGCCTGGACGTGACCCTGCCCGATCGTCCCGCCAGCGCCGAGCGCTCCGGCCGCCCGGTCGATCTACTGATCGTGGCGATGGCGCTGGCCGCGGCTTTCCTCGATTCCACCGAGATGACCGGCTCGGCGAAGGCGATGTGCCTGGTCTCGGGGGTGGTCCTGGTGGCGTTGCCCCTGTTCTTCCGCCGCAGCCATCCACTGACCGTCGCCCTCGTTCTCGGCGGCGCGCTGTTCCTGCGATCGGCCGTCGAGTGGGTACCGCCGGAGATGCCGTGGTCCGTGGTGCTCACCCTCGCGGTCGCGCCCTACGCGGTGGCCGCCTATGCCTCCACCGCCCGCCGGGCGACCGTGGGCGGGCTCTTCCTGGTGGTGGCCGCCCTGGCCGAAAGGTCGCTGCCGCAGGAGGACTTCCTCTCGACCGATCTGCCGATCGTGGTCTGTGCGGTCGCGATCAGCTGGATGGCCGGCTGGTACGCACGCGGCAGCAGCGGGCTGACCGCACAGCTGCTGGCCGGCGAGGCGCGCCTGACCCTCGCCCAGGAGGAGCGGATCGGCCTGGTTCTCGCCGAAGAGCGCCGTCGGGTCGCGAGCGATCTGCACGACGTCGTCGCGCATGGCGTGTCGCTGATCGGGGTGCTGGCCGGCTCGGCCGAGGCGACCCTGAAGCGGGACGGGCGCAAGACGGCGGACACCCTGGCCGCGCTGGACGGCGCGGCGGCACAGACGATGGTCGAGCTGCGCCGCCTGCTCGAGACCCTGCGGGTATCGGGCGCGGACATGATGCCGCCGGCATCGCTGGAGGACCTGCCGGAGCTGGTCGAGGCGGCGACGTCGGCGGGACAGGAGGTGCGGCTGACCTCAGATTCCGATGTTCTCTCCGTGGTTCCGGCCCGGGTTTCGGTCACCGCCTACCGGATCGTCCAGGAGGGTCTCACCAACGCCCGCAAGCATGCGCCGGGGGCGCCGGTCTCGGTCAGGATGACGCTCGAGGAGCGGGCCCTGACCGTCTCGATAGCCAACGATCCCGGTCCGGCCCCGCCCGGGAACGCGACCGGAACGGGCCGGGGCATCGTCGGTATGAGCGAACGGGTCCGGGTCCTGGGCGGGGAACTGGCCGCCGGCGAGACTTCCGCCGGCGGCTACTTGGTTCAGACGAGGCTTCCCCTGCCCGAAGCCGGGCGGGACGACCTCACGGCATCGCGGTAGCGTCGGCAGTCACCTCGGGGGCCCTCGTGCGCTCCGGGGCGAGGAGGCGGATCGCGGCGAGCACGAACCCGGCCAGCATCACGCTGCCTCCGATCACGATGGTCACCAGACCGAAGCTTGCGAAGGACACGATCCAGCCCGCCGCGACCAGGACCGGGGACCAGACCGCGACCTCGCCCGCCCGCCAGAGGGCGACGAAGAGCAGGATCATGCCGAGGACGACCCCCAGCACGGCGGGCAGGGTCATGATCATCGAGAGCGGCAGCTCCCCGGCGGCGTCGGTCACCCGGACGCTGACGTCGCGGGGAAGCTCCTGGGCCATCGCGAGGTCGTATGAGTCGGTGACCAGCAGACCCGGCAGGGTGGCCATGCCGAACACCGAGATCACCCCGCCGATCTTCAGCAGCCAGCCTCCGCGCGGTGCCAGCAGCGACATGATGCCGAAGGCCGCGGGAACGAGCAGCAGATAGCCGAAGTGGAGGAAGACCGCCGCCACCTGGGATTGATCGGCGTTGGCGGCGAGCGTGTCGTGGTAGGCGCGGGAGGTCTGCTCGCTCTCCCATGGGGTGACGGCGAAGCCGACGACCATGAGCACGCCCGCCGCGATCAGGCAGATCGCGGTCAGGCGCCGGGACGGGAATGGGTTTGGATTTGTCATGCGGCCCAGCAAAGCTGGTCGTGGCCGCGGATTCACCTGGCGAACGGGGATGCCTCGTCACCGTGTGGTGACGAGGCGGACGTTCATCGGATCCGGTGGTGGACCCGCTCGATCACGATGCTGCCGACCAGACTGAACGTGAACACGCCGTTGTCGCCGGGATCGGTGTGGGTCCAACTGGCCCTGATCGGCAGGCGGAAGAGATCTCCCTTGCGGAAGGCCGAAACCGGGTAGCGGGTGGTCACGGCGGAGGAGGGCAGCTCGATTCCGGTGGGATTGGAGACCGGGACCCCGCTCGGGCAGCGGAACGGTGCCGCCGGCATGGCCCACTGGATGCTGATCTCCTTCGACTTGGGGTTGGCGGCGACCACGCCGGCCAGTGAGCTGGGCGCGTAGCCGGCACCGAGCTCCTCGTCGACACCGCAGCCGAAGGGGCCGTCATCGGTGACCCAGCCGCCCGCCGAGGCGGCACTCGACTTGACCGGGCTGCCGCTCAGGACGGTGACGCTCACCCCGCGCTTCTTCGGCGGGAACTTCAGGGTCCCGCCGAAGCCTTTCCTCGCGTTGACGATCACGTGGCCGGCGCCGTAGAACGCCTTGTAGCCGTCGGACGGAATGTCCCACTCGGTCTCGGTGTAGAGATTCGCGTCGATCACCTTGTACTTGGTCGCGTCCGCCCACCAGCCGTTCTTCCACGGGATCCGGCCGGGTTTCTCGGAACAGACCTTCGGTCCACTGCCCTGGAGCTGGTGGCACTTGATCGGCCGGGGCTGGAGTTTCGGGGTGGCGGCGGTGGCGAAAGAGGGGAGTCCGGCCGGTAGGGCCAGGAACAGCGCGAGGAGCGCCCACTTGGGCAGATTCTTGATCATCTGGGCTTTCTAGAGGGGATGGGAGCCCATTCTCAGCCCTCAAACGGGTGGAATCAATCCCCGAATGGTGATCGACATCGGCGGATGTCCCACCTAGCCTCGCTCGAATGAAACGCACAGGATTCATGCTCGCCACACTGCTGGTCCTCGCCCTGGGCGGCATGGGCGTGGCGATCACCGAGGTGGTCTCCGCCGATCAGACCGGATCGGTGCTGATCGGCCTGCCGGGCTGACTTTCTGACCACAGCCTCCGGCCACGCGGATAGGGTCGGAATCATGGTCAAGTCCATTCTCGCCTTCTCCGCCGGGAAGAAGGCCCGCTGGCTGGTCGTGGTGGTCTGGTTCGCCGCGATCTTCGCGATCTTCGGCATGAACATCCCCGGCAAGTTCTCCGACGCCGAGAACAACGAGTCGAGCTCGTACCTGCCGGGCAACGCCGAGGCGACCAAGGCCCTCGACGCGACCAAGCAGCTGACCGACGGCGAGCAGGCGGGGATCGTGATCGTGTTCCGCCGCGAGGGCGGACTGACCCCGGCCGATCAGCGGAAGATCAAGGCCGACGTGGCGAAGCTGAACGCCGACGTCGAGGGCACCAGCGAACCGTTCCGGCTCGGTCCGAGATCGAAGGACGGCTCGGCCGTGCTCGTCCTGTCCAGCATCACATCGACCGGCGAGGCCGACGATCTGCTCGACCCTGTGGACGAGGTGCGCGACGAGGTCAGCGGCTCGTTCGACGGGCTCCAGGTGGCGGTCACCGGCCCCGCCGGGTACTCGGCCGACGCGATCAAGGTCTACGAATCGATCAACGGCACGCTGTTCGCGGCGGCCTTCCTGCTCGTCTTCGTCCTCCTGATCCTGATCTACCGCTCGCCCTTCCTGCTCTGGCTGCCGCTGATCGCGGTCGGTTTCGCCGAGATCGGCAGCCGCGCGATCGGCTACGGCCTGACCGAGATGGGGGTGACCGTCAACGGACAGTCGTCCTCGATACTTTCGGTGCTGGTGCTCGGTGCCGGCACCGACTACGCGCTGCTCCTGATCAGCCGGTACCGCGAGGAGCTACGCAGCCACGAGAGCAGGAGCGAGTCGATGAAGATCGCCCTGCGCAGCGCCGGTCCGGCGATCCTGGCCTCTGGCGGCACCGTGATGGCGGCCCTGCTCTGCCTCTCGCTCGCCGATCTCAATTCGACCGCGAGCCTCGGCCCGATCGGGGCGATCGGCATCTTCTCGGCGATGTTCTCGATGCTGACCCTGCTGCCGGCGATGCTCGTGATCGCGCCGCGATGGGTCTTCTGGCCGAAGATCCCGAGAGTGGGCAGTGGCGGGGTGGACGCGACCCATGGTCCGTGGCGGCGCCTCGGTGACCGCACGGCGAAGAGTCCGCGCCGGGTGTGGGCGGGTGCCCTGGTCGTGCTGGCGATCATGTGTGCCGGGCTGTTCGCCTACGACGACGGGCTGACGTCCTCGGGCGGCTTCCGCGACGACGTGGAGGCGGTCACCGGCGAGGAGCTGATCGCGAAGTCCTTCCCCGCGGGCGCGAACGCGCCGACCGACATCATCGTGCCCGATCCCGCCGACGTGCCGGCGGTGGTCACGGCGGTCGACGGGGTCGATGGGGTGGCCTCGGTCAAGCCGGTCGCAAAGGGCGAGCCTGGTGTGCTGCTGAACGCGGTGCTCGTGCCGAATCCGTACTCGACCGAGGCGTTCGCGCTCATTCCCGACATCCGTGACGCGGCCAAGGAGGCCGGAGGTCCCGACACCCTGGTCGGCGGCGGCACCGCGGTCGAGTACGACATCCGCGAGGCGAACGACCGTGACGTCAAGGTGATCGTGCCGCTGGTGCTGATCGTGGTCTTCCTGATCCTGATGGCCCTGCTGCGCTCGGTGCTCGCGCCGCTGCTCCTGATCGGCACCGTCGTGGTCAGCTTCGCGGCCTCGCTCGGGGTCGGGGTCCTGGTCAGCAAGTACGTCTTCGACTTCCCCGGCACGGATCCGTCGCTGCCCCTGTTCGTGTTCGTCTTCCTGGTCGCGCTCGGGATCGACTACAACATCTTCCTGATGGCCCGGGTGCGCGAAGAGACGCTCACCCACGGCACCAGAGAGGGCATGCTGCGAGGTCTGGCGGTGACCGGCGGCGTGATCACCTCGGCGGGAATAGTGCTCGCCGGTACCTTCATGGTGCTCGCGATCCTCCCACTCGTCTTCCTCACCGAGATGGGCTTCACGGTCGCCTTCGGCGTCCTGCTCGACACCTTCCTGGTCAGATCGATCCTCGTCCCGGCCCTCACCCTCGACATCGGCCCGAAGGTCTGGTGGCCCTCCGCGCTGGCACGGGAGGGCGGGGAGGCCGTCCCACCTGAGTCGTCTTCCTCGACGAATCAGGAGTGAATCAAGCTAGCGGCGGCGCCGTAGTTTCCACTTGGGACTGCTGAACGTCCTCAATTGGTGTGGGAAGTTTCGGTGCGGGCGCCTGCCAATCGCGGAGATCCTGGACTACGTCCCGATAGAAGTCGATCGCCTGCTGACGAGTCTCTCTAGCAAAGGAACCTTCTTCCTTTCCCCGCTTGGATCCCATCTTTCTGGTCAACGCGATCTTGAAGGTACGTGGGTCGCGTTTCGGGTCGGTTTGTGAAAGTAGAAGTTCCGGGTACTCGATCGCTTCGGCCAGCATCGTGGAAGCAGTCTCACGCGTATTTGCAAATCGCACGTCAACTCTGAGCTCCATTTCGACGTGCTTCAGCTGACGCAGCAGCCAGTTGATCCTGGTTTTCGGACGTCCTTCCCGAGGGGCTTCGACATCGACACTCGTCGTGACCTTCTTTGTTCGGAGATCCGCATCCACATGAAGGCTTCCGACCGCGTCAGGGACTTTCAGGGCGGCGTTCAGCACCCCGTCCTCGACCAGTTGCTTGACACTCTGCTCCAACCGGACTTCGGCTGCCAACTTTCTGGGTCGGACGGGAGTCACATCTCGGCCCAGTTCCTGACCCAGGCCCATCGCCATATAGTCAATGAATTGGCTCCAGCGCTCGGCAACGTCTTGAATGCCGGGATCGCCCTTGCGAAGAGTCCCATTCGCGGTGGCCGTCCGGACACCAACCCATTGATCACCCATGCCTTGGAAACCACTGGCCCCGGACTTATCGTGATCGAGATATGCGATCAGTTCTCCAAGGATCCATGCCTGATCGGGATCGTTGACGCCGCGATGACGATGCTGAACGATGGCCTCAGTGAGTATCCGCCACCATGAGAAGTGGAAGAGTGACACCTTCTTCAGCTTGCGACCGTCAACGGATACGGGCGAGTCGGTCGCCTTCGCGGTGATCTCGTTGGAGATGGTCAGGACAGCATCGAAGTCGTTGTCCCGAGCCCAGTCGAGGTATCGCGATACCTGATCGGCCTTGAGGCTCGCTTGGCCGGTTTTCACTTCCACTAGGCAACGCCACTGCCTTGAGCCTCGCTTGATGATGATCGCGCCATCAGGAATACATCGCTTGTTTTCGCGATCACGAAGTTGAATCTCGATGAAGGTCGAGATCTGCCCCTTTGGCGCTCCGAGTTCTGAAGTCAGTCCGTAGGTGAACTCAGGAACCGCGAACATCACGGCCAAGAGCGACGAGGTGGCCCGTTGCTCTTTTTCCTGTTCGTTGCGCAACCCGACGGTCGGCAGCAGCCTTGCGGCCTGCCAGTCGTCCTGACTGTCTCCCACTCCTGGACCTTCCATGGTCCGGAAATAGTAGACAGATTCGAGCCATGGGTAGCTATCGCCTCAGGTGGGCGCGTCCTTCGCGACTGAGTCCGCCATCTAGCGTCCCGCCGTTGAGGCGACGCCTTCCGTGTCGATTCGGCCGATGGCGTGTCCCTCGTCGTCGAGTTTCAGGATCGCGATGTCGTCGGCGGCCGCAGGATCTTCGCCGACCATTTCCCGGAACGCGTCCATCGCTCTCTCTGGCGTTCCGAAGGTTTCCAATGAAACGCCTGACTTGTCAATCAGCTCGTATTCCATCAATCCACAGGGTAGACGTCCCTTGTCGCCAGGCGCAAGTGTCTGGAGCGGCGCGTTAAAGTCGGGGCATGGACCTTCCTCTCGCCACTACGTTGACCGGCTACAACATCTCGCTTTGGATTCACATCACCGCCGTGGTGGTGGGTCTCGGGGCGACCTTCGCCGAATCGATCCTGATGCCGGTGGCGATGAAGGGTGATCCGCGCCACATGCCCCTGGTCTTTCGGATCCAGCTGACGATCAACCGCTTTTTCGCAAATCCGGCGCTGCTGCTGATCATCGCGACCGGCGTGTATCAGGCGATCGAGTACGACTGGGACTTCGGTGCCCCCTGGATCAGCGCCAGCTTCGTGATCGTGTTCATCCTCGGTGGGCTGATCGGCGGCTACTTCATCCCGACCGACAAGAAGCTGCTGGCGATGTCGGAGAAGGAGATCGCCGCCGCCGGTGACGGGCCGGTCGAGTTCTCGGAGGAATTCCAGACGATGAGCCGCACCGAGGGTTTCTTCGGAGCGATCACCGGCCTGCTCGTGATCGCCGCGATCTTCCTGATGGTCGTGAAGCCCGGCGCCTGATCAGCGCGAGGCGCCGCGCGACCCGGGCTCCGGATCGGTGAACTCCGCGGGCTCCTTGGTCACCCCGGCCATCACGGCGGCCATCTGGTTCGGCGACCCGATCAGTCCGAACTGAAGCTCGGACTCGAGTTCGAGGCCGGCCCGGCCACCCTCATGCCAGCTGTGTTCGAAGAGCCTCTTGGCCGCGCGGACCGCGTCCGGGGAACGGCCGGCGATCTGGGTGGCCAGCTCGCGGGCCGCGCCGAGCGGATCGGACTCGACCCGGGTGGCGAGACCGATCGCGGCGGCCTCTTCGCCGCTGATGACCTTGCCGGTGTAGGTGAGTTCCTTGGCGACGTCGAGCGGCAGCAGGCGAGGCAGGGTCGCGGTGATCCCCATGTCGGGCACCAGCCCCCAATGGACCTCCCGCACGCTCAGCTTCGCGTCGGCGGCGGTCAGGCGAAGGTCCGCCCCGAGGGCGATCTGCAGTCCCCCACCGAGGCAGTTGCCATGAATCGCGGCGATCACCGGCACCGGCACCTCGAGCCACGCGGTGGCGACACGCTGGAACAGGTTGGCCCCGAAATCATCACGCTTGATCGCCTCGTCACCGAACCCTTCGGCCTTCTCGCCGGCGAGCCAGCCGACGTCGATCCCGGAGCAGAAGCTCGGTCCCTCACCATGGAGCACCACGGCCCGGACGCCGGGCTCGTCCGCAACGGTCGAGGCAGCCGAGGCGATCGCCTCGAACATGTCGCCGTCGAGGGCGTTGTGCTTGTCGCTTCGGACCATCGCCACCTCGGCGACGTGATCCTCGATCTTGATCTGAACCCGGTCGGCTGACATGGCCGGACCCTAGCGATCAGGCTGTTTCGGCCTCGGTTTCGCTCCCGGCATCGGGAGTTTCGCCATTTCCGGTTTCGGCATCGGTCTCAGCGAACGTCGCCAGCGCGATCTGAACCAGGGGTGGACCGGCGATACCGGCGGCCAGGGCGGCCAACGCCCACCCGGAGCCCTTCAGGTCGAGATCGAGGGCACCGTCGATCGAGAACGGGCCGGGTCCGTGTTCGACGATCGCCAGCACCGCGGCGATCAGCACCGCGTTGTACTCCCAGCCGCCGTTCGAGACCCAGGGTCCGTTCTTGGCGTGCACGGTGCGGATCGCCTGGATCATGGTGCCGGTGAGGGCGGCTCCCGCGGCGGGCGTCGCCATGCCCGAGGCGAGCAGGGCGCCGCCGCCCGCTTCGCTCATCCCGGCGACCACGGCGGTCGCCTTGCCGGGCTTCAGTCCCATCGAGTCGAAGCCGCCTGCTGTGGCCTCGAGCCCGTGTCCGTTGAACCAGCCGAAGAGTTTCTGGGTGCCGTGGCCGATGAAGAGTGCCCCGATCAGAACTCGAAGCGCGGTGAACATGAATCTCATGATGTACCTCCGGTGCCGGTAGCCTGCGCAATTTCGTTGCTTACGCAACTGTAGCGCGTGGCCCGAGTGGGCCTTGCGGAACACGGCGCATGGGTATGGTCACTGTCCGGCCGGACTTCGGCCGGCAACTCTCGACCGCATGGTGGCATGACCGCAACGACCCCTCAAGCACCGGCCTCGAAGGCCGGGAGCCCGTCCAGGGCCCGGCTCTCACATCCGACCTCGTTCACGGCGATCGCCCTGATCTTCCTGCTCTTCACGGCGGCATCCGCCGTGCCGACCCCGCTCTACGTGGTCTACCAGGAGGCCTGGGGATTCTCCGACACCACGATCACCTTCATCTTCGCGATCTACGTTGCCGGACTTCTGGGAGCACTGCTGGTCGTCGGGGCGCTCTCCGACCACATCGGCCGCCGTCCCGTGCTGGGCGCGGCGATCGCCCTGGAGACGATCGCTCTGTTGCTCTTTCTCTTCGCCGGCGACATCGCGGTGCTGTCGGTCGCCCGGTTCCTGCAGGGCATCGCCACCGGCGCGGCGATGACCACGATGGGCGCGGCCCTGGTCGACCTCAACCCGGCCCACGCCCCGGGCCGGGCCGGGGTGGTCAACAGCATCGTGCCGCTGGGTGGCCTGGCGATCGGCGCCCTGGGCTGCGGCGCGCTCGCGCAGTACGCGCCCGAGCCGACCCACCTCGTCTTCGTCCTGCTGCTGGCCGGGATGGTGGTTGCGGGAGCGATGGTCGCGCGGATGCCGGAAACCTCGACCCTGGTGCCGGGCGCACGCCAGTCACTGAAACCAAAGGTGGGCATTCCGGTCCGCCTGCGGCCGCGGGTCTACTCGCTGATCCCGATCATCACCGCCAGCTGGGCGCTGGGCGGGCTCTACCTCTCGCTCGGTCCATCGGTCGCGGCCAACGTGTTCGGGCTGGAGAGCAACCTGATCGGCGGACTCGTGGTGACGCTGCTCTGCGGCACCGGTGCCGTCACCGCGTTCGTCCTGCGTGACTGGACATCCGACCGGCTGCTGAATCTCGCCGGGCTGTTGCTGGTCGCCGGAATGCTGGTGACGATGGCCGGGGTGATCCTCGAGCTCGCCCTGCTCTCCGGGGCCGGCACGCTGATCGCCGGCGTGGGCTTCGGCGCTTCCGCCCTCGGCTCGTTCGGCACGCTGGCCCGTATCGCCGGGCCGGACGAACGGGGCGCGCTGTTCGCGGTCGCCTTCGTGATCTCGTACGTGACCTACAGCGTGCCCGCACTGATCGCCGGGGTGGCCAGCAGCAGCTCCTTCGGGCTGAAGTCGACCACCATCGTCTACGGCACGGTGGTCGCGATCCTGGCCGTGGCGGCGCTGGCGGCTCAGCGTCACCTGGCCGCGCGGCGCGCCGCCGACGAACCGGATCTTCAGACCCGCCGGTAGCGGGTACGGATCAGCTGGTCCTTTTTCGGGCCGCGGACCCGCCACTCGGTCCTCAGCTCGGGGCCGTCACCGGTACTCAGCATCTCGATCGTGCCCGAGTAGAAATCGTCGCGGCAGGGATGGCCGACCTCGCATCGTCCCCGGTTCAGGTCGAGCGGATGGAAGGGACGGCCGTCGTCGAACCTCACCTGCCACTCACCGTCTTCGCGGGCGATCGACATGCGGCGCTTCGCGTCGAAGTCATGCCCGCCGAAACGGAGCGTCCCGGTCTCATCCCAATCGAGACCGTCGCCCGAGCGTTCGAAGCGGGCGATCCCGCTCGCGGCGCCGGTGGTGCCACTCAGCGAATCGGTCACCGTTCGCTCGAAGGTCCAGTCACCGGCCAGGGTCTCCACCGGGTCGTCGACCTGCATCCAGTTCGAGGGGGCGGATTCCGGCATGGGTGGAGGCTACCTCCGTTTCGACCGCCGGTTGCGCCCCGGCGGTCCGCCGGGCACAATCGGGGGATGCCCGAGCTGCCCGAGGTAGAGATCACCGCCCGCCTGCTGGGAGACGCCGTCGCGGGCATGACCGTGGAGTCGGTGATGTCCCCGGGCCTCAACACCGTCCGCACCTTCAAGCCGCCGATTCAGGTGCTCGAGGGGCACCGGCTGACCGGGATCCGGCGGCGCGGCAAGATCTTCATCCTCGACTCGGACTCGGGCCACTCGGTGCTGATTCACCTGATGTCCGCCGGGCGTCTCCAGCTCTTCGAGAAGCGGGCCGGACCCAAGGACCGGCGCTCGCGCCTGCTGATCCGGCTCGATGGCGGCTCGGAGCTGAGGCTGCGTGAGTTCGGCACCCACCAGCGTGCCTGGGCGAAGGTCGTGCCGACCGGGGAAGTCGAGAGCGACGAGACCCTGGCCGGTCTCGGGCCGGAGGCCTGGCCCGATCCACCCGACCTGACCGAGACCCTGGACTCGGCCCGTCCGCTCTACACGGTTCTCAGGGACCAGCGGGTGATCGCCGGAATCGGACGCTCATGGGTGGACGAGATCCTCTGGACCGCGAGACTTTCACCCTTCAAGCGCGGCAACGATCTGAGCCCGGATGAATCCTCGGCCCTGCGGGACGCGGTCATCGGCCGGCTCGGCGGCGCGATCGAGCTCTACGAAACCGAGCTTTCGGTGCCGCTGCCGGACAAGCTTCCCCTGCCGCTCCAGGTGCACCGGCACGAAGGCGAACCATGTCCCAGGTGCGGATCGACGATCGAGGCGGTCCACTACAAGGACTACGTGATGTGTTACTGCCCGGCCGATCAGACGGACGGTAGATCCCTGAAGGACCGGCGGCTTTCGAAGCTGCTCAAGTAGCCGGCCACCGGGCGGCCAGTTCGGTCCGCGAGCGCACCCCGAGCTTGCGGTAGGCCATGCGCAGGTGGTGCTCGACCGTGCGAGGAGAGAGGAAAAGGGCGGAGGCGACCTCGCGGTTGGTCGAACCGGCGGCGACCAGCCGGCAGACGTCGCGTTCCCGCGACGTGAGCTCGTCGGTGGAAGCACCGCCGGGGGCGGTCGCGGCGAGCTCGCGCCCGGCCCGGGCGGCCCACTCGACCGCGCCCATCTCGGTGAACGCCCGGTGGGCGGCCTCCAGCTGAACCCTGGCGTCGGTCCGGCGCCGGGCCCGCCTCATGCGTTCCCCGATCGCGAGCCGGGTTCGGGCCGCTTCGAACGGCATCGCCGGATCGCGGTGGGCGGCCAACGCCGCATCCAGGCGGGAATCGAGCTCATCGTCGGGACCCAGCAGGCCCCGGCACCGTTCGACCGCGGCGCGCGACCAGCCCGAACCGGTCAGTTCGGCTCCCGCCTCCAGCTCGGACATGACCTCGATCGCCTCGTCCGGCCTGCCGGAGTGGACCAGTGCCTCGATCAGATCGGCGTGGGTGAACAGAAAACCGGGATCGACCGTGCCGTGGGCGCGGGTGTACTCGAGCGCCCGGCCAAGATGGGCCGCGGCGCCGGCGGTCTCGCCTCGCCCCAGCTCGAGCTGGCCGAGAGCCTGCTCGGCAGCGGCGAGGGTCGAGGTCAGCTCCAGCCTGGTGCCCAGATCGAACATTCTCTCGGCGGCTCGACGGCAGGTTTCCTCGTCCCCGACATGGGCCGCGACCATCGCCTCGGCGGCTAGTGACAGGGTGAGGCCGAACCCACCGAGGCCGGTGTCGGCGATCTCGGCGGCCTCGATCGCGTGCTCCCGGGCCTGCCGCAGATCACCCCGGCGAAGATGGAGGGTGGCCATCACCGCGAGCGGCGCGGCGAGCACACTGTCCGCCCCGGCCGCGCGATCGGCCTCGATCAGCCGGGTGAGACCGGCCAGCGCCTCGTCGTGGTCACCGAGCCAAAGGCGGCAAAGGCCGGCGACGGCGAGCACCTCGTGGCCGGGCGCGGTCGGATCCCAGCCGCGCAGGGCCGCCTCGTTCTCGTTGAGCAAGGCGCGGGCCCGGTGATGCTCGCCGAGCGAGACCAGAACCTCGGCCCCGATCACGGCGGGAATCATCTCCGCGCCATCCGGCGCGAGGGTCCGGGCACGTTCCGCCAATGTCCCGACCCGGGACATGGGACCGGGACCCATCAAGGCGACACAGGCCTGGGTCAGCAGGGCGGTCGCTCTGCCGGGATCGGTCGGCGCGATCAGCTCGGCTTCGCTCTCCAGCAGGGCGCAGGCCTCCTGCGGCCGGCCGGACTGGTAGATCGCGATGCCGCGCAGCAGCTGCACATCCGCTCTGCGGCCCGGATCCTCCACTTTCGGAAGCAGGGAGTCGAGCAGCCCGCGTGCCCGGGCGGGCTGCCCGGCGATCAGAGCCATCGCCGCGGCGGCGATGGAACGGTCGGCGGCGATCTCGGGATCCGGCGTGAGTCTGGCCGAGCGCTCGAGCACCGCCGCCCCGGTCGCCGGGGCTCCCTGCCTTCCGGCCGCCTGCCCGATCGCGTCCAGGCTGTCGGCCAGGGTTTCGTCGGGAGCCTCCGCCGCGAGGGAAAGCTGCCAGGAGCGTTCCGGCTCCTCACTGCCGGCGGCGATCCGGCGATGGGCGGCGCGCCGCTTCGATGGGGCCGCCGAGTGGTAGGCGGCGGAGCGGGCCAGCGGATGGGTGAATTCGATGCCGGAATCGGTCGCGCTTCCCAGCCGGACCAGCCCGGCATCCTCGGCCGGACCCAGGCGTGACGAGACCAGAGTTCCGGGAGCGCCCGCGGCGGCCAGCAGCAGCGCCTCGGCCGTCTCCGGGGGCAGGCTTTCCATCCGTTCGGCGTAGGCGCGCCGCAGGCGGCCGCCGGCCGGCATCGGATCGGGAAGCAGCGCGCGGCCGCTTCGCTGCGCCGCCGAAAGTTCGGCCGGTGCCTCGACGATCGCCAGCGGATTGCCACCGACCGCCGCGATCAATGCCTCGGCCACCGGTTCGGACAGGCCGGAACGGGAGGCGAGATCAAGCGCGTCGCCGGTACCCAGATCTTCCAGGAGCATCGTCGGTACCCCCGGCCACTCATCGGCCGTTTCTCCCCGGCGGGACCAGACCGCGATCAGGACGATGCCGAGCCGTGAGGCTCTTCTCGCCAGATAGCCGACCGCTCCCCGGGAGGACGGATCGAGCCATTGAAGATCGTCGACCAGCACGATCAGCGGGGCGGACTCTTCGATCAGTTCCGCGACCCGGCGCAGACGCATCGCCGGGTCCAGCTCATGATCCCGGTCGGACGGTGCCCCGGGGATTCCGGACAGGATCTCTTCGAGGCCGGACAGCGGCAATCCCGATTCCGTCTCGACGCCGGTCGCCCGGATCACCGGGGCCGACCGTCCATCGATCGCCTGCAGGAGGGAGCTCTTGCCGACACCGGGGCCGCCTTCGATCAGCAGAGCTGAGCCACGGCCGGACTGGAGTTCGCCGATCATCCGATTCAGCCTCTCCAGTTCCCGGTCGCGCCCGATCAATTCACCCGGTATCCGATCGAAGCGCCCCGACATGACACCAGGATATTCGGCGGTTACGTAGTTACACCGATGCGGATCGTTTCTCCGGGCGGCAAGCTGAGTGGCCGATGAAAACAGCTCTCCTGACGATCCTTATCCTGTGTGCCGCCGCGGCACCGGCCGGTGCCGCGACCGTTGCGTATCTCGACGGTGGATCGGTGTGGCTCAAGTCCGACGATGGCACGAAGAGCAAGCGATTGAGTGGCCCCACTCCGGATGGCCGGGTGTGGCGGGAAATCGCCCAGGCCGACAACGGACGGGTGATCGCCGTGCGCCGCGAGCCGGGCAAGATCGCCCCGCTGAACACCTTCACCCTTTGGGGCAAGGACGGCGAGGAGATCTATCAGGGATCACTGAAGGCGCAGCCGGGGTGGTCGACCTCGGCCTTTCCCGTGTCTCTCGATTTGACCGCGGACGGCCGCAACGTCGTCTACGGCTACTCGAACATGACGGGCTTCTATCCGAACACCCAGTTCGAGACCGGCACCTACGTGCTGTACGCGGACCGGACTCCCGCGACCGAGCCTTTCCGCATCGCCGGATGGAAGTGGCCGACCACCGTCGGCGACCGGATCGTCACGGCCGACGGTGGAACGGTCAACGTTCAGAGGGAGATGGCCCAGGTGCCGTTCGCTCTCGATTTCGATCCCTGGATCGACACCTCACCCACCGGCCTGGAACTGCAGCGGACCGACGTTTCCGCGAACGGCACCGTGGCCGCGATCGAGTTGGTCGCCTGGACCGGCGGTGAGATGACGACGGGGAAGATCGCGATGGTTCGCGGCACGCTCGGTGGCGAGATCGGATCCGGCGACTGCTTCCTGCCGGCGCAGGGGGTGGCGACCGATGTCTCGGTCTCGGCGGACGGCAGGCTGGTCACCTGGCAGGACGATCGCGGCGTGGTGGTCGCGGGGTCCCCCGACTTCTCGGGTGCCGAACCCTGTGTGCTGACCCGCTCCCCCGTGGTCATCTCGGCGACCGGCGAGATGCCCTCGTTCGGTTCGGCTTCGCTGGGCGGGGATGGGGGACCCGGCCCCGGCCCCGGCGAGGACGGCTTCGCGGTGACGCTCCCGGTCCGCGTCACCGCGAAGGGACTCGTTCGCGGGGTCGTGGTCAAGGTGCGGGTCGCGAAGGCGGGAGCGGTCAAGATCGTCGGTACGGTCGGCGGCAGGATCGTCGCTCGGGGACTGGGCCGGGCGAAGGGAGCCGGGCTGGTGAAAGTGAAGCTCAGGCTGCTCGCCAAGTACCGCGGACGCCCCGGCAGCCTGAAGGGCGAGAAGATGAAGCTCAAGGTCACGGCGCCGGGAGGGGCCGAGACCGTCCGGCTCAAGCTGCGCTAGGACTCATCCCGGAGTGTCGTAGAACCCCAGGATTCGGCCGCCGGGCGCGAGCCAGGGGGAGACTAGGCCTTCGGCCCACGCCGGTTCCCGGTGGAAAAGTCCGACCCGCACCGCGAAGATCAGATCGAACCGGCGATCCCCCAGGTTGAGGTCCTCGAGTTCCCCGACGATGAACTCGGCCCTCCCGGATCGCAGATGTGCCGAATTGCGCTTCTTCGCCGCCGCGATCATCTTTTCCGAGCGGTCAACCGCCGTGTAGCGGCCTCCGGTCAGCCGCTCGCAGACCATCTCCGCCGCGACGCCGTGTCCGCAGCCGATCTCGAGCACTCTGTCGTCCGCTTCCAGACCGAGTCCGTCGACGATCCGCCGCAGCCTGCGGCGGGGATCGGCGGCCATCCCGTCACCTCCTCACTTCCCGGACTCCGCGCTCGGGAGACCACAGGGTGACGATGATGCCGTCGCCGGCCTCGTTCAGCTTGACCACCGATGCCTCATCGATCTCCAGGCGGAAGAGGTGGGACGGACCGGGAGGGCCGTGTCCGTTGAGCCGCTGGACGGTCTCCGGGTCGGTGATCTCCTCGACCAGGCCCGAGACCTTCGCGTCGCCCTTCCAGCCCGGCGGGTCGTCCGACCCCGAGTGGAGTGAGTAGCGGGGATCCCGCTGCAGGTCCTTCGCCTTCAACGCGTTCGGCATCGATCCGATCCAGAGCTCGTCCTCGCGGATCTGGGTCTCGGTCCCGGAGATCCGCGGGGAGCCATCCTTGCGCAGGGTGGCGATGGTCTTGTGTACATGGGCATCGAGGCGTTCGCGCACTCGCTCGGCGAGTTCGGGCGCCGCCTCCTCGAATTCGTTCCAACTGGGCATGGGGTGACCGTAGGTGCGGCAGGAGCGGAAATCCAGAAGAAAGTCGAAAAAGATCAATGCGGGATCGGCATGATGTAGGTGTGGCCGACCGATTGCGCGACCTGATCGACATGGTGCTCGAATCGCTCGACGATCCGGGGGCGGACGGTCCTCGCCTGGCCCGGCGGGCCGGCTTTTCCCGCGACCACCTCGACCGCCTGCTCGCCGCGGCCACCGGGGAGACCCCGGTCGGGCTGCGACGCCGGCTGCTCCTGGAGAGGGCCGCCTGGCAGCTGCGGAGTGGCACGGCCACCGCCGCCCAGGTCTCGGCCGCCGCCGGGTACGGATCACCGGAAGCCTTCTCCCGCGCGTTCAGCCGGGCCTACGGCGTGTCTCCCGGCGGATTCGCCGACTCGGCGTCGCCGGTCGAGCTGGATTCACCGAACGGCATCCACTTTCACGCCCCGGCCGGCCTGCTGATTCCGGGCGGTCCGCGGGAACCCGGCCGGGATCTCTCGGAGAGGCTGGTCTCCCATCACATCGCCCGCTCGCGGGAACTGCTGCGGGCCATGGAAGGCATGGAGTCGGAGGCGCTCTCCCGCGAGATGCGGCCCGGTCTCACCGTGGTCTGGTTCGAGGGCGAAGAGGCGACCGCCGAGCTGATGGCCGACCGGCTGGTCTACACGCTGGAGGTCTGGGTCGCCTCGATCGACGGTGAGCCGGTGCCCCCTCCGGAAGGCGGTCCGCGCCTCGAACGCTTCGAGGCGGCCGCACGCGACTTCGCCCGCCAGGCCAAATCGATCCGCGATCGCGGTGCCTGGAACGACGCCTTCGTCGACGCGCTCTGCGAGCCGCCGCAGACCTTCACCTACGGTGGTGTGCTGGCCCACATCCTCACCTACGGCGCGGTCCGTCGCGAAACTCTCGCCGGAGTGCTGACCGAGCTCGGGGCGGAGCTGGGATCCGCCGACCCGATCGCCTGGGAGATGGGCCTCTGAGCTAGAGGATCTCGAGGGCGCGCTCGACCGGCCTGGCCATCACGGCCCGATCGCCGTTGACCACGAACGGGCGCTGCAGCAGCACCGGCCGCTCGGCCATCGCCGCGACGATCTCGTCCTCGGTGGCGCCCGCCGCCTTCAGTTCCTTGGCGCCGGCCTCGCGCATCCTCAGCGCTTCCGCGGCGGTCATCCCGGACTTCGCCAGAAGGTCCCGGATCTCGGGTTCGGTCAGACCCTCGACCTGGTACTCGATCGATTCGAACTCGATCCCGTTCTCCTCCAGCAGCTTCACGAGGTTCTTGCAGGTCGTGCAGGCGGGTTTCTCGTAGACGGTGATCACGTCTCGGATCCTAGACCCATCGGCACCGGGTCAAGGCGACCGCTCGGATGCGGGTGCCTCCGGGTCGACAACCAGATCACCCTGCCGGACCAGGATCAGGGCACCGATCGAGCCGATCAGGGCGATCGCGGCGGTGACGTAGAACAGGGTGTTGAGCCCACTGACGAAGGCTCCCCGGGAGATCGCCGTGAGCTGTTCGATCTGGGCCGGTCCGATGCCCGGAATCGCGTGGAGGGCGGCGCCGGTCTGGCCGGCGGTCGCGGCCGCGGTCAGCTGGTCGGCATGTGCCGCCGCCGGGGTTCCGGCCACCCCCTTGGCGATCTCCTCGCCGACCCGGTGCTGGAAGATCGCGCCGAGACCGGCGACGCCGCTGGCGATCCCGACCTGGCGGAAGGTCGAGTTGATGCCCGATGCCATGCCGCTCCGCCGAGGTTCGACCACGCCGATCGCGGTCGAGGCGAGCGGTGGATTGACCAGGCCGCTGCCGATTCCGGCGACCACGAAACCGGCCACGAGGGCCATCCATCCGTCGCCGAGATCGATGCCGTGCATGAGCAGGATGCCGACGCAGACCAGGGCCAGGCCGCCGCCGAGCAGGAAACGCACATGGACCTTGGTGGTCAGGCGGCCGGCGATCGGCCCGACCAGCAGCATCATGCCGGTGATCGGCAGGAACCTGAGACCGGCCTCCAACGGCCCGTAGCCGAGCACGCCGCCCTGGAGGTAGAGGGTCAGAAAGAGGAAGAGCGCGAACAGCGACGCCGACATCGTGAAGGCGACCAGTGAGGCGCCGACGAATGCGGGCTTCCTCAGCAGGGTGAGATCGAACAATGGATTCTCCCTGCGGCGCTCCACCAGGACGAAGACGAGCAGCATCACCGCGGAGCCGATCAGGCAGCCGAGAATCTGGGGGCTGCCCCAGCCCTCCTTGTTGCCGTCGACCAGGCCGAAGACCAGTAGGAAGAGGGCGGCACTGAAAAGGAAGGCGCCGATCCAGTCGATTCCGGCCGGATGGGGATCACGCGACTCCCTGACGTTGGCGAGCGTCATCGCGATCGCGAAGGCGCCGATCGGGAGGTTGACGAAGAAGATCGCCTCCCAGCCGAAGGCATTGGTGAGGATGCCGCCGATCAGCGGACCGATCGCGACCGCGGCACCGGTCACCGCTCCGAGGATGCCGAAGGCGATGCCCCGGTCCCTGCCCTGGAACGACTGCGCGATGATCGCCAGCGAGGTGGCGAACATCAGGCCGCCGCCGATTCCCTGGACCCCGCGCATCAGGTTGAGCATCAGTGGCGACTCGGAGAGCCCGCAGCCGAGCGACGCCAGGGAGAAGAGCGCCAGGCCGCAGACGAAGACCAGGCGCCGTCCGATCATGTCTGCCAGCGATCCAGACACCAGCAGCGAAGCCGCGAGGGTCAGGGTGTACGCGTTGACGACCCACTCTAGGTTGGTGAAGGACGCGTCGAGATCGGTCGCGATGTCGGGAAGGGCGACATTGACGATCGTGACGTCGATCAGAAGCATGAAGACCCCGGTGCAGACCGCGACCAGAGCCAGCCATTTTCGTTCCATCCGCCGAGTCTACGACCAGCGTGTCACCGGTCAGTCCGCTTCGACCGTGACCTCTCGCAGCTCGTGGCCGTCGACGTCGTAGATGAAGCCCCGTACCGAATCGGTGTGGAGCAGGAAGGCCGAGCGGCGAACCCTCAGGATCGACTGGCGCACATCCGAGTCCAGATCGGTGAAGGACTCGATCGCAAAAGAGGGCGCGGTCCCGGTCGCGTCCTGAAGCTCCGCCCGGAAACCATCGTCGGTCAGCTTCTGCATGCCGCAGTCGGTGTGGTGGATCAGCATGATCTCGCGGGTACCGAGCCGGCGCTGGGAAACGGCGAGCGAGCGGATCACGTCGTCGGTGATCACGCCGCCGGCGTTGCGCAGAATGTGGGCCTCGCCATGTTCGAGGCCGAGCGCCTGGAACACGTCGAGCCGCGAATCCATGCAGGTGACGACCGCCAGCTGCCGCTGGGGATGCACGTCGAGATGCTGATGGGGCAGGGAATCCGCGAAGTTCCGGTTGTTCGCGAGCAGTTCGTCGATCACGTCCATGGCGGAACCATATTGCTTCGCCGCGCAACTCCCGTGTCCGGACGGTGAACGCTGTTGCCACTCCGGATGATCCGAGCTAAGGTGAAACTTCGGCTTATCGAACACCGTCGGCGATGGTGGTTTCGCGGGCGAACGGTCAAGACAGGAGGATGATGTCGGGGAAAGAATCGGACATCACCGGGCTCGAATACGCGGTCACCGAACTGCGGGCCACCAGGGATCGCCTCGGCGAGGCCGAGCGGATCTCGGGCCGCGGGAGCTGGGAATGGGACATCGCCACGGGCGATGTCATCTGGTCCGACCAGATGTTCCGGGTGTTCGGGCTGGATATCGGGTCGGTCGAACCCTCCTACGAGGGATACATCTCCAGGATCCATCCCGAAGACCGGGAGTCGGCGGTCCGCCGGATCAGCGGCACGCTCGAGACCCTGAATCCCTGGGAAGACGTCAAACGTGCCCTGAAGGGCGATGGATCCGAGTTCCTGCTGGCGACCCAGGGCAGTGTCGTCGCCGATGACGAGGGCCGGCCGCTGCGGATGATCGGCGTATGCGGCGACGTCACCGAGACGATCGAGGCCGAAAGGGCCCGGTCGCAGCTGGCCGCCGTGGTCAGTTCCTCGACCGACGCGATCATCTCGCAGGACCTGGAGGGCCGGTTCGTCAGCTGGAGTCCGGGTGCCGAGAAGCTCCTCGGCTACCGGGCCGAGGACATGATCGGCAGGTTCGTCGGCGATGTCCTTCCCGAGGAACAGGCCGGGGAGAACCTGGCGGTGCTCGAGCTGATCAAGTCCGGATCCCGCGAGAACCTCTTCTACGACGCGCTGCGCTACCACCGCGACGGGACCTCGCTGCGGCTCGCCGTCGGCTGCTCTCCGGTCCTGGACGCGTCCGGCGAGCTGATCGGCATGTCGATAATCGCGCGCGACATCACCGAGGCGAAAGAGGCGGAGCGACAGCTCAGGGAGTACGCGGACCACGACACGCTCACCGGCCTGATCAACCGCCGCCGTTTCCAGGAGGAACTGGAGCGCCTGCTCGGCACAGGAAACGGCGGGCCTTCGATGGGCGCGGTTCTGGTCCTGGACCTCGACAACTTCAAGTATGTGAACGATGCCTTCGGATACCTGGGCAGCGACGAACTGCTGACCAACGTCGGGCGCCTGCTGACCGATCACGTCGGCGAGGGCGGTGTCGTCGCCCGTCTGGGCGGAGACGAGTTCGGCGTCCTGCTTCCCGGGGTCAGCGGTGACGGTGCGGTCGAGGTCGCCAACCAGATCCTGAAGCTGCTGCGCGGCCAGACGGGGCTGATCGAGGGAAGTCCGATCTCGATCACGACCAGTATCGGTGTCGCGTGTTTCACCAACCTGGGGGCGGAGGACTCGGCCGCCCTGCTGGCCGACGCCGACCGGGCGCTCTACGAAGCCAAGGACGGCGGCCGCGACCGCTACGTCTCGGCCACCAGCCATGATCGGCCGACCGCCTACGAGTCCCGGCTCGACTGGGAGGAGCGCATCCGCAGGGCATTGACCGATGACGGATTCGTGCTCTACCTGCAGCCGATCATCGACCTGAGCACCCGGCGGGTCGCGAAGCACGAGGTGCTGCTGCGGATGAGGGACGACCGGGGGATCACGGCGCCCGGCGCGTTCCTCGGGATCGCCGAGAGGCACGGCCTGATCCACGAGATCGATCGCTGGGTGGTCGGATCCGCGCTCGATCTGCTGGAAGAGACGGATCTGAGCCTGGCCGTCAACGTATCGGCACAGTCCCTCGACGACGACCAGCTGCTGGAGCTGCTGCGCACCCGGCTCGAACAGGGCACTTTCGATCCCGGCCGGCTGATGATCGAAGTCACCGAGACCTCGGCGATCGTCAACATCGAACGCGCCCAGAAGTTCGCGATCGCGCTGCATCGCTTCGGCAGTTCGTTCGCGCTCGACGATTTCGGCACAGGTTTCGGCTCGTTCGCCTATCTGAAGCGGATCCCGGCCGAGTACCTGAAGATCGACGGTGAATTCGTGGCTCCCCCGCGAAGCCACACCGACGACTGCATCATCGAGGTGATCGTGACCCTGGCCAAGGCCCTGAAGAAGAAGACGATCGCCGAGTACGTGGAGGACGAGGCGACATTGGAGGCATTGATCGAGGCGGGTGTGGACTACGCCCAGGGGTTCCACATCGGCCGTCCCGGACCCGTCGAGGACATCCTGCGGGATGGACCCGGCCAGATGAATGGAAAGGAAACATGGACTGGAAAATCGAGCTGATCGCGGTCCCCGTGACCGACATCGATCGCGCCAAGGAGTTCTACGAGAGGATCGGATTCAATCCGGATCACGATTTCACGGTGAGTGAGGAGGTCCGGTTCGTTCAGCTGACACCTCCCGGTTCAGCCTGCTCGATCGCGATCGGCAAGGGAATCACCGAGGCCGAGCCCGGTTCGGTGCGGGGAATCCAGATGGTGGTCGAGGACGCCGACGCCGCCAGGAGCCACCTGCTGGAGGCCGGGGTCGAAGCCGGTGAGGTTCAGGATTTCCCGTGGGGTCGGTTCGTGTTCTTCGCGGACCCCGACGGCAACGGCTGGGCCGTGCAGCAGATCGTCTATCCGGAGTCGGCGGCCGTCTGAACTCCGGCCGCGGCGGCGGTGAGTCCGGCGATCCGGTCGATCGCTTCGATGTCCAGTGAGGCCATGACCCGGTCGGTCAGGTCGTCGATCACACGATCGAGCGAGAAGGCGGTTTCGCCGGCGAACATCGTGCGGACGATCTCGGGATCTTCGAAGATGCCGTGGAGGGTGATGCCGAGCACGGATCCCGCGGCCCAGCCCCGGCGGTCGTGGAGGACCGCCGCCGATCCGTCGGGGGACGCCGTGCGGCCGTGCCGGATCTCGTAGCCGGTCCACTCGAGGCCGGCCAGCGCCGACCACGGTCCGGGCATCTCGGCGACGAACGAGACGGCCGCCCGTTCGGTCAGCTTGTCGCTCCGGAACTCGGTTCGGACCGGCAGCAGGCCGAGACCGGCGGCGGTTCCGTCGACGCCGGCGGGATCGCTGATCCGCTCTCCCAGCATCTGCAGTCCACCGCAGATCCCGAGGATCCGCGTGCCGGCCGCGGCCGCTCGTCTCAGCCGGTCCTCGAACCCGGCGTCCCTCAGCCAGCCGAGGTCCTCCGCGACATGCTTCGAACCGGGCAGCAGGATCAGGTCGGCGTCGGCCAGGTCGGCCGGATCCCGGATGAAGCGCAGGTCCGCCACCCGTTCGAGCGGTTTCAGCTCATCGAGGTTGGAGGCCGTCGGGTAGTGGACGACCCGGACCACCGGCCGGGCCGAGTCCGGATCCGGCCGCGGTGTGGCGACGCCGTCCTCGTCCGGCAGTTCATGCCGCAGCCATGGCACCAGTCCGACGAAGGGCACGCCGGTCAGTTCGGTGAGACGTTCCGGTGCGGGTGAGAGCAGGCCGGGATCGCCCCGGAAGCGGTTGAGGATGAAGCCCGAGATCCGGGCGCGGTCCTCCGGCGTCATCAGGCCCCAGGTGCCGTAGAGGTGGGCGAAGGCGCCACCCCGGTTGATGTCGGTGACCATCAGCACCGCCGCGTCGGCGGCCTCGGCTGCCCGGAGGTTGGTCATGTCACAGTCCGAGAGGTTGATCTCGGCCGGGCTGCCGGCACCTTCGAGGATGACGATGTCGTATTCCCTCATCAGGGAACGCAGGCTCGATTCCATCGTCGGCCAGAGCCGGGGGGAACGGTCCCGCCACGGAATCGCGGCCACGTCCGGGTCGGGGGTTCCGTTGATCACGACCTGGCTGCGGGTGTCACCCTCGGGCTTGATCAGCACCGGGTTCATGCGGACGTCGGGCGTCGCCCGTGCCGCGATCGCCTGCAGGTACTGGGCCGTGCCGATCTCACCGCCGGCGACCACCCGGGCGTTGTTCGACATGTTCTGCGCCTTGAACGGTGCCACCCGCAGGCCCCGCCGCGAGAAGTGACGGCACAGCGCGGTCGTGATCAGGCTCTTCCCGGCCCAGCTCGATGTGCCCTGGACCATGATCGCGTTCAACCGGATGCCCTCATCCGTCCGGCACCATGGAGGCGAGATCGGTCTCCGGGTCGGCGAGCCGCACCGGGTCGATCTCGGCCCGGGCTCTGATCAGGTCGCGAATCGTCTCACTGACATCCCACACGTTCACGTTCATGCCGGCGGCGATCCGTCCGTCCTTCAGCCAGAACGCGATGAACTCGCGGGCGGCGACGTCGCCCCGGTAGACGATCTCGTCCCACTCGGCCGCGAAGCCGACGTACTCCATTCCGACGTCGTACTGGTCGGAGTAGAAGTAGGGGATCTCGTCGAACTCGACCTTCTGTCCCAGCATCGAACGCGCGGCCGCGGCGCCCTGGCGGCGGGCGTTGGCCCAATGCTCCACCCGGATCCGCCGCTCGTAAAACGGATTCCAGGCGTTGGCCACGTCGCCCGCTGCGAAAATCCCGGGGAGGTCGGTCTCGAGCGAAGCGTCGACCAGGATCCCGTTCTCGGTGGCTATTCCGGCCGCCTCGGCCAGCCCGGCCCTGGGGCTGACCCCGACGCCGACCACGACGAGATCGGCCGGCACGTCGCCGTGCCTGTCGGTCGATACTGATTCCACCCGCTCGGATCCGTTGAACCCGGTGGTCGCGGTCTCACCCAGGAACCGGACACCGTGATCGGTGTGCACATCGCGATAGAAGGCGCCCAGCTCCTCGCCCAGCACCCTTTCCAGGGGAACGGTCTCGGGAGCGATCATGGTCACCTCACATCCCTTCTGCCGGGCCGAGGCGGCCACCTCGGAGCCGATCCATCCCGCGCCGATCACCGCCACCTTCAGGCCGTCGCCGAGTCGCGCCCCCAGAGCCTTCGAGTCTTCGAGGGTGCGCAGGGTGACGATCCCTTCCAGCGCACTCCCCGGCAGGTCGAGATGGCGCGGCTCGGCCCCGGTAGCGATCAGCAGACGGTCGAACCCGATCGTCTCTCCTCCGTCGAGCGAGACGGTCGAGCCGGCGGGATCGATCGAGCTGACCGCGACGCCCGTCCTGAGTTCGATCCGTTCCCGTTCGTAGAACGCTTCGTCGTGGACGAAGGGCGGATCCGACTCGCCGCGCAGGAACTCCTTCGAAAGCGGGGGGCGCTCGTAGGGGCGAACGTCCTCGTCACCGAGCGGCACGATCTCGCCGCCGAAGTCCTGGTCCAGAAGCTCCTCGGTGGCCTTGGCCGCGGTCAGGCCGGCGCCGACGATCACGATCTTCAAGTCATTCTCCATGCTCGCCTCTCGTTGTTTCCTCTCGCAGGATCACGCTACCCGAAGCGCACCCCTACTGGAATCCGAGTGTTCCAGCTGTTACCTTGTCAGACCCCTCGGCGCACCAGGTGCGCCTTTTTTGTACCCCTCTTCTCGTTAGGCCTTCCCATGACCCCTGCTTTTTCCGCTGCCCTGAAACCTCCCGCCGCCCCCGTGGAGGAACCCGTCGAGGGCGCCGCTCCCGTCGGGTTCGAAGGTCTCGGCCTTTCCGATTCGCTGCTGAAAACCGTGATCGGACTCGGATACTCCGAGCCGACCCCGATCCAGCGGGAGGCGATCCCGCCGTCGATCGGCGGACGCGATCTGCTCGGACAGGCGGCGACCGGCACCGGAAAGACCGCGGCGTTCGCGCTGCCGGTGCTCGAGCGGATAGCCCGCGATGGCGGCGGTGACCAGCCGACCGCGCTGATCCTCGTCCCGACCCGAGAGCTCGCGATCCAGGTTCACAAGTCGACCCAGGGTTATTCCCTCGGTATCGGCGCCCGCATCCTCGCGGTCTTCGGCGGTCAGCCGATCGGCAAGCAGCTGGGGCCGCTGAAGCGCGGAGTGGATGTGGTGGTCGCCACCCCCGGCCGGGCGCTCGATCACATTCGCCGCGGCTCGATGAAGGTCAGCAGGCTGAAGGTGCTGGTGCTCGACGAGGCCGACGAGATGCTCGACATGGGCTTCGCCGACGAGCTCGAGGAGATCATGGCGGCGATTCCCGAAGAGCGTCAGACGATGCTTTTCTCGGCGACGATGCCGCCGCGGATCGAGTCGATGGCGAAGCGCCATCTCAACGATCCGGTGCGCATCCGGATCAAGCGCGAGAAGGTCGAGGAGGGTGAGGCCCCGAGGGTCCGCGAGACCGCGCATCTGGTCAACCGTCCACACAAGCAGGCGGCGCTCGGCCGGGTCCTGGAGCTGGAGCAGCCGAAGTCGGCGATCGTCTTCTGCCGGACACGCCATGAGGTCGATTCGCTGACCGAGACGCTGGGCCGGCGCGGCCATCGGGCCGACGCGCTGCATGGCGGCATGACCCAGGAGCAGCGAGACCGGGCGATGGGACGGCTCCGGGCCGGTTCGACGTCGATCCTGGTTGCGACCGACGTCGCGGCCCGCGGCCTGGATGTCGATCATCTGACCCATGCCTTCAACTACGGACTGCCGACCTCCCCGGAGCAGTACGTCCACCGCATCGGCCGGGTCGGCCGGGCCGGCCGGGAAGGCATCGCGATCACGATCGCCGAGCCGCGCGAACAGCGGAACATCAAGGCGATCCAGCGTCTGACCAAGCGCCAGATCGAGATCAGGGAACTGCCGAGCGTGGCCGAACTGAAGGCCAAGCGCCTCGAGGCGACGCGGACCACCGTCTACGAGACGATCGTCAAGGGTTCCGACACCCCGGCCGGAATCAAGGCGATGGCTCCGTACCTCGAGCTGGTCCGATCGCTCGCCCAGAAGGAGGGCGGGGAGGACCCGAATCGCTTCGATCCGATCGAGATCGCCGCGGCCGCGGCCAAGCTGGCCCACGAGAACTCGGGTCTCGAGATCGACGAGCGGGAGATCCCGCCGGTGGGGGCCAAGGGCAAGGGCGGATACTCCAACGGCAACGGTTCACGCCAGAACGGTTCTTCCCGGCCCGGCGGATACAAGGGCAAGAACCCGAGGGCGAACAAGCCGGCGGGCGATCACACCCGGCTGTTCTTCAGCGTCGGCAAGAGCGCCAGCGTCGCGCCCCGCGATCTGGTCGGCGCGATCGCCAACGAGGGTGGCCTCAGCGGCCGTCAGATCGGCACGATCGAGATCAAGGAGAACTTCTCACTGGTCGAGGTGCCGACCGGCGCCGCCGACGACGTGATCAAGGCGATGCGTTCAAGCCGGATCAAGGGCCGAAAGGCCACGATCCGAAAAGAACGTTTCTAACCCAAGTCCAGCGGCGGGACGGCCGGAGCGAACGGGGGGTTCTGTCGCACTGAATCCCCGCCGGTCATGGACTGGCGTGCGACAGAACTCCGGTTGGACTGGTCCTACTTGATGTCGGTTAGGTCGACCACAAAGGTGAGGGTGGCGTTCGCCGGGATGTCCGGCGGGCTTCCCGCGGCACCGTAGGCGAGGTCCGGCGGGATGATCAGCTCGCGCCGACCGCCGACCTTCATGCCCTTGATGCCTTCATCCCAGCCCTTGATCACGCCGCCCGCACCGAGCTCGAACTCGAAGGGCTGACCGCTGGTCCAGGACGCGTCGAACTCCTTGCCGGTCTCGGTGACCACGCCGACGTACTGCATGGTGAGCGTGTCGCCGTCCTTGGCGGCCGGTCCTTCACCCTCGACGATGTCCTTGGTCTCGAGTGAGGTGGGCAGGTCGCTCGAAGCTGCGATGACCGGCTTCGTGCTGAGGTCCTTGCTGATCTCGCCTCCGGAATTCTTGTCCGAGTCGTCGCCGTTGCCGGCGACGAGAACGACGACCACGATGGCCGCGAGCAGGACAGAGGCAGTGATCAGAGTTACGATTCGACGATCCATGCGCGGCATATTAGTCGGGGAGCGTGACGAACGTCACGTGGCGACCGCCCCCCGACCGGATGCTCAGGAAGTCTGGTCCTCTTCCATGTGCATGACACCGATCATCTTGCCCTCGGGGTCGGCGAAGATGCCGATCGTGAAGCCCGGCATGATCTCATCCGGACCCATGACCCGTTCTGCTCCGAGGCTCTCGGCCTTGGCCAGCGCCGCTTCGCAGTCGGGCACGTCGACGTAGACGGTCACGTATCCGGGCGAGTCGCCCATTGCCGCGCCGAGACCCCCGCCGATGCCACCGCCGTTGTCGTCCTCGTAGACCCGGCCGTAGTTGAAGGGATTGTCGGAATCGATCTTCCAGCCGAACAGCTCGCCGTAGAAGGCGATCGCCTGATCGTTGTCTTTGCTGATGATCTCGAAATGAAGTACCTGGTCACCCATGTGAATTCCTCCGGTAGGCACCCGAAGGTGCGTGTCGATTGGTGCAGGGACCGGAGCGGACCCTCGAACTAATCGGTCCGCACAGGCCCTCAAGAGCGGTTCTGGGTCGAATCGCACATCAGATAGATGTGCGATTCGACCCAGAA
>DATJUB010000042.1:0-21158 GCA_035502775.1 Solirubrobacterales bacterium | reverse complement strand
AGCAGGGGGTGGAGACGATTAGCACGCTATATGCGTGCTAATCGTCTCCACCCCCTGTCACTGGCCTTTCGCGGATCGGGGGCTAGTCGCCGAAATCTTCGGCTATATCGGCGATGCGGTCGTACAGGGCCTGGAAGAACTCGCTTCTGGTCACCACCGCATGCACCCTTCCCTCGGTGGCGATCGGCACGACCATCACCCGGTGGTGGAGGAAGGTCTCGGCCAGCTGGGTGTCGGCGTAGTCGTCCTCGACCAGGACCGGGTCGGTGGTCAGGTAGCCGCGCACCGCTTCCTCCTGGCTGCCGATCCGCCTTTCGATCGTCTCGTCGAGCGAGCGGCGGATCATGCGGGCGGACATCAGGGTGCCGACATAGCCGGGGAAGACCGCGGTCATGAACTCACGCTCCCCGAACAGGCCGGCGTAGTTGCCGTCCTCGTCGACCACCGGCAGGGCGGGCAGGCCGGACTGGATCACCCTGCGGGCTGCGTAACCGACCGGATCAGAAGTGACGAGAGGCTTGACCTCCCGGATGATCGATCTGACTATGTGGTCGGCCAACGCCTCACCCCGATGAACCTGACTTGTCGCGTTTTGGTTTCAAACTCTTCAGTACCGAAGAAGAATGTACGCCGTTGCGAGCAATGTTGAGATCAGGGTCACCGGCAGGCCGATCTTCATGAAGCCGAAGAAGCTGATCGGCTGGCCCGCACGGTCGGCCAAACCGGCCGCGGCGACGTTGGCCGCCGCCGACACCATGGTCAGGTTGCCGCCGAAACAGGCGCCCAGCGAAAGGGCCCACCAGTAGGCGTTGTCGCCGGAATCGCCCTTGATCTGCTCGACCACCGGGATCATCGCCGTGGTCAGCGGGATGTTGTCGACGATGCCGCCGATCACCGAGGAAAACCAGATGATGCTGACCAACTCCGCGTTGCGGTTGCCGTCGGTCATCGACTGGATCGCGTCCCCGACATGCTCGAGCGCACCGGTCACCTCGAGCGCGCCGACCATCACGAACAGGCCGATGAAGAAGAAGAGCGTCGTCCACTCGATCTTCTCCAGCACCTGTTCGATCGGGATTCTCGTGACCAGCATGCAGACCGCGGCCCCCGACAGGGCGATGGTCGCCGGTTCGATGTGGATGTACTGATGCAGGAAGAAGAGGACGATCGTGCCGCCGAGCACCGGCAGCGTGCGCTTCAGCTCGGCCATGTCCGAGATCGACGCCTTGGCGTCGAGTTCCATCACGAACTTCCGGTTCGCCTCGTCGACCTGGAGTTTCTTGCGGAACACGAAGTAGAGGCCCACCGTGATCACCGAGAGGATGCCGATCACTCCGGGAGCGTTGTTGATCAGGAAGTCGTTGAAGCTGAGGTCCGCGGCGTCACCGATCAGGATGTTCGGCGGATCGCCGATCAGGGTGGCGGCACCACCGATGTTCGCGGCCATGATCTCGACCATGATCAGCGGCATCGGACTGATGTCGAGGGTGTCCGCCAAGAGGAAGGTGATCGGCACGATCAGCAGGATCGTCGTCAGGTTGTCGAGGAATCCCGAGAGGATGGTGACCGTCGCCGACATCATCACGACCAGCACGAAAGGCCGGCCGCGCGAGATCTGTCCCGCTTTCACCGCGACGAAATCGTAGATGCCGGTCTGCTGGGTGATGTAGACCAGGATCATCATCCCGGCCAGCAGCCCGAGAGTCGCGAACTCGACCGATTCGATGGCGAGTTCCTCGTTGTACTCGCCGACGAACAGCACCACGACCGCCGCACCGAGTAGAGCCACCTTGGTCCGGTGGATCTTTTCGCTCGCGATGAAGGCGAGCGCGATGAGGAATGTGCCGATAGCTAGTGCCAGAGAACGATCCTATTTGCACAAGTCCGAATTCGCGCGGGAGTTGGGATTCGGGTAGTTTTCTTAGGTCGGTCCGGTACGCGCCTAGTCGTCCCCGGCGCGGGTCAGCCGAGGCAGCACGGCCGGAACGATCAGAGTCGTGATCAGGGACATGGCGACGACCACCGCGAAGATCTGCGGGGTGATCACATCCGCCGCGAGACCGATCCCGGCGGCGACGATTCCGACCTCGCCACGGGGCACCATGCCGACCGCGATGATCCTCGATTCCCTGCTGTCGAGCCCTCGGGTGCCCATGTAGGCGCCGATCAGCTTCGCCACCACGGCGATGAGCGTGACCGCCGCAAGGATCAGCAGGGTCTCGCCGTCGGCCAGTTCCCCGAGATCGAGCTGCATACCGATGTAGGCGAAGAAGAAGGGCGGGAAGAAAGCGTAGAGCGGCGCGATCTCCTCCTCGACCGGATGATGCTCCTTGGTCTCGGCGACCATCAGCCCGGCCAGGAACGCCCCGATGATCGCGGCCAGGCCGACCTGTGCGGCCAGCGCCGCCAGCCCGAGGCAGAGCAGGACCGCCGGCAGCAGCGGCGAGTCGGCGAACTTCGGGTCTTTCAGGATCTGCGGCCGGGCGGCCATCAGCCTGGTGCCGCCGAGCGCGAAGAAGGCGACGAATCCGAGCGAGAGGGCGACCGTGACGCTGATCGAGGTCACGTCGATCTGACCTTCGGCCATGCCGGCCGCGATCGCCAGCAGGATCAGCGCGAGCACGTCGTCGACCACGGCCGCGCCGAGCACGATCCGGGCCGGTTTCGAATCGATCATGCCGAGCTCCAGCATCGTCGCCGAGGTGATCGCGGTGCTGGTCGCGGCGAGCGCGGCACCGAGGAAGAAGCAGGTCGTGAACTCCCAGCCCATCGCCAGTCCGAACCCGAGGCCGGCGACGAACGGCACGATGATCCCGCCGGCCCCCACGAACAGGGCCCGCGGACCGACCTCGTGAAGCTTGCCGATCCGGTTCTCCAGGCCGACCCAGAAGAGCAGGAAGACCACGCCCAGCTCGGCGAAGAGCTCAACCGCCTCTCCGAGATCGACCAGCCCGAGGACCGATGGTCCGATCAGCACTCCGGCCAGGATCTCGCCGGCGATCACCGGCTGCCCGATCCGCCGGAACAGTTCTTCGCCGAGTTTCGCCGCCAGCAGGACGAAAAAGAGATCGAGAACGATCCCGGCCACCGGCGTCGCGGCTGCGATGGGGAGAGATTCGCCTAAGGGCGAAGCGCCCTTCCGAGTTGTTCGACCGTGATCACACCGGACAGCCGCCCGCCGTGGTCGGTCACCATCAGGGCACCGAACTTGCGCAGATTGGGATTGCCGAGCAGGCTTTCCAGCAATGCCTCCTGGTTGATGTGAAAGGCCCGGCTTTCGTCTTCAAGATGGCCGGACACGACCTCGGTGGCCCGGTCGACCTCGGGGATCCGCTCGATCTGGTCACGGATCGCCATGCCGATGAAGTGCTGCTGCTCGTCGACCACCGGGAACCAGGACCACTGGTAGCGCAGGAAGTACTCCTCCAGCGCGCGGTCGACGGTGAGCGATCCCGGCATCGCCACGGGATGCTCGTCCATCACGTCCCCGACCTTGATCCCCTCCAGGCGGCTGGTGACGCTGTTCTGGACGGTGGCGGCCCGGGCGGAGCTCGTGATCAGATACCCGATGAGCGCCAGCCAGACGCCGCTGATGAAGGCGCCGGTGTAGGCCCAGTAGAGACCGAGGCCGATGAAGATGTAGCCGAAGATCCGTCCCAGGCCCGCGGCGAAATTGGTGGCGGAGCCGCGCTTGCCGGTGATCTTCCAGGCGATCGCCCGCACGATGCGCCCGCCATCCATCGGGAAGGCGGGCAGCAGATTGAAGGCGAGCACGATCACGTTGATCGCGGCCAGCCAGGCGATCATCGCGATCACGCCGGTCATCTCGGCCGTGTTGCGGACCTCGATCGCGTCCCGGAAGGTGGACCAGCCGACGGTGAGCACACCGACGGCGATCAGGACGATCGCGATCAGAGCGGTGACCACGGGGCCGCCGATCGCGACCTTGAACTCGGTGCCGGGACTGTCGGATTCGCGGTCCATCTGGGCGACGCCGCCGAAGATCCAGAGCGATATGCGGGAGATGCCGATGCCGTTGCGCAGGGCGACGAAAGCGTGACCCAGCTCGTGGAGGACGATCGAACCGAAAAAGCCGATCGCGCTGAGCACGGCGAGCAGATACGGCTCCGTCGCCGAGTTCGGCTTGTCCAGCAGATCGCCGTAGAAGCCCGACAGCCAGAAGATCACGATGAAAAGGACGATGAACCAGGACAGATCGACGGTTATCCGGATTCCCCGGACCGTGAAAAGGGTGAAAGATCTGCCGCCGCCGAACATTGGTCGCCCCATCGTAGGGAACCAGTCCGAATTTTCTGTAAAGAGCGGGGCGATCGTGTGCGCAGGGCACACAGGAACCGGGATTTCGCGGATATGGTTCCGGGCCGTGGAAAGCGGATCCGAAACACGTGAGAACTGGCTGCGGTCGAAGCTTGAGCGGCTCGAGGTGATCGACCGGCCCTCGGCGTCCGACGGTGAACTCGAAGCGGCCGAGTGGATCGTCGAGACCCTCGACGAGATCGGCGCGGAGGCGCGGATCGAGACGGAATCCGCGCACGGGACCTACTGGTGGCCGATCGGCATCGGCACCGCGGCGGGACTGCTGGGATCGCTGGCCGCCCGTCGTGGAAAGCGGGTCCTGGGCCTGCTCGCCGGTACCGCCGGTGCGGCGGTCATCGCAACCGACTTCCCGCCCCGTTCACGGCCGCTCCGCCGCCTGTTGCCGAAGCGGCCGACGTACAACGTCGTGGCCGAGATGGGCGATGCCGACGCGAAACGGACGGTGGTTCTGGTCGCCCACCACGACTCGGCCCATGCCGGCTTCGTCTTTCACCCGGGCGGCCCGGAGCTGCT
Organism: Solirubrobacterales bacterium; assembly: GCA_035502775.1. Lineage (GTDB taxonomy): Bacteria > Actinomycetota > Thermoleophilia > Solirubrobacterales > 70-9 > 67-14. Next base: position 16,307 of record DATJUB010000042.1, on the reverse strand, counting down.
CGCCAAGACCGGCCTATTCAGACGCCTGGAGACCAGTCCGATGCTGATGGCGCCGGTGATCGGCGGCCCGATCCTGGCGGCGATCGCCGCGCTCACCGGCAGCCGCCGCCTGGCCGCGATCGCGGCCGCGCTGTCGGCGGGATCGACCGCGGCGATGATCGACATCGGCCTGCGCGACGTTGTTCCCGGCGCGAACGACAACGGCAGCGCCGTCGTCGCCCTGCTCGACCTGGCCCGGCGTTTCAGGGACGAACCACCCGAAGGGGTGCGGGTGATCCTGCTCTCGGTCGGCTCCGAGGAATCCTTCAGCGAGGGTATGAAAGCCTTCGGTGAGCGTCACTTCGCCGACCTGCCGAAGGACTCGACCTTCTTCATCAACCTCGAATCGGTCGGATCCCCCTTCCTCACCGTTCTCCGGGGCGAAGGTTTCCTGAAGATGTTCGAGTATCCGGCCGAAGCGTTGAAACTGGCGGACGAGACCGCCGATGAGATCGGAATCAGCCTCTACCCGAACCTGCGCATCCGTAACGGCACCGATGGACTGGAGCCGCTCGCGGCGGGATACCCGGTCGTCTCGATCTGTTCCTGCACCGAGGACCGGCAGCCGGCCAACTACCATTGGCCGAACGACATCGCCGCCAACGTCGATTTCGGCACGGTGGTCGAGTCGGTCGACCTGGCCGAGGCGATGACCCGGAAACTCGGCCGGGAGGACGAAGCCTAGGCCTCGTCCTCGGGCTTGCCCCAGCGGTTGTCACGGTAGTCACGGTCGCGTTCGTCGGCGACCGCCGCGGTCCCGTCCGGATTGAAGCCCGCCTCGGTGAGCATCCGCCGCAGATCGACGATGCTCTGGCGATCGGCGTCCTTGTCGCGGTGGAGATGGAACACCTCGGTCTCGGGACCGATCTCGACCTTCAGGTGGCCGTTGTGTTCCTTGGTGACCGTGCCGACCGCCTCCAGCAGCGACTCGATCTTCCGCCACTCGACACTGTGGTTCTGGTGATCGAAGATCTCCTTGAGCGTGCTCCGGTGGTGATTGCTCAAACCCTGATCCGACATCGGTGCCTTTCGTAGACGACAGGTGGACCCGGATGAATATCAGCCGGATGCGGCGGTTAGAACCGCGGCGTGCTGCGCTCGATGATCGCGCTGTACTCGAGGCCCGCCGGCAGCGTGCCGAACGCTTCGCCCCAGTCCCCGCCGAGGCGGGAGGCGCAGAAGGCATCGGCCACCGCGGGATCGCCGTGACGGACCAGGAGTGAGCCCTGGAAGGCCAGGGCGAGACCCTCGACCACGCGGCGCGCCCTCACCTCGAGCGTCTCGGGTGAGGTCTCGATCGAGGTCTTCAGCTTGTCCACATAGGAATCGAGGCGCACATCGGCCCCGGAGGCCTCGCCGATCTCGTCGAACAGCGCCTGGAGGCTGGTCGGGCTCTTGACCATGGCCCGCAGGGTGTCGAGCGCCTGCACGTTGCCGGATCCTTCCCAGATCGACATCAGCGGGCTTTCGCGGAAGAGCCGCGGCATGCCCGACTCTTCGACGTAGCCGTTGCCGCCGAGGCACTCGAGCGATTCGACCGCGTGCCACGGGGCGCGTTTGCAGATGAAGTACTTCAGCACCGGCGTGGCGATCCGCTTCAGCAGCTGTGCCCGCTCGTCACCGGTGGCGGCGTCGTCATAGGCGCGGGACAGCCTCATGATCGAGGCGGTCGCGGCCTCCGACTCGACGCAGAGGTCGGCCAGCACGTTGGTCATCAGCGGCTGGTCGATCAGCTTCTTGCCGAAAGCGGAGCGGTTGCTCGTGTAGAAGGTCGCCTGGGCGACGCCGGCGCGCATGCCGGCGCTCGAACCGATCGCACAGTCGAGACGGGTGTGGCCGACCATCTCGATGATGGTGCGCACGCCGCGACCCTCCTCGCCGACCAGCCGGGCCCAGGCCCCGCGGAACTCGACCTCGGAGGAGGCGTTCGACTTGTTGCCGAGCTTGTCCTTCAGGCGCTGGATGTGGAACCTGTTGCGCTCGCCGTTCGGCGTGAAGCGGGGCATCAGGAAGCAGGAGACACCGGCGTCGGTCTGGGCCAGCACCAGGAAGGCGTCGCACATCGGGGCCGAGCAGAACCATTTGTGGCCGGTGATCTCGTACTCGGCGCCGGGGCCGCCGCCGTTGATCGCGACCGCGCGGGTCGTGTTCGCCCGCACGTCGGACCCACCCTGCTTCTCGGTCATCGCCATGCCGGCCAGGGCCCCGGGCTTCTCCGCGGCGGGGCGCAGTTCGCCGTCGTACTCACGGGAGAGGAAGCGCGGCTCCCATTCGGCCGCCAGCTCGGGCTGGGTGCGGAGCGCCGGGATCACCGAGAAAGTCATCGAGATCGGGCAGCCGACCCCGGCCTCGGCCTGGGACAGCTGGGTGAAAAGCGCGGCGCGGGCGACGTTGGCGCCCGGACCCGGATCCTGCCACGGCAGCGAGTGCACGCCATGGGAGATGCCGAGCCGCATCAGCTCATGCCAGGCGGGATGGAACTCGACTTCGTCGATCCGGTGGCCGAATCGGTCGTGGGTCTTCAGGCGCGGGGGGAAGGCGTTCGCCTCGGTTCCCCATCGCTGGACCTCGGCCGATCCGCAGATCCCACCGAACTCTGTGACCTGATCGGACGCCCAGCCTCCGCCTTCACGTTTCAGCGCTTCGCGGAGCGGCTGATCGATCGCGAAGAGGTTGACGTCCTCCAGTGCCCTCGACTGATTGAAAACCTCGTGAGTTGCTGACATCGACACGCATGATCTCACAGCGCCTGCAGCGCGGCTTGCCTATAGCATCGGACGCCAAAGAAGAGTTTCAGAGAGTTCCAATACGAAGGGAAGTACCCGCCGTGCCGAAGATCAAAGTCGCGAATCCGATCGTCGAACTGGATGGCGATGAGATGACCAGGATCATCTGGTCGTTCATCAAGGATCAGCTGATCCTGCCGTACCTCGATGTCGACCTCAAGTACTACGACCTCGGCATCGAGAGCCGTGACGCGACCAACGACCAGATCACGATCGATTCGGCGAACGCGATCAAGCAGTACGGCGTCGGCGTCAAGTGCGCGACGATCACGCCGGACGAGGCCCGGGTCGAGGAGTTCGGCCTGAAGGAGATGTACCGCTCCCCGAACGGCACGATCCGCAACATCCTCGGCGGAGTCATCTTCCGCGAGCCGATCGTGATCTCCAACGTGCCGCGCCTCGTGCCCGGCTGGACCAAGCCGATCGTGATCGGCCGTCATGCCTTCGGCGACCAGTACCGCGCGACCGACATGCTGATTCCCGGCGAGGGCACCCTGACCACCACCTTCACGCCGAAGGACGGCGGTGAGCCGGTCGAGATCGTGGTCCACGAGTTCCCCGAGAGCGGCATCGCGATGACCATGTACAACCACGACGAGTCGATCCGGGACTTCGCCCGCGCCTCGCTCCGCTACGGACTCGATCGCAACTACCCGGTCTACATGTCGACCAAGAACACGATCATGAAGAAGTACGACGGACGCTTCAAGGACCTCTTCCAGGAGATCTACGACGCCGAGTTCAAGGCCGATTTCGAGGCCGCCGGCATCACCTATGAGCACCGTCTGATCGACGACATGGTCGCTTCCGCCCTGAAGTGGGAGGGCGGCTACGTCTGGGCCTGCAAGAACTACGACGGTGACGTCCAGTCCGACACCGTCGCCCAGGGCTTCGGATCACTCGGTCTGATGACCTCCGTCCTGATGTCGCCCGACGGCAAGACGGTCGAAGCCGAGGCCGCCCACGGCACGGTGACCCGCCACTACCGCGAGCACCAGAAGGGCAACCCGACCTCGACCAACCCGATCGCATCGATATTCGCCTGGACCCGCGGCCTCGCCGCCCGGGGCCGGATGGATGACACCCCCGAAGTCACCGAGTTCGCCGAGACCCTCGAGCGCGTCTGCATCGAGACGGTCGAGAGCGGCAAGATGACCAAGGACCTCGCCCGCCTCATCGGCCCGGACCAGCCCTGGCAGACCACCCAGGAGTTCCTGGCCTCGATCGACGAGAACCTTCAGACGGCAATGGCCCAGGCCTGAGCCTCAACCACTCAAGGAGAAAATGTGAGCACCCCAGTAAAGGTCACAGTCACCGGCGCCGCCGGTCAGATCGGCTACGCCCTGCTTTTCCGGATCGCCAGCGGACAGCTGCTCGGCCCGGACACCAAGGTTCACCTGAGCCTGCTGGAGATCCCGGCCGCCGTGAAGGCCGCCGAGGGCACCGCCATGGAACTCGACGACTGCGCCTTCCCGCTGCTTGAGAAGATCAGCATCACCGACGACCCGAGAGAAGCCTTCGACGGTGTCAACATCGGGCTCCTGGTCGGCGCCCGTCCGCGTGGCCCCGGTATGGAGCGGGCCGATCTGCTCGAGGCCAACGGTGGGATCTTCAAGCCGCAGGGCGAGGCGATCAACGACGGTGCCGCCGATGACGTGAAGATCCTGGTGGTCGGCAACCCGGCGAACACCAACGCCCTGATCGCCGCTTCGGCCGCGCCCGACGTGCCGCGTGAGCGTTTCACCGCGATGATGCGCCTGGACCACAACCGGGCGATCGCGCAGGTCGCGAACAAGCTCGGCCAGCCGATCTCCTCGGTCAAGAAGATGACCGTGTGGGGCAACCACTCGACCACCCAGTACCCCGATCTCACCCACGCCGAGGTCAATGGCCAGAACGCCTGGGCCGCGGTTGACGACGAGGTCTGGATCAAGGATGAGTACATCCCGCGCGTCGCCAAGCGCGGTGCCGCGATCATCGAGGCGCGCGGTGCGTCGAGCGCCGCTTCGGCCGCCAACGCCGCGATCGACCATGTCTACAACTGGGTCAACGGAACGCCTGAAGGTGACTGGGTCTCGATGGGGATCCCGTCGGACGGTTCCTACGGTGTGCCGGACGACATCATCGCCGGCTTCCCCGTCACCTGTTCCGGTGGCGAGTACTCGATCGTCCAGGGCCTGGACATCGACGAGTTCTCGAAGGAGAAGATCGCCGCCAGCGCCGCCGAACTCTCGGAAGAGCGCCAGGCTGTGGCGGATCTCGGCCTCATCTGATCAGACGAAACCGCAAAAAGCCGCGTTGCCCGAGTGAACTCTTTCGGGCAACGCGGCTTTTTTGTGCCGTGACTCTTTCTACTCGGCCGCTGCTTCGACCGGGAAGTATCCGGTGCCCTTCTTGATGACCCGGCCTTCCTTGACCAGTTCGGCCATCACGCGGTAGACGTAGTTCGGCTTGATCTTCAGCTGCTCGGCGACCTCGGATGCCTTGATGCCGGGGTTGTCCGCAACCGCCTTCTCGGCGTGCTCGGCTCGGGTTCCGCCCTTGCGACGGCGGCGTCCCGGCCGGGGTGCCGATTCCCGGGCCGTCTTGCCCGATCCATCACCGGATCCGGTGGCTCGGCCGCTTCGGCGCCGGCCGACCATTTCGTCGAGCGCTTCCTGAAGTTCTTCTCTTTCCCGGTCCAGTTCTGCTAGTCGTTCCTCGACCAGTTTGCGAATTGCGTCGGTCTTAGCAGGCACATCTACCTTTCGATATGGGGTCACTTCGTGTAGGTCCGCTGTTGTTGCTGAGGTAACTGTGGGCATCCTAGTGATTTACATACAACGTGTAGTAAAAAAATAAGGAGCTTCTCATTGAGCGACCGGAAAAGAGTCACAATCGCACGCCGCCTCCTTCCCGCGGGGTACGAACTCCTGGAGGAGCGATTCGACACCGTCAGTGGTGGATTGGACTCGAGTCGCGATGACGTGCTCCGGCTGGCGGAGGGTGCCGACGCGATCGTCGCCGACCCCACTGTCACCGTCGACGAAGAGCTGATTCGCGCCGCCGGTGAGAGACTGCGAATAGTGGCGAACTTCGCGGTCGGATTCGACAATGTGGACCTCGAAGCCTGCGGTGCCGCCGGGGTCACGGTCACCAACACACCGGACGTGCTCACCAACGCCACGGCGGAACTGGCGGCAGCGCTCACCCTGGCGGCCGCCCGCGACATCGGCGGCGCCGAGAGACGGATGCGGGCCGGTGAATGGAAGGGCTGGGATCCCTCCGACTTCCTCGGGTTCGAACTCAGCGGAGCGACCATCGGTGTGGTCGGCATGGGGCGGATCGGGCAACGCTACGCCGAGCTCATGCGGGGATTCGATGCCGAGTTCCTGTACGTGTCACGCGAGCCGAAGGAAGTGACGGAGGTCAAGCTCGGTGCCCGCCGGGTCGAGCTCGAAGTACTCCTCGCCGAGTCCGATGTGGTCAGCCTTCACCTGCCCACGCGACCGGAGACCAGACACCTGATCGACGCCGCGGCGCTCGCCCGCATGAAGGACACCGCGATCATCGTCAACACGGGACGGGGGACCCTGATCGACTCGGAAGCCCTTGCCGACGCGCTCGAGAACGGCACGATCGGCGCGGCGGGCCTCGACGTCTACGAGAACGAGCCCGAGGTGCCGAAACGCCTGCTGGAAGCTCCCCGCACCGCGCTCACCCCACACATCGGGTCGGCCACGACGCGCGCCCGCGACGAGATGGCCAGGCTGGTCGCCGCCAACGTGATCGCCGTACTTGACGGAGACGAGCCGGTCACACCGGTGCTCGCCTAGGAATCCGACTGAAAGAAGCGCAGCACGGCCAGCACCCGCCGGTGGTCGGCGCCGGTGGTCGGGAGATCGAGCTTGCTGAAGATGTTCGAGATGTGTTTCTCGACCGCGCCGGGTGTGACCACCAGGGCCTCGGCGATGCCCGAGTTGGTCTTGCCCTCCGCCATGAGCGAAAGCACCTCGCTCTCTCGCGGGGTCAGTTCGTCGAGCGAGTTGTCGTCGGTCCTGCCACGGACCAGCTCCGCGACCACCTCACGGTCGAGCGCGGTGCCGCCTTCGGAGACCCGGCCGATCGCGTCGAGGAAAGCGGGAATGTCGGCCACGCGCTCCTTCAGCAGATATCCGACCCCGCCGGAGCCTCCGGCCAGCAGCTCCGAGGTGTAGACGGGTTCGACGTACTGGGAGAGGATCAGGATGCCCAGGCCGGGATGACGCTCACGCGCCTCGATCGCGGCCCTGATGCCCTCGTCGGTGAAGGTCGGGGGAAGCCTCACGTCCACGATCGCGAGGTCCGGCTTGTGGCCGGCGATCAGCCGGAGCAGGCCGGGCGCGTCCTCGGCCTGGCCGACCACCTCGACGCCGTTCTCGCGCAGGAGGGCGATGATTCCCTCGCGCAGGAGGGCCTGGTCTTCGACGATCACTACTCGCATGGCAGATCCACCCTAATCACAGTGCCTTCGCCGGGAGGGCTGTTGATGCCCATCCGGCCGTCGAGGGCCTCGACCCGGTGGAGCAGACCGGTGAGGCCGTTGCCCTTGGGGTCGGCGCCGCCCGGTCCTTCGTCCTTGATCACGATGTTCAGCTGACCGTCACCCTCGGCCAGGCTCACGGTCACGGGGACGCCCGGAGCGTGCTTGGCCGCGTTCGTCAGCGACTCGGCGATCACGAAATATGCGCCCGTCTCGATGATCGGCGGGGGCCGGCGTTCGAGCGTGGACTCGATCGTGACCCCGCCCGGATTGCGGGTGCCGAGGGACCGTGCCGCCTCGGCGAGGCCGCGATCGGCCAGCACCGGGGGAGCGATGCCGCGAGCCAGATCACGCAGCTCGGCGATCGCTTCGCCCGCCTCGGCCCGGGCCTGCCGGACCAGCTTGGCCGCTTCGGGCTGGTCGTCCAGCTTCGCCTCGGCCCGGGCCAGCTGCATGCTGAGCGCGACCAGGCGGGACTGGGCACCGTCGTGGAGATCCCGTTCCACCTGGCGGAGCTGGGCCGCCTGGGCCTCGAGGGTGCCCTGCCGGGTGCGGGTCAGCTGATCGACCCGCTCGGTGAGCACCTTCTCCCGGCCGCTCTTGAAAAGACGGTCCCAGTTCTCGCTGATGAACAGATGGCAGACCACCAGCCCGAGCAGGCAGATGACCGGAATGCCCGGCCAGAAGGCACCGCCGCCGCTCAGCGCCCAGATCATGATCAGGGCGGCCGAGGCGACCGCGGTGAGCGACATGTGAAGGGCGAGCCACTCACGCCGCCCCTCGAACTGGCGGGAGTACCACCAGCTGAAATCGATCGCGAGGGGGATCGCCAGCCCGAACCAGACCCACACGGGCCAGAAATACCCGGCCCCGGTCAACCCCCAGATGAGGGTGACCAGGAAGCCGAGCGCGGCCGAGACGGCGGTGTGCGCCGCGAGCACCGAGTCCGGGTTGTAGTGCTTCCTAGCGAGCATCGTCGCTCCAGGCGGCGACCGCGCCGCCACGCGGTTCCGGCTGGGGAGCCGGAGCGATCCGGGGACGCCGGCGCCGGGAACGGGCAGGCCCCTTGACTCCGCGTTCTCCGAGCAGGGCGACCATTGCGGGCAATGCTATGCCCCGCACGATCGTCGCGTCGATCAAGATCCCGACCGCGAGTGCCACACCGAGCATCTTCATCTCGAGCATCGGCAGGGTCGGGAAGATCGCAAACACGGCGACCATCACGGCCGCGGCACTGGTCACCGTTCCCGCGGTCGCGGCGACGCCCTCGCGAGCGGCGGCCCGCGGCGAACGCCCGGCGCGCCGCGACTCACGGATTCGCTCCAGGACCAGGATCGTGTAGTCCATCGAGAGACCGAACAGGATCACGAAAGCGTTCAACGGCACCCAGGACGCGATCGCGCCGTTCGAGGTGAAATCGAGCAGGCCCTCGGCCCAGGTGTTCTGGAATACCGCGACCAGCACGCCATAGGTGGCGGCCATCGAGAGCAGGTTGAGCCCGACCACAGCGAAGGCCAGCGGAACCGAGCGGAACGTCGCGATCAGCAGGATCAGGGCCAGGACCAGGATCACGCCGACCACGATCGGGGTGACTGTGTCGAGCCGATCCCCGAAATCAGTCGACTCGGCGGTTTCGCCGGTGACCTTCAGCTCCGATCCCGGCAAAAGCCGTCCGGCGGTCGAGGGCAGTTCGTCCCGCAGGTCGTGAACGATCCGCTTGCTCTCCTGCGGCCTTGCGTCGGGAGTGGGAACCCTGATCAGGGCCGTGCCCCCGTCGTCGGAGACACGAACCTCGGGGGACCCCTTTCCGCCGGTGACCTTCATCGCACTGCTCCCGATCTCGTCGAGGGCGGATTGCGATGCGGACGAGTCGAGCGAATCACCGGTCACGACCAGATCGGTGGTGGCCGGAGCACCGGGGAAGTTGTTCTCGATCTGGGTGAGCGCGACCATCACCTCGGAATCCTTCGGCAGGCCGTACTCGGACTCACCGCTGTTCAGGCCGAGCGCGGGAACCGCGATCGCTCCGAGCACGCAGGCCGCACTGACCATCGCCAGCAGCGGGCGCCGGGTGACCATGCGGGCCAGGCGATCCCAGAAACCCATCTGACTGTCGGGCACCAGGGACAGGCCGCTGGTGCGCGCCCGGCGGGCCGCGCGGCGGCGCTTGAGCCGGTCCAGGCCGGGAATGCGGCCCTTGTTGACCCGGTCGCCCAGCAGGGCGAGGGTCGCGGGCAGCACGGTCAGCGAGCCGATCATCGCGATCAGCACGACCAGCATGGTCGAGAGTGCCATCGACATGAACATCGGCAGGCCCGTTGCGGCGAGGCCGGCGAGACCGATGATCACGGTGATGCCGGAGATCACGATCGCGCGGCCGACCGTGGCCGAGGTCGCGAACAGGGCGGCCTCCTCGCCGCGTCCGGCCTGGCGTTCCTCACGTTCACGCCGGATGTAGAAGAGCGAGTAGTCGACACCGACCGCGAGCCCGAGCAGCACGACCAGGGAGGCGCTGGCGTCACCGGCAGGGAACACCTGGGAGATCAGGGCGAGGCCGCCGATCGCGGCGATCACCGAGGTGACGCCCAGCATCAGCGGCACCGAGGCCGCGACCAGGGCGCCGAAGGCGACCAGCAGGATCAGCAGGGTGATCGGCAGCGAGATCATCTCCGCGTTGCGGAGATCCTCCTCGACGATCTTCTCGAACTCCTTGTCCAGCGTTCCGGGGCCGATCGAGTTGATCGTCGCACCCGGGTTGTCGGCCTTGGTCGCATCGACCGCGGCGATGACTCCGTCGACATGGTCGACCGCGTCCTCCGGATCGCCGCGCAGGGTCGCCTGGACGAGCGCCTTGCGGCCGCCGTCGGCCAGGGCACCCCGGGCTTCGAACGGATCCCCGATCTCTTTCACGTCCGGCTCCTTGCGCAGCTGGGCGATCAGGTCATCGGTGGCGGCGCGGGTCGCGGCGGGATCGTCGGTGGAGACCATCATGTTCTCCACGGCGGGATCGCCGAGACCGGCGTCGGCGAGCTGCGCGTTGGCGGCCTTCGACTCACCGATGTTCTGGTCGTTTCCGGTGAGCATCTTCGTGCCGGTGGACATGCCGGCGGCGAAGAGCCCGAAGACCAGGATCAGCCACAGGGCGATCACGGTCTTCGGACGTCTGGCGGAAGCGGTGGCCGACCTTCGGGTCAGGCGGGAAAGGCGACCACCGTCGCCGAAATTCGGCTTGGATCGGACTGGTTTCGACGTTGAATTCGACATGCGACGATCCAAGCAGCGAAGCGCGCCGGTTTCATTGGTGCGGAGCCCATAATCGAGGCTCGGAACCCGAGAGTCGGGGGTGGGGTTAACCCCCGCCCATGCAAGAAGAAAGCCCCGGCCGCTTGCGCGGACCGGGGCCCGAGGTCGAAGCGCCCCCTGAGGCTATCCGCGCTTGACGCGCAGGAACTTCGACTTCTTCTCACCACTGTTGGACGTGACCGTCAGCTTGACCTTCTTGACCTTTCCGGTCTTGATGGCCCGGGCCGCGGATTTGGTGAGCTTGACCTTGATCGAGCTCGAAGTGGCTGTGGTGCTCCCCTTGCCCAGCAGGCTGCCGTTGCGGAAGACACGCTTGCCGAGACGGAAGGTCTTCGGCGAGGTCGCGATGGCCTTGCCGGCTCCGGCGGAGCTCAGCTTGACCTTCAGGCTGCGCCCGCTCAGCGAGGCGCTGAGGGGACTCGGAGAGTTTGAGGCTTCCGGGCCGGGAGTGACGGGCGTGTCCGGAGTGTCCGTGTCCGGCTCGACCGTGACCGAGGCATCGTCGGAGAGCTGTGCTCCCGGACCCTGGGTCGAGCTGCTGCTCACGGTCGCCGTGTTGACGTACTCGCCGCTGCCGCCGGCCGTGCCGGTCCGGACTTCCAGACAGAGCAGGTAGAGAGTCGCGTTCAGCGGATGCCAGGTCGGGTTCCAGATCTTGAAGACCCTGGTCTTCGGCTGCGGATCGTTGCCGAGCGGGATCAGCTCGTCGTCGTATTCCCACCCCGCGACGATGCCCTTGGCATTCTCGCCACAGGTCAGTTGTTCGGTGACGGTCTGTCCGGCACCGACCTGGATGGTCTTGGTGATCGGAGTGAACTGCAGCTCGCTCGTGCCGCCATTGACCGCGCCGGTCCGGTTGGAGAGGCAGCGGATGCTGAGGGTCGCGGTGGTGCCGTTCTGATCGACCTTGAGGGTGACCTTGCGGCCGTTCGCACCGTTCGGGGCGCTGGCGATGATCCAGGCGCGGCCGCCCGTGACCTCGACCCCGGGAGCGATCGGGGTGTAGCCGGCACCACAGGTCAGGTTGACCGTGTGAACGCCCTGGTTGAGCGTCACCGTCTGGCTGACCGGCGGGGTGACCAGCAGTTCATGGCCGCCGGTGGTCTTGTCCGGCAGGCAGACACCGAACAGCTTGACCTGGGCCTGCCCGCTCGAGTGATTGGTGATCACGGCCTCGTAGGTGCTCTTCGAGGTGGAGGCGACCTTGTGGACCTCGACACTGTTCAGGTCACCCGTGCCCTGATCGACCGAGTCGACCCGGACCGAGCCGTCGGACATGATGCCGTTCGCGTCGCAGGTGATCTGCGCGGTCTGGGTCTGTCCGGCCTGGATCGAGATGTGCCGCTCGACCTTGCCGATCGTGAGCTGATCATTGGCGGTGTCGACCGTGAGGATCTTGGCCGTGGTGTGGACCTGGAAGGTCTTGGTCTGCCCGGCGGCGAGAGTCCCGATCACACACTCGACCTGCTGGCCGGCGACCGTGCAGGGACTGTCGGCCGAGTTGACCGTGAGGCCGACCGGGACCAGGTCGGAGATCACCGTGTTCTCGGAGGCGGCATCGCCCTCGTTCTTGACCGAGAGCGTGAACACGACCTGGTCACCGTCGCGGACCACGGGGTTGTCGGCGATCTTGGTGATCTTCAGCTTGGGCTTGCCCGGAGTGGTCGGTCCCGTGGGTCCCGTCGGGCTGGTCGGTCCGGTGGGCCCGGTCGGGGAGGTAGGGCCGGTGGGGCCGGTCGGGCTCGTCGGTCCGGTTGGTCCCGTGGGAGACGTCGGTCCGGTCGGCCCGGTGGGTCCCACCGGCGGCTCGGTCGGCGGCAGGCAGCCGTCGAAAGTGGCGTGATGGGTCTCACGATTCGAAGTGAAGCTCTTGGCGATCACCTGGCCGATGTTGTGGCCGACGTTGAACGCGTCGACGGCCGCCTTGGGAGCCAGGATCGTTCCGGCGAAGGCCGAACCCGTGTTCAGACCGACGCTGTTCGCGCTCGAGAAGTTCCAGAGGGTCTTCTTGTTGAAGGCCGCGGTGGCGCTGTCCTGTGCCTGGGTCCAGGAACCTCCGACCTTGAAGTACATGTTGCCGTCCACCTGGGCGCTGGATCCGGACACGTTGATCAGGGTGGTCGAACCGGACGGGACCTCGATCAGGACGGCGACGTTGCCGCTGAGCTGGGCGGGAGTCACCGAGAAGACGTTGCGGGTCGCGTCGGTGCCCTTCAGGTAGAGCGCGTTGCCGCCCAGCGAAATGCCGGCCGGGTTGGTCCCGTTGGTGTTGATAACCGAAGCGGTGCCGTTGGCCGTCGTGCCCGACCAGGCGGTCGACTTGGCTGTGAGATCGGCGAAAGCGGACGTGAAATCGATCGGGGCCGATCCGAGCTGGGAGCCACCGCCGTTGTAGTTGATGTAGCCGGTGAGACCCGGGGTCCAGGCACTGCCCTTCTGCAGGTTGAACGAGTTCGAACTGCCGTTGACCACCAGCGACGGGAAGGTCTTGGCGACCGACAGATGCGAACCGACGGTCATGCCCGAGGCGGAGAGGTTGCCGCCGTACGCGATCGCACCCTCGGACTCGGAACCGCGAGAACCGTTGGTCTGGATGAACTCCGTGTATCCGGTGGCGGCACCCAGCGGGTTGGCCAGACACTCGGTGGCCGGACTGGTCGCGGAAGCCGGGCCGACAAGACCGAAGAAAGCGAAAAGACCGACTGTGAGACTCAGGGCGGCGGCTGCCGCATTGCGGTAACGGGCGTTCATTCTCAGTTGTGTCCTCGAGATAAATATGTTTCAGGTCACCATCGGCGACCCATTGCGGACCCTTCCCACGGAGTCCTTCACGCCGGATGTGGTGTTCCGGCCATTTCCCGATAACGCAACTGAGTGACTGCTCGGCTGACACGGTCGGCCGCTCTCAGAAGAGGCTGCCCCCGCGGCCGGTCGGCGAGACCCGAAGGTCTGGCACTGGACCGAAGTTATCGACCACCTGCGACAAAAGATGCTACATACGCGTAAACCCGTCGTAAAGGGCTTAGTTGCGGCTTCTCACACAACGAATGTGAGGCCGTCCGGTCGATGCGGAAGGGTGCTCAGTTGCCGTCGCCGGCGGCGCGTTCGCTCTTGCGGGAGCGAGGTACGGTCCTGAAGATATAATCCCAGAACGGGCTCGAAACCCCGTAGCCGTAGCGATGGTCCTGGAAGTGATGGCGCATGTGATGCTCACGCACCTTCTTGCCGATCTTCGATTTCGGCACGAAATGGTGGACGTAGTAGTGCGTGTAGTCGTAGATCAGGTAGCCGATCAGGAAACCGGCGAACGCCGCGTAGCCCGACGGAGTCCCGAAAACCAGGACGAAAGCACCGAGGAAGATCGCGGCGAGCGGCAGACCGACGGCCGGCGGCATCACCAGGCGCATCCGGTCGTTCGGATGATCGTGATGCACCCCGTGGATGATGAAGTTGAGCTGGTCGCCGCCCTTGAACTTCGGGTGCCAATGGAACAGGAGGCGATGCAGCCAGTACTCGGAAAGAGTCCAGATCACGAGGCCCGCCACCGTCAGGCCGATCACCGCGAGAACACCGGATCCCTGATCGATCGCGAGCCAGTACATGACCGCGATGATCGGAATGAAGATCACCGCCGGCACCGCCGGATGGACCCGGGAGAAGAAATTCAGGAAGGAACTCTCGAACAGATCAGGCGATGCGGAGAGTTTCGATGTGCGTTCCGTTGTTCCCATCAGTGTTCACGAATGGTAGCGTGATCGTCCCCCGAACTTAGGAGAACCAGACCTGCGTATGAGTACTTCCGCAACGCTCACCGAAAATGACTTCAAGGTAGCCGACCTCAGCCTGGCCGAATACGGCCGAAACGAGATCCGTCTCGCCGAGCACGAGATGCCCGGCCTGATGTCGACCCGCCGCGAATTCGCGGACTCGAAGCCGCTCGCGGGCGCCCGCATCACCGGCTCGCTCCACATGACCGTCCAGACCGCCGTGCTGATCGAGACGCTGGTCGAGCTCGGCGCCGACGTGCGCTGGGCGAGCTGCAACATCTTCTCGACCCAGGATCATGCCGCCGCCGCGATCGCCGTCGGCCCCGACGGCACCCCGGACAACCCGCAGGGCGTGCCCGTCTTCGCCTGGAAGGGTGAGACGCTGGAGGAGTACTGGTGGTGCACGGACCGGGCACTGACCTGGCCGACCACCGGAGCCGACGGATCGGTCGGACCGAACATGCTGCTCGACGACGGTGGCGACGCCACCCTGCTGCTCCACAAGGGCGCCGAGTTCGAGAAGACCGGCAACGTGCCCGACCCCTCGACCGCCGACTCGGAAGAGTTCCGTGTCGTGCTGCAGCTGCTGACCGATTCGGTCGCCGCCGAGCCGACCAAGTGGGGCGACATCGCCAAGGGCGTCATGGGAGTCACCGAGGAAACCACCACCGGTGTCATGCGTCTCTACGAGATGAAGGAGAAGGGCGAGCTGCTCTTCGCCGCGATCAACGTCAACGACTCGGTCACCAAGTCCAAGTTCGACAACCTCTACGGCTGCCGTCACTCACTGGTCGACGGCATCAACCGCGCGACCGACGTGATGATCGCCGGCAAGATGGCCGTCGTCTGCGGCTTCGGTGATGTCGGCAAGGGCAGCGCCGAATCGCTGCGTGCCCAGGGAGCCCGCGTGGTCGTCACCGAGATCGATCCGATCTGCGCCCTTCAGGCATCGATGCAGGGCTATGAGGTCAACACCCTCGAGAACGTGATCGGCGACGGTGACATCTTCATCACCACCACCGGCAACAAGGACATCATCACCGCCGACCAGATGAGCCGCATGAAGCACCAGGCGATCGTCGGCAACATCGGGCACTTCGACAACGAGATCGACATCGCCGGCCTCGAGAGCATCGACGGCATCAAGAAGATCGAGATCAAGCCGCAGGTCCATGAGTTCCAGTTCACGGACGGTCACTCGATCATCGTGCTCTCCGAAGGACGTCTGCTCAACCTCGGCAACGCGACCGGCCACCCGAGCTTCGTGATGTCGAACTCCTTCACCAACCAGGTGATGGCCCAGATCGAGCTCTACGCCAAGGCCGACGAGTACGAAATCGGCGTGTTCGTCCTGCCGAAGCACCTCGACGAAAAGGTCGCAAGGCTCCACCTCGACGCCCTCGGCGTCCAACTGACCGAACTCACCAAGGAGCAGGCCGACTACATCGGCGTTCCGGTCGAGGGGCCATACAAGTCAGACCACTACCGGTACTAGGGCTGCTGCCTTAGTTTCGGCTGAAGTGTCGAAAAGGGCCGCCCCGGTGGGGCGGCCCTTTTCTTTTGGTGGGACGGTGGGCGAGCGGTGCCCGGGGCGCTCCTATGCACGCCTGGCTTCGTCAGACGCTCACCGGGCTCGCTCGTTGTCGTAGGACAAGTCGCTTCGCCGGATCGCTCTAGTCCTCGCCAGGCGAGCCTAGGAGCGCCCCGTGCACCACTCTTGGGTGGAATGAACGGCCGAGTCACGGGGGCTCGGGTGGAGTGTCTCGAGGCTCGGGGGAGTCTCGGACGCTGGGGTTGGGCAGTGGCCGGGGGTCTGGTCGCGAGAGGCTGACGGTGGTTGGCTAGTGGCGTCTCGGCTGGCCGGTGGTTGGGGTGGAGACGATCAGCACGCGATATGCGTGCTGATCGTCT
>DATJUB010000041.1:0-13701 GCA_035502775.1 Solirubrobacterales bacterium | reverse complement strand
AGACGATCAGCACGCGATATGCGTGCTGATCGTCTCCACCCCGGCGTGTGTGGCCCGGGGCGCCGGTTCGGTTCGGGCGCTTAAGGCGGTGTCTCGGGTGCTGGGTCGCTTCGCTCCGCGCTACGCGCGTGGGGTTCTCTGGTTCTGGGGGCGTTTTGGGTGCTGTGAGCACTCAAAACGCCCCCAGAACCCCTCACGCCCGTTGCCCTGATCGTTCTGGGTCGAATCTGATGGTTATTTGGTGGGCTATTCGACCCAGAACGCCTCTTGGGTGGGAGAAGGGTTGCGTCCCTGGGACGAAACGCCGGGAATATCTGGTGGCTCAACTGTGAAACAGACCCCGAGACGCAGTCGTTCCCACTCCCGGCACCCGACCAGGCCGATCCCACCCCCGGCACCTCGACCGGGCTGATCCTTCACCTACTGCCGGCAACGAGTGATGCGGACGGGGCGAAAAGTCGTAATGAACCACCCCTGTCAGCAAGACGAGAGGCGGAAGATCTTTCTTCGCCCCGTCCGCATCACTCGTGACCACCAGCGTCCGAACGAGACCACCGCTCCCAACCGCGGCTCGTGACCACCGGCGCCCGCGGCGTTTCGGCCGGATGCCTGACTGGTCAGCGCTTGATGGCCGGGTTAGGCTCGTTCCATGCCCAAACCTTTCGATGTCGAAGTTGAAATCCGTGTGGAGCCCGATCGGCTCTGGCGTGCCGTCACGGACCCACAGGAGGTGGCCCAGTGGTTCGGATGGGATGCTGAGACTCTCGCCGACGAGATCCAATTCATCTTCGTCGATCATCCGGTAATCGATGGTGAGCGGATGCGCATGGCGTCGGAGGAGATGGGTCAGTACACGGAGGTGGCTCAATCCGGTGCCAACTCGGTGATCCGGGCCGTGCAGTCCGGTGATGAACCCGAAGATGGGGAGTTCGACGGCATGAAGGCCGGGTGGATCGCCTTCTTCCATCAGCTCAAGCGGTACGTCGAGGAACATGATGGCGAGACTCGCCGCACCATCTTCCTGAGGGGGACCGGCAACGCCGCCTCGGTCGCGGCCGCAGTCGGACAGCGCCTGCCCGGCGATGTCTGGTTCACCGACGATCACACGCGAGTTATCGCCACCCCGGACTTCGGTCCCGGACTCGGAGCGCTCAACACGGTCCCGCCCCTGGACGCGGACGAGAGTGGGGATACCAATTTCACGCTGACCACCTTCGGCCTGTCCGATTCGGAGTTCGCCGCGCTCGCCGAGCAGTGGCTGGCATGGTGGGAAACGGTCGCCGGGGACGCCGAGCTGGTCACCGGCGCCGCTTAATTCTCCCCCGCGGAAAGGTCTCCCCCCGAGGCGATTTTTCCGATGTCCCAATTTGCGGGGTTGTTGCACAGATGTGAAAAAGAAAGCTGCGATTTGCGGATTCGCGACCGATCTCGAGTCGCCGGAATTGCTTGGATGCCGGTGTGGCCGCGCGCAGATCAGAGACTCCGAAGTGCGAGGACTGTTACTTCCGCAAGAAGATGCTCTGCGCCCTCGATCTGGACGAACCCTGCGTGACCTTCAGGGCCGACCGTCCCGAGGGATTGGTGCCGCCGAAGCAGCCGGTCCTGCTTCTTCGGCCGCCGCGCTGGGCGGCCGAGGGCCGCTAGCCGGAACCGTCCGGCCAGATTGAATCTGGCCACCCAGAGATCCCGTGCCGGAGCGGAGAATCCGCGCTAGGCATAGTCTCCGACACGATGAAGCTGACCGTGTTGGGAAAGTCACCGGCGTGGCAAGACGCAGGAGGCGCTTGCAGCGGCTACCTGGTGGCGGAAGGCGACTCCGTGATCCTGGTCGATTGCGGCAATGGCGTCTTCGGCAAATTGCGCAGCCATCACGACTACGTGGACGTCGACGCGATCTTCGTCTCCCACCTCCATGCGGACCACTTCATGGATCTCATCCCGTACGCGTTCGCCCTGATCTACGCCCCGCGCCAGCAGCCGGTGCCGGTCGATCGCTGGCCGGGCACCGAGCATCCGGCGCGCCCGGTTCTGTACGGCCCACCGGGAGCGGGCGACTGCTTCCGGACGATCTGCGCCGCCTTCGGCATGGAAAACCTGATCGACGAGGCCTTCGAGGTGCGCGAGTACGAGGCCTCCGAGGAGATCCGGGTCGGTCCGCTGGCCGTCTCCTTCCGCGAGGTTCCCCACTACATCCAGACCTTCGCGATCGAAGTGGCCGGGGACGCCGGCGGCCGGCTCACCTATGGCGCCGACTGCCGGCCGAACGAGGCACTGGTCGAGTTCGCCGCTGACACCGACCTGCTGATCGCCGAAGCGACCCTGCCGCGACCGGAGCGCACCGGTATCCGGGGGCATCTCACCCCCGCGGAAGCCGGCGAGCACGCCAGCGCCGCCGAAGCGAAGCGACTGCTTGTCACCCACATATCGGACGAGCTCGATCCCGCCTGGGCACTCGCCGAGGCGTCATCCAAGTTCGGCGGCACGACCGAGATCGCTTTCGAGGGAATGCAGATTGACATCTGAGACGCAATCCCGGTTACGGTCTGTCCGTAAGCTATGGATCAATGTCTGATCGAGATCTTTTTGCGAACTTCGCCCGGATGCGTCGCGAGATGGACGAGATGCTGAGCGGCACCTGGGGCAGGACGACATACATCAGCCGGCGGGCCAGCGGTTTCGCGCCCAACGTCGACGTCTACTACTGCGGCGATCCGCAGCGCGCGGTGGTCAAATGTGATCTCGCCGGAATCGATCTTTCCACCGTCGGCATCGAGGTGAGCGGCCGGCAACTGACCGTCGTCGGTGAGCGGCCGGTCCAGGAAACCGAGGGCCGGGTCTACCAGCAGGTCGAGATCCCGACCGGCCCCTTCCGCCACATCGTCGAACTGCAGGTCGACGTCGATCCGGACCGGGCCAAGGCGAACTACGAGGACGGCATCCTCAGGGTGGACCTGCCACTGCGGGACGAGGCCGAGGTCACCCGCCGGGTTCCGGTGGATCGCGCGGTCCGAAAGCCGGAGATCGATGGCTGATCCGAAGACCGGCAACGTATCGGTCAAGGGCGAGTCGGTCCCGGTACTCGAGGTCGTCGAGAGTGGGGACGAAGACGCCGCCATCCGAGCGAGCGAATCGCTGCCGGAGGCGATGCCGGTGCTGCCGCTGCGCGACACGGTCGCCTATCCGGACACGCTGGCACCGCTCGGTGTCGGCCAGGAACGATCGATCAAGCTGGTCGATGACGTGCTCGCCGGCAACCGCATGCTGGTCATGGTCGCGTCGAAGGAACCGGAGGAGGACGCGCCGAGCCCCGACCAGCTCTACGACGTCGGCGTGGTCGGCGTGGTCACCCGCATGCTCAAGGTGCCCGACGGAACGATCCGGGTACTGGTCCAGGGCAGCCAGCGGGTCCGGCTCGGCCCCTACATCGCGGAGAAGCCCTATCTGGTCGCCCGCATCTCGGAGATGCCCGACCAGGTGGACCCGAGCGCGGAGCTGGAGGCGCTGACCCGCAACGTCCAGCGCACCTTCTCCGACATCATCGAGCAGATCCCGTATCTGCCGGAAGAGCTGCAGATGGCGGTCACCAACGTCGACGACCCTTCGGCCCTGTCGCACCTGATCGCGGGTGCGCTCCGGATCTCGACCGAAGAGAAGCAGTCGCTGCTGGAAGAGGTCGACGTGACCAAGCGCCTGCGCATGCTTTCGGAGATCCTCGCCCGGGAGCTCGAGGTGATCCAGCTCGGCTCACAGATCCAGTCCGAGGTCCAGTCCTCGATCGACAAGGGCCAGCGCGAGTATTTCCTGCGCGAGCAGCTGAAGGCGATCCAGGCCGAGCTGGGCGAGGAAGACGAGCAGGTGGCGGAAGCCAACGAGCTGCGTGAGCGGCTGGAGGAGGCGAACCTGCCCGAACATGCCCAGAAGGTCGCCGATCGTGAGCTCGCGCGCCTGGAGAAACTGCCGCCGGCAGCGGCCGAGCACGGTGTGATCCGCACCTATCTCGAGTGGCTGGTCGATCTTCCCTGGGACAAGCGCAGCATCGACAACCTCGATATCGAGCATGCCCGCAAGGTCCTCGACGACGATCACTACGACATGGAGAAGATCAAGGACCGGATCCTCGAGTATCTCGCGGTGCGCAAGCTCAATCCGGATTCGCCCGGTCCGATCCTCTGTTTCGTCGGGCCGCCGGGTGTCGGCAAGACCAGTCTCGGCAAATCGATCGCGAGGGCGCTCGGACGTGAGTTCGAGCGCATCTCGGTCGGCGGTGTCCGGGACGAGGCCGAGATCAGGGGCCACCGGCGGACCTACATCGGGGCGATGCCGGGAACGATCGTCCGTGCCCTGCGCGACACCGGCTCCAGCAACCCGGTCTTCATGATCGACGAGATCGACAAGATGGGCGCCGACTATCGGGGCGACCCGTCCTCGGCGATGCTGGAGGTGCTCGACCCGGCCCAGAACGACACTTTCCGCGATCACTATCTGGACATCCCGTTCGATCTTTCCGACGTGCTGTTCATCGCCACCGCCAACGTGCTCGACACGATTCCCGGGCCGCTCCGGGACCGGATGGAGATGATCCAGCTCTCTGGATACACGGTGGACGAGAAGCGCCACATCGCGAAGCGGTATCTCGTCCCCCGGCAGATCAGGGCGAACGGCCTGAAACCCGGCAAGATCGAGTTCACGGACTCGGCACTGACCGCGATCATCGAGGAGTACACCCGTGAGGCCGGTGTTCGCAACCTGGAACGGGAGATCGGCACGGTTTGCCGCAAGGTCGCCCGGGTATTTGCCGAGAATGACGGCAAGGGCAAGCGGGTTAAGGTCTCCGGCAAGAAGGCGCGCGAGTATCTCGGGCGCCGCCGGGTGTTCTCCGAGAGCCGCCGCCGGACCAAGGTTCCCGGGGTTTCGACCGGGCTCGCCTGGACCCCGACCGGGGGCGACGTGCTTTTTATCGAGGCGACGGCCATGCCCGGTACCGGCAAGCTCGTGATCACCGGCCAGCTCGGGGATGTGATGCGGGAATCGGCCCAGGCGGCGCTCTCATATGTGAGGGCGAACGCGAAGAAGGTCGCTCCCGATGTCGAGGAGAAATGGTTCGCGACCCACGACATCCACATTCACGTCCCGGCCGGCGCGGTTCCGAAGGACGGGCCCTCCGCGGGGGTCGCGATGACGGTCGCCTTGGTTTCTCTGATCACCCGGCGTCCGGTCAGAAATGACGTTGCGATGACCGGCGAGGTGACCCTGACCGGACAGGTCCTGCCGATCGGCGGGGTCAAGGAGAAATCTCTGGCGGCGCAGCGGGCGGGCATCAAGCTGGTCATCCTGCCGAGCCGCAACGAGGGCGACGTCGAAGAGATTCCCGAACATGAGCGCGCCGATATCGAATTCAGGTACGCGGGCAAAGTAGGCGAGGCACTGGAAATCGCATTGGAACCCAAGTAGCGGTTCTACCGGTATCCTCGGAAAACAGTTCACCAGATCAAGCGAGGACGAAATGGCAAAAGACATCACAAGCAAAGCCGGGCAGGCTTACAGTGCGGCCCGCGAAAACCAGTATGTCCGTCGTCTGATCGAAGACGAAGAACTCCGGGACAGTCTCGCCGCCGCGTATTTCGCCGGCAGGAAGGCCTATGGCCGGGTTTCGTCGAGCCGTGCCTCGGTCGCCGAGTCGGTGGCCAACGACCGCAAGGTCAAGCGCGAGCTGAAGAACGCCACCGACGCGCTGCGCGACGCCTCCGAGCGTCTGCGTGAGCCGAAGAAGAAGCGTCACCCGATCCGCAATCTTCTGGCGATCGGCCTGCTCACCGGCGGTCTGGTGCTGGTTTTCAGCGAAACCGCGAGAAAGACCCTGCTCGACACCGTTTTCGGTGCTGAGGAAGAGTTTGTCTACACCTCGACCACCTCGGCCGAGGGCGCTCCTCAGACCAACGGAACTCCCGTCAGCGACGGCTGAATTCTTGGAGGCGGGCGGTCAATTCTTCCAGCGCCTAAGGCGTTGGACGTACTCTCCGCCCGCCCGTAACAGTTCGCCGCCACCCAAGTCGCACAGCGAAGCGAAGCGACTCGGGTGCCTGGTTCCGGGCCGCTATATGCGGCCCGGCGTGTTCCTTCCCTAGTATTCCGCGTCCTCATGAAGCGCAGGGAAGACATAAGAAATATTGCGATCGTGGCCCACGTGGACCACGGCAAGACGACTTTGGTCGACGCCATGCTGTGGCAGTCCGGGGCCTTCCGCAAGGGTCAGGACGTCAACGACAGGGTCATGGACTCGATGGATCTCGAGCGCGAGAAGGGCATCACCATCCTCGCCAAGAACACGGCGGTGCGCTACGGCGACGTGAAGATGAACATCATCGACACGCCCGGCCACGCCGATTTCGGCGGTGAGGTCGAACGCGGCCTGACCATGGTCGACGGTGTCGTCCTGCTGGTCGATTCCTCCGAGGGCCCGTTGCCCCAGACCCGTTTCGTGCTCGGCAAGGCTCTCGAGGCCGGCCTCCCGGTGATCCTGGTGGTCAACAAGGTGGACCGTCCCGACGCACGTATCGCCGAGGTCGTCGACGAGGTCTACGAGCTCTTCATGGATCTGGGTGCCGAGGGCGACCAGATCGAGTTCCCGATCGTCTACACCAACGGCAAGGACGGCTGGGCCTCGATGACCGAGGGCGAGGAGGGCACCGACCTGAAGCCGCTCATGGATCTCATGGTTGAGCACATCCCCGCTCCCGAGTACGACGAGGACCATCCCTTCCAGGCCTATGTGACCAACCTCGACGCGTCGCCCTATCTGGGCCGGCTGGCGCTCTGCCGGGTCCATCACGGAACTTTGAAGTCGGGCCAGAAGGTGGCCTGGTGCCGCGCCGACGGAACGATCGAGTCGGCCACGATCTCGGAGCTGTTCGTGACCGAGGCGCTCGAGCGTGTGCCGGCCGACGAGGTCGGTCCGGGGGAGATCATCGCGATCGCGGGTATTCCCGAGATCACGATCGGCGAGACCCTGGCTGACCCCGAGGATCCCCGGCCGTTGCCGGTGATCGAGGTCGACGAGCCGTCGCTCTCGATCGTCGTCGGGCAGAACACCTCGCCGCTGGCCGGCAAGGAGGGTGACAAGGTCACCGCCCGGCAGATCCAGAATCGGCTCGAGGCCGAGCTGCTCGGCAACGTCTCGATCCGCGTGCTGCCGACCGATCGTCCGGATGCCTGGGAAGTCCAGGGACGAGGTGAGCTTCAGCTCGTCGTCCTTCTGGAGATCATGCGCCGCGAGGGATTCGAACTGACCGCCGGGCAGCCCCGGGTGATCACCCGCGACATCGACGGCGTCATGTCCGAGCCGATGGAGCGCCTGGTGATCGACGTACCGGAGGAATTCGTCGGTTCGGTCACCCAGCTGCTGGCCGCCCGCAAGGGACGCATGGAGAACATGACCGCCCAGTCCGATACCCGCAACCGGCTCGACTACGTCATTCCGGCCCGTGGCCTGGTCGGCTTCCGTACTGAGTTCCTGACCGAGACCCGTGGCACCGGCATCCTCCATCACGTCTTCGAGGGCTGGGCCCCGTGGGCCGGCGAGATCACGACCCGGGCCACCGGCTCGCTGGTCGCCGACCGCAAGGGCAAGACCGCCAGCTTCGCGCTGTTCGGCCTGCAGGAGCGCGGAACGCTGTTCGTCGAGCCCGGTGAGGATGTCTACGAGGGAATGATCGTCGGTGAGCACGCCCGCGCCAACGACCTCGACGTGAACGCGGTCAAGGAAAAGCAGCTGACCAACATGCGGGCTTCGTCTTCGGATGTTCTGGTGCGTCTCACACCGCCCCGGCCGCTGACACTTGAGTCCGCGGTCGAGTTCCTGCGCTCGGACGAATGCGTCGAGGTCACTCCGGACTCGATCCGTCTGCGCAAGGTCGATCTGGACAAGAACGAACGCATGAAGGCCGCCCGCAAGATCAAGAATCTCTCACGCTGATTCGCTGACGCACGGGGCCGCCCGTTTTCCAACGGGAAAAGACAGTGAGACCCTGCATCTCACTGTCTATTTCCCCCCTGCACTTCAGTCCTGCCTTGCATCCCTCCCCGGCAAGTTGGACTCAGCCATATAAACCGTCCTGGTCCGGAAAGGTTGCGGTGGAGTACGCAATATTTTTTGAACGGTCTTTTCAGGCCGGTGAGAACACCTTGCGGAAGGTGTTGAGGGCACGGGGCGAACCCTTCGGGAGCAGCCTGCGGGAGGCGATCGATCTCAGCGGATTCTGATCGTTCATCGCGATCGAGACCCACTCGGACCAGTCGGTGCGCAGAGTCAGATCCGGGTCGGGCGCCTGGCCTCGAACCGCCCTGGTGGCTCCGTTCTCGACCACCAGATGCCATGGCTCGGCGTCGGTGAACTGCCACTGCGTGGTGAAGGTTCCGTTCGTCGCGCCGCGGGGATCGGCGGTGCGGGAGACCATGTCGAAGAAGATCTCCTGGATCTCGGGTGACGTGTCCGGACGCTCGTTCGGTTCGCCGGTGACTCCGGCCATCAGCAGCTTGACCTGGCGGGCGGCGATCTCGTCCGCCGTCATGTCGTGGTCGAAGGGCCAGACGTCGGCCGGCATCTCCTCCAGCGGGAAGCCGATCGTCTTCCAGCGCTGCCTGACCAGGCGCAGCCCGAAGCTGTAGATGTCCTCCATCGAGAAGCCCCAGCATTCGGTGTAGGAACGGTCGTAGGCGGGAGGACAGAAAACGGCCAGCGAGAACTTGTTGACCTCCCGGAAGAGTTCGACGATCGCCGCCTTGCATTCCTCCGACTGCGGCACGATCTCGGAGAGGGTCTTGACGCCGAAGCCGATGTGGCGCTGTTCGTCCCGCGAGACGTTGGCCATGCCGGCGCTGAATCCCGGCATCGAACCGTCCTTGGTGAAGAAGTCTTCGATGTAGTGCTGGCCCGGCTGGGCCAGGGTTCCTTCGACGATCATGTGGTAGAGCGTGATCGCCTGCGCGAACTTCGGCAGGGAGCGATCGGCCCGCAGTTCGTCCGCCATGCGGTCGAGGCGTTCGAAGACGTTGGTGTAGCCCCAGCCGAGCTGGGGCAGGGTGCTCTCGAGGGTCTCGGCGACACTGTCCCCGGCGCCCAGCACCTCCTTGAAGAAACGGTGGAAGAGCACCGCGTGCCGGGCCTCGTCCACCTGCTGCGTGGTCAGGAAATAGGCCTGCTCCTCGGAGGGGGCGGCATCGATGTAGGGGGAGAGGTTGTCGGCGACCGAATCCTCTCCGTAGAAGAACATCGAATACATCCAGAGCGCCGATTTGCGCTGCAGGTCGGAAAGCGAGTCCCATCCGGCCCGGTCCCCCGAGAAATCGAGTGCCATCGCGCTCCAGTTGTTCTCTTCCCAGCGGCGGTAGAGATCGGCGTAGGTGATCGTGCCGGCGCTGTTTCCCCTCGGTTCCGCTGCTGCGACTGACATCTGGCTCTCCTCGATTTCTGGACTCCGGCCTGTGGCCCGGATTGCCGCGAGTATAACTGACTCATGAGTCAGTTAGTAGGATCCGGCCATGGAGATTCGATCGTGAGCCGGCAGCCGCCGGTTGCTCCCGCCCCGCGGCGGCGCCTGTCGGCGGCGGCGCGGCGCGAGGTGATCCTGAACGCCGCCCTCGACGCATTCGCGGGATCCGGATTTCACGAGACCTCACTCGACGATGTCGCCTCGCGCGCCGGCATCTCCAAAGCTCTGATCTACGAGCATTTCGATTCCAAGCGTGAGCTCTATGAGGCGCTGCTGGAGACCTATGTCCATGAGCTCCTGGAACGGGTCGGTGGCGCCGCGATGGCCGCCGAGCCGGGCGAAGCCCGTCTGCTCGCCGGTCTCACCGGCTTCCTGGAATTCGTCGAGGAACGCCGGGACGCCTGGCGGATGCTGATCCGCCATCGCGCGAACGCCGGCGCCTCCGATCTGTTCGAGCGGCTGTTCGACGAGGTGGCCGCGATGGTCGGCGGTCTCATGGCCGAGGAGATGCCGGCCTCGGTCCTGCCGGAGGGCGTCGAATTCGATTCGGTGGTGGAGGCGACCTCGCGCCAGCTGCTCGGCGCGATCACGGCTATGGCCGATTGGTGGGACGAACACCGGGAAGTGCCGCGCGAGCAGGTACTGGCGATGATCATGGAGTTCGCCTGGGTCGGGCTCGAACGGGCCGCTTCGGGCGAGCGCTGGAGCCGCCGGACCTGATTCTCAGATGTCGAGCCGCTCGCGGGCGCCGCGAACCTCTTCGAGCGCCTCTTCGTTGCTCATGCCCAGACTGAGCAGGAGATCGGTGGCGGTCGAGCGGACCTGGCCGACGATCACGCTGACCGACATGTTCGAGGTGTCCTCCAGGGCCGCGCTCGCCCGGGCCGCGGCCCGCAGCGCCGACTCCTTGGTCGCCGAACGGCGGGGTGAGCCGCCCAGATGCTGATCCAGTGACCTGACCGAGGTCGCCAGATCCCGGATCGCCTCGGTCACGAGTTCGGGCACGTGCTCCTTCAGATCGATCGCGCGGGCCGACGCCCGGGCCAGCACCCTGGTGTTGCGGATCATCAGGTCGATCGGCTCGGCGGCATCGGCGAGCTGGCCGACCCGTCCCCGGTGTCTTCGCTTCGACGGCGCCAGCGAAAGGGTCTCCTGGCCGGCCTCGACCGCGATCTTCATCTCGCGTACGGCCGGATCGAGCGAGCGGGCCCGGTCGAGCGCCGCGCTGATCTCCTCGTGGCTGCCGTCCTCGAGCGCGTCGGCGATATCCACCAGCGTCCCCGACAGCCGTGACAGCAGCGGCTTCAGGTGTCTTCGCACGAGCCGCACCGGATCGACCGGGGTGATCGCGTTGGCGGTGAGCGCGATGCTGCCGCCGATCAGGGCATCGACGAAGCGGTCGAGTGACATCGCGAAATCCGGGACCGGGAGCGTGGCGATCAGCACCGCCGATACCGCCGCCTGGTTCACCAGCAGCACGGCGCCTCCGGAAAGCACCGCGGCCGACATGGCGAGGGCGATGACCAGCATCAGCTGCCAGGTGCCGGTCCCGACCCCGAGCACGATCAGGTCGGCGATACCGACACCCAGCGCGACACCCAGGGCCACCTCGAAGGCCCGCTTGCCACGGCGCTCGATCGCCAGACCGAGGATGAGGACCACCGAGATCGGCGCGAAGAACGGCTGCTCGTGATGGAAGATCTGGGTGGCTATGAACCAGGCGGCACCGGCCGCCAGACAGACCTGGATGATGCGCAGCCAGGCGAACCGGAGCGAGGCGACCCGTTGATCCACCAGGGCCCGTGCCCGGGCCTTCGGCGTGGTCAGTTGATGGGTCTTGGTCGGCGACACGGCTGGCCCCACTATGTCACCCCGAACGGTGATCATCGCCGCTGAGATACTGCCCGGGATGAGCACGACCGCAAGCCGGCTGGCCAGGCGGTCGCCCGAGATCATCTTCGGCATCTGTCTTGCCGCGGCGGTCGCCGGCCTGATCGCGGCGGGCTCCGGTCTCACCTTCTTCTTCGATGAATGGCAGCTGGTTCTGGACCGGCAGGGCATCTCCGCGGACGTGTTCCTCAGCCCGCACAACGGCCAGGTGTTCGTCCTGCCCGTGGCGGCCTACAAGCTGCTGCTCGGCATTTTCGGGATGGGTTCTCAGCTGCCGTTTCGGATCGCGGCAGTCCTGATGATCTCGCTCTGCTCGGTCCTTCTGTTCATCTACGCCCGGCGCCGGGTGGGCCCGTGGATGGCACTCGTCTGCACCGTGCCGTTGCTCTGCCTCGGAAGTGCCTGGGAGGCGCTGCTGCTTCCGCTTTCGATCAACTTCACGGCGTGCCTCGCGGCCGGCCTGGGCATGCTGCTCGCGCTGGAGAGAGGCGACCGGCGGGGTGACATCGCCGCGACGGTCCTGCTCGGCATCTCGATCGCCGCGGGTGGGCTGGGGCTCGCCTTCGCCGCCGGGGCGGCGGTCAACGTGGCGGTCGGCCGCGACCTTCGCCGGGCGCCGATCGTGCTCGCGCCGGTGTCGCTGCTGGTTCTGTGGACGCTCGTCTATGGCGGTGAGGGGATGGCTCTGGTCTCGATCGACCGGGTCGGGGAGGTCGGCGACAGCCTCTTCGCGCTGCTTTCCACCGCCCTCAATTCCCTTGCGGGACTCTCGCCCGATCGCCGCCCGTATTTCTGGCTTTCCACCGACCAGTCCCCGGGTCTCGTGCTGGCGGTTCTCTTTCTGATCGCGCTGGCGGTCCGGCTGGCGATCACCCGGGTCCCGATCACCAGGAAGAGTCTCGAGGTCGGTGCGGTCCTGCTGATTTTCTGGCTGCTGATCGCCATCGCCGAGGGACGGGAGCCCGAATCGAGCCGGTATCAGTATCCGGGTGCGGTTCTGCTGGTCGCTTTCGTCCTCTCGCTGTTGGAGGGATTTCGCCTTCCGCGCCTTCTGCCGCTCGCTCTGGTTCCCCTGGTGGTCCTGTCGGTCTGGTCCAGCGAGCTCGCCCTGGAGGGAGGCCGCGATTTCCTGCTCGAGCAGAGCGAGGTCACCCTGAGCGCTCTCGGAGTGATGGAGGCCGAGGACGTCAGAGATCTGCCCGAGTTCACGGCCGGAGATACGAGAGGCGACACCAGGTTCCTGCAGTTCATCGAGTCCGGTCCGTACTTCCGGGCGATCGATCGGGAGGGCGTCACCCTCGGGTATGACCGGCGGCGGATCGAGGGCGCGCCGGAACCCGCCCGGCGGATCGCCGCGTGGGTCGGTACCCGGATCGAGACCGCCCGGGCAGGGCGCCGAAAGGCGGATCCGGGCTGAGCGATCAGCGGTTGATCTCCGGCGGCGGCGCGAATAGGATCGAGTTATGGAAACCACGCTCAACCGGGATCTGACCGGTGGCGACGTTCCACCGTTTTCATACACCGGTATCGCCCATACGTTCAAGAATTCACCCTTCAACGATTACCCCTATGCGATGGCGCGTCTCCGGTGGTTCACCGACTCTTTCGATCCCGACCTCGAGTACGGTCATCCGGAGCTCTCGAGGCTCCGGTCCGCGCTGATCGCGAGGGAGGTCGACAACGGCCACTTCAGTTTTCTCGACCTCAGTGGCGCGGACGCGGTCGATTCACTGCTCGACGCGGTCTTCAGGCAGGTGGAAGGGGGCCGGACGCGGAACGCCCACGATCTGGGCCCGTGCGAGCCGGGCATCGGCAGGTGGGCGAACGAGGACGAGTACACCGTGCGCCACTCGCTTCTGCTGCCGTTCGGCACGGATCGCCGCGAACTGTACGAGCGGGTTTCGGACCGGCTCGTCTCGCAGGGAACCGACGACGCGGCGATCGACGAGGTTTATCTCTACCCGCCGAAATACGGCGACGGCCCCGACCGGCTGGTCACCCATGAGTTCAGGATCTTCGCGCACTCCGAAGCGAGTGTCTCGGTTTCCTCCGCGGCCGCGGGAGCGCGGCTGAGGGAGGCCCTCGGGTCCGTCCTGGGACGGGTCAGGATCGAGGTTTCTTCGCCTTCTTGACGGTCCAGCTGTAGCTGGCCGGGGTCTGGTCGATCAGGTCGCCTTTGATCGCGCGTACCTTGAAGCTGTGTTTGCCGGGTTTCAGTTTCTTGAGTTTCTTCGGTGATCCGCAGTCGGTCCAGCCGGCCTTGTCGAGGCGGCATTCGAACTTCGAGCCGGTCAGCGAGGAGGTGAACTTGAAGGTGGCGGTC
>DATJUB010000040.1:0-22824 GCA_035502775.1 Solirubrobacterales bacterium | reverse complement strand
CGTTTGCCGGCCGTATCGGCCGGCAAACGTCTCCACCCTTCGTGTGGGGCTCGTGGCGCCGTTGTGCTTCCGGCGCCTACGGCCTGGTCTTGGGGGCTGGTCGCTTCGCTCCGCGCTACGCGCGTGGATGACCTGTTCTGGGGGCGTTTTGGGTACTGTGAGCACCCAAAACGCCCCCAGAACCTGGTTCAGCGCATCCAGGTTCGGACTATCGCGTTGGCGAATCCGACCCCGTATCTGAACACGGCCGGTTTCTTCGAATGTCCGTGGAGTCTTGCCTCGACCGTGACCGGGACCTCCTTGGCGGGGATCCCTCTCTTGATCGCCTCGATCATGAACTCGGATGTGTGGAACTGCTCCTGCTTCAGCACCAGCTTCGGGATCACCGAGGTCCGCACCGCCCGGTAGCCGTTCGAGCAATCGGTCACATGGGTTCTCGTGATGAAGGAGACCAGGCGGTTGAAGAAGACGATGCCGAGCTCACGGGCGAAATGGTTCTTGTCGGCATGGCCGAGAACCCTCGAACCATGGGCCACGTCGACCTCACCCTCGAGCACCGGCTGCACCAGCGCCGGCATCTCCGCCGGCAGGTGCTGGCCGTCGGCGTCGAGGGTGACCACGATCGCCGCCTCGGAATCGAGCATCAGGCGATAGCCCGTGCGAAGCGCCGCGCCGCCGCCCCGGTTGACCACATGCCGCGCGACGACCGCGCCATGGGCCGCGGCGACCTCCTCGGTGCCGTCCCGCGAGCCGTCGTCGACCACCAGGGTCGCGGTCGGCAGGCCACAGACCTCCTCCGGGATCTGGTCGAGCACATAGCCGATGTTGTCGGCCTCGTTGAACGCCGGGATGACGATCGCGATCCGGCTCTTGAACTGCTTGCGATGCCCCGCCGCGCGGAACTGCTCCGACGCGATCCCCTCGAGCGCGGCCGAGAGCTGTCGGGTGTTGCGGGCACTGACCGAAAGGGCCCGCATCGACATCAGGAACAGGATGACGATCGCGAACACGGCCAGGCCGAGGATCCGTCCGCCGTTGCCCCGCTCGAAGGAAAGCGCCGAAAGCAGCCGGTCGGTGAGCTCGGTTCCCGAGACGATCGCGAGGCCGAGCCCGGCGAACAGCAGCAGCAGCACATCGGCGTTCCGCATCTCACGGCGGCGGATCACCGCGAAGGCGATGATCAGGATCGCGAGGACCAGGCCGGTGGTCCGCAGCGCGGTCATCTGGGCGGGAAAGATCGATGCGTAGCTCATGCTGGGTCTTCTGTCTCGGTTCCGGTCGGGTTGAATCGCCCGGCGATCCAGGCGGCTGCGTCGGCTAAGGCTACGGCGGCGAGCGGCAGAACGAGTGTCATCAGGATCTCGTTGCGCCGGGGCGGGGCCAGGGTGGCCGCTCCGACCGCGGTCACGACCACGATCGGCAGACCCATCGCGATCGCTTCCCAGGGCCGGCGCCAGGCCAGCAGAACCAGTCCGGCGAGTCCCGCCAGGACCAGTCCCTTCTGGATCAGCGCACCCAGCGGGCTCGACATCGCCTCGCCGATCCCGGTGCCCCACATCCGTCCGATCTTGCGCACGGTCATGCCCGCGTAACCGACCGGATCCTCCTTCACGTACTTCTCGAAGTTCTCCTTGCCCAGCCGGCCGAGAGCGGCGTCACGGGACAGGTCTGGTTCCCCGATCTCTTCCTTGTACCGGTCGGCTGTCTCGGTCAGCAACGGCTCCGGATCGAGCTTCTCGACCGCATCAGAGTTGCCGTCGAGGGCTATCCCGGTGTACTTCTCGTAGAGCGCGGCCTTGACCTGCTGATGCTCGCCGTCTCCGGGAAGGTAGGTCCCGACGAAGGTCGCCTTGCCGCCGCCGGTAGTGATCGGCACGAAGCGGTCGAGCACCACGTAGTTGTGGATCGTCCAGGGAACGATCGGCACGAAGATCGCGGCGGCGAAGGCGACCGCGACCAGGGCGGTCCGCTTCAGCTTGGCGGAGGTATCGGGCCCCGAAGCCCGCCAGGCACGGACCACCAGCAGCAGGCCGAACACGAATGCGACCGCCAGATACTCGGGCCGGATCAGCGCGGTCAGGCCGAACAGCAGCCCCGGCAGCAGCCAGGCCCACGGTGAACCCCGGGAATCGGCCCAGAGGAAAGCCAGCACCGCGGCCGGCAGGGTGAAGATCGCCGCCGGCTCGGACATCAGCGCTCCGGTCGAGTGGATGAACGGGGGGTAGGCGGCGACGAAGGCCGCCGCCAGCAGTGCCGCAGACCTCCTCCGGCTGAGCCGCAGAGAGAGCAGGTAGGCCAGCAGTATCGCCGCGGTGCCCATCAGCGCCTCGACCCCCCGGCCGACCCCGTCCCGGACCCCGCCGGTCAGGTAGTACGCCCCGGCGTAGATCAGCGGGGCCCCCGGCGACCAATCGCTCGGCGTGTTGAAATTCTCGCCGCCGTAGCTTTTCTCCTCGTACAGCGATTCAGCCAGGGCGCGGTAGGCGAAGGCGTCATCGCCCGGATCGGCGAGCGGGTTGACCACCATGTTCATCCGCAACCCGAAACCGACCATGACGATCACCGCGAGCGCGATGAGGGTCTTCTTGCCGTGCCTCTCGACGAGTGTCTGGAAGCGGCTGCGGTCTGGCTGGATCGTTTCGGGCATCGGGGCCGGTCAGGCTATGGCAACGGGACGTTTCCGGCGCTGAAGCTCGAGCCGGACCAGCTCGGCCGCCGTCCGGATGCCGAATCCGGCCAGCACCGCGACCAGCGGCCACAGCGCCAGGGCCCGGCGCGGAGAGGCGACCAGGACCACCCCGATCATCGTGGCGGCGAGCACGATCGAGCCGAAGATCCAGAACTCGGGCCGCCTCCGGACCGCCAGCAGGGCCAGCCCGGTGATCGCCGAGACGATGATCAGCCAATGGATCATGCGGCCGGTGTCCGACTGCATGAACCCGGCCCGTCCACGCCACCAGATGCGCAGCGCCTTCCGCCAGAAGTACGACGCGAGCCCGGCCGGATCGTTCCTGAGTGCCGCCATGTAGCGCTCGCGGCCGAGCCGGGCGAGTGCCGCGTCGGTGTCCATGTGGGGCAGCTGCTGCGCGGCCAGCAGGCCGAAGACCCGTTCCGGAGTGATCGATTCCGGGCCCTCGCCGCTCCTCACGTTCTGCCGTTCGATCTCGGCCAGCAGCACCGGGTTGTCCCGCAACAGGTCCGGCATGACCTTGGTCGGGTTGCCGCCGGAAGGCAGATAGCTTCCCGAGTAGAGCGTCTGGCCGCCACCGGTGGAAAGCGGAACCAGCCGCTCGTACTCGATCGCGTTGCGGATCGTCCAGGGAGCGATCACCACGCCCAGGGCGAGCAGCATCACCGCGACCGGACGGATCGCGTGACCGAAACCGCCGCGGATCTCGATCGCGACCAGGGCCAGGGCCAGCAGGAAACTCACCCAGAGATACTCGGGCCGGACCATGGTGGTCAATCCGAGCAGCAGGCCGGCCCCGGCCCAGGGGAGCAGCCGCCGCTGGTCTCGGGCCTTCAGGATCGCCAGGACCGCGCCGGCGATCAGGGTCCCGGCGAGGGGCTCTGTGAGCAGCATGCCCGAGTAGGTGATCAGGGTGGGGTAGAAGGCGACCGCGGCCGCCGCGATCAGGCCGGCGGCATCACCGCCCAGCCTCCGGCCGATCAGGAAACAGAGGGGGATCGCCAGGGTCGAGATCAGGGCCAGCAGTATCCGCACGAGCCGGACGTCGTCCGATCCGGTCAGTTCGAACACCCCGCCCGCGAAGAAGGGAAGGCCGGGGCTGTAGTTCGAGGCAGGCTGTGGATGGGCCGGGGTTCCGGGTCCCACCTGTTCGAAGGCCCCGTCCTCATGGAGTCCGCGAGCGATCCGTTCGTAGGCGGCGGAGTCGGGGAGATTCTCGTCCGGACCCTGCCATGCGTGATCCATCCGGAGCGCCAGGCCGGCGAGGACGATCAACAGGAGAGCGATCAGACGCAAGAGCCGATCCTAGATCGCGCGGCGATTCCAGTATTCTGCGGCGTCTATGCGAATTCTTATTCTCGGCGGTGACGGTTATCTCGGATGGCCTACGGCAATGCGTTTTTCGGCTCGTGGACACGAGGTTACGATCGTCGACAACTTCGCCAGGCGCCGTTGGCACCTGGACCAGTCGACCGACTCCCTGACCCCGATCTCCTCGCTCGAGGATCGGATCGAGGCTTGGGAGGAGGTTTCCGGCAAGCGGATCGATGCCCGCGTCGGCTGTATCGAAGACGGAGAATTTCTCGACGCGGTGGTCTCCGAGACCCTGCCGGAAGTGGTCATCCATTACGGCGAGCAGCCCTCGGCGCCGTACTCGATGCGTTCGCGCCAGACCGCGGTCGAGACTCAGCAGACCAACGTGATCGGCAACCTCAACCTTCTGTTCTCGATGCGTGAGCACGTGCCGGACGCCCACCTGATCAAGCTGGGCACGATGGGTGAGTACGGCCAGCCCAACATCGACATCGAAGAGGGCTACATCGAGATCGAGCACAACGGCCGCAAGGACACACTGCCCTTCCCGAAGCTCCCCGGTTCGCTCTATCACTGCTCCAAGGTCCACGACTCGACCAACATCCATTTCGCCTGCCGGGTCTGGGGCCTTCGCGCCACCGATCTGAATCAGGGCGTGGTCTACGGCATCGAGACCGACGAGACGATCCTCGACGATCGCCTGCAGACCCGTTTCGATTACGACGAGACTTTCGGCACCGTGCTCAACCGGTTCTGCGTCCAGGCCGTGGTCGGGCATCCGCTCACCGTGTACGGATCGGGTGGCCAGACCCGTGGCTACCTGAACATCAAGGACACGCTGCGCTGCGTCGAGCTGGCCGCGCTGAACCCCGCCGAACGCGGCGAGTTCCGCGTCTTCAACCAGTTCACCGAGCAGTTCTCGGTGTCGGAGCTGGCCGAACTGGTCCAGAAGTGCGGGGCCGAGGCCGGATACGACGTCTCGATCGAGAGCTACCCGAACCCGCGGGTCGAGAAGGAAGAGCATTACTACAACGCTTCGAACCAGAAGCTGCTCGATCTCGGCCTCGAACCCCATCCGCTCGGCGACGAGCTCGTCAAGTCGGTTCTGGGGATCATCGACCGCTACCGCGACCGGGTGATTCAGCGTGCCCTGGTGCCGCGTACCAAGTGGAATCCGGGCGAACTCGAGGGCGGCGTCGTCGAGCCCGCTCCGCACGCTTGATTTCAGCCGCGTAGCGGGGCACGGGCAATTGCCCGTCAGGGTCGATCCATTGCTAGGATCGTTGGTTCTATGAGAGCCGCAGACGCATTGTTCGAGTCCCTCAAAGCCGAAGGTGTTGACCACATCTTCGGCATACCCGGTGGAGCCAACCTGCCCACCTATGACGCGATGGTCGACGCCGATCTGCGGCATGTACAGGTAATGCATGAGCAGGCCGGCGGACACGCGGCCGAGGGCTACGCTCACGCTTCGGGCAAGGTCGGGGTCGCCTTCGGCACCTCCGGTCCCGGCGCGACCAATCTGGTCACCGCGATCGCCGACGCCAACATGGATTCGGTCCCGACCGTCTTCATCACGGGTCAGGTCCGCACCGAGCTGATCGGCACCGACGGTTTCCAGGAGGCGGACATCGTCGGCATCACGCTGCCGATCGTCAAGCACTCGCTGCTGGTCACCGAGGCCGCGCAGATCCCCGAGTACGTCCATGAGGCTTTCCACATCGCATCGACCGGCCGTCCCGGCCCGGTCCTGCTCGACGTGCCCCAGGACCTGTCGAAGGAAGAGATCGATTATCAGCCGCGCACGCAGCCGGTCGAGCTTCCCGGATACAGGCCGAACCTGGAGGGCAACTCGAAGCAGATCCGGATCGCGGCGAAGGCGATCGCCAACGCGCGCCGTCCGATCATCTACTCGGGTGGCGGTGTGATCAACGCCGACGCCTCGGCGGAGCTGCGCGAGTTCGCCGATTCGGACAACTTCCCGGTCACCTCGACCCTCATGGGTCTGGGCGCGTTCCCTGCCAGCGATGGGCATTGGCTCGGCATGCTCGGCATGCACGGAACCCGTGCCGCGAACTACGCGATGGACGAGGCCGACCTGATCATCGCGATCGGAGCCCGTTTCGACGACCGGGTCACCGGCAAGCTCTCCGAGTTCGCCC
Source organism: Solirubrobacterales bacterium (assembly GCA_035502775.1). GTDB lineage: Bacteria > Actinomycetota > Thermoleophilia > Solirubrobacterales > 70-9 > 67-14. Next base: position 16,659 of record DATJUB010000040.1, on the reverse strand, counting down.
CGAACGCCAAGTTCATCCACATCGACGTCGATCCGGCCGAGATCTCGAAGAACGTCCCGGCCCACATCCCGATCGTCGGTGATGCCCGTCTGGTCCTGCCGAAGCTGACCCGCGAGTACCGGGCGCTGCAGACCGACACTTCACGGCTGGATGGCTGGTGGAGCCGCATCAAGGCCTGGCAGTCCGAGTACCCGCTCTCCTATGAGCCGGGCACCGACGGTGAGATCAAGCCGCAGCGGATGGTCGAGATGATGCACAAGGTCACCGGCGGTGACGCGATCATCACCTCCGACGTCGGCCAGCACCAGATGTGGGCGGCCCAGTACTACGGCTTCAACAAGCCCCGCCGCTGGATCAACTCCGGTGGACTCGGGACGATGGGCTTCGGTCTGCCTTCGGCGATCGGCGCCAAGGTCGCCTGCCCGGACGAAGAGGTCATCTGCCTGGCCGGTGACGGCAGCCTGATCATGAACATCCAGGAGCTGGCCACGGCCGTGAACCAGGAGATCCCGGTCAAGGTGTTCCTCCAGAACAACGGCTACATGGGCATGGTCCGCCAGTGGCAGGAACTGTTCTGGGACGAGCGCTACAGCGGTGTCAAGAACGGGCCGAGCCCGGACTGGGTGAAGCTGGCCGAGGCCTTCGGGGCCAAGGGCCTGCGCTGCGAGAACGAAGCCGACCTCGAGGAGATGATGGAAGCCACGATCGCTCACGACGGACCGGCTCTGCTCGATGTCCGCACGAGCCCGCGCGAGAACGTCTACCCGATGATTCCCGCCGGCAACGCCGCCCGAGAGATGGTCGGCTGATGGGCTCCGCCGACATGGTCCGACTCGAGGACCTTCACGTCAGCCGCAGCCTTTCCGGGCGCAAGCACGTGCTTTCGATCCTGGTCGAGAACCGTCCGGGCGTGCTCGCCCGGGTCGCCGGCCTGTTTTCACGGCGCGGATTCAACATCGACACCCTGGCCGTCGGTCCGACCGAGGATCCCGCGATCTCGCGGATCACTCTGACTCTCGACGGGGCCGTCCACCCGATCGATCAGGTGACCAAGCAGCTGCACAAGCTGATCAACGTCCTGAAGATCCGGGACATGGAGCCGGAGGATTCGGTCGCGCGTGAGATGGCGCTGTTCAAGGTGTCGGCCGCGGTCGAGAACCGGGCCGAGATCGTCCAGTTCGCGGAGATCTTCCGCGCCAAGATCGTCGATGTCTCGAGGCGTGCCCTGATCGTCGAGGTGACGGGATCGCACGACAAGATCGAGGCTTTCGAAAGCATGCTCCGCCCGCACGGCCTTCTGGAGATGGTGCGGACCGGAGAAGTGGCGCTCGCCCGCGGCGGGGACTGAACCCTTGAGCTTTCGGGCTCTCGATCACGCGGTGCTCGAGACGCTCGTCGCTGAAGCGGTCGAGGCGGCCCACTCGCCGGCCCGCAAGCGGGTCGCCTCGGTTTCGCTCCCGGTCGAATGTGATGACCCGGTAGCGGTCGTGTTCGCTTCCCGGCGCGCCAACGAAGCCTGGTTCTGCTGGCAGCAGCCGGACCGGGACTTCGCTCTGGCCGCGCTCGGAGAGGCCCACGTGGTGGTCTCCCGCGGCGGCGACCGGTTCGGTGAGGTCGCGGCCGAGTGCGCCCACCTGTCCGGCGACGCGGTCCTCCGCGGGGAGCGCGCCTCGACCGACCGCACCGGTCCCACCTGGACCGGCGGATTCGCGTTCTCCGACGATGGTGCCTCCGGCTCGACCTGGTCCTCGTTCCAGCCGGCGGCGATGAGCCTGCCGGAGATCTCGTTCGAGTCCGATGGCGAGCGGGTCGTGATGACCGTCAACGCGATGGTCTCTCCGGCCGATCAGCCGGAGGCGGTGACGGCGCGGCTGATCGCGCGGGTCAACGGTCTCGTCTTCGAGGATCTCGGCATGCTCGATCCCCACCCGACCCAGCGTCCCAGCATCGAGAGCGCCCGGTCACCGGAGGCCTTCGAGCATTCGGTCGCGGCCGCGGTGGAGCGGATCAGGGCGGGGGAGATCGAGAAGGTGGTGCTCGCCCGCGAGGTCGTGGTCCACTCCGGATCGGCACACGACCCGGCGGCGATCTTCGCGGCACTCCGGGAAGGATTCCCTTCTTGCTTCAACTTCTGCGTCGGCACGGGCGAGGCGGCGTTCATCGGCGCGAGCCCGGAACTGCTTGTGCGCTGTGTGGGCCGCGGGGTCTCGACGGTCGGACTCGCGGGCTCGACCCGCCGCAGCTCCGATCCGGCGGTGGACGATCACCTCGCCCAGAAACTGCTGAACAGCCGCAAGGACAGGGGCGAGCAGGATCTCGTCGTCAAGCGGATCGTCAAGGCCCTGGCCCGGTTGAGTGTCTGGGTCGAGGCGGCCGAGGAGCCCGAGATCATCAAGGTCGCCAACATCCAGCACCTGGCGACACCGGTCCTGGCCCATCTGCTCGAGCCGCGCACCGCGATCGAGCTCGCCGGTTTTCTCCACCCGACCCCGGCGGTCGGTGGCGAGCCCTGGAAGAGGGCCGAGGCCGTGATGGCCGAGGTCGAGGACATGGACCGCGGCTGGTACGCGGGCCCGGTCGGATGGATGGACGGCTCCGGTGACGGTGAGTTCTGTGTCGCCCTGCGGAGCGCGCTGCTGCGTGACCGCGAGGCCCATCTTTACGCGGGGGTCGGAGTGGTCGCCGATTCCGACCCGGCGGCCGAGCTCGCCGAGACCGAAATCAAGCTCGGCGCGCTGCTTCCGCTGATCGGTTGAAGAATCGGACTTGACGTGAGCCCCATCCCGTTGTAGAAATACGGCAAGGGAAGGATGTGACGGAGGTACAAAGGCCGTTCGGCCACCTGCGCGTATATTTTCCCTCACCGCAGGATCGCCCGGATGAACCGGGCTGAGATGGGATCGCCCGGAGATGTCGGGCTGAAGTTGGATCACCTGGCCAGCCCAGGTTGAGCAGGATCATCTGGCGGGGCCAGGTTGAAATTGGATATCACTCGACCCTCGGGGGTTCACTTGTTGCAGCGTGTGTTCGTCCGGTCGCTGATAGCGGCCGCAGTCCTCTTTTCGTTTTCCGCAGCTTCGGCAAGCGCAGCGAACTTGCTAGTCGACGATGACGCGGTCGAATGCCCGGCAGCCGGGTTCACGTCCGTGCAGGCCGCGGTCGACGCCGCGGCCGACGGTGACACCGTCGTCATCTGCGCCGGCGACTACGTCGAAGGCTCCGGTCACGTCGGCACCAGCTCGGTGAAGATCGACAAGGAGATCGACATCAAGGGAGCCGGCGCGGACCTGGTCTCGATCATGCCGAAGCGCAACCCGTCGATCGGCGGGCGAATCGCCTCGGGAACCCCGAAACTGAGAGACGCCTACGGAAACATCATCGCCGTTCTCGCGGGCACACCTCTGGATCCCGGAGAGGTCAACATCTCCGGCATCACCGTCGAGGGCAACGGAGTCTTCGCCGAAACCGGCATTCTCTTCCTCGACTCCTACGGTTCGGTCGTGCGCAGCCGCGTGACCGACATCGTCACCAGCGAACAGGCCGGCGCCTTCGGCATCCCGGGCGCCTTCCGCGGTTCGAACACCGGCTACGGCATCGTTCAGACGACCGCCGCCACGACGCCGGTCGTCGGTGCCGTCGAAGCGAGGCCCCTCTCGATCGAGACCAGCCGGGTCGACAAGTACAACACGACCGGAATCCTGATCGACTCGGCGACCAACGACACTCCGCCGCTCACTCCCGCGGGTACCGACAACGACGCTTCGATCGTCGGCACCACCGTCGTCGGGCGGCTTCGCTGCATCGACTACAACGTCAACGGCAACTGCTCGAACCCGGGTACGGTCACGGACGGCCCGCTCTTCGGACAAGACGGCATCAAGGTCACGGCCGGATCGTCCGTGGCGATGGACAGCTCCAGCGTCTTCCAGAACTACGTGAACGGCACCGGAGCCCCGGTGTTCAGCCCCAACTCGGGCACCCCGGTCAACACCAACAACGCCAACCTCTCCATGGCTGCCGGTGTCAGGCTGATCGGGGCTGACGCCTCGGTCATCACCCGCAGCAACATCGCCGACAACCATTTCGGCGCGTTCAACGTCGGCCTCGACGGCACCACCGCGAACACGGCGACGCCGCTCTCGGCCGAGAACAACTGGTGGGGCATCCGCACCACCGGCACCACGGTCAACAACGGGCCGCTGGTTTCGCCGGCCGACAACCCGGCCCAGCAGGAGAACCCGGTCAACGGCTCGTCGATCGTCGATCCGACCTGTGTTGCGGCGTCGTTCGCGTCGCCGACTCCGGCCCCGGACACCACGGTGCCGGGATCGGATGCGGTCGATTTCTGTCCCTTCCGCAACGGAGCCCGTTCCAGCTCGACGGGTCAGGTCGCGATCACCGACGCTCCGCTTCCGATCAGCGACGCGGCGCCGACCATCGATCTCAGCCTCGACAAGGCCCAGTACGAGCGCGGCGAGACCGCCGTGCTGACGGCAGACGCCGCGGATGATTTCGCGGTCAAGAAGGTCACCTTCTACAAGGGCGACGAGGTCATCGACACCGCCTCGCTGCCTCCGTACAAGACCGAGGTCGCCATTCCGGCGGACGCGGCCTGCGGAACCGGCAGCCTCTCCGCGGTGGTCGAAGACTCGATCGATCAGACGGACTCGGCCTCGGTCGACCTGACCGTCGTCGATTCGGTGAACAATTGTGAATCGGTACCGGGTGCGGCACCGACGATCTCGCTGGACGTTCCGGCCGAGACCCCGTCGAGTGGCTCGACCGCGACCGCCGAGGTCACCGCCGAGGAAGGTGTCGAATCGGTCACCTTCTTCATCGGCACGAGGCAGCTCTGCTCGGTCAGCACCGCCCCCTACACATGCTCGATCCTGCCGACCGGAGACGATGTCGGCGGACAGGCGATCAGGGCCGTGGTAACCGACACCCGGAGCCGCTCGGCCGAGGCCTCGAACAACACGTTCGTCGCCAAGTTCTCGGCCGGACTCACTCTGAACACCAAGAAGTCCGGTGCCAAGAAGCGCATCGTCACCGGCAAGCTCAGCCTGCCGGACCGGGTCACCAAGGCCCAGGCCTGCGCGAGCGGCTCGGTCACTCTGAAGGTGAGTGGCGGAGGCCGCCCGACGATCAACCGTCAGGTCAAGGTCACCTCGGGCTGCTCGTTCAAGACGACGGTCAACGTCGGCAAGCCGCCGAAGCCGAAGAAGGGCAAGAAACCGAAGAAACGCAAGTTCACGGTGAAGGCCAACTACAGCGGTAACTCTGTCCTGAAGTCAGCCACCAACAGCCGGAGGTTCTCATAATGCGGTCCCGTATCTCCACATTCAGCAGCGTCTCCGGTGACGCGGCGGCGGCCGGTGCGAAAGGCACCGGCAACCGTCTCGTGATCGCCCTTGTGGCGGCCGCGTTGACGATGATCGCAATGCTTGCGGCCTCGATCCTCCCGGGCAACGCCCGGGCGGCCGAGGACGCCGCACAGTGCACGCCTACCGTCGAGTTCGATCCGTCCATCCGGACGTTCGAGCAGGTGACCGGCAAGCAGCTGGGCGCTGGTGGTACCGGTACCTCGTCCCGGTCCTCGACCGCGGTTCTCTACCAGTACCTCGACGCGGTCGTGGCCGACACGGCCAACAACCCGCGGGTGAGGGTGATCAAGAAGAGCCTCGGCACGACCGAGCTCGGCCGTGACTTCCCGATGGTCGTCGTCGGCACCCCCGAGAACATCGCCAACCTCGACGCGGGACGCAACGACGCCGCGTTCTGGCGCGGAGTGCGAAACGGTGACATCTCCGCCGCGCAGGGCAGGGCAGAGATCAGCAAGCGGCCGGCATTCGGATTCCTGACCGGAACCCCGCACGGAACCGAGGCCGCCGGTGGCGACTCGATCATGCGGATCCTGTATGAACTCGCGGCCCGCACCGACTGCGCCAACCAGCAGCGGCTGAAGAATCTCGATCATTTCCTGATGCCGACCCGTAACCCGGACGGACGTGACAACAACGTCCGTACGAGCGCCTGGTCCTTCGACCACAACCGCGACGTCGGTGTGCGGACCCAGAGTGAGAGCAAGATCGCTTTCTACGGATCGAACCCTTACCCGAGTATCTACTACGTCGATGCCCATCAGCAGTCGAACGGCTACTTCTTCCCGCCGAACGAGGACCCGGTTCACGCCGAGGTCTCCGACGCCTCGCTCGATCTGATCAACGACACGATCGGCCCGGCGATGCAGCGGAAGTTCAACGATCAGACATCTCCCTACCAGAACTACAACACCTACGACATGTTCGCGCCGATCTTCGGCGACTCGGTTCCGTCACTGATGTGGGGCGGCGCCGGCATGACCTACGAGAAGGGCACATCAGAGCTCTACTCGAAGCAGGTCTACGATCACTACCTGGCCATGGACGAGACGATCAACGTCACCTCCAGGGACAAGCAGCGGATCATGACCGAGTGGGTCAACCAGTGGGAAGAGGCAAAGGAACAGGGCGAGAACTGCCTGCTCGAGAAGAACGAGCTGGTCAGCCCGCTGCGCGAGGAGATCGTTCAGCAGCCCGACGTTCCGGTCTGTGGCTACTACTACCTGCCGGACAATCACCCCGGTGATACCGCCAGGCTCCTCCAGGAGCTGCAGGAAGTGGACGTCAAGGTCTACGAGCTCACCGATGACGTGACCGTCAACGGTGCCCACCAGATCGGACCGGGCGGAGAGGAAGACGGCAAGGTTCTGCCGGAAGGCACCCTCTGGATTCCGATGGCCCAGACCCAGAAGCACTGGATCCAGGCCGTCCTCGGTGAGGATCCCTTCGTTCCGTTCTATTTCTTCTATGACGTCGCCCAGTGGTCCTACTCACATACGTGGGGCATGAGCGGCGGCAATGGTTTGCTGCGAGACCCGATGCCGGAGAACGCTCCGATGCAGGAGGTCGATTGGGTCGACTTCGGCGGGGTCACCGACCCCGAGAAGCCGGTCCTCGCCTTCAAGACCGACAGCTCGAAGGGCATGGCCATGGTCATCGACCTTCTGGCCGAGGGCGTGAAGGTGTACCGCGGCACACAAGCGTTCAGTGCCGGTGGCCGGTCATTCCCGACCGGTACCGCGATGGTCGATCGGTCGACTCTGGGAGATGTTGACATCGCCCAGATCGCCGACGACCGGGACAGCCCGGTCACCGGCCTGGACAACTACCCGGTCCCGCGTTACGACCTGGGTGGCGTACCGAAGATCGGCGTCTACACCGGAGGGTCCACCGTTCCGGCGACGCCGATCAGCAACCCGCAGGGCCAGTGCTCCAGCAGCGGCTACTGCGTGCCGATGTTCGGTCTGACCCAGAAGTTCGGGTTCGCTCCGACCAGCAACGACGATCCGGACACCCCGATCATCGTGCCGGTCACCTCGACCGATCTCGCGGCCGGTGTCTTGGTGAGCGGTGGGTTCACCACCCTCTACAACTCGGCCGGAACGATCGCCGCCGGAGCGGGAGCGACCGCCCTGCAGACCTTCGTCAACGGCGGAGGAAAGTACGTCGCCGCCACCGCGAACGGCCTGACCTCGGCCAGGAACGCCGGTATCACCAACATCAACACCTCCGCCACCAACGTGGCTCCGTTCACGGATCCCTGCCCCTCGGGCACCGGGCTCCGCACGAACGGCGCCAACTTCCCGGCCGAGATCAACACGAACAATCCGGTGGGTTGGAGCTACGACAACGGCGGTTCGATTTTCCGGACCGGCACCGTCGTCCTCGATCCGGCGACACTCGGCGGCAACGGGGGCTCGATCCCCGCGGCGACAACGGTGTTCAAGTACCCGGACCCGTTGGTGACGTTCGGATACACCTGTAACGCAATCGGAGCGGGCGAACTGCCCGGAAGGCCGGCGATCGTCCACCAGGAGTTCGGTGCGGGATCGTTCACCTTCTTCGATGCCGATCCGTTCTATCGCTCCTGGCTGCCGCAGCAGGAGAGGACGGCGTTCAACGCCTTCCTCGATCCGACCGGAGCCGAGCTGCCGGCCACCGCGCCCGCGGCACCGCCGGCCGATCTCGATTCGGCCGACAAGCCGGTCGTGAAGAAGGCACTGCCGAAGGTCAAGAGCCGGCCCGCGGTCGTTTCCTACGATCCGAACCGGACGCTGAAGATCACGGTCAAGCGCGGCAAGAACAACCGTCAGGCCAAGGTCCTCCGCAAGGCCGTCAAGCGGGCCAAGGTGCCGGCCAAGACCAAGAAGAAGATCAAGTGGGTCAAGAACAAGAAGACCCTGACCCTGAAGATCAAGAACGGCAAGGCATTCGATCACGAGACCATGCCGCTCTGGATCCACCGGGTGAGCACCTACCTGACCAAGAACAAGGTTCAGTCGATCAGGTGGGAAGTCGATCGCGGCGGCAACTGAGCCGCGGCGACAGACAGGATTCAACCGGGGGCCGCGCAATCGCGCGGCCCCCGGTCTTTGTCAGGCCGGAACCGGAATCTCGATGATCGCCGTTCCGGCCGCGAGCGCCGCGGGCAGATCATCGAGCCTGTCGATGCGAAAGTGGGGCAGATCGAAAAGGGCCGCCGCGGCCTCGATCGAGAGATCGCTCGGCGTGGTCATCAGGGCGTCGAACTCGGCCGGTTCCATCGCGGCTTTCTGGGGAAGGCGGGAGAAGATCGCGCCACCGCCGTTGTTGAGCACGACGAAACGCACCGGGGCCTCGCAGGCACCCGCGAGGGCGAGGCTGCCAAGATCGTGCTGGAAACCGAGATCACCGGTGATCACCGTGGTCGGGCGGCCGGTCGCGGCCGCCGCACCGATGCCGGAGGCGAGCAGGCCGTCGATGCCGTTGGCACCCCGGTTCGCCAGATAGAGCAGGTCGGTCCCGGAGGCCGGCAGGCTCGCCTCCTGGTCGCGGATCGCCATGCTGGACGCGGTGTAGACGATCTCGCCGTCGGCCCGGAGGCGGGCGAGCGCCCGGTGGGCCGCGATCGCCGAGATCCGCTCCGCGGCATCGGCCGACTCAAACGCCGCGGCCTCGATCCGGTCCGCTTCGATCCAGGCCTCGGAGAAGGCGCGCCCGGGATGGGGCTCGATTCTCGTCTCGAGCAGGTGGAGGAGGGATTCGGGCTCGGCCCGCACGATCAGGTCGGCGGTGCCGGTCGGCTCGTTCCAGGCATTGATCGGATCGATGACCACCTGAGTCAGTTCATCCAGAGAACCGAGCCAGGTCCTGAGCGCCTTGGAGGTCGGCATCTCGCCGAAACGCAGCACCAGATCGGGAGCCAGCTTCGGAGGCGTCGAGCGGGCGATCGCGTCGTACTGGCCGATCACGTTCGAAAGGTCGTGGGGGCCGGACCGGAGCTGCGAGGTCGGTTCGGCGAGGATCGGAGCGGCACAGCGTGCGGCGATCCTGCCCAGGGGCAGCCGCAGGCCGGTGCTCGTCTGGCGTCCGGCGAGGATCAGGATCCGTTCGGCCGAATCGATCAGCCCGGCGATCCGGTCAAGCGCATCCGGGGTGATGCCGGCCGGGGAGGTGACGACCGAGGTCAGCGGCGCACCGTCGCGTCCCTCGAGCGCGAGGGGTGAGACCGCCGATACGCCGGCCGGGTCGGGTGATGGTGCCAGCGGTTCGCGCAGCGGGAAGTTGAGGTGAACCGGTCCCGGCCGCGGATCGCCGGACGCCAGCGCGAAGGCACGGCAGGCCGAGTAGCGGAAATGGAGCAGCCCATCGTCGTCGGCATCGTGATTTCCGACCTCGGAGAACCAGCGGACAGCCGAGCCGAAGAGCTTGATCTGATCGATCGTCTGGCCCGCACCGATGTCGCGCAGCTCGGGCGGACGGTCGGCGGTCAACACGATCAGAGGCACACCGGAGAGGTCGGCCTCGGAGACCGCGGGATGATAGTTCGCGGCGGCCGTGCCGGAAGTGCATACGAGGGCCACAGGGACCCCGGAGGCCTGGGCCGCGCCCAGGGCGAAGAAGCCGCCCGAACGTTCGTCCAGCGCGATCGTGACCTCGATCTCCGGCTGCCTCCAGAGGGCGACCGCGAGCGGTGTCGAACGCGAGCCGGGGGAGACCACCGCCTGGCGCACACCACAGCGGGCGAGCTCCTCGGCGAAGGCGGAGGCGAGCGCGGTATTGGCGTTGGTCGGATCCACTCTGGCTCAGACTAAAGCCGGTGGGCCCGGAGGGCCGCCTCGTCGATCGTGATGCCAAGACCGTTGCCGTCCGGCACCGGCAGCATCGATCCCCGGAGCAGTGGCCCCTGCTCCGCGATCGTGGCGGAGAACAGGCGCTCGGTCGCGAGCCCGTGGCTGATCACGCCCCAGCGCCCGGTACGGGGCAGGGTCTGCGCGACGTGGGCGGCGGCGGCGATCCCGACCGGACCGTCGAGCGCACTCGAAAGATAGGTGGGCAGGTGGCCGCCGAGGGTCGCATCGAGCGAGCCGATCTTGCTCAGCTTCACGGTCACCGCGTCACAGGCCCCGGCGGCGGCCGCACGTTCGGCCTCCTCGGGGGTCGAGACCGATTCGTCGGCGACGATCGTGACCCCGGTTCGAGCCCGCAGCGCGGCCATCGAATCGAGATCGCCGACCGGCTGTTCGGCCAGCTCGATTCCGAGCGATTCCAGCGACGTGAGTATCTCGAGCGCCTCGTCCAGATCCCAGGAGCCGTTGGCATCCAGCCGGATCGCGGCCTCGTCGCCGAGCCCGCTGCGAACCGCTTCGACCTGGGCGATGTCGTCGCTCGAGCCCAGCTTCAACTTGAACACCGAGAAGCCCGCGGCCGCCCAGGAGCGGGCCTGCTCGAGCACCCTCTCCGGAGTGTCGGTGGTCAGGGTCGCGTTGCACGGCACCGGCCGTGGCACGGCTCCCGGGGCCAGCAGCTCGTGAAGCGGGATCTCCCGTTCGCGCCCCTCGGCGTCGGCCAGAGCCATCGCTACGGCCGCTCGGGCCGGCGCGCTCCGCGGGGGCGTCTCGGCCGATTCGCCGGTCGCCCCGCGCCCCCAGGCCTCGAGTTCCCCGGCCACCTCGCTCAGGCCGGTGCCGCCCCGCAGCGACAACGGCACCGCCTCACCGAGACCGGCGGCGCCGGTCTCGGTCCAGATTCGCAGCAGGACCATCTCTCGCCGTGTGAGGCTGCCCCTCGAGGTGACATACGGCTGCCGGAACGGCAGCGCGTACGGGATCACCGCGAATGACGAGATCCGGCTCAGGCCCCGATCACCAGGCCGATCGCGGTGAGCAGGGAGAAGACGCCGAGCGCGGCGCCGGTGTCGGCCAGCGCCGCGTTCAGGGACGGGCCGTCGGTCCGGGTCCGCATCGCCCTGATCGGCTTGACCGTCATCGGCAATGCCAGCAGCCCGAGCAGGGCCGGCCAGGGACCGCCGTTCAGGACGATCGTCACGACCAGCATCACGAACGCACCCAGCATCAGTGCGAGATACAGGGCCCGTGAGCGCTCCCGCCCGATGCGGACCGCGAGCGTGTTCTTCTTGGCCCGCCGGTCGGTGTCCATGTCACGGGTGTTGTTCACCACCAGGATCGCGGTCGAAAGGAAACCGATCGCGACCGAGAGGCCGGCCGAAACCCAGGTGATCTCCTCCAGCTGAACGTAGTACGAGCCGTTCACCGAGACCAGACCGAAGAACAGGAAGACGAAGACCTCTCCCAGACCCGCGTAGCCATAGGGACGCGGGCCACCGGTGTAAAGCACTCCGGCGGCGATCGAAAGCGCGCCGACCAGCAGGATGATCGGCCCGGCGAGCACCGCGAGATAGATGCCCAGCAGGCCGGCGATGCCGAACGCGATCCAGGTCGCGATCAGGACACGGCGCGGGGTGACAAGGCCGGCCGAGGTGACCCGGACCGGACCGAGCCGGTCTGCGGAGTCGGCTCCGCGCCGGGCATCGGAGTAGTCGTTCGCCAGGTTCGTGCCGATCTGGATCAGGATGCTGGCCACGAGGGCGGCCACGAAACCGCCCCAGCGCGGCAGGTCGCCGACCGCGGCGTAGGCCGCCGCGGTACCGACCAGGACCGGCGCGATCGCTGCCGGCAGGGTCCGCGGACGGGCCGCGTTCAGCCAGATCCTCATGGACGCTTCGGGTACTTGGCGAAGTCCGGGGCGCGGCCCTGCTGGAAGGCGTTGCGCCCCTCCTGGCCCTCTTCCGACATGTAGTAGAGCATCGTCGCGTCGTGGGAGAGCTGCTGCAGGCCGGTGATCCCGTCCTCGTCGGCGTTGAAGCTCGACTTCAGCAGGCGCAGCGCAAGGGGGGAGAGATGCGACATCTCACGGCACCAGGCCACCGTCTCCTTCTCGAGATCGTCGACCGGCACGACCGCGTTCACCAGGCCCATGTCCAGGGCCTCCTCGGCGTTGTAGTGACGGCAGAGGAACCAGATCTCCTTCGCCTTCTTCACACCGACGTTGCGCGAGAGCAGGCTGGCACCGAAACCGCCGTCGAAGCTGCCGACCCGGGGGCCGGTCTGGCCGAACTGGGCGTTGTCCCCGGCGATCGTCATGTCGCAGACCAGGTGAAGGATGTGGCCGCCGCCGATCGCGTAGCCGGCGACCATCGCGATCACCGGCTTCGGCAGGCGCCGGATCTGGACATGGAGATCGCCGACATCGAGACGGCCGACGTTCTGCGCGGCGACATCGTCGTCGCCGATGTAGCCGTCATCACCGCGGATGCGCTGATCGCCACCCGAACAGAACGCCTCCTTGCCGGCGCCGGTGAAGATGATCGAGCCGACCTCGAGATCGTCGCGGGCACGGTTGAAAGCGTCGCGAAGCTCGGCCAGGGCCTGCGGCCGGAAGGCGTTGCGGACCTCCGGGCGGTTGATCGTGATCTTCGCGATCCCCTCGGCCTTTTCGTAGAGGATGTCCGAGTACTCGTGGGCCGACTGCCAGACAATCGGTTCGTAGAGCGAATCTTCGGGTGGTGCGTTGCGATGGCGTTCCGGCAAGACTGGTGCTCCGTTTCGGGATGGCGACCCCATCGGAGCGTTTTTGCCCCGGGATCGCGAGAATGTCGGGGCAACGATAACTGGGGACGCAAAATGGGGATGCGCTGAGAAGGTCAATTGAAACTCGATAACTGGCTCGCACAGAGATCACAAAGCTGCCCCGACCGGATCGCTCTGGTCGCCGGCGGCGAAGAGATGACCTACGCCCAGCTCGATGAGGAAGCCGAGCACGCGGCCCGGCGCCTCGCCGCATACGGTGTCCGCCGGGGTGCGACGGTCGCGGTCACCGTCGCCGGAACCCGCCAGAACGTGGTGCTGATCCATGCCCTGATGAAGACCGGGGCGGTCCTGCTGCCGCTCAGCCCGAAACTCTCCGACGCCGAACGCGTGGCCGCGATCGATGCGAACGGGGTATCGGTCGATCTCGATGACGCCAGCCGTCTCACCCAGACCGAGGCCGACATGCCGCTACTCGGCGAGCACGACATGGGTGACCTTCACTGCCGCATCCTCACCAGCGGCTCGACCGGCACCCCGCACACGGTCGGCCTGACCTATGGCAACCATCTGTTCAGCGCCATGGGATCGGCCTTCAACATCGGCGTGAATCCCGACGACCGCTGGCTCTGCGCCCTGCCGATCAGCCACATCTCCGGACTCTCGATCGTGATGCGCTCCGTGATCTACGGCACCACCATGGTTCTCCAGGACGGCTTCGACACGGGCGCGGTCAAGGACGCGATCGACCGGGACGGGGTCACCGTGATCTCGATGGTCTCGACCATGCTGCTGCGCCTCCTGGAGGAGGACGTGGACATCTCGGCTCCCCGGGCGATCCTGGTCGGGGGCGGCCCGGTCCCGCAAGGCGCGCTCGAAGAGGCGCTGTCCCGGGGTGCCTCGGTGATCCAGACCTATGGGCTCACCGAAACCTGTTCGCAGGTGACCACACTCGAGGTGAAAGAGGCGCGCCGCAAGGTCGGCTCGGTCGGCAGGCCGCTGCTCACATCGCATCTACGGATCCAGGACGGCGAGATCCTGGTCCAGGGCCCGACCGTCTCCGCGGAAGCCCTCGACGGTGATGGCTGGCTCCACACCGGCGATGTCGGCCGGATCGACGAGGACGGTTTCCTGTTCGTACAGGGGCGGACCGACGAGATGATCATCAGCGGCGGCGAGAACGTCGCGCCGGGTGAGGTCGAGGACGTGCTCGTGCGCCATCCCGAGATCGTCGAGGCGGCCGTGATCGGCCGTCCCGACCCGCAATGGCAGCAGGCGGTCACCGCGGTCGTCGTCCTGAGTGATGGCTCCGGACTGAGTGGCGAGGAGATCCGTGAGCATTGCGCGACCTCGCTCGCCTCGTACAAGGTGCCGAAGCGGGTCGAGATCGTCGGTGAGCTGCCCCGGACCGCGTCCGGCAAGCTGATGCGCTCCGCTCTGCGCTGAGAACCCGGTGGGCGGCCGGCCGCCAACAAACACGGAACGCCGACTACGCGTAGCATCCGGGGTCATGAGTGAACAAGACATCTTCTACGACAAGGACGGGGACCTTTCCAAGCTGGAAGGCAAGACCGTCGCCATTCTCGGATTCGGCTCGCAGGGCCACGCGCACGCCCTGAACCTGAAGGACTCCGGAGTGAACGTGGTGGTGGGCCTGCGCGAGGGCTCCTCCAGCCGCGAACAGGCCAGCGCCGCCGGCCTCGAAGTACTCAGCGTCGCCGACGCCGCCAGCAAGGGTGACGTGGTGATGATCCTGCTCCCCGACGAGCTCCAGGCCGACATCTGGGAAAACGAGATCAAGGACGGCATCGCCGAGGGCAACCTGCTCATGTTCGCCCACGGGTTCGCGATCCGCTTCGACCAGATCACCCCGCCGCCCGGCGTCGACGTCGGCATGGTCGCCCCCAAGGGCCCCGGACACATGGTCCGCCGTCAGTACGAAGAAGGATCGGGCGTTCCGTGCCTCATGGCGATCGAGCAGGACGCGAGCGGCAACGCCCACGACCTCGTGCTCGCCTACGCGATCGGCATCGGCGGAGGCCGCGCCGGCATCATCGAGACCACCTTCAAGGACGAATGCGAAACCGACCTCTTCGGTGAGCAGGCCGTGCTCTGCGGTGGCGCCACCGAACTGGTCCGGGCCGGATTCGACACCCTCGTCGAGGCCGGATACGACCCGCGTCTCGCCTACTTCGAATGCCTGCACGAGCTGAAGCTGATCGTCGACCTCATGTACGAGAAGGGCATCCAGGGAATGCGCTACTCGATCTCGAACACGGCCGAGTACGGCGACCTGACCCGTGGACCCCGCGTGATCGGCGACGAATCCCGCGCCGCGATGAAGCAGATCCTCTCCGAGATCCAGAGCGGCGAGTTCGCCAAGGAGTTCATCGCCGAGAACCGGGCCGGAAACGAGAACTTCGACCGCATGCGCCAGGAAGGCAAGGACCACAAGGTCGAGATCGTCGGCAAGGAACTGCGCGACATGATGCCGTGGATCAACCAGGAGTTCTAGGGCTGCTGCCTTAGTTTTTTGGCTGCGTCGAAAAGGGCCGCCCCGGTGGGGCGGCCCTTTTCTTTATTTGGGACGGTGAGCGAGCGGCGCCCGGGACGCTCCTATGCAGGAACAAGGAATCCGGATCGCTTCACGATCCGGATTTCGAAGTGCGAGCTGAGTGGGTGGGCAAGAGTGTTGCCTGTGGGAGTGTTCTGGCTCGTTCAGGGGTACAAGGACAATTCGCTTCGCCGGGTCGCTCCGGTCCTAGCCAGGCGAGCCTAGGAGCACCCCGTGCACCACTCTTAGGTGGAGTGAACGGCAGAGTCGCGCGGGATGGGTCGCTTCGCTCCGCGCTTGGCGCGTGGGCAAACCTTGAACTGGGGGCGATCCGGGAGCGAATAGCTCCCGGATCGCCCCCAGTTGCCCCGGCGCCCGTCCCCCGGGGTGTTCTGGGTCGAATCCGATGGTTATTTGGTGTCCCATTCGACCCAGAATGGCTTGAGGGGTGGTCGGTTGGGGTGATGTACCGTTCGCTGTTCTGAATTTCTCCGTTCCTTGACAGGAAAGTGCCGATCGGCACAGTAGGTTTCCCCTGGTGATCTCGGGGTTGGCCCGGGAGATTTCTATGGAGGAGATTCCGATGACAGATGTACCCAGTCCACCGCCCGACGACGTTCCGGCCACCGCCGGTGCCGTTGATCTGAGCGGTCCCGTGGGCGGCTACCCGGTGCTGGTTGAGGCCGACCACCTGCCGGAATACTCGCGGTTCATGCCCCTGATCAAATGGTTCATCCTGATCCCGCACTACATCGCGCTTCTCTTCCTGGGAATCGGAGCGATGGTCGTCGCGTTCATCGCGTTCTTCGCGACCCTCTTCACCGGCAAATACCCGCGTGGAATGTGGGACTACATGGTCGGCGTCCACCGCTGGGCACTGCGAGTACTCAGCTACCACCAGCTGATCAACGACTCCTACCCGCCATTCACGCTTCAGGAACAACCAGAAGACACCGTCCGCCTGCGAGCCGAATACCCCGAAAACGTCTCCAGATGGCGTCCCCTCGTGGCCTGGCTCCTCATCCTGCCGTACGCGATCGTCTCCTACCTGATCACGATCGTCGGCAACATCTGCTCGTTCCTCGCCTTCTTCACCATCATCTTCACCAAGAAGGTCCCCCAGGGCCTCTTCGATGTG
>DATJUB010000039.1:0-64525 GCA_035502775.1 Solirubrobacterales bacterium | reverse complement strand
TAGCGTGCTGATCGTCTCCACCCCAACCACCGGCCACCCGAAACACCACCAGCCGACCACCGCCAGCCTCTCGCGTACAGACCACAAGCCCCATCCAACCCCAGCCCCGAAACACCACCCCAGCCACCAAGACTCCACCCGAGCTCCCGAGGTACCGCCCCAGTCCCGAGACACTCCACCCGGCCCCCGAAACACCACCCCAGCCGCCGAGACTCCACCCGAGCCCCCGAGACCCAGCCCAGCCCAGCCCAGCCCAGCCCGGCCCCGAGACAGCCCCCGGCCCCGAAACTCACCCAGCCCCCGAGGCTCTGCCGTTCAAGCTCCGCCTAAGAGTGGTGCATGGGGACGTAATAGGCTCGCCTGGCGAGTACCGGAGCGACCCGGCGAAGCGACTTGTCCCGCGACAACGAGCGAGCCCGAACATTCCTACCGGCAGCACTCTTGCCCATCCACTCAACCGGCACTTCGAAATCCGGATCGCAAAGCGATCCGGATTCCTTGTTCCTGCATGGGACCTTCCCGGGTGCCGCTCGCTCACCGTCCCACCAACAGAAAAGGCCGCCCCATCGGGGCGGCCTTTTCGAAGTGCCTGCCTACTACCCGGTAACAGCTACCAGCGGTAGTGGGCGAATGCCTTGTTGGCCTGCGCCATGCGGAAGATGTCGTCCTTGCGCTTGAAGGCGTTGCCCTGCTGCTTGGTCGCGTCGAGGATCTCGTTGGCGAGACGCTCTGACATCGCGTACTCGTTGCGGTTGCGGGAGAAATCGACGAGCCAGCGGACCGCGAGGGTGCGGGCGCGGCGGGCCGGGACTTCGACCGGAACCTGGTAGGTGGCTCCACCGACTCGGCGGGACCGTACTTCAAGAGCGGGGGTCAGCTGCTTGATCGCCTCTTCGAGGGTCTCGACGGCGTCTTCACCGGAGCGCTCGGCGACGATCGCGAGAGCGTCATACGTGATGCGCTCGGCAGTTGACTTCTTGCCGTGGAGCATGACCTTGTTGATGATCTGCTGAACCAGACGGCTGCGGTACTTGGTGTCCGCCTCTACGGGACGGATCGTTGCTGCGGAACGGCGTGCCATTAGCTTGCTTTCACTCCATAACGGGAGCGGGCCTGCTTGCGATCGGAAACACCGGCCGCGTCGAGCGTGCCACGCACCACTTTGTAACGGACACCGGGAAGGTCCTTGACTCGACCGCCACGAATGAGCACGACGGAGTGCTCCTGGAGGTTGTGTCCCTCACCGGGAATGTATGCCGTGACTTCCATACCGTGAGCGAGACGAACTCGTGCAATCTTGCGAAGAGCCGAGTTCGGCTTCTTCGGGGTGACCGTGGCAACACGGGTGCAGACGCCACGACGCTGAGGAGCGGCGACTTTCTTCTTGTTGCCCTGCCCTGACTTCAGACCAGGGGTGGTGACCTTCTTCTTGGGGCGCTTGCGGCCCTTGCGTACGAGTTGATTGGTATTAGGCACGGCGGGGGATACTACACGTCTTTTCAGAGACGTGTTGCCAAGTTCAGCCCGTAGCATGGTCGCGTGCCCAATCTACCGATGCTCGCGGTCGACATCGACGGCGTGATCAGCCTTTTCGGCTTTGAAGAAACTCCTGCAGGACCCGGTTTTCGCTTCGAGCTGATCGACGGAACACCCCACTGCATCTCGGTCGCCGCCGGCGAACGCCTACGGCGCCTGAGCCGGAGCTTCGAGCTGGTCTGGGCCACCGGCTGGCAGGACCGGGCGAACGATCACCTGCCGACGATCATCGGCATCGGACCGCTCGCCGTGATCGAGTTCGACCGGGCCGGTCCCACCCCGCCCCGTTTCGCGTCGGCCCACTGGAAACTCGGACCACTCGACTCATTCGCCCCGGAACGCCCGCTGGCCTGGATCGACGACTCCTTCGACCAGAGCTGTTTCGAGTGGGCCGCGGAACGCGAGGCGGCCGGGGTCCCGACGCTCCTGGTGCCCACCGAGCCCGAGCTCGGACTCGAGGAGGCCCAGGTGGCCGCTCTCGAAATGTGGGCCGACGGTTTGACATCCAGCTAAACTTTCAGCGGTGATTGGCTTCTGGCCCATGTTCTTTCTGCTGGTCGTTCTCAAGATTCCGGTCGTGGGAATGATCTACCTGCTCTGGTGGGCGGCCCAGCCGAAGCCCGAGCCGGAAGCGGCGGAGGAAGACAACCGCGGCGACGATCACGGCCGCCGACGGCCTCACCCCCAATTCCCGCGCGGTCCGCGCCGGGGACCCCACGGCGGCGGTGTCAGGCCGGTCGCCGAAAGCTCACACGGGGGCCGGATCCGTCAGCTGGAAGCGGCTCGCGCCCTGGAGCGGGCACGTTCACGCGAGACGTCCCGCAAGTAGGGATCGAAGTCGACCTGAATCGTGTGGCGTTTCGAACTGACGTAGCGCCGTTTCATCTCTGACTGCTCTTTCGCCACCTCACGCGCCATGGTCGAGCGGTCCGGGAGACTGCCGTGTCCGGCGATCAGCTCCGCGACCCATTCGGATTGCGCTTCCGCGAGAGGCATGATCGCGCCGAGCGGCTGGATCAGGCCGATGAAGTAGAGCCCGGGATGATCGATCGAGGCGACCCGCCTGTAGAGATCGACCTGGTTGTCCTGCGTGCTGATCACGGCGTCGTCGAAGAACGGAAAGGTGATCCGATAGCCGGTGCAGTAGATGACGATGTCGATCCGTTCACGGCTGCCGTCGGTGAAAACGACCGTGTCTCCTTCGAGCCGCTCGATGTTCGGCTTCACCTTGATGTCGCCGTGACCGAGCCGCCCGATCAGGTCGGCGGAGACGGTCGGATGGGCGTGGAGTGGCTCGTGATCGGGCTTCGGCAGGCCATAGTCCTCCAGCTTGCCGACCGACAGGCGCAGGGCCGCCTTGAGGAAGAGGCTCTGCAGAGCGAGCGGCGCCCGGGCGATCGCCCCGGTGGTCGCCTTGTCGCTCGGCATTCCACCCAGGTACTTGGGCATGATCCAGGCGCCCCGGCGCATCGCGAGAAAGGTCGCGTCGGCGATCCTCGAGGCTTCGACCGCGATGTCGGTCGCCGAGTTGCCGATCCCGAGCACGAGTGCGCGTTTTCCTTCGAAGATCTCGGGGGTGCGGTAGTCGTGGGCGTGCATCTGGACGCCTTCGAACTCGTCACTGCCGGGGAAGGCCGGTTCGGGCCAGCGGGCGTCCCAGTGATGGCCGTTGCAGACGAGCACGTCGGTGAATATCTCGCTGCGTTCCTCGTCTTGCTCGTCCGCGTAGCGGACGGTCCAGCCGCCCCCTTCGATCGGATCCACGTGGAGCACCTCGGTGTTGAACCTGATCATGTCGCGCAGGCCGAAATGATCGGCGTACCGGTCGAAGTATTCGGCGATCTGGAAATGGTCGGGATAGTCCGGATAATCGTCCGGCATCGGGAACTTGGCGTAGGCCATCATCTGCCGGGAGGTGTTGATGTGCAGCGACTTGTACGCGGCGGACATGCCGTTGTCGTTGTTGTAGCGCCAGTTCCCGCCGATGTTCGAGCCTTTCTCGAAGCAGACGAACTCGATGCCACGTTCCTTGAGGCTCTGAATGGCGGTGATGCCCGACGAGCCGGCGCCGATCACGCAGACCCGCGGCGCCCCGCCCGCCCCGATTGCGGCTGCGTCTGCTTTCCCTTCGGTGGTGATCTCTGCGTGCCCGCTCATGGCGACCAGTCTAGAGACTTTCCAGTCATCTGACTTAATCGATCGCCGTTCAGCTGGAGGGCCGCTGGATCCTGATCCAGCGCACCTTCCTGATCCCCGGCAGACCATCCTGAGCAAGGATGAACGTGACGGGACGGCGGCCGAATCTCTTCGCCGCGGCTCTTGCCTTCAGTGTGACGCCGACGGTACGGGCCGTGCCGGCCTCGATCGGCGGGATCGCGATCGAGTCTCTCCCACCGGAGGACAGGCCGGCGGCACCGAGTTTCAACCGCAGCGTCGAGCGGCTGGAGGCAGCGTCACCGGAGTTGGTGATCCGCGCGGTCATCCGGATCGAGCCGCCCGCACGCACCCGGCTCTTGCCGCCGAGCTTCAGCGACAGCTTCGGCTCCGGTGACGGAGGCGGCGATGGCCGCGGGCCGACCAGCCGGTCCGCCATGGTCGGGTCGTTGGTGATCAGGGCGTCGACCCCCAGCGCATCCGCCTCGCGCATGTCCGTCTCGTCGTCGATCGTGTACGGCACGATCTTCTTACCGGCCGCACGGGCCCGGCTGACGAACTCCGCCGAGATCGGCCACTGCGGAGAGACCCAGTCGATGCCCTGAGCCTCGGCCGTCTGGACCAGATAGGAGTCGTTCAGGAACAGGGGGCTCAGCAGCGAGGTGGCGACACCCGGATAGAGCGCCTTCGCCTGGGAGAGGTCGCCGGACTTGAAGTTCTGCAGAATGACACGGCTCGACGGGATACCGGAATCCCGCAGTCGCTCGTAGGTCCCGGTCACCAGGTCCGGATGGGTGCCGGCGAGATCCTTCACCTCGATGTTCGCCCTTCCCCCGGTTCGCTTCAGCAGCTCGATCACCTGGTCGAGTGTGGGAATCGGTTCGAGCAGCGGGTCGCCCGGCCCGATCGGTTCCGCCAGATCACCCGATCCCTGCTGGTCGATACGGCAGGGGACGAGTTCGGCCAGGCTGTGCACGTCGACCGGCCCGGTGCAGTTGGTGGTCCGGTCCAGATTGTCGTCATGCATCACCACCGGCACCCCGTCCGAGGTGACCTTCAGATCGAACTCGATCACCCATCCCTCGGCCAGGGAATGCTGGAAGGCCGACATCGAGTTCTCCGGATAGGTCGCACGGCCCTCGACGTTGGCTCCGCCGCGATGGGCATGGATCTCGACCGCGGACCGCGCCGTCGCGACGAAGGCCAGCTGCGCCAGAGCGAAGATCAGTCCCGTCAGAGTCCAGATGTGCCGCTTGCTCATGTCACCCCCAATCAGGCCACCCCGGCGGCCGGTCGCGTCGGCCCAGTATAGGTCGGCGCCAGACGGCCGCTGCAACAAGAAGGGCGGCCCGTGAGGACCGCCCTTCCGATGCTTGACTTCAGTTCCGGCTTACTTGTCGGAAGTGGCGTCGATTTCCTGGTTGATCTCTTCGAGCTCCTCGGCGAACGACTCGCCGAATCCGTCGGCGCCGTTGGCGTCGCCGTTCAGCTCACCGGCCAGCTCGTCCTCTTCCAGCAGGACGGTCTCTTCCGCCGGAGCGAAAGGCTCCGCCGGCTCGATCGTGAGCGAGCGGTAGCGCTTCAGTCCGGTCGCGGCCGGAATCAGCTTGCCGATGATGACGTTCTCCTTGAGCCCGACCAGGCGGTCGCGCTTGCCTTCGAGCGCGGCGTCGGTCAGGACCTTGGTGGTCTCCTGGAAGGAGGCCGCCGAGAGGAATGACTTGGTCGCGAGCGACGCCTTGGTGATGCCCAGGATGCGTTCCCTGGACTTCGCCGGGGTGCCGCCGTCCGCCTTGACCTGCTTGTTGATCCGCTTCAGGTCGTGACGGTCCTCGAGCTGGCCCGGGAGGAGGTCGGTCGAGCCCTTGGTCTCGATCTCGTCCTTCTTCATCATCTGACGCACGATGATCTCGATGTGCTTGTCATCGATCTCGACGCCCTGGGCCGTGTAGACGCGCTGGACCTCGGCCACGAGGTACTGCTCGATCGCGGTACGTCCGCGGATCGCGAGCACATCGGCCGGGTAGAGCGAGCCTTCGTTCAGCTGGGCACCGACCTCGACCTTGTCTCCGGTCTTGACCAGGAGCCTGGTACGCGGCGGGAAGGTGTAGACGCTCTCCTCGCCGCTGCTCTCGGTCACGGTGATCGTGGCTGACTTCTCCGACTGCTCGGCGAGCACCTTGCCGGCGACCTCGCTCATCTGAGCGAGACCCTTCGGCTTGCGCGCCTCGAACAGCTCGACCACTCGGGGCAGACCCTGGGTGATGTCCTGCCCGGCGACACCACCGGTGTGGAAGGTACGCATCGTGAGCTGGGTTCCCGGCTCACCGATCGACTGCGCGGCCACGGTTCCGACCGAATCACCGATCTCGACCATCGAGCCGGTCGCCGGTGCGACTCCGTAGCAAGCCCGGCACACGCCGCGCTCGGCCTCGCACTTGAAGGCGGAACGAACCGGAACGGTCACGTTCTCGTCGCCGTCGAAGGCCTCCATGATCTCGTTCAGCTCCGTCTTGGTGATCAGCTGGTTGCGCTTCAGGAGCTCGCGACCACGCTTGGTCTCGAACTTCTTGGCGGCCAGGCGACCGAGGAGCTTGGTGTTGGTCTGACCAGCGGCGTCGATGGTCGGCATCTCGATGAATTCCTTCGTCTTGCAGTCGTCGGTCCGGACGATCACGTCCTGGGCGACGTCGACGAGACGACGGGTGAGATAACCGGAGTCGGCGGTACGCAGAGCGGTGTCCGCGAGTCCCTTACGAGCGCCGTGGGTCGAGATGAAGTACTCGCCGACCGAGAGGCCCTCGATGAAGTTGGACTTGATCGGACGTTCGATGATCTCGCCCTTCGGATTCGCCATCAGGCCTCGCATGCCGGCCAGCTGACGGATCTGCTTGAACGAACCACGAGCGCCGGAGTTGGCCATCATGAAGATCGGGTTCAGCTGACGGAGGTTGTCCTCCATCGCCTGACCGACCTCTTCGGTGGCCGCGTTCCACTTGTCCGTGACCTGACGGTGACGTTCCTCGGCGGTGTGCCAGCCCTCGTCGAACTCGGCCTGGATCTGCGCCGTCTCGGCGTCGAACCTGGCCAGGATCTCTTCCTTCTCGGGCGGCGGGACCACGTTGTTCTTGCTGACCGTGATTCCGGCCCGCGACGAGAACGTGAAGCCCAGCTCCTTGAAGGCGTCGAGCACCTGGGAGATCGCCGGAGCCCCGTAGGACTCGACCAGCCAGCCGACCATGTCGTTGATGTCCTTCTTCTTCAGCGACTGGTTGACGAAGCTGTACTGGGTCGGATCGAACTCGTCTTCGAGCGCTTCCTGCAGACCTCGCTGGATGCGGTCGTTGAAGATGATCCGCCCGACCGTGGTCAGGAAGTGACCGCCGGACTCACCACGCCACTCGGCGTAGTCGTGCAGCGTCACCACACCGTTCTCGTAGGCCAGCTCGGCTTCCTGAGCGGTACGGAACGGATGCGGACGCTTCTCGAGCGCCTCGGGATCCAGTTCGGTCACGTCGTCGGCCGAGTAGGTCAGGTAGTACAGACCGAGCACCATGTCCTGCGTCGGGGTCGCCAGCGGCGCACCGTGGGCAGGCGAGAGGATGTTGTTCGCCGAGAGCATCAGCACGCGGGCCTCGGCCTGAGCTTCAGCCGAGAGCGGAACGTGAACGGCCATCTGGTCGCCGTCGAAGTCGGCGTTGAAGGCCGAGCAGACGAGCGGGTGGACCTGAATCGCCTTGCCTTCGACCAGGATCGGCTCGAAGGCCTGGATGCCGAGACGATGCAGCGTCGGGGCGCGGTTCAGCAGGACGGGATGTTCCTCGATCACTTCTTCGAGAACGTCCCAGACCTCGGGAACCATCGACTCGACCATCTTCTTGGCGGCCTTGATGTTCTGGACGGCCTTGCGCTCGACGAGCTGGGCCATGATGAACGGCTTGAACAGCTCGAGCGCCATCAGCTTCGGCAGACCGCACTGGTGCAGCTTCAGCGACGGACCGGAGACGATGACCGAACGGCCGGAGTAGTCGACGCGCTTACCGAGCAGGTTCTGACGGAAGCGTCCCTGCTTGCCCTTCAGCATGTCGGAAAGCGACTTCAGGGCACGGTTGCCGGGTCCGGTGACGGGGCGGCCGCGACGGCCGTTGTCGAACAGGGCGTCAACCGATTCCTGAAGCATGCGCTTCTCGTTGTTGACGATGATCTCCGGGGCACCGAGGTCGAGCAGACGCTTCAGTCGGTTGTTCCGGTTGATCACCCGGCGGTACAGATCATTCAGATCCGAGGTGGCGAAACGGCCACCGTCGAGCTGGACCATCGGCCTGAGCTCCGGCGGGATGACCGGGATGCAGTCGAGGATCATCCACTCGGGCTTGTTCTCCGAGTTGAGGAAGGCCGACGCGACCTTGAGCCGCTTGACCGCGCGGGCCTGCTTCTGCCCCTTGGCCGTGTTGATCTGGTCCTCGAGCTCGTCACAGGTCGCCTGCAGGTCGATCTGCTCCAGCAGATCGCGCACCGACTCGGCACCCATGCCGCCGCGGAAGTACTCGCCCCATCCGAAGGGCGATCCGAAGCGGTCCTTGAGCTCGCGGAAGTCCGTCTCGTCGTTGATGACGTCCTTCGGCTTCATCGTGCTGAAGATCTTCCAGACACGATCGAGACGATCGATCGCCTCGTCGATGTAGGCCTCGGTGTCGCTGATCTCGGCCTCGAAGTTCTTCTTGAGCTCCTTGATCTGCTTGGCCCGGTCATCGTCGCTCTGCTTGCGCAGCTGCGCCGCGGTCATGCCCAGCGAATCGGCCCAGAGGTGATCGTCATCGGAGAACTTGTTCTGTGAACCGTCCTCGATGTACTTGACGCGCCGCTTCAGCGACTCGTCCAGCTCCTGGGTGCTCTTGTTGCGCTCGGCCTCGTACTCGGCCTGGACGCTTTCGACTTCCTTCTCGAGCTGCGGCATGTCCTTCGCCCGCGCCTCGTCGTCGACCCAGGTGACCATCGAAGCGGCGAAGTACAACACCTTTTCGAGTTCCTTCGGCGCCATGTCGATCAGGTAGCCGATCCGCGAGGGCACACCCTTGAAGAACCAGATGTGCGAAACGGGGGCGGCCAGGTCGACGTGAGCCATGCGCTCACGGCGGACCTTGGAGCGGGTCACTTCGACGCCGCAGCGCTCACAGACGATGCCCTTGTAGCGGACTCGCTTGTACTTGCCGCAGTAGCACTCCCAGTCCTTGGTGGGACCGAAGATGCGCTCGCAGAAGAGCCCGTCCTTTTCCGGCTTCAGCGTCCGGTAGTTGATCGTCTCCGGCTTGAGGACCTCGCCCCAGCTCCAGGATCGGACCTTCTTCGACGAGGCGAGACCGATCTCGATCGCGTCGAAGTTGTTGATGTCAATCACGTTACTCATTCTCTACACCTGCTTCCTCGGTGTCGCCGGAGCCGTCGGCGGTGGCATCAGCCTCCGCCTCGACCACTTCGTCAGCGGCACCATTTGAATCTTCGGCGCGCACCTCGGTGAGGTCCATGCCGAGGTCCTGGGCGGCCTGGAGCAGGTCGTCCTCTTCCTCGGCGAGCTCACCGACGCCCTCTTCGGAGACGACGTTCGCGTCGAGCGAAAGCGCCTGCATCTCCTTGAGCAGCACCTTGAATGACTCCGGAATCGACGGCTCGGGGATGTTCTCGCCCTTGACGATGGACTCGTAGGCCTTGACCCGGCCGACGGTGTCGTCCGACTTGACCGTGAGCATCTCCTGGAGCGTGTACGCGGCGCCGTAGGCCTCGAGGGCCCAGACTTCCATCTCACCGAAGCGCTGACCGCCGAACTGGGCCTTACCACCGAGCGGCTGCTGGGTGACGAGGCTGTACGGGCCGGTCGAACGGGCGTGGATCTTGTCGTCGACCAGGTGGTGCAGCTTCAGGATGTACATGTAGCCGACGGTCACCTTGCCCTCGTACGGCTCGCCGGTGCGGCCGTTGTAGAGCTGCTGGGTGCCGGAGGCGCGGGCGCCGGGGCGCTCGTCCATGTCGACTCCCATGTCGATTCCACGGCGCTCACCGTGCTCCTCGGCCCACTTGACCAGAGCCGTGTCGACGTCCTCGACGGACGCGCCGTCGAAGACCGGTGTCGAGACGTAGACGCGATCCCGCGTCTTCGACCGGTTCTTGTAGGACTCCGACCCGTCGTCGTACCAGCCCTCGCCGGCGACCCAACCGAGGTGGGTCTCCAGGATCTGACCGATGTTCATACGGCTCGGAACGCCGAGCGGGTTAAGGATGACGTCGACGGGCGTGCCGTCGGCGAGGTGAGGCATGTCCTCTTCCGGAACGATCTTCGAGATGACACCCTTGTTTCCGTGGCGTCCGGCGAGCTTGTCGCCCTCGGAGATCTTGCGCTTGGTGGCCACGTAGACGCGGACCAGATCGTTGACTCCGGGCGCCAGATCGTCACCGTCGTCGCGGCTGAAGGTCAGCACGTCGATGACGACGCCGCCCTCACCGTGCGGAACCTTGAGCGAGGTGTCGCGGACCTCACGGGCCTTCTCCTTGAAGATGGCGCGGATCAGCTTCTCCTCGGCCGTCAGCTCGGTCTCACCCTTCGGTGTGACCTTGCCGACCAGAAGATCGCCGGAGACGACTTCCGCGCCGACGCGGACGACGCCGCGCTCGTCGAGGTTGCGCAGGCTCTCTTCGGAGCGGTTCGGGATGTCGCGGGTGATCTCCTCGTCGCCGAGCTTGGTGTTGCGGGCGTCGATCTCGTATTCCTCGATGTGGATCGAGGTGAGCTCGTCTTCCTTCACCAGGCGCTCCGACAGGATGATCGCGTCCTCGAAGTTGTAACCCTCCCAGGACATGAAGGCGACCATGCAGTTCTTGCCGAGGGCGACTTCGCCGCCACCGGTGGAGGAACCGTCGGCCAGGACGTCGCCGAGCTTGACCTTGTCGCCGACCGAGACGATCGGCCGCTGATGGATCAGCGTGCCCTGGTTCGAACGCATGAACTTGAACAGCGAGTGCTTGGTGACCTCGTTGGAGCCCTTGACCTCGATGAACTCGGCGTCGACGTAGGTGATCTCACCATCGTGCTCGGCGAGGATCACGTCGCCGGAGTCGACCGCGGCGCGGCGCTCCATGCCGGTGCCGACCAGCGGCGGATCAGGCCGCATCAGCGGAACCGCCTGGCGCTGCATGTTCGAGCCCATCAGGGCGCGGTTGGCGTCGTCGTGCTCGAGGAACGGGATGAGGGCCGTCGCGACCGACCAGATCTGGGTCGGGGAGACGTCCATCAGGTCGATCTCCTCGGGAGTGGCGTTGAGCCACTCGCCGTCGCCGCCACGGCAGAAGATGGTCGGACCGACGATCTTGTCACCGTCCATCTCGACCGTCGCCTGGGCGATGATCTTGTTCTCTTCCTGGGTCGCGTCGAGGTGGACCACCTCGTTGGTGACCTTGCCGTCCTTGACGATCCGGTACGGGGTCGTGACGAATCCGTGCTCGGAGATCTGCGCGTATGACGACAGAGAGCCGATCAGGCCGATGTTCGGGCCTTCCGGGGTCTCGATCGGGCACATGCGTCCGTAATGGGTGGGGTGAACGTCGCGGACCTCGATGGGGGCGCGCTCACGGGTCAGTCCACCCGCGCCGAGAGCCGAGAGGCGGCGGCGATGGGTGAGTCCGGCGAGCGTGTTCTCCTGCGCCATGAACTGCGAGAGCTGCGAGGAACCGAAGAACTCCTTCAGCGCCGCGACCACGGGACGGATGTTGATGATCGTCTGCGGGGTGATCGCGTCCGAGTCCTCGGTGGTGAGGCGCTCGCGCACGACACGCTCCATGCGGTACAGGCCGATGCGGAACGCTTCCTGGATCAGCTCGCCGACGGTGCGCAGACGGCGGTTGCCGAAGTGCTCGTACTCGTCGAGGTGATCGGAAACGGCCTCACGCGGGTAGGTCAGGGCCTCGGCCGCGTAGTCCTTGATCGGGTTCTCTTCGTCGATCTCCTCCGGCATGCCGAGGATCTTCGGCAGACTGACCAGCTCCTTGATCAGGGAGATGATGTCGTCGTGCGTGAGCACGCGGGTGTCGAGGTCGATGTCGAGACCGAGACGGGCGTTCAGCTTGTAGCGGCCGACGCGGGTCAGGTCGTAGCGCTTGGCGTCGAAGAAGAGCTGCTCCAGCAGTCCCCTCGCGGCGTCGACCGACGGCGGCTCGCCCGGACGCTGCTTCTTGAACAGCTCGATCAGGGCGCCCTCTTCGGTGCTGGTCGCCTCGGTGTCGGCGGCGATCGTGTGCTGCATGTAGACCGAGTTGTCGAAGAGCTCCAGGATCTGCTCGTTCGAGACATAGCCCATCGAACGCAGCAGGACCGTGATCGGAAGCTTGCGCTTGCGGTCGATCCGGACGTAGACGCGGCCCTTCTTGTCGATCTCCAGTTCCAGCCAGGAACCACGGGCCGGCATCAGGTTCGCGGTGAAGACCTGCTTCTCCGGATCCTTCGGCGCCATCACGTAAGCGCCGGGGGAACGGACGAGCTGGGTCACCACGACACGCTCGGTGCCGTTGATGATGAAGGTTCCGCGGTTGGTCATCCACGGGAAATCGCCCATGAACACGGTCTGCTCACGGATCTCGCCGGTCTCCCTGTTCTGGAAGGCGACGGTTACGTTGAGCGGGCGCGAGTAGGTGAGATCGCGGTCACGACACTCCTCGAGAGTGTGGCCGGGGGCGTCAAATTCAAAGTCACCGAAAACGATCGCGAGGTTTCCGGTGTAGTCCTCGATCGGGGAAATGTCATCGATCGTCTCCCGCAGCATGCCGGTCTCGGGATCGGTGAGATCCTCGAACGAGCGACGCTGGATGTCGATCAGATGTGGGGCTTCGAGTGGGGTTTCGAGTCGGGAGAAACTCCTGCGGACAACGGGGGCAGAGATCGGACGTGCCAAGGTTGGCAACTCCTCAAGGGGTCAGAGATTCACGTGAATGGCGCGGAGGCGGGGTAAAACAAGCGCAACTGCGCGCAACGACAAAAAATAGCACACGGTACCGCTGTGCTAGCAGATTCGGGTCTATGCCTGGATGGGCAGTCTCCGTTCCCGAGTCTCGGATGCTACAGAACCGCCGTCCCCGGTCGATCCTGGTACAACCGCGGGCCCACCCGGAGGCGGGCCCGCATATTCACTTCAAATGCCGCGGGTGCTACTTGAGCTCGACGGTGGCGCCGGCCTCTTCGAGTTCGGCCTTGAGCTTCTCGGCCTCGTCCTTCTCGACGCCTTCCTTGACGGGCTTCGGAGCCTCGTCGACCAGAGCCTTGGCTTCCTTCAGTCCGAGTCCGGTCGCGGCACGCACGACCTTGATGACCGGAACC
This sequence comes from Solirubrobacterales bacterium, assembly GCA_035502775.1. Classification (GTDB taxonomy): domain Bacteria; phylum Actinomycetota; class Thermoleophilia; order Solirubrobacterales; family 70-9; genus 67-14. The sequence goes on along the minus strand of DATJUB010000039.1, from coordinate 51,477 downwards.
TTCTTGTCGCCGACCTCGGTCAGGACGACATCGACGGTGCCGCTGTCGTCGCCTCCGCCGTCACCACCGGCGTCGCCTCCGCCGGCGGCCGGGGCGGCTGCGGCGACTGCGGTCGCGGAAACACCGAACTCCTCTTCCAGAGCCTTGATGCGCTCGGAGAGCTCGAGTACGGAGATTCCCTTGAGTTCTTCAATCCATTCTTCGGTGGTGCTAGCCATTTGTTGCTCCTGTTCGTTTCTCTTCTAAGTGGGTTGGTGAAATCGGTGCTGCGTTACTCGTCCGTGGATTCCTCGGCGTCTTCCGCCGGGGCCTCCTCGGCCGGTGCTTCCTCGGCGTCGGCGTCGGCCGGCGCGTCATCGGTCTTCGCTTCTTCGGCGGGCGCCTCTTCCGCGGTCTCCTCGGCGGGAGCTTCCTCGGCCTTCGGTTCCTCGGCCGGAGCCTTTTCCTCGGCAGGTGCCTCGGCCGGAGCCGAACCGCTGACCAGACCCTGGTCGGCAACCTGCTGCAGCTGCTGCGCGAGGGTGGTGATCATCGATCCGAGGCCACGGGTCAGGGTCACGATCGGGCTTGCGACCACACCGGCGAGCTGCGCGTTCAGAGTGTCGCGCGAAGGCAGCTTCGAGATCGCGGTGAAGCGATCCTGGTCGAGAAGGGTCTCTCCCATGAAGCCGCCCTTGAAGGTGAGGACGTCGGCTTCTTTGTTGAAGGCGGTGATCGCCTTGGCCGCGGCGGCGACGTCGCCCCGCACGAAGGTGAGCGCGGTCGGTCCGGTCAGGACGTCGTCGAGACTCGTGACTCCGGCCTTGGCGGCGGCCAGCTTGGTCAGACGGTTCTTGACGACCGTGAAGCTGGAATCGCTCTCCCGGAGGGCTCCGCGGAGTTCGGCGGCCTGGGTGACCGAGATGCCACGGTAATCGATGGCGAAGATTGCCTCAGACGCTTCTATGTCAGCGGCGACCTTGTCGACTACCGCTGCTTTTTCATCTCGATTCATCTGGATCTCTCAAGTTCGATGGTTTGTCGCCATAAAAAAACCCGCTCACAGGCGGGAGGAAGAGGTTCTCTCTTCAGCTCCACCTGTCACTGGATTTGCGGGCTATCGCCCAACCAGCGGTCTATGGCAGGCGAGGAACCATAACGAACCGGGCTAATGTGCGCCGTGACGCCGGGTCACGGCGGTGCATGTGCGCAGGAAAAGCTTCATGTCCTCGGACATCGACCAGCCGACCACGTAGGCGTAATCGAGCTTGATCATGTCCTCGAACGGGATCGTGCTACGCCCCAATGCCTGCCAAGGACCGGCGATGCCCGGTTTCATCCTGGTGCGGGCCGAGAACAGGTCGGTCGCCTGCAGGGCCTCCTCGAACACCAGTGGCCGCGGGCCGACCATGCTCATGTCGCCGATCAGCACGTTCCAGAGCTGGGGCAGCTCGTCCAGCGACGTCCGGCGCAGCAGCCCCCCGAACTTGGTGACGCGAGGATCGTCCTTCAGCTTGAACAGCACGTCGTCATTGCCCTCCGCCGCGGTGTCCCGGCGCAGGTCGGAACGCATCTCGTGGGCACCGTCGACCATCGTGCGCAGCTTCACCAGTTCGAACTCCCGGCCGTCGAGGCCGCAGCGGACCTGCCGGTAGAAGACCGGCCCCTTCGAATCGAGCTTGATCCTGATCGCCGCCCAGAGCAGAACCGGCGCGGCGAGGATCAGGCCGACCGCCGAGACGGCGATGTCGATCAGCCGCTTGATGCGCCGGGCGATCGGATGGGGAGAGGTCGGCCGCACACTCAGCACGGGCAGCCCTTCGAGATCGTGGAAGACCGCGTTCGAGTAGAGCGTCTCGGGGCCGCCCGATATCTGGTCGACGGCGATCCCCCGTTCGATCAGTTCATGGATGAGCCGGGTGCGGGAGGAGAGATCCTGGAAGCCGCCGGCGATGATCGCGCGGTCCACGCCGGCGTCCTTCACCAGGCAGGCGAGATCCCGCTCCAGCATCCCGGCATGTCCCTGGATCAGGTACGAATCATCGTCCCCGCCGTCGGAGTCACCATCGGCGCGGCGGTCGTTTCGATTCCGGATCCGGATGCGGTTGTCGGTTCGCAGGCCGACCTCCATCTGAACGTCGAGGCCCCATTCGGAGTGGCGGTCGATCCGCTGGGTGAGCGCCGCCACCCCGGCGGTGTCGCCGATCGTGACCACCGGCCGCTGGTTCCAGGACTGCCGCCGCGCGTGGCGGCGGACCACCGCTCGCGACATCAGCAGCAGCGGAACCATCAGAGTCCAGAGCAGGGCCGGCACGAGCAGGTCGGTGCCGCCCGACACGACCAGCGAGCGGGTCAGCACGAAGAACCAGCTCCAGGCGGTCGCGACGATCGCGATCGTGCCGATCTCATCGACGAAGTTGTGGTCGATCCGGCGCTCGATCTCGTGGTAGAGGCCGGCCCCGTAGGCGATCAGGAACCAGACCGGGATCATCAGCGTCACGGTGATGCCCAGCCGGGTGAGGTCCAGCGTCCTCCCGTAGGTCTCGGCCAGGAACACGGCGCCGGCCGCGGCCGCGACGATCGCGATCAGCTCGGCGACGGCGAGCAGCCGGTGGAGGATAAAGCGGGCGTGATCGCCGGACGTGATCTCCCGGCTCGGCGCGGCCAGCCCGCTCGGTTCCGCGTACGGGATCGAAAGGCGATCCGCGGGCGCCATGGATCCGGACGCCATGACATAGGCCCTTCCGGCCGGCCCCACGCCCTTGCCCTGACCCGACTCTCTGAGAACTTCCTTCACTTCACTCCGAGACACGCACGATCCTTAAGAAAAACTGTTGCTCGTGCTCACCCCTGATCTGGGTCCTCCCAACAGGACCCGAACCGCACAAAATCTAAAATCTGGGCTCTTCCCGGGCTCGCACCTCCCTACCGAGGTTCCGAGCCGCTCCATCTTTTCCTCCATTGAGTATCACCACAACACCGGACGGAGTCAAGGCGACCCCGCTAGCTTATTGACACTCTGCGCAGGCCCGACGACATATCCGAATCCTCCGGCGGGCTGGCGCGCGCTCACTCCCATATCCGCCTCGCCGGCATCCGGGCCAGGAAGCTCGCGAGGCTCGCGGCGGAGCCCGGCTACTGGCCGGCACTGCGCTCCGGTGTGGCCGCCTCGGTCGAACATTCGCGGATCCCGCTGCGCCGCGATTTCCGGACCGTGCTCGATGTCGGAGCCTCGCGGGGACAGTTCGCGCTCTTCGCGGCCAACCGCTTTCCGGGCGCGCACATCGTCTGCTTCGAGCCCCTGCCCGGTCCCGCCGCCGACCTGAGGCGCGTGATGGGCGACCGGGTCGAGGTCCACGAGACCGCGGTCGGCGCGGCCGCGGGCACCGCGGTGATCAACGTCTCTGCCCGCGACGACTCCTCGTCGCTGCTGCCGATCGGAGCACGGCAGCGGCGGGAGTTTCCCGGAACCGAGACCGAAAGCCAGATCGAAGTCCCGGTGACGACCCTCGACCAAGCGATCGGCGAGGCACCGGACCGGCCCTGCCTGCTGAAGATCGATGTCCAGGGACTGGAGCTGGAGGTGCTGAAGGGCGCCGGTTCGACTCTCGAGCAGGTCGACGAGGCTCTGATCGAGTGTTCCTTCGTCGAGCTCTATGAGGGACAGGCGATGGCCGATGAGGTGGTCGTGTTTCTCTTCGAAGCCGGATTCCGGCTGGCCGGGGTCCACGAGGTGACCCACTCGTCCGACGGAACCGCGATCCAGGCGGACTTTCTGTTCCGGCGGGCGATCGGGCCGGCCGGATGAGCCGCGTCACCCTGCCGCCGCGATACTCCGCCCCATGGCGCGGGCCGTTCGACGATCCGATCACCGAACGCCTGACCCCGGGTTGCGCTGTGCTGGACATCGGCTCCGGACGTCACCCGGCGATCCGGCCGGACGACCGGCCGGAGAGTGTCCGCTACGTCGGCCTCGACCTTTCGAGGGACGAGCTCGACGCCGCCGGAGAGGCGGCCTACACGGAGACCGTCGCGGCCGACGCGACCTCGCTCCGGCCCGAACTCACCGGCCGGTTCGACCTGGTGATCAGCTGGCAGGTGCTGGAGCATGTGCGGGACCTCGAGGCGACCGTCGGCAACATCCGCGAGTATCTGAAGCCCGGCGGCCTCTTCGTCGCCCTGTTCTCCGGCTCCTGGTCCGCTTTCGGGGTGATCAACCGGGTGCTGCCCGACCGGATCGGATCGAAGCTGGTCGACCGGGCGATGAAACGGACCGAGCGGAACATCCCGGTCTTCCCCGCCCACTACGACCGCTGTTCGCAGCGTGCCCTGGTGCCGCTCTTCGCGGAATGGGACCGGGCGAGGATCGAGCCGCTCTACAACGGGGCCGGGTACTTCGCCTTCGCGCCGCCCCTCCAGCGGGTCTATCTGGCCTACGAGAATCTGATCGAACGCCGGCGGGTCGCGAATCTGGCGACCCATTACCTGGTGGTCGCGGAACGCTGAGTCCGGCTCAGGTCTTCTTGCCGAAGGGCGGCTGCCGGCGGTCCTTGACCGGTTTCAGCGAGAACGGCACCGTGAGCTCGGGGCCGAACCTGGCTTGGACCAGGCCGCGCATGTTCCGTCCCAGTCCGGTCCTGACGGTCGCGCGGAAGATGCCGTCCCGATCGGCCTTGACGGTGCCGAAACGTTCCCAGCCGGATCCCCGGCGATACCAGAGCCCGATCCTTCCGGGCGTGCTTTCCGGGGTTCGTCCCCAGATCGAGATGCCCGCCGGCTTGCGGAACGCGACGAAGGGGAAGCGGAACGCCTTCAGCACCCGCTTGGGCCGATCCTGAGCCAGGGTCGGACCGCGGAAGTAGAGGCCGGACTCGATCGTCTCGCTGTAGGGCAGCCCGCCGGTCCGCGGCCAATCGCGGAGCGAGAGCCAGAAGAACTTGCTGACCCCGGCCTGCCAGGAGCGGAACATCGCCTCGGCGGTCCAGCGGGTCAGCAGGCCCATCGGCAGCCCGCCCGGGTCGGGCGGCGCCGAATCCCAGCTGAACTCGGTCACCCAGAACGGGACCTTCGAAGATTCGGAGCGGATCTTCCTCGCCCGCTTGGCGGCCTTCAGCAGCCGGGCCATCTCGGGGAGATCCCCGAGCGAGACGTCGTCGGGTCCGGCCGATTGGTGGGTGGGACCTCCGGTCGTGTACGGATTGTTGGCCCAGATGTCGAAGCGCGCGGTCTGCGAGCAGCCCGGTTTCGGCACCGGATCCTTCCTCCCCTTCATGCAGAACACCCGGCGGGCGAAGTCGAGGGGGCCGAGCCCTCCCGGCCGCTCGATCGGGGCGAGCCCGCCGGCGACCACGAGATTGCCCGGGTCGACGTCCTTGACCTTGTCGGCGAAGGCGTTCAGCAGCTCCCGGTAGAGGATCGGGGAGACCTTGCGCCCGTTGCGGTACTGCGGCTCGAAGAACAGGAACAGGTTCGCCTCGTTCCACGGCTCCCAGTACCGGACCTTCGGCAGACCTTCGAACTCACCGCTGTAGCGTTTCGCGGCCGCCTCCGCGAAACGGGCGAAATCCGCCGGGTTGGGATCGCAGATCCCGGCCGAGGTGTGTCTGCACCGTTCGGCCCAGCCAGGGGCCTGGTAGAGCATCACGAGCGGTTCCAGACCCGCGTCGACGGCCATCCGGATCTGCGCGTCGAAGATGCTCCAGTCGTAGCTGGGATCGTTCGGGTCGGTCGGATCCCAGCTGTTCGGCTCGGTCTCGGGGGCGACCATCGACCAGTAGACGATCACCCGTGTGAGCGTGGCCCCGGTGGCCCGGATCCGCTCGAAACCGAGCCGCTCCTGCACACCCACGTCGGACACGGTCACGCCGGTCGCCAGCGGTCTCGCCGGCGCCTGGGCCGCGGTCGTCCCGGCGAAGGCCACCGCCACGGCACCCGCCGCCACAAGGCGTATCAGGCCGGGCGGGAGACGCACTCAGGTCGCCCGGGGGCCGGCCCCGCCGCGTCGGCGAGCGATGACGACCGCGGCGACGGCGACCAGACAGGCGAGCAGAATCAGCGGGAAGACCAGACCCATCCCACTCGAATCCGAGTCTTCGGTGATGCCGGCCGTGCCCGTGTCCTGACCGCCCGCCGAATCCTTCGCGGTATCGCCCGCGTCACCGGGATCGGCATCGCCGCTTCGCGCCGTGTTCTCGCCCGGAGCCGCCGCCACGCCGGCCGACCCGCCTCCCGTGCCGCCGGACGGAGCGGCGGCGACAGGTGTCGAGGAACCCTCGGGACCACCCGCATCGGGGGTCGACGGAACCTCTTTCACCGGCTTCTCGCCACCGGGAGTGGGCACCTGTTCGGTGTATTGGTCGACCACCGTCGGCTCCGCGGCCCCTGCGGCCCCAGCCATGAGAAGCGCTCCGGCGACCGCCAGGGCGGTTGCGTAAGTGCGAAACATCTTCCGGGGATCATAGACACCACCGTCGGCTCCACCCGCTCCACGGCATTCGTGAGATCGTTCGGCGCGTGCACGTCCAGCTTTGGAGCTACAACTACGACCCCGAGCCGCTCGGCATCGGGCCGGTCAGCACCGTCTGGGCGAAAGCGATGAAGGAACGCGGCCACGAGATCGAGATCGTGGCCGCCCATCCGCACTATCCGAAGCCCGAATGGGGCATGAAGCTGAAGCCGTACCGGGAGGTCCGGGACGGAATTCCGGTGACCCGCCTTCCCCTGCTGATCGGTCGCGACACCCGCCGCAGGCGTCTCCTGCAGGAGATCAGCTTCATGGCCGCCCAGACCGCCGCGGTCCCGTTTCTCGGCAGGCCGGACACGATCATCTCGGTCTCGCCGAGCTTTCCCGCACTGCTGCCCGCGATGCTCGCGACCAGGGCGCGGCGGATCCCCTGGTATCTCTGGCTCCAGGACATCCTTCCCGACGGCGCCGCGACCACCGGCCTGGTCGACACCGGGGGAATGATCTATCGCGGGTCGCGGCGGCTGGAGAGCGCCGCCTACGGCTCGGCCGCCGGCATCGTGGTGCTTTCCGAATCCTTCCGCGAGAACCTGCGCTCAAAGGGCGTGCCCGACTCGAAGATCTCGGTCGCGTTCAATCCCGCGACCTTCCCGGTCGAGTCGCTCTACGCGGCGAGTGCCGACCGGGAACCGCCGCGAATCGTCTGCATGGGCAACATCGGCAGATCCCAGGGGCTGGACGAGATCGTGAGGGACTTCGAGAGCGACCCCGAGCTCTCGAAGCTCGGGGCGCGGCTGGTGATCTGCGGCAGCGGCGTCGCCGCTCCCGAGGTGAAGGCGGCGATCCGGACCGACCGGGTCGAGATGCCCGGCCTGCTCTCCCCCGAGGACCTCCGCTCGGAGTTGGAACGGGCCTCGCTCGCGCTCGTCTCGCAGGCCTATGGCGAGGGGGAGTTCAACGTGCCCTCCAAGCTCATGAACTACCTGGCCGCCGGGCTGCCGGTGATCGCCTCGGTCAGACCGGAGAGTGAGGCCGCCCGGATCGTCGAGGCGTCTTCCGCCGGCTGGGTGACCCCACAGGGAAGGATCGGAGCGGCCGCGTCGTCGGCGCTCGCCGACCCGGAATCGCTGCGAACCAAGTCCCGCAACGGGCTGAGCTTCGCCGAGTCGAACCTCACGCCGGCCGCGCTGGCCGAGAAGTTCGACCTGCTGCTGCGCGGTGGGACCCGCCCGGCCTAGCCCGCCGGATCGGCGCTCCGCCCGAACCCGACATAGGGCTCCGATCTCGAGAAGAAGGCCGCGTCTTCGGGGATCGCGGAAATCGAGACGGCCGGCGTGCCCGAGTAGATCCGGTACGGCTCCTCGAAATCGTTGCGGAGCACCGATCCGGCACCGAGGACCGAGTGGTCGGGCAGCCGGGATCCACCGAGGACGATGCATCCCGTCCCGACGAAACTGAACTCCCCGAAGGAGATCTCGTGGGCCTGCTGGACACCTTCGCGGATGTTGACCGAGTGGGTGAGGATCTGTGTCCGGTAGCCGGCCACGACCGAGAACCGGCCGAGCCGGACCAGGTTCGTGCAGTCCACCAGGTGACGGTGGGTCAGCTGGGCGCCTTCCTCAAGTTCCAGCCGGGCGTCGGAACCGGACCCGCCCGTCTGGGATGCGGGAATCCCGTAGATCCAGTTCAGGTTCCCGATCGAGGCGCGCGCGGAGAGCCGGACCGAGTCCATGCCCCGGATGAAGTTGAGATGGCCGATCTTGGACTTCGGTCCCATCTCCAGGGACGCCGGCCTGACGACCGAGAATCCGATCCGGGCCTCGGGGTCGATCCGGTACCCCCAGAGACGCGCCAGGAGGGTTCGTCTCACGGCCCACGGGAGGGGCATCATGAGGATCTGGGCCAGGTAGCCGATCACCGGCCGAGCCTACCGTCCAGTTCCTCGTACAGCCGCTTGATCTGGATTCCGTAGACGCGAAACGAAAGCCGTTCGTTGACGGCGATCAGGGACCGGTCGCGATACCCGGCCCGGAGCTGAGGGTCGGCGGCCATCTCCCGGACCGCGCCCGCGAGATTCTCCACGGTGGGTTCGGGCAGGATGATCCCGGCGTCGAATTCCTCGACCAGTGAGGCGACCCCGGTCCGCCGGGACACGATCGGCGGCACCCCCACCGCCATCGATTCGGCCGCCGACATGCCGAACGATTCGTACCGCGACGGCATCAGCAGGACGTGAATTCCGCGGAAGAGCTCCTCTCTGCCGGAGCCGTCCACGAACCCCAGCCAGGTGATCTGAGAACCAACGCCGAGCTCCTCCGCCAGAGCGCGCAGTTCCCGTTCCAATCCGGCGTCGCCCCCGCCCGCGACCAGCAGCCGAAACGGGCGGACCGGCTGTTCTTCGTTCAGTGCCGCGAGAGTCTCGATGATCAGCCCCAGGTTCTTCTTCGGATGAATTCTGCCGAGAAACCCGAGGCAAAATTCGGCATCCCCAGGCTCGCTGAACGTTCCCATCGGGGTGATGTCGATAACAGGGTGATAGATCTGCCGACTCGTATGAGGCACGTCCCGGCTGTCAAGCGACTCCATCGAAGAGGCGTAGATGACCGTGTCGACATTGGCGAGGATGATCCGGCGCAGCAGCTTCTTGAGGAACCGCTTGACCGGGTTTCCCGAGGTGACCTCGACGTCGAACGAGGTCAGCGACTCATGTGGTGTCAACACCACCGGCTTGCCGTGCAGCCGACCCAGGATCGAACCAAGAATCGTGGTGAAGCACCAGACATAGTTGAGATGGACCACATCGAAACGTCGCAGGTTCCGGATGGTCCAGACGGACAATCTCGGGCTGAGACCCCATGTCTGGGCCTTTGCCGACCGCTTCAAGCGGGGAAACTCCAAGACCTCGACCCCCGCCCCCAGCATCGCGGACATCGCCCGCTCATTGATGCCGGACGCGTGCGAATCACCGGCACAGACGACGGTGACATCGAGGCCGGTCCGGGACTCGGCCACGACCGAGTTGACGATCGAGGTCGAGGGCCCTCCGGCGGCGGCGTCGATCGTGGGAATCAGTCGCAGGATACGCACGGAACGCCGCGGCCTACTTCGGCACGAAGGTCATCCAGCCGTCCCTCGCCAGATGACCGTCGTTCACGGCCAGCGCGGCCGACTTCTCGTCCCAGCCGGCGAGCTCCGGAAGGTCGGTGGAGCGCTCGGTCATCCCGATCCGCTCGATCACATGCGAATCACGGAAGCGTTCGGTGAGCACCGAAACCACGTTCGGCCGGATGTGCTCATGGATCTCCACCGCCATCGTCGCCGTGAGCAGCCGGGGTGAAGTCTCCGGATCCAGCAGGTCCTCTTCGAATCCCTCGATGTCCGAAAGCAGCAGCAGCTTGCCGTCTGGCAGATCGCTCAGGGCCTCACTGTCCGCGAATCCCCGGAGCTCGATCTTCACCCCGTTGACATGCGCGTTCTCGAGCGCGAGCTTGCGTTCGAACCGATTGGTCTCGAATCCGATCACGCGGATCGGCCCGGAACGGGCGACACCCATGCAGAAGAACCCCTCCCCCGAGCCGATGTCGACGAAGGTGGCGCTGGACGGAACGTGATCGGCCAGGAATCGGACGATCTCCGGCTCATACGTCCCCAGCACTTTCGCGGCAAGATAGTTGGCGTGACCGAGCGAGTTCTTCGAGAACTTCGTCCCCTGGAAGGGGCCGCGCCTGACCTCCGGACCGTACCGCTCGACCAGCCGGGTCGTCGGCTTTCCGAACGGGCTGGTCACCCGCCAGAGCCAGCGCGGACGGGTCGCCCGGTAACGCACCATCAGCTTCGAGTATCCCCCGACGAACTCGATCAGCCGCCTCCGCCGATCGATTGATTCCTGTTCAGGCATCTCGCTACCGTACACGAGCCGGAGACGGGTTCCGGGCACCCGAATCATCGTTCTCTCCCGAAGGCCCACCGGACCCTGAAGCCTTGCCGCGAATCAGGCTCATCGCCAGGATCAGCCCGGCCGGAATGTAGAGATAGCGGGCGTAGATGTCGTTGCCGAGGAAACCCGAGAGCAGAAAGGCGACCAGTGCCAGGGTCAGGCCGACCGCATCCCCGTAGAGCCGATCCGGCACTCTGAACCTGGATCTCCACCCCGTCGCGAGATACCCGGTGAAGATCGTGAAGAAGCCGACGAGCGCGATCACCCCGCCGGCGAGCAGCAGCTGCAGGAACAGGTTGTGTGAATCCCTGACCAGTTCGAAACCGTGGCCGACGATGGGCCGCTCCGCGATGTACCTGACACTCTCCTCGTAGAGAGTGACCCTGGACCGGTTGCTCTCTCCGGCCGACAGGTCGGTGCTCTGGAAGCGCTCCGTCCCGGGGATGGAGGCGAAGAGGAGGAGGACGCAGAGGACGGCCGCACCGCCCAGCATCACGAGACCCAGCACCTTGCGGGTTCGCCGGTCGGCGATCAGGACCGCCGCGCAGACCGCGATCAGCACCAGCACGCCGGTCCGGGTTCCGCTCAACAGGATCGCGGCGACGATCACCGCGAACAGCGGGCCGTACCGCAGCCCGGAATTGAGGTCGGTGATCCTGGTGAGGACCACCGGCGCGGCCATCACCGCGGTCAGGCTCAAGGTGAAGGGATGCACCGAGAATCCGACCGCGCGGGTGCCCTCATAGAGGCCGCCTCCCAGGAGCGGGAAGCCGGCGATCGCCTGCAGCGGGTCGAGGCCGGAGACGGCACCGAAGACCGCGACCAGGCAGCTGAGGGAGACCCCGGCCACCCAGGCGTCGGTGAGCATGCGGATCTTTCCCCAGCCGTCGGCGAGGAAACAGGTGGCCACCGGCAGGAACACCAGGGCCACGAGCAGGCGCACACCCGACATCAGATTCGACGACTGTTCCATATCGCTCTGCTGCTGCAGCACGGTTGTCGATGTCAGCACCACCTGATGGATCCCCCCGGGCGGGAACAGCTCGAGCAGCAGGACACTCGTGAGCAGCAGTCCGCCGCCGAAGTAGAGCCAGGAGGGAAGCCGGGGGAGACTTTCTCTGGAAACGACCGCCCAGAGCGCGAAGGGGATCGCCGCGAGCAGCAGCATGTCGCCGAGGGTCACCGATCCGGCGACCCTGAACGCGTTCAGCGGCATCGCGAAGAACGCCGCCGCGAGCAGCCAGCAGCCGAGCCTTCCCGGAGCGGCCAGCAACCGCGAGCCCAGCAATGCCAGGACGGTGACCGAAACCGCCGCGGCCGCCACGACGACGAGCACTCTCCCCTGCCCCAGACCGATCAGGGCACCGGCCACGAACGAGAGTGTGAGCCCCGCGATCCCGACTGCCGTCGGAGTCACCGGCGATGGCTGGAGCGCCCGGTTCGGCCCGCGGCCGGTCATGGGTGCCCACCCGAGATGGAACCGGTCCCGAGGAACCGGGACCGGGTGTTGAGATCACGGGCGCGAGCCGCGGCCCGCTCCGCCCCGGAATCGTCACCGAGTGCCCGATAGGCGCTCTCGAGCACGAACCAGGTTCGCCAGTTGGTGCTCTCCCGGTTCGTCGCGTCAAGCGCCGGCGGCAACGCCTCCTCGGGCCGGCCGGCGGCGATCAGAACGAGTGACTTCTGGTCGAGCGCGCTCGCCGAGTAGGGCTGGATACCGGTTGCCCGATCGGCCTTCTCCAGCGATCCCTTGAGATCTCCCTCGCGGAAGAGGCGTTCGCTCTCGCGAACCAGAACGGTCCCGGCCAGCGGGATCGCAATCGCCAGTATCGCCACGACACCGGCCAGACCGAAACCCGCCTTCCGTCTCCCCGAAAGGGGCACCGGCGTGAAGCGGGAGCGTTTGCGCCCACGGCGGGACTCGGCCGCCGGCCCGACAGTGGCGGCGACCAGGATCAGGAACATCACCGGCAGGACCGTCAGTTCCCAGGCCCAGTCGATTCCGGCCGCGACCGCGAACGCGGCCATGCCCGCCGCCGCCGCGGCGAGCAGAGCCCGGCGATCGTCCGATCCCCTCGCCAGGGCCCGGGTTCCGGCCAGGACGATCGGTCCGAGAACCAAGGTGAGGATGAGCAGGAATCCGAGCGGGCCCAGCTCGGCCAGGTTCTCGAGATAGAGCGAGTGGGCATCTCGCACGAACTGGGTCCCGGTGCCCTCCCGCGCCCACCAGAACTCGAAGGTGCCGGGGCCGATGCCGGTGAGTTTCTCGGACGAGCCGGCGTCCACCGCCGACTCCCAGACCTTGTAGCGCTCCCCGCTGCTGAGATTGCCGAGGCGGCCGACCGTGCCGTCGCCGGGGGCCGGCTCCTTGAATTCCGACCAGCGATCCCCAGCCCAGCCCGATCCCAGAGCGACGAAGACGACCAGGAGTGCGAGCACGCCGGAGGCCAGGCCGAAACGCCGAGCGGTCTTCCGGCCGACCCGGGGAATCACGATCCGGTTCCGGGCTGTCGCGGTCGTGACCACCGCCTGGAGCACCGCCACCACGATGAAGACCCCCAGGGTCAGCCACAGCATTTCGGTGCCCTGCGAACCGGCCGCATCGCCGGGCAGAAGGTCGCGGAGCTCCGGCCGGGCCTGGATCAGGAGGAGCAGGACAGCCGATCCGAGCCCGGTGACCAGCAGGGTCGGCAGGAGGCTCAGCCGCCGGGGAAAGAGCACGATCAGAATCAGAAGAGCGGCCCCGGCTTCGATCGCTCCGCCCCGCGAAGCGGTCAGATAGCAGGCGAGCACGACGAGTGGGACCGCTCCGGCGGCGAGTGCCCGCACCGGGATCGAACGGGCCGAGCTGGCCGCCCAGAGCAGCGGCGCCAGCCCGATCGCCATGAACGCGGCCAGGCCGTTCCAGTACTCGAGCGGATGGTTGAGCCGCGATACGGGGTAGTCGGCCGGTATCTCGGAGGCGGGGAACCAATCGGGCTGGAAACGAGATGCCAGCGCCACCACGGCGACCACGGCCACCGCCGCCCCGACCGCCGCGACGGAGCGCCTGAAACCGTCCCGGCCCTGAAGCAGCAGCATGAGGGCGAATATCCCCAGCAGCGTCGCGACCCGGCTCAGCTCGATCAGGCCGCGCTCGGTGCTTTCCGTCCAGGTCAATGCCGCCGCGGTCCAGGCGGCCAGCGCACCCAGCACAGCCAGAACGGCCCAGCCGCCGCGGGTCACCCGGGTGAGGGGAAGCAGACCGGCGATCACGCCGAGCAGCACGATCCACCAGGCGATGATCCCGACCTGGCCGCGGACCACGAGGTCATACCCGCCCGCCTCCAGCGCCAGGTAGACGACGATCAGGAACGGCAGGCCGAAGCCGGCCACCGCCGGCAGCGATTCGCGGATCCGGTCAGTCGTCGGCGGTGTCGGCAAGGACGCCTCGGCCCGGTCAGCCGGAGGTCACGGGTGGCTCGAGTTCTGCCGGTTCGCCGCCGCCGTAGTAGTAGCCGTAGCCGTAGCCACTCCCGCCCTTGACCCGGTTCGCGACCAGCCCGAGGGTCGGGGCGCCGAGATTCTCGAGCTGGCGGCGCAGGCTCTCCGCCTGGTCGGTGGTCGTCTTGTTGAGGCGGGCGACCACGATCACGCCATCGACCATTCCGGTGAGGGGAATCGGATCGGCGATCACCAGCATCGGCGGCGCGTCGACCACCACCATGTCGTAGCGCTGGGTGAGTGTCGCGAGCAGTGCCTTCATCTCCTCGCTCCCGAGAAGTTCGGCCGGACTCGGGGGCGGTGATCCGGAGGTGATCACGTCCAGCTTCGACGAGGTCTGTGAAGGGTCGTTCACAGACCTGACCGGGATCTGCTGGATCGCCGACTCGAGATCGGTCTGGTGGGTCAGCAGCTCGGCGAGCCCGGGAGCCGGCGCGAGCTGGTGCCGCCGCGCCGCGGTAGGACGTCTGAAGTCGGCCTCGACGAGGATCGCCGAACTGCCGGTGTCGGCCGCGACCGCGGCGAGGTTCCAGCTGGTGGTGGACTTGCCGTCATCGGGGGCCGCCGAGGTGGTCAGCACGACCTTGATCTCGCGGTCGACGTTGAAGTAGCGCAGGCGCGCGCGCAGCATCCGGAAGGCCTCGGCCTCGACCAGCGGCAGCTCCTTGGTCACGTCGGTCGCATCGGCCCCGGACAGCAGGGCGCTGCTTTCCGGAATGCTGGCCAGGAGCGGCAGTCCGAAGACCTCCTCGAGGTCGGAAGGCTCCCGCAGGCGCCGGTCGAAGCGTTCCATCAGCAGCGCGGTCGCGATTCCGAGGAGCAAGCCCAGGACGATCCCCACGGAGACGTTCCGGCCGGTCTTGGGAATGCTCGGCGAGTCCGGCTCCTCGGCCGTCTGGACGATCTCCGCGTTGCCGGTCTGGAGGGCACCGAGGGCCTGAAGCCGGCCCACCTGTTTCTGAAGCGTCTGTCCTTCGTCAGATTCCCGTGCGCCCCCGTCGAGCGTCGCGTACTCGCGTTCCACCAGGGCGATCGCGTCGTTGATCTTCTTGCGGTCGGCCTCACGGCGGAACTTGACGTAGGACTCGGCGAAGGTGTTGGCGATCAGCGCGGCTGCCTCCGGATCCGGGTCGGTCGCGGTGACCGAGACGACATCCGAGGC
Organism: Solirubrobacterales bacterium; assembly: GCA_035502775.1. Taxonomy (GTDB): domain Bacteria; phylum Actinomycetota; class Thermoleophilia; order Solirubrobacterales; family 70-9; genus 67-14. The sequence goes on along the minus strand of DATJUB010000039.1, from coordinate 36,453 downwards.
CCCCTGGGTCTCGACCATGATCATGTCCGAGACGTCGTCGCCACTGAGGTCGGGGATCGCGAGCTCGTCAGCGGTGAGGTCAGCCACCGCGTCGAGAGAAACCAGGTTGAGGTTGGTCGCGGCTTCGCGGACCGGGTCGGTGGAATTGAACGCCTGGGATCCGAACAGCCGCTGGTCGAATCCGGGGTCGCGGAAGAGCAGCGACGCGGTGGCGGAATACTCCTTGGTCTGCAGCAGCGAGAATCCGAGTGCGGCTCCCGCCACCAGGACCACACAGCCCAGGATCACCAGCACTCGCCTCCTGAGTACGCCGAGCAAGTCGTTGAATCCCCGGCTTTTCGGTGAATTCATTTCACCAGAACTCTGTTCACTCAAACGGAATCACCCTTCTCGATGCTGTGATGGCTGCGACCTCGGACATACCCGGCATTCCGTCATCCCCAGAAATACACAGCGCGATTCTTGCACGTTGAACCGCGTGGTACTGGATAGACGGCGCTGTATCGAGTCATCGCGTTTCTGAAGAACCGCCGCGCGTGGCTTTCAAGGCGGTCCTCAGCAGGACGAAGAACCCGGCCAGGTAACTGATGACCATACCCAGCGCGAAGCCCTCGAGGCCGAAGGGTGGCACGAGCAGGAGAAACGCGGGAACGAGAGCGGCCAGTGAGACGATCTCGGCGATCGATCCGGCGCCCGGGGCGCCCGCACCCCGCATGCATTCGGAAAGCATGCGCCGCGCGCAGAGGATCACCGTGCCCCCGAGCAGGATCTGGGTGATCACGGTCGCCTCCGAGAAGTCGGGTCCGAAGGTCAGGTCGATCAGCGGGCCCGCGAGCAGCGCCATCACCGCCGAGACGGCGGCCGCGATCGCGGTTCCGCTGACCGTGTGACGGAGGATCAGCCGGTGCCGTTCGGCCTGGTCCCGTTCTCCGGCGACCCTCGCGTAGGCGACCAGTCCCTGCGCCTGGGTCAGCAGGCGGGGCAGGTTGCAGAAGGCGAGCGCGGTGACGTAGAGCGCGAGATCGCCGGTGCTGAGCAGCAGGCCCACCATCAGCTGGTCCACCTTGAAGGTCTCGGTCGGCGAGGTCGAGCCGAGGAAGCCCGAGGCGCCGAACCTGGCCAGCTTTCCGACTTCCGGCAGTTCGTCGAGTTCGGAGCTGAGGGCCTGTCCGTCGATCCGCCGGACATGGATCGAGGTGGCCACGGCCGCCACGACATACGAGATCGACCAGCAGCCCATCACCAGCAGGAGGCTCGTGCCTCCCAGCAGCACCCCGACCGTGAGCGAGACGACGTAGAGGGCCGCGGGCAGGATCCGCAGAACATGGAGCGCCCTGAATCTGCGCCGCCCCTGGATCAGCGCCAGCCCGTACGCCTGCCAGACCATCGCCGGCAGGGCGACGAGGGTGATCGCGGCGGCCTCCCACGGAAGGCGGTCGTGGAGCAGCAGCAGGGCGACGACCACATAGACCAGCACGATGACCGCCGCCTGGATGAGAACGAGCGGCCGGATGTGATCGAGCAGGCGGGCGAAGGAGGTGGAGTCCTTGGCCGACTCGTAGGTGATCGCCAGTGGCAGGCCGAACATGCCGACCTGCGCGATCGTGAGCGCGACGATCCAGATCAGGGCCTGCTGGCCGCGTCCCTCCTCGCCGAGGATGCGAGCGGCGAGGATGCCGGTGACCAGGATCAGGACCTGGACGACGATGCCCGAGAGAAAGCCCTCCGATGCCTCCTGACGGTTCGAGGGCCCGGATTCCGCGGCGGCCGGGAACAGGCGCCTGAACGTTGTCTTGACCATCGAGTTGGGGATTGTATGCGGCGGACCCGCCGGTCAAGGCCCCTCCGTTACGGTTCCGTGTATGGATCTGATCGATCTCCACTGCCATCTGCTCCCGGGGATCGACGACGGACCGGCCGACCTCGACGGTGCGGTGGCATTGGCCGAGGCCTACCTAGCGGCCGGCATCGGCCGGGTCGCCGCGACCCCCCACGTCAATCTCCGCCACCGGAACCGTGCCGACGGTATCGAGGAGCGGCGGGCCGAGCTCAACGCCCGTCTCACCGAGCTCGGGATCGATCTGCGGATCGAGCCCGGTGCCGAGATCTCGGCCACGGTCGCGGCCGAGATCGGCGACGGTGAACTGAGGCGGCTCACTCTGGGCGGCGGCGAGTGGCTGCTGGTGGAACCGCCGAGCAGGGCCTCCGCCTTCGACATCCACCAGGCCGTGTTCGAGGTGCAGCGGCGCGGCTTCAAGGTGCTGCTCGCCCATCCGGAGCGCAATACCGCGCTGCGCCGAGACCTCGACCTGCTCGGGGATCTGGTCGCCTCCGGCATGAGAACCCAGATCACCGCCGAAGCCCTGACCGGACGGTTCGGCTCCGACGCCGAGGCCTGCTCACGCGAGCTGTTCGCCCGGAATCTGGTCCACACCGTCGCCTCGGACGCGCACCACGCGACCGAGCGGCCGCCCGGACTCACGAATGAACTGAAGCGCTCGGGCCACCGGGATCTCGTCCGGTGGCTCTGCCACGACATGCCCGCCTGGATCCTCGACGGCGGTGAGGAACCGCTTCGCCCGGGAGCCGGCGCCTCGGGCGAGACGCGCAACGGCGGCGGTCTCCTCCGGCGGCTCGGGCTGCGGCGCTGAAACGGTCCCCGAACGACGAGAGGGCGCCCGGGGCGCCCTCTCGTCAGCTTCACGGAACGGATCGCCTCAGCGATCCACCTCGAACGGAACGGTTTCGGTCTTGACGTGACCGACCGCGTCCGTCGCCTTCACCTTCAGCACGTGGGCGCCGTTGGCGTAGTTGTCGGGATCGATGTCGGTGTCGAGACCCATGTCGCAGTTCTCGGTGGCGCAGGACTGCGTATCGGAATCGATCACCACGTCGTCGACCAGAACCTCGATCTTGACGACACCGGAATTGGCGACGGTCAGATTGCCGTCAACCGCATCCGACTCGAGTGCGTAGAGCGGACCGTCGAGCACCATGCCGGGTGCGGTGGTGAAGCTCCCGCCGAGGGTCACGACCGGATCCTTGGTGTCGATCTTCATATTGTGGTCGTAGTCCTCGTTGACCGCCAGGTTCTCCTTGGCATCGAAGACGCCGATCGATAGGAGGGCATGACCTTCACGCATCAGGGCCGGCTCAATGGTGATCTCGGTACCGGATGGCGCTTCCAGCGGGCAGGGATCGTCGGTGTTCCCCACACAATCGAATGACTCGGTGGCCACGTACCAATCGAAGGGATTGGCCGCGACTCGCTTGCTGCCGATTGCGGTGATATTCAGCAGGCCCAGACCATTGTCCTCGGCCGCGACCGGAATGTCGATCGGTGTCTCGTCAACCCATCCGCTTGGTACATCCAGGGGATCGACCGTCTGCAGGGGAGGTACATCGTCGCCCAACTCGGCGACGAGAGCTGCCATTCCCGCCCAATGGTCTTCGGCGAACGACGGCGCCGAAGCGGCCTCGATACCGAACTTCACCTGGCGATCGTCCTCGTCGCCGAGATGGTCGAAGATCCCGAACCCTTCGGTCTCGATGCTCGTCTCGGATGCGGACCAGCCCGAGCCGTCCCACACACCCAGATATGCCCGAGGCTCGCCGGTCTCCAGCGTCAGCTCACTCTCCCCGGTCACATTGATCGCCGTCGCGGAGACCTTCTTCAGATAGGTGTCCGGGCCGCCCGGAACGGTGTAGGTCCAACCGGCCCTGCTGCCGACCGGATAGGTGCCGGACGCATCCACTCTCACAAGGGGATCAGACGGGTCACCGAAGAACTCGCAGGACCCGAACATGTCCACGTCGCATCCTTCCCGCTTCTCGTAGTCACCTCCACCCGAAGAGCTCCAGGTGAGTCCCGGCAGGTCGGTGCTGTTTTCATCCGATGCGTCCCACCCGAACGCATCCCTGACCACCGGCGGATCAGCCGATGCGATCCCACTCAGACCCATGGTCCCGATTCCACAGACTGCGATCAACGCGACAGCAACCTTCTTCAACCTCATATGGCTCCCTCGGTAGGTGTCTTTCCCTGCCTACCGGCGCCGTCCCATGGCACCCGCATCCCTTAACGAAACAAGGCGAGCCTATGTGGCTCGCCTTATTACTTCAATACCTAATTTTGGGTATCTATGCGGCGACTGCCTCGGCGCGGTCGGGGAAGATCTCCCGCTCGGTCGCCTTGGTGGTATCCACGGCGATGCCGGGACCCATCGTGGTCGCGATCGAGATCGAGATGATGTAGCGGCCCTTGGCCGAAGCCGGCTTCGCCTTGGTGATCTCCTCGAGCACGGCGGCGTAGTTGTCGAGCAGCTTGTCGGCGTCGAAGGATGCCTTGCCGATCGCGAGATGCACGATCGCCTGACGATCCGTCCGGTACTCGACCTTGCCGGCCTTGGACTCGGTGACGGCCTTCTCGACGTCGTCGGTGACCGTGCCCACCTTCGGGTTCGGCATCTTGCCCGACGGGCCGAGGACCCGTCCGAGCTTGCCGACGGTCGGCATCATGTCCGGCGTGGCGATGACCACGTCGAAATCGTCGAATCCCTCTTCGATCTTGGTGGCGAGATCGTCGGCACCGACGATGTCGGCTCCGGCGGCCTCGGCGTCGCGGGCCTTGTCGCCCTGAGCGAAGACGGCGACCTTGACGTCCTTGCCCAGCCCGTGCGGCAGGGCCAGGGTGCCGCGGAGCTGCTCCTCGGCGTGACGCACGTTGACCCCGAGACGGACGTGGAGTTCCACGGTCTCGTCGAACTTGGCCGACGCGGTCTCCTTGATCAGGCCGATCGCTTCGGCGGGCGGGTAGATGTGATCCCGCTGAACCTTGCCGAACTGCTGGCGGAAACGCTTTCCATGAGCCATTGTTACTTGACCTCCACGCCCATTGAACGGGCAGTGCCCTTGATGATGTTGGCGGCGGCGTCGATGTCGTTCGCGTTCAGGTCGGGCATCTTGCGCTCCGCGATCTGACGGATCTGCGCTTCGGTGATGGTGCCCACCTTGTTGACATGCGGTTCGCCGGAACCCTTCTTCAGGCCGATGGCTTCCTTGATCAGGACGGCCGCGGGCGGCGTCTTGGTGATGAAGGTGAAGCTGCGATCCTCGAAGACCGTGATCTCGACCGGGATGATCGTGCCGGAGTCCTGCTGCGTCTGCGCGTTGAACGCCTTGCAGAAGTCCATGATATTGACGCCGTGCTGACCCAGGGCCGGACCGACCGGCGGAGCCGGGTTGGCGGAGCCCGCAGGGATCTGCAGCTTGATGAGTGTCATTACTTTTTTAGCCATGAGCCTGAATGCCTTAAAGAGTTTGGGGTTTAGAGCTTCTTGACCTGTTCGTAGCCGACCTCGGAAGGGGTCTCACGGCCAAAGATGGAGACCAGAACCTTGAGCTTCGATTGGTCCTCGTTGATTTCGGCGATCTCGCCGGAGAAATCTGAAAGCGGGCCGCTGATGATCTTGACCGTCTCACCGATCTCGAACTGGGCCTGGGTGCGAGGCCGCTCGGCGGTCTCACGGTGAAGCAGCCGATCGATCTCGGCCTTGGTCAGCGGCACAGGTGTGTCGCGCGGACCGACGAAACCGGTCACGCCCGGCGTGTTCTTGACGAGCATCCAGGCGTTGTCGGTCATTTCCATCTGGACCAGAACGTAGCCCGGCATGGTGCGCTTCTCGACCTGGATCTTCTGGCCGTCCTTCACCTCGGATACCTGCTCGGTCGGCACGACGACCTTGCGGACACGATGAGCCTGACCCATGGTCTCGACCCGGTGCTCCAGGTTGTGCTTGACCTTGTTCTCGTGACCCGAGTAGGTGTTTATGACGTACCAGCGATACATAAAAGTTTGAGTCGATCTTTCCTTAGAGAATTCTCTGGACGACCCAGTTGACTACGAGGTCGATCACTCCGAGATAGACGGCGGCGACGAAAACGAAGACGACGGTCACCGCGGTCGCCTGAAGCAGAGTATCCCGGTTGGGCCACTGGACCCGCTTCAGTTCGGCGATGCAGGACTGAAGGAAGGCGATCACTCCGCCGCGCTTGCGCTCGGCCTTCGCCTGCTTCTGGCGCTTCGCGAGCTGCTGCTCCTCACGCTTGCGCTGTTCGGCCTTCTGTGCCTTCTCGGCCTGCTTCTGCTTGCGCTTCTCTTCCTTCGAGCTCAGACCCTGATTGGAGTCCGGAGTCTCGAGGTCCTTCTCCTGGGCGCCAGCGCCGATGCCCGCCTCGATCGCTTCGATCTCGGCGACGTCACCGGACTTCGGCACCTGCGTGTCGTGCTGGGCCTGGCTTTCGCCACCAGCATTCTTCGCCTGTTCCTCGGCCTCGCGCGCTCGGCGCTCAGCCTTCCGCTGTGCCCGGGATTTGGCCACTAGCGCGTTTCCTTGTGCGGCTGATGCTTTTCACACCAGCGGCAGTACTTGCGCATTTCGATTCGGTCCGGCGTATTCCGCTTGGACTTGTTTGTTTGGTAGTTACGACGCTTGCAGTTTTCACAGGCAAGTGTCACCGCAATGCGGACATCTCCGCGGGCCATATTTCCTCACTACTGCTTGCAGGTCGTTGACAAAAAAATAAACCCCGGCCAAGGCACAGGGCGACGGCATAGGTTACCGATCTTTCCCCACGTTTGAATCCAGACGTGGCATCGGATCATACTTGGTTGAAAAGTACCGTCCGAAAGGCGTGATACGCAGGCCTTTCGGACGGTCTCTTCGAAGGTGCTACCTGGCGCTGCCGGACTTGCCGGTCTTGGCCGAGTACTTCCCGACCGATTTGGCGACGCCCGCCGCCGAAGCGGTGACCGCGCCCTTGATCTTGGTGCCGGCCTTCGCCGTCTTCTTCAGCGCGAGGCTGAACTTGACCGTGGCGGTACCGCCCCCGGCGACGTTCCTGAGCGACTTGCAGCGGCTGGCCTTGCCCTTGATCGCCTTCTTCGGCGTCGAGACGCAGACCTTGACCGAGCCGGTGGCGGTCTCCCCGATGTTCGAGACCTTCGCGGTCACGAGCATCTTCTTGCCGGCCTTCGGCTGCTTGGGCGCCACCTTGACGACCATCTTGCCGAACTTGGCCGGGGTCAGCTCGGGCTCCTTGGCCTTGACCTCGAAGGCGGACGAAACTGCCGCCCCCTGGTTGCCGGCTTCATCGGTGGCGCGAACCTGGATGCTGTGCGCGCCGACCGCGAGACCGTTGATCGAGTGCGGCGAGGTGCAGGCCGCGAAAGCGGCTCCGTCCAGGGCGCATTCGAACGAGACACCGTTCTTCGAGGCGTTGAACTCGACCGAGGCCGAGGTCTCACCGACGCCGGGCGCCGGGGCCTTGGTGATCGTCACGACCGGAGCCGTGGCGTCGACCGTGAAGCTGCGGTTCGCGGGGCTGGACACGTTGCCGGCCGCGTCGGTCGCCCGCACGCTGAACGTGTGGGCTCCGTCCGTCAGGTCAGCCGTGGTGAACGGCGAGGCGCAGGTGGCGAAGGAGCCACCGTCCACCTTGCATTCAAACGTGCTGGCCTCGTTCGCCGTGAAGGCGAAGGTCGGGGTCTTGTCGTTGGTCAGGCCGTTCGGTCCCGAGGTGATGTTCACGTTCGGGGCCGTGCCGTCCACCGTGAAGGTACGGCTCGGCGGAGTCGCCTCGACCAGGCCGTGCGAATCAGTGGCCCGGATCGTCACCGTGTGGCTGCCGTCGCTCAATGCCCCCGTCGTGAACGGCGAGGTGCAGGAGTTGAAGCTGCCGCCATCGACCTTGCAGTCGAAGGTGCCTGCCGAATCCGAGGTGAACTCGAAGGTCGGCGTGCTGTCGGTGATGGTTGAACCGGCCTCCGGTCCGGCGGTGATGGTCGTCACCGGAGCCGTCGTGTCGACCGAGAAGCCGACTCGCGACACCGGGTCCTGGACGTTGCCGGCCAGATCGGTCGCCCGCACCTCGAAGGCGTGGGCACCCTCTGCCAGCGAACTGAGGCTGACCGGCGAGGTGCAGGTGTCCCAGTCTCCGGCATCAGTGGAGTCGACCCGGCACTCGAACGAGATGCCGCCGTCATTCGACGAGAAGGCGAAGCTCGTGCTCGTGCTCGTGATCGTCGATTCGTCGTTCGGTCCGGACGTGATCTGGGTGGTCGGCTTGACCGTGTCGATCTTGAAGGTCCGCTTCGCGGGCTTCAGCGACGGATCGTGCGGCGGATCGAAGGCGAGAGCCCTGACCTCGACGGTATGCGTACCTTCACCCAGGCCGGTGTAAGAGACCGGGCTCGTGCAGACCGACCAGTCGCCGGGAGCACTGGAATCCAGGCGGCACTCGAAAGTGGCGTCGGGCTCCGATGCCTCGAACGCGAACTCCTGCGTCGTGACATTGCTGATCGCGTCCTCGTCGAGGCCGGATGTGAACTTCACCGTCGGCGGGGCCTCGGTGCTGAAGTTGCGGGTCACCGGCGACTCGATGTTGCCGGCCAGATCCGTTGCCCTCACACCGAACGTGTGGGCGCCGTCGGCCAGCTCATCGGTCTCGAGCGGAGACTCGCATTCGACCCAGTCACCGCCATCGATCTGGCATTCGAAGGTTGCGTCCTCGTCGGCCGAGAAACTGAAGACCGGCTGGTTGGTGTTGAAGGACTCACCCTCGGTCGGGCTCGTGATCGTGGTCACCGGCTCGGTCAGGTCCACCGTGAAGGTGACCTCCTTGGCCGGCGATTCCTCGTTGGTCACATCGTCGATCGCCTTGATCGCGAAGGTGTGTGAACCCTCGCTCAGCGGACCGATCGTCGCCGGGGAGCTGCAGGCGGAGAATCCGCCGCCGTCCACCGCGCACTCGAACGTGGATGATTCCTTGCTCGACTCGAAGCCGAAGGTCGGCGTCGCGTCATTGATCGAGTCGCCGTTGGCCGGACCCGAAGTGAAGGTGGTGACCGGCAGGACCGTGTCGACCGTGAAGCTCACCTTGGCCGGGGTCAGGTCGGGACGGGACTGGGTATCGACGGCGCGCACCTCGAAGGTGTGGTCGCCGTCACCCAGGAATGACGTGGCGTACGGGCTCGTGCAGGCTGCCCAGGCATCCCCGTCTCCCGAATCGACCCGGCACTCGAAGGTGGCGTCGTTCTCGTTCGATTCGAAGGCGAACGAAGGCGTGGTCTTCTTGGTGCGGCCGCCGTCCTGAACATCGCTGCCGGGCAGGATGCTCGTGTTCGGCGGCGAGTCGACCTCGAAGTTGCGGAGGTCGCCGACCGTGTCGAGGTTGCCCGCGGGGTCGGTCGCCCGAACCTTGAAGGTGTAAAGGCCATCGGCCAGTTCACTCTTCGAGAACGGGTTGGAGCAGTCACCGAAGTCGTCGGGATCACCGGTGGCTTCGAAGGAGCACTCGAAGCTCGAGCCCTCTTCGCTCGAGGCGAACTCGAAGAAGGTGCTTCCCGTGTCGATGGTGGAGCCCTCTTCCGGTCCGACCGTGATCTCGGTGGTCGGAGCGGTCGTGTCGACCACGAAGCTGCGTGAGGCCGGCGTCTCGGAGACGTTGCCGACATCGTCGATCGCGTTGACCTGGAAGGTCCACTCGCCGTCGGTCAGCGGAGCCGAAGGCTGGACGCCCGTGGCACACACTTCCCAGGTGGCGCTGTCATCGTCACCCTCGAGGAAGCGGCATTCGAAGACGCTGGCGGCCTTGTCCGAGGTGAAGTCGAACGCGGGCTCTGTGCCGTTGGTCGGAGCACCCTCCGCCGGGTTGACCGTGCTGATCGTGGCGACCGGCTTGACCGTGTCGACCGTGAAGGTCGAGCTGTCACCGTTCGGGTCCACGTTGCCGGCCTTGTCGATGGCGCGCACCCTGAAGGTGTGGCTGCCGTCGCTCAGCGCTTCGGTGGTGAACTCGCCGCTGTCGCAGGCTTCCCATTCGCCGCCGTCGACCTTGCACTCGAAGGTCGCGTCGTCAGGCTCGGAAGAGCTGAAGGCGAAGGTCGGGTCCTTGATCTTGGTCCGGCTGCCGTCGAACGGGCCGGAATCGATCGTGGTCTCGGGAGCCGTGGCGTCGAGGGTGAAGTTCCGGGTGACCGGGCTCAGGTCCTCGTTGCCGGCACGGTCCACCGCGCGAACGCGCAGAGCGACATCACCGTCGGGGGCGACCAGGGGAACGTTGCTCGCGCAGGCTTCCCAGCCACCGCCGTTGATTTCGCACTGGAAGGTTCCGGGCTCGTTCGATCCGAATACGAAGGTCGGGTCGTTGGTCAGCGAACCTTCCGCCGGACCGGACTCGATGGTCGTGGTCGGACGGACCTTGTCGACCGTGAAGTTGACGATCGCCGGGGTCAGGTCGGTTCCGTACTGGCCGACCGCGCGGACCTCGACCTTGTGCTCACCGTTGTTCAGTCCGGTGACGTTCAGGGGCGAGGCACAGGCCTCCCAGTCGCCCTCGTCGGACGAGTCGACGCGGCACTCGAAGGTCGGAGTGCTCTCCGAAGGCTCGGTTCCCTCCGATTCGAACGCGAAGCTCGCGTTGCCGGTCGGGATGAATCCTCCGTCGGCGGGACCGCTGGTGAACACGGAGCGCGGCGGCGCGTGGACCGTGACCTCGTCCTCCGCCGGTTCGCCGAGATTGTCGGCGCGATCGGTCGAACGGACGGCGAAGGAATGATCGCCGTTGTCGAGGATCCCCGTGGTGAACGGTGAGACACAGGACTCCCAGGCGCCGGTGTCGACCTTGCATTCGAAGGTCGCGTCCTCGGGCTGGTCGCTCTCGAAGGCGTAGGTCGCCTTGTCGACCGAGATTACGTCGTCCGGACGATCGGTGATGGTGGTCACCGGCGGCGTCGTGTCGACGTTGATCAGACGCTCGGTCACCGGCTCCTGGACGTTCAGGGCACGATCGGTGACCCGGACCTGGAAGGTGTGGGGGCCATCCTCCAGACCGGCGGACGGCGTGAACGGACTTTCACACTCGTCCCAGCCGCTTTGCGGCGAATCGGTGACACGGCACTCGAAGGTGCCGGGCTCGTCGGCCTCGAACTCGTAGGTCGGGGTGTTGTCGTTCGACCACAGTCCCTCGGCCGGTCCCGAGGTGATGCTCGAGGTCGGCAGGGTGAGATCGACGGTGAAGGTCGCTTCGACCGGTTCCGAGGTGTTGCCCCACGGATCGGTGCCGCGCACCTGGATCGTGTGGTCGCCCTCGGAGAGATCGCTCAGTTCGAAGGTACCGTCGCTGCAGTCGGACCACGGGGTGGTCTCGTCCACATCCTCGGTGCCCGGATCGTCGCCGACCGGATCGAGGCGGCAGCCGAAGGTGATCACGTTGTCCTCGTTGTTCTCCGGTGAGGTGAACTCGATGGTCGGATCGGTGAAGTTGATGAAGGCGCCGTCCCAGGGGCCGCGCGGACCGTCGGTCAGGTTGACTTCGGGCACGGTCGTATCCAGCACGAAGCCACGGGTGGCCGGGCTGGGGTCGATGTTGCCCGACGGATCGACCGCACGCACATTGAAGACATAGATGCCATCGTCCTGGCCGCCGGTGTTGAACGGCGTGTCACAGGCCGCCCAGCTTCCCGGGCCGGACTCGGGGTCGAGACGGCACTGGAAGGTCGAACCCTCCTCGGTCGAGGTGAACTCGAATCCGGCGTTGTTGACGGTGAGCACCTGTCCCTCGTCCGGGCCGACCGTGATCTCGGTCTGCGGGGGGAAGATGTCCAGTGCCTGCCAGTTCTGGTCGGTGTCGTTGCCGAGACCGTCGGAGATCTTGGTCACCGATGATCCGTTGGCGTTCATCGTGTAGATCTGCGAGCCGCCGCCGCGATTGGAGAGGAAGGCGATCTTCTCGCCCTCGGTGTCGAGACCGCCGTTGGTGCCGGACGGGGAGAAGACCGGCGCCGTGTTCTGGAAGGTGGGCGTGTTGGTCCGCTTCGTCTGAACGGTTCCGTTGGCGTTCATCGTGTAGATCTCCCAGTTCGCCGTCGAGGTGGCGCGCCGCTGGAAGACGATCCGGGTGCCGTTGCCGTTGAAGCTCGGGTTGCCGTTCTCGATGACCGACGTGGTCTGCGAGAGATCGGTCTCGGGTCCGCCCTCGGGGCTGATCGAGAAGATCTGGTAGCCGCGGCCGGGTGAGACACCGCCGGCCTGGCGTTCGAAGACGATCCGATCGCCGGTGGGCGACCAGTCGGCGTTGTAGTCCTCGAAGTTGTTGTTGGTGAGCTTGACGATCGTCGGGCCGTCCTCGTCACCGAGAGTCGTCAGATCGATCGTGTAGAGCTCGCGATCGCCATCGGCGTTCGAGGAGTAGACGAGCTTGGTGCCGTCGGGGTTGAAGGAAAGATCGCTTTCGGTGGCCGACGTGTCGGTGATCCGCGTCTCGGCGTTGCCGTCCGCGTTCATCGTCCAGATATCCGGGTTTCCGTCGCGATTGCTGATGAAGGCGATCGTGGTGCGGTCCTGGCTCCAGACCGGATCCGTGTTGGTTCCGGAGTCACCGAGACCGCTGTCCGCGGTCAGCTGGACCAGACTGCCGCCGTTCGGGGCCATCTTGTAGATGTCCCGGCTGCCGTCGCGGTCGCTGCTGAAGACGATCGGGCCATTGCCTCCGGGGAAGGTCGCGGCGGCGGTCGAAGTGCCGAGAAGGACCATGACCAGCGTGGTCACTGCGAGGGCCAGCATCCTCAGGCCCCTGCTCGCGATCGTGCGCGAGCTGTTCACACCGGTGGTCATACGCGTTCCTTTCTCCTTCTGATTGGCACTGCGCACTGCGTTGATGCCTGTCTTCGATGTCATGTGATCGTTCATTGCGTGTCTCTCCTCCCTGGAAAGCCGCTTATCGCGTCTTCAGAGTCAGCGTGCCCTTGCTGGGAGCAAGGTCTGACGTCGTTGGCATGGCATTCACCGTCAACTTCACGGTGCGCTTGGCGCTGATTGCCTTCTTGGACTTGCCGGTGAACTTGACGATCACCGGGTAGGTCTGACCGGGTGCGATCGAGTAGCTGACCTTCCCTGTGGACAGCTTCTTCTTCTTGGCCTTCTTGCCGGTACCCATCTTCACCTTGCCACTGGTGCTGGCCGAAACCGTGCCCACGCATTTCACGGTGGCGTCGGCGGGGCAGCTCAGCTTGATCGAGACGGTGCCGTTGCGATTCATCTTGGCGGTCTTGGAATCCACCGTCGCGGCACGCTTCACGTCCGGGGTGACCGGCTTCGCGGCGATGGTCATCGCGGCCTTGGCCGAGTCGTTGGTCGGGTCGATGTCCTCCGCCGTGGTGACCGTGGCACTCGCCTCGGCCTTGTCGGCGGCGGAATCGCCGATGTCGGTCGTGATCTCGATGTCCGGAGCGGACTGGTTTCCGTTCAGGATGGCGTCCCGCTGGCAGTTGACGCTGAGACCCGACGGGGTGCAGTTCCAGCCGCTGCCGGAAACGCTGTTGAACGTCGTGCCCGGAGGCAGATCCGCGTTGACCTTGATCGGTCCGACGGTCTTGCCGCTGCCGGTGTTGTCCACCGTGACCTTGAAGGCTCCGGTTCCACCCTGGGTCCAGGTTCCGACCTGACTGGTCGAAACACCGACGTCGGTGCGGTCGATCTCCTGCATGTCCGCGGTCTCGTCGTTGCCGGTATCGAGATCTCCGGCGACGTTGACCTTGGCCCGCGCGGTCACCAGATCCCCAGCCGAATCGTCAACGGTGAAGTTGATCGGGAAGGACGGAGTCGATTCCCCGGCGGGGATCGCCGGCACGTAGGTGCAGGTGATCTTCCGTTCGAGCACGTAGCAGGGCCAATCATCCGAACCGGAAAGTCCCGGGTTCAGGCCTTCCGGCAGGTTGACCTCGACACTGGTGCCGACCGCGGTGGGCAGTCCGCCCCGGTTGGTCGCGGTGACGTGGTACACGCCGCTTCCCCCGACCCGCAGATGGGTCAGGTTCTCCGGGATCGCGGCCTGGAGCGACACGGTTCCGTCCGGTCCGGCGATGATCGGGGTGATGACCTCGTTGCTGGTCGCCGCGGTGGTGACCGAATCGACCGTGGTGCTGGTCATCTGGAAGGAGACCGGGCTCGAAGCGGCCGGCTTGATCAGCGCCCGGATCGTGATTTCCGGCGCCACCGCCTGAGCTGCGAGTGAACTCGGGCGCACACAGTTCACGACCTGTCCGGTGATCTGGCAGTTCCAGTCGGTACCGCTCGCCGAGCTGGGAACGACGCCGGCGGGCAGCGTGCCGGTCACGGCGATCGGTGAGATCGTCGCGGCGGTGCCTTCGCTGGCGACATTGACCTTGTAGGCGATGTCCTGGCCGACGTTGCGAGTGTCCGTGGGACCCATCAGGTCGGTCGAGAGGTCGATGTACTGGACGTCGGTCGGATCGCTCGACGAATCGTTGACCGAGTTGAAGTCCGGCGCTCCGGTCACGGCGACCGTGTTGCTGACGCCATGGATCGCGTCGTACGTCGGCATCACCTTCAGGGTGACGGCCGGGGTCGAGGCACCGGCCGTGATCTGGCCGCTGTAGGTGCAGGTGACGGTCGGCGCCGTCGCCACACAGTTCCATCCGGGTCCGGCGGCGCTGACGTAGTTCAGTCCGGCGGGAATCGTGTCGGTGATCTGGATCGGCTGATCGGTCGCGGCGTCACCGTGGTTGGTCACGGTGAGCGCGTAGCTGTTGATCGTGCCGACCCGGAAGTTTCCGGAATGGCTCGAGACGACGCCCAGGTCGGGCGAGGCGACCGGCGCGACGTTCTCCGCCGTGTCGTTTGCCGGATTGCGGTCACCGGTGGTGGTCACAGCCGCGGTGGTGGTCACCGACGGACGGGCCGCGGCGGCGACGCTCACCTGGATGCCCAGGCTCGCGGCACTGCCTTCGGCGGCGATCGCCGGGGCGTAGTCGCAGGTCACGTCCTGAGCGGCCGCCGAGCAGCTCCAGCCGGAGCCGGTCGAGCCGGTGTAGGTGAGGCCGTTGGCCAGGGTCATCGCGACCGAGGTCGAAGCGGCATCGGAGTTCGCGGTGCCGACGTTCTTGACGGCCACGTTGTAGGTCCGGGTCACGCCGGCGCGGAAGTTGCCGTTGTGCGAGATGGCGATGCTGCTGTCCATCGCGAACACGTCGGACTCCACGGTCACGTCGTTGTTCTCGGCGACGTAGTCGTCGTCGGTCTCGACGTGGAAATCAACCGAGGTGCTCGGTACGGCCGCCGGGGCGAAGCTCGCACCCAGGATCAGGTCGGTCGGGGCCACGCCCGGCTCGATCGGGTCCGCATAGGTGCAGCTGACGTCGCTGCCCGAGGAAGCGGAGCAGTTCCATCCCTCGCCCGTCCAGTCGGCGTAGCTGACGCCGGTCGGCAGGGTGGCGGTCACGACCGAGGCGCTGGCCGTCGCCGAGGTGCCGAGATTCTCCAGCGAGATGCGGTAGTTCCCGTCACGGTTGACCCGGAACGGCTCATCCTGCTCCGCCGAGATCTCGAGATCGATCAGGCGGACCGAGGTTGGATCCTCGGCCACGTTGTCGCCGAGATGCGGATCCTCGGTGTTGGCCACGGTGGCGACGTTCACCACTTCGGCCGGCTCCTCCGGCAGGACGGTGATCGTGATGTCTCCGGCCGAACTGTCGGCCGCGATCGGATCCTCATCGACACAGGTCACTTCCTGTCCCGAGGCCGAACAATCCCAGCCGGTTCCGGAGGCGCTGACGAAGGTCATGCCTTCCGGCAGCACGTCGGTCACGGTGGTCGTGGTCGTGGTCGGCTGCGGACCGCGGTTGGCGATCGTGATCGTGTAGTCGGCCTGGGTGCCGGCACGCATGTTGCCCACGTGGCTCTTGCCGATCCGAAGATCCGGAGTGTTGAGGATCCAGGTCGGGTCGTCGTCCGAGTTGTTTGACGAGATCACGTCGCCGGTGTTGGCGACGGTGGCCGTATTGGTGACCAGTGCGGAGCTGGCTCCGACCTCACCCGCCGCGGCATCGATATCGCCGCTGGACGTGATCTCGATCGGTGTGGCGCTCTCGTTCGGAGCGATGTTGTCGTTGGTGACACAGCTGACGTCCTGTCCGGTGATGGAGCAGTTCCAGCCACTGCCGGAAGCCGAGATCGGGGTCAGCCCGGTCGGCAACGTGTCGGTGACGGTGGTCGGGAGCGCCGTCGGCGCCGTACCACGGTTGCTCACCTTGATCACGTGGACGTTCTTGGGGTCGGATCCGTTGCGGAACTCAAAGTCGTGCGACTTGTTGACAACCAGATCGACCGCGAACACGAAGCTCCTCACGGTGGCCGAGTTGTTCGAGGTGTCGGGATCCGAAGGCGAACTCACGAACGCGGTGTTGTCCCTGTACGGGAGGGCCTCGCCGGTCACGCCGACCGTCACGAGAATCGGCGGAGCGGTCTCGTTGGCGTCGAGCTTCGGACGCGCGCAACGGACATCCTGGCCGGTTACGGAACAGTCCCAGCCGGAGCCGGATACGGACTGCACCGGGAACTCGGCCGGTACGGAATCCGTCACGACGATCTCGTTCGGAGCCTCCCGGGAAGAGTTGTTGGTGACGGTGAGTCGGTACTGCGGGTTCGTGCCGACTTCGAACGCGCCGACGTTCTGCTTGGCGATGGTCACGTCGGCGGGCTGCACGATCGTGAAGGTCTTGGTCGATTCGTGAGCGTCACCCTGGTTGTCGACCACGCGCAGGCGGGCGGTGTGAGTCGAACCGGGCGCGCCGGTGTAGACGTGGCTCGCGCTGGTGGTGAGGCTCGGCGCGGTGTCCCAGGTCCCGTCGTTGTCGAAGTCCCAGCGGTAGCTCTGTACGCCGGCCGGAGCGAAACTCGTCGCGGCACTCATGGTCCTCGTGGCACCGCTGATGGTGTTGAACGAGGGCGCGGTGATCCTGGCTTCGACTCCGCGGGTGATGATCGGATTGAGCTTGAGACGCAGGCTGATGTAGTTGTTGCCGGAGGCGGCGGGAATACCGACCTCGGTGTTGACCGTGCCACCGGCGAGCGAGCCACAGCTGCTCTGACCGGGAACGGCCAGCTTCGCGTCGACGACCGTCAGGAATCCGGTGTCGGGATCGTACGGAACACCGGTCATGGTCTGAGCTCCGCCGACCGAGGTGCTGGTGCCGGTCGTGAGGTCCACCTGGATCGGGCTGGAGGCGGTACCGATCGAACATCCGGCGTCAATCAGCGAGGAGGAGGAATTCACCTTCACCCAAAGCTTGACCGGGATGAACGCGGCACCGGTGAAGGGATTGAGCGTGCCGTTAATATCGCCGACCGTCTTGACCAGAATGTCGGCGGCACCGACGACGGGAACGGGAACCGTGAACTGCGGGAAGACCGTGTTCGCGTTGGGAACGTTGACATTTCCGTTCTGATCGACGGTGCCGACCAGCGAAACCGCGGGATTGTCGGGGTCCTCGTCGAGGGCGAACGGAGCCAGCTTGGTGCCGAACTTCATGGTTCCCGAGGCGGCGGCGAATGAGGCCGGTCCCGGGTTGCCGACCTTCTGCGCCTGTGCCTGGCCGGAAAAAGCCAGACCTCCGACGAGTGCGGCGACGACAGCCAGGAGGGCCGCGAAAGTGAACCTGTTATTGCTCATGATCTTCATTGATTTGATCCCCATATCTCCCTGGTTTCCCACTTTCACCTGGCCCCCTTGGTCTTCGTACGGAGGCAAGGCGGATCAACGAAGGTGGAAGCCTTCGCGCTGTTGCCTTCCCGGTCTCCCACCAGCGACACGACTTTCTGGGTCGCGCATCCCTGGTTCTTGATGGTCAGTCCCTTGCCCTTCAGGCCCACCGAAATCGAGGTGACTCCTTCCGGCACGCCGGCGATCGAGATCGAAGGGGACTTGCCGCGCTTCAGCGTCGCCGAAACACCCGTGCCGGTGAGCTTCACCGATCCGCGCGCTCCCGGCTTGGTCTTCTTCGGAACCCTCAGGCTGACCTGAGAGCTGGTGCCGTCGGCCTTCCTGAAAGCGACCCGGGCGATCACCTTGGACTTGGCCTTCTTGCTCAGCGACAGTTTCGCCTTTGAATTGAGCGCGAAGGACACGCTCGACAGAGCGGTCTTTCCTGCGTCGACTCCCGCCACGACAGAGGCGTTCTTGCCGGGCTTCTTGCCGATCTTCTTCATCACCGCGGTGACGACCGGCGCCGAGCACTTGGCCTCGGTGCTCAACAGGTTGCATGTGGTCTCCGGCTCGGGGCCCGGCTTCTCCACCGGAGGCTTGACCGGTGAGGTGTCCACGGTCCAGGAACGCTGGGCCGGGTGCTCGCTGGCGTTGCCCGCCTGGTCGACGGCCCGCACCGTGAAGGTGTGGCTTCCGTCGCTCAGGCCGCTGATCGCGTTCGGCGAGGAACAGTCATCGAAGGCATTGCCGTCGACCTTGCATTCGAACACCACTCCCGCTTCGGAGGAGCTGAACTTGAAGCTGGCGGCGGCGGACTTGACCGTGCCGGCCGGACCGTCGTCGATACCCACGACAGGTGCCTTGGTATCGATGTCCCAGCTGCGGGACGGCGGACCGCTCTCGAGGTTTCCGGCCAGATCGGTCGCGCGGACACTGAAGGTGTGGCCACCGTCGGCGAGACCCCTGTAGGAGTGCTCGGTCACGCTGTCGCAGTCGCGCCAGCTCTGATCGTCCATCTTGCATTGGAGCGTCGAGGTCTCGGAGGCCTCGAACTCGAAGTCGGCGGCGCTGGTGTTCAGCAGGCTGCCGGCCGCCGGACCGTCTTCGATCGAGGTCACGGGTGCGACGGTGTCGGTGACCCACGTCCGGCGAACCGGGGAGGGATCGGTGTTTCCGGCACGATCGATGGCGACCACGTCGAGGGTGTGTGTGCCGTCGTTCAGAACCGGCGACGAGTAGGGCGTCGAGCAGGGCTCGAAGTTACCTTCATCGATCGAGCACTTGAAGGTGGAGTCGTTCTCGCTTGACCCGAAGGTGAGGGCGATCGACTGATTGGTCCGCGCCGGGACCGTTCCGTTGACCGAGGTGCTCGGGGCGGTGGTGTCGACCGTGAACTGCCAGGAGGCGGGAGTCGTGTCGGCGATGTTCACCGCGCTGACCGCCCGGACCTCGAAGGTGTGTTCGCCTTCACCGAGGTTCAGCAGCTGGACGGGCGTGCTGCATGAGGCCCAGCCGGCGCCATCGAGGTTGCACTCGAAGGTGTTGGTCGGGTCCGTGGTCTCGAAGCTGAACTCGGCGTCTGAGCTCGCCGAGAACGCGGGCGGGCTGTCGACGATCCAGGTATGGACACCACCGACCGCGATCTCCCATTCATAGGAGGAAGAGGAGGTCTTGCCGTACTGGTCGGTGACCTTGACGGTCACCTTGTACTGGCCGTCGTTGAGGTCGGTCAGGGCGAAGGGTGAGGTGCAGGGCTGGAACTCACCGGACTGGTCCGGACCCTCGACCTTGCATCGAGTATCGATCGCCGCGGTGTTGCCGGGCTCGCTGATCTCGAAGGCGAACGAAGGCGATTCATCGCCGCTGTCCGGGGTCGGAGTGTCGGTGAAGCTCACCGTCGGGGTGGCGTCGATGACCCACTCGGTTTCGACCGGTGTGGGATCCACGGTGTCATCGCCACCGTGGGTGCGGACCCGCAGGTTGTGCAGACCGTCGTCGAGATCGTTGATCTCATCGGCCGAAGCGCAGTCGTACCAGCTGTCGAAGTCGAGTGAGCATTCGAACTTGACGAAGGTCGAACCCTCGGTCGGTGAGCTGAACTCGGGGGCGACGCCACGGGCGTCGATGTCACCACTGGTGGACGGCACCGCCTCCCAGTCCGTGGCCGGGTCGACCCTCACGGTGATCACACCGGTGTCGATTCCACCCCAGCCGTCATCGGACTGGTAGGTGAAGGTGTCGTACCCCGAGAAATCGTTGTCGGGGTCGTAGGTCACGTCCTTGTCGTCGGGCGAGGTGACCGTTCCGTGATCGGGCTGGTCGATGATCGTGATGTCGAGGTTCGCGTCATCGTCGATCGACTGGCTCGGGTAGACATCGGCGTCTGAGGTCGGGAGAGCGATCTCCTTGGTCTCGTCCGACTCGAGGTTGGTCGAATCGTCATCCGCCACGGGAATGCTGTCGACCAGGAACTGGTCGCTGTAGATCGGTTCACCCCGGGAAGCGTCGGCGCCGCTGTATGCGCCGTTGTCTCGAAGCTTCATCCGCACCGGGTACCAGCCGGGGGTGAATCCGGTCGTATCGATTGACTTCGAGTAGAGGCTGGGGCCGGAGACACCGGTGTTGTAGGTGCCGAGATTCTCGACCTCGAAGCCACCGACACCGTTGGTCGGGTTGAAGTCGAGATCCCACATGACGTCCTGGATCAGGCCGCCGTCACCGGAATCGGGGTCGACGACGCTGGTCGCGTTGATCGAGGTGGAGCCGTTGTGAACGGGGCGCGTCACGTCGAACGAGGCGGTGGGAGGCGAGTTCACGTCCACCTGGCCGACGTACAGCCACTCGTTGCGTTCGGTGGTACCACCGGTGAGCGGATTACCGAAGGACTTGGCCTCGACCACGTAGTGGCCGCGATCCGGGAAGGTGACGGAGGCGCTGATTCCGGAGACTTCGGTCGTACCCGAGACGGCGCCGGTCAGCGAGTTGCGGAGGCGGTAGCGGATGCCGGAGGGGCCGGTGCTGAGGGTCGCGGTGTTGCGGTTGACGTTGGTGAAGCCGAAGTTGACCGAACCGCCGGCGACGACGGAGGTCGCGCTCTGGGTCTGTCCGAACAGAATCGGCTGGTAGCCACCGACGAGGGCCGGCTGGCCACAGTTGTCGGCGCGAAGCAGGCGCAGCTTGGTACCCGAGCCGGCGGTCTCCTCGCCGTTGTCGAGTCGCGCCCTGACGAAGAGATCACGTTCCTGAGACCAGGTCTGGCTGAGGAAGCTGCAGGACCAGGACGACAGGCCCGAGACCGAGTTGTTGTAGGTGTAGTCGACCTTCGAGTACGAGTATCCGTTGATCGTGACCGGCTGTTCACCGGTCACCGGTCGGATGGTCGCGGTGGCCGAGTTGTCGGTCCCGTTGTAGTCCTCGTCGATCCGCAGCCCGGTGACCTTGCGTCCGGGGTCGTGCTGGATGAAGAGCGAGAGTGCCGTGCGGTTCGCGCCGTCGTTCGTGTGACCGCCGGTCGTGGTCGAGCTCAGCCAGTTCTTTTGGCTGGAACGGTCCGCGACGGTGCCGTTGTTAACGATCACGGGCGTGGCTGCGCCGGCGGTCTTGGCCGCTGAGGCAAATCCGATGTAGGCGAGCACAATGCAGAGGGCGGCCAGTCCGATGCGCCGAAGATGGGCAGGACGATGGGTGGTGGTGTTCACCGTGATTCCTCCTCTGGAAAGTGTGCTCCCTGACATACGAATTTCTCCCTGTGTTGCCACTGCCGTTTCAGGCGTGAGCGATCCCTCAGCCCGCTTGGGCCAAAAAGAACTGCTTCTCCCTAAAACAACCGTGATTGAACAACTGTTGTGAATCTCCCTCGGCCGTCTCCCGACAGCCCGACTAATTCGATCAGCCCCTTAGCTGATCTCTCCCTGAACTATGAGAATGGACTTATATCACACAGATCGGGCGGGGTGAGAGTGGCGTACTCCGGAGTTCGTCCAGAACCGGCGGGGTACTCGGATACACCCCGTTCAGTATCCGGAAGGGAACCTCGGGCTCCATCTCACGTGACGGGCGGCCCTTCTCGGACCGCCCGTCACATGTCTCCCCATGTCGGTGAACTCAGCGCATCAGGCCGGTCCGGACGCTTTCCGATACCCGCCTCTTGTTGGTCGAGGTCACGGTGACGGTGGCGATCGCGGTTCCGGTCCGCCGGCCCTTGGCGAGCCTGCGCCGCAGCTTCGCCGGCAGTGTCGTCCGGACGATGCCGGACTGTCCCGCGCGAACCGTGGTCTGCGAGCGTCCGCGGCCGATGTAGGTCCTGCCGCCGATCGTGAACTGGATCTGCGTCCTGCGGATCGTGCATGTGCCGTCCGGGCAGGTGACCCTGGCGACCCTCAGGCCGCCGCCCGCCGGAACCCGGACCAGGGGTGACTTCTGAGGACGCGTGATCTCCGGATCGAGCAGGGCCGGGTCCGGTCCGGTCGGGCCGGTCGGGCCGCTGGGCCCGGTATCGCCGGTCGGGCCGGTTCCGCCGGTCTGGCCCGTGGCTCCCGTGCTTCCGGTGCCCCCGGTCGCACCGGTCGCCCCGGTGCCGCCGGTGGAGCCGGTGGCTCCCGTGTTTCCCGTTGCTCCCGTGCTGCCCGTGGCACCCGTGCTTCCGGTCGCCCCGGTGATGCCGGTGGAACCGGTGGCTCCGGTCGGACCGGTCGGTCCCCCGGGTCCGATCAGCGAGGTGCCCGGACCCCATCCGGCGGCCGTCTTCGGGCCGTAGATCAGGGAACTGGCGGTGTTGATGTAGAAGTCGCCGACCGCACCGGCGCCGGGCGGCGGCGGTCCATTGCCGGAGAGCACTGTGCTGCCGTCCGCCCCGGGCACGCCCTGAGGTCCGACCAGGTCGATTCCGGCCGGCCAGGTGCCGCCGGCCTTCGGACCGTGGATCAGCCAGGCGGTGGTGTCGATGTAGAAGTCACCGTCGACACCGAGAGCGTTGGAGGGAGCGCCCGCCCCGCTCAGCATCGTCTTGCCGTTCGCCCCGGTGGGACCCGTCGCGCCGGTCGGACCCGTGGCTCCCGTACCGCCGGTCGCGCCCGTGGCACCGGTCGCCCCGGTGCCACCAGTGGCGCCCGTCGCTCCCGTACTTCCGGTGGCTCCGGTGCTTCCCGTACCGCCGGTCGCTCCGGTGGCTCCAGTGCTGCCGGTAGCCCCGGTGCTTCCCGTGGCTCCGGTCGCACCGGTGTTGCCCGTCGCCCCGGTCGCCCCCGTGACCCCGGTTGCCCCGGTCGATCCCGTGCTTCCGGTCGCTCCAGTCGCACCGGTGGCGCCGGTGCCGCCGGTTGCGCCCGTGACCCCGGTGCTGCCGGTCGCGCCGACCTCACCGGTGGCGCCGGTTCCACCCGTGGCGCCCGTCGCTCCCGTCGCACCGGTGGGACCGTCGGGGGCGAGCTGGATCACCACCGGGGTGGTGACCGTCTGACCGTCGAGCTCGGCCACAACGCCGGCGGTGCCGACCGTGTTGTCCGAGGTGAGCGTCGCGCTCGCCTTGGCTCCCTCGGTCTCGGCGCTCGGATCGATCGCACCCAGGCTGGTCGAGAAGTCGATCCTGGTGGCCGGGAAGCCGGCATCGACCTGGGCCCCGGCGGAGTTCCGCAGCAGGCTGGCGGTGATCTGGGACTGATCCTCGTCCGAGTAGATGGTCGAGCGGCTCGCACTGACGTTCATGACGAGACGCGGGTTGACCGAGATGTCGTCGCCGGCGGTCGTGTCACAGCCACTGTTGTCGGCCCCGGCGCTGCATCCCCACCAATTGTTCTTGGCGAGGATCGGATCCTTCGACGCGTTCCTGATGCCGGTGGCATTGCCCGCGATCCGGTTCCCGGCGGCCCGCAGGTCCAGATTGTTGACCGCACTGCCATTGGCGCGAATGCCGATGTCCTGGCTGACGATCGTGTTGCCGTTGATCCTCGCCCTGACCGTCGGACTGGAGCCGAAGACGTCCACACCGACGGCCTCGTCGTTGCTCGGATCGGCCTGTGTGGCGACCGAGTTGCCCTCCACCACGTAGCCGCCTTCGCTGAGGTCCAGGGCGGCGACCGCCTTGTAGAAGCCGGTGGTGGGAGCACTGCCGCTGAACTCGTTGCCCCTGATCACGGTCTCATCGAGGCCGTTCTGGGTCCAGGACGAGATTCCGGTCTGGACGGTGTCGATCAGGTTGTCCTCGATCTCCGATTCCCCGCCCCCGTGGAGCAGGACGCCGATCGCGGTCGCCTCCAGCGGCCCCGAGTAGACCAGGTCGCGAACCGTGTTCCCGGATGCGATCACATCGGTGCCGTTCTGGGCCGTGATGCCATTCTGGGCGATGATCGAGACCGGGCCCGATCCGATGATCTCGGTATCGGTGACTTCGAGCGTCAGACCGCCGGTGTGCGATCCGGCGGCCGCGGCCTGGATGCCCGCCTTCTGGAAATCGTTGAGCAGCGAGTTGTGGATCCGCAGCCTGCGGTCGGCTCCGTCCGAGTTGAGCTGCGCGATCCCATAGCCCTGGTTGCCGTCACTTCCGAGCGGATTGTCGGTGGTCCCGGTCGTCTCGACGTTGCTGACCAGGCCGCCGGATCGGGCGAACAGGATGCCCGAGAACCGGTTGTTGCCGTTGCCCTGGTGATCGCCGTCGACGATCAGATCGCGCACGGTCACGTTCGAGCCATAGAAACAGAGCACGCCGGTCCAGTTGTGGTCCGGGTCACAGGACGTGAGCGGGGCGTCCGGAGCCGTCACCGTGGTGGTGTTGGTCCGGCCGGTGCCCTTGATCGTGATGTCCTTGCTCACCACGTTGACGCCACCGGTGAACTCGCCGTCTCCCAGTTCGACCGTATCGCCGGAGTTGGCGCGATCGACCGCATGCTGGATCGAGGCACAGGGGTTCTGTTCGTCGAGACAGTTGTTCAGACCCCCGTCGTCGTCGCCGTCGGCGGCGACGTAGCGGTCGAACTCGCCCGGCAGGTCGTACTCGAACTCGAAACGTTCACCGTCGAGCGCGGCCGAGATCACGACCGGGCCGGTGTCGGTCCGGGTCGCGGTGGTCCGGCCCAGACCCGACGGGTCGAGCTCGTCCAGGGTGGGAGAAACGGTCGCCCTGGTCGGGTGCGAGCTGCCGTAGCCGACCGAGGTGCCGGACCCGATCGGGTTTGCGGCGCCGCCATCGCTGTCGCGGTTGAGTGAGACGTCGATCTCGACCGTGCCGTCCAGCGGAAGGTTCGCGCCGCCGGCGGTGGCGTCCATCACCATCCACGGATCGGCGTCGGCCGGCGCGTTGACGGTGTCGCAGTCGGGACCGCCGCTGACCGGTCCCTCGTTGCAGCCGAACCAGTTGTCCTCGGCGGCCACCGCCGGGCCGGCCGGCGCCCAGGAGTAGATCCCGTTGGCGGGCGCGGTGGTGCCGATCCCGCCGGGCACTCCGGACCCGTTGAGGAATCCGTTGCCGGCGATGCGGTTGGACTGAATCTCGATCGAGCCGATGTTCGGCCGGTTGTTGATGGTGAGGCCGGGCCCGCCGTTGCCGACGATCCGGTTGCCCTGGACCACGAACCGGTCGAGGGTGGCCGGGTCGTCCACGTATGCCGGATTGTCCCCCGGGTAGCCGCGGACCTCGAGTCCGATGCCTTCGTTGACGCTGCCCTCGAAGACCGAATCGGTGATGGTGATCTCCCCGTAGTCACCGTCCTTCAGGTTGAAGGCGATCGCCCGGCCGCCGACCGGCAGCGGGTCGACCCCCTGTCCGGTACCGGTGACGCTGATGCCGCTGATCGAGGCGTTGCTCAATCCTTCGAAGTACATCGCCCGGTACTCGTTGTCGATGAACTCGGTGTCGGTCAGTGTCAGACCGTCGATGTCCCCGACCGAGCCGGGACCGAGCGGTGTCGTCTTGAAGACGTCGAGACCGATCCGGTTGTTCTCGAAGGTGCTCTCCATGATCGCGATGTCGGTCGTGTCGTCGATCACCTCGATCCCGTAGTAGAAGCCGGTGGCTTCGAAGTCGTCGAACATCCAATCGTCGGCCGGATCCTCGATGTTGACGCCGAAGGCTCCGGTTCCGGGACTGCTCGGGCCGATCCCGCTGACCGTGACCCCGCTGAAGCCGATGCCGTCGACCGGATCGCCGCCGGAGCCGGTGGTGATCGCGGCATGTCCGAAATCGTCCGCCGTGGAGACCAGGCTCAGGTCGGTGAACGAGCTGCCCGACGAACCGGCGGCGAGGGTGAGGGTGTCGCGATTCTCGTTGCCGGGGCCGCTCGGGCCGATCAGCGTGCCTGCCTCGGACTCACCGATGAAGGTGAGCTGCTTGTCCAGCTCGATCTCGCTTTCGTCGTAGGTCCCGTCGGCGATGCTGATCGTGTCGCCGCCGGATGCCTTGGTCACGGCGTGCTGGATGGTCCCGCAGGGATCGCTCTGCACGCGGCAGAGGTTCCCGCCGTCGTCACCGTCGGCGGCGACGTACCTGGTCAGCGGGACATCGATGGTGAAGGGATACTCGAACACCTCACCGTCGACGGTCGCCGTGAGAACGGCAGAGCCGTTGTCGTAGTTGGTGACCGTCGTGGTGCTCGCACCGTCGCCGAGAGATTCTCTCGCGGGGCTCGGCGTGGCGACATCGGGATCACTCGATTCGTACACCACCTCGGTGGAATCGGGCGCGGAAAGACCCGTGGTTCCGTCGCTGTTCTCGTTGAGCTCGACGTCCACGGACACCGATCCGTCGAGGGTCAGCAGCTCGTTGGAACCGGAAGTGGCCACCAGCCAGGGGTTGCTGTCGGCCGCCGCGTTCGCGGTGTCACAGCCGGAACCGTCCGAACCGGGGCCATCGCTGCAGCCCCACCAGTTGTTCTCGGCGATCGGAGTCGGGTTGCCCCCGCCGGGAGCCTTCCAGGCGTAGAAGCCGTTGACCGGGCCGTTCGCGTTGACTCCGAGCGGGGTGCCGTTGCCCTGCCGGAATCCGTTTCCGGCGATCCGGCTGTTCGCGACGGCGAGCGTGCCCGAGACGTTCTCGCTGTTGTCATACGAGAATCCGGGGCCGCCGTTGCCGGTCGAGGTCACTCCCGTGACCGCGAAGGTCGAGAGCGTGGCCGGGTTGGCCAGATACGGCGTGTCGCCGGGGTAGCCGCGCACCTGCAGCACGACGCCCTCATACCGCGAGCCACTGATCGTCGAGTTCTGCAGGACGATGTTCTCGTAGGCGCCCTTCTTCAGGTTGATCTGGAAACCACGTCCCTGGTTGACGCCCGGGGCGAGGGTCGAGCCGGTGTCCCGGATCTCGAGATCGTTGAAGTTCGCGTTGCTGAGACCCTCGAAGTAGAGACCGGCGTACTCGTTCTTGTCGAACAGGGTCCCGACCACGCTGATCCCGTCGAACTCACCGACTCCCGTGGTCAGGTTGCGGGCTGAGTAGATGCCGCTGCGATTGCGGGCGAAGACGCTGTCGATCACCACGGTGTCGGTCGCGTCGCCGCCGGTGAAGAAACCGCTGTAGAAGTTCTCGACCGTGGATCTCGTGATCCGCCAGCCGTCGGCCGGAACCGTGATCTCGATGCCGGAAGCGACGGTGGTCGGCGACGTGCTCGGACCGATGCCGGTGACGGTCATGTCGGTGAACTGAATGTCGTCGACGCCGCCCGCGGCGTCGTTGGTCTTGATCGCGGCGAACCCCGCGTTGGCCCGTGAGCTGACGGTCAGGTCCGCGAACGTGGTCCCGTCGGCCGCGTCACCGAGCACGAACACGCTCTGGTTGGTGATCGCGGCCCGTGGTCCGACCACCGTTCCGGCCTCGGACTCACCGACGATGCTCACCGGCTTGGTGACCGTGATGCCGGTCTGCGCGTACTCGCCGTCGGCGATGTTGATCGTGTCGGCGGGGTGGGCCCGGTCGATCGCGTGCTGGACGGTCGCGCAGGGCAGGTTCTCGGCCAGACAGGAGTTGCCGGCGTCGCTGCCGCCCGCGGCGACGTAGCGGTCGGTGTGGATCGGAGACGCGGCCGGTGAGGTGGCGTCGATCGCCGCGTCCCCGGGATCGGTGCCGATGTCCATGCAGGGCGGAGTGGCCGAAGGTCCGCCGGCGCAGTTCCACCAGCCGCCGGTCGCGTCGATCGCGTTGGTTCCGTCCGGGTCGTCGGCGTAGCTGAACAGGCCGACCTGACTGTCCCCGGCGAACTGGTTGCCGGTCGC
The DNA here is from genome assembly GCA_035502775.1 of Solirubrobacterales bacterium. Classification (GTDB taxonomy): domain Bacteria; phylum Actinomycetota; class Thermoleophilia; order Solirubrobacterales; family 70-9; genus 67-14. The sequence goes on along the minus strand of DATJUB010000039.1, from coordinate 8,694 downwards.
GACGATCCCGGAGACCCGGTTTCCGAAGACCAGCTGCTGGGTGTTGTCGGCGATCAGGTTGCCGGTCACCTCGACGTCACCGAGCGAGGCGTCCTTGGGCGGGCTGTAGGAGCCGCCGTCGTTGCGGGCCTTGATGTTGACGCCCGGTCCGCCGGATCCGGCGATGGTCGAGTTCTTCAGGGTCAGGCCCGAGTAGGCGCCGAACTTCAGGTTCACCTCGAAGGCGTTGCGGTTGGCGACCGGGTCCTGGCCGCTGTTCAGCACCTCGATGTTGTCGAAGGTCGCGTCGTTCAGCTTCTCGATGTAGAGACCCTTGGCCGGGTTGTCGTTGAAGGTGGAGTCGGTGATCTGGACCCTGTCGAATGCGCCTTCGCTCGGCGTGGTCGCCCCCTGGTAGACGCCGAAGCCGATGTCGTTGCCGTCGAAGTGGCTGTCGCTGATCGTGAGGTCGGTCGCGGTTCCGCGCACCCGCATTCCGACGGTGCCGCCGTGAGCGTCGATCCGGTTGATCGTCCAGTTGGTGGCGACGGCCTGATTGTGGACGCCGACCCCGTAGGTCTGGGGATCGTCGAACTCGACGTCTTCGATCAGAACGTCGTCGATCGTGTCGTCGGTGTAGACCCCGGCCCCGCCCTTCTTGACGGTCATGCCCCTGAGGGTGAAGCCGTCGGCGCCGGGCAGCAGCTCGAAGTTGCGCGAGCTGATCAGGGTTCCTTCGACGATCGTCTGGCCGATGCCCGCCCCTTCGACCGTCAGATCCCCGGTCGAGACGGCGTTGCCGTTGGACGTGAAGGTTCCGGCGCCGATCGAGACCGTGTCGCCGCCGGCCGCCTGATCGATCGCGTACTGCACGGATGCACAGGGACTTCCCGTACAGTCACCGGAGTTCGAGCCCGAGACGGAGACCAGACGGGTCGCGGCATCTGCCGTGACGGCACCCATGCACAGCGTCGCCAGGAGAGTGGCGGCCAGGGTTACGAGGACGGTGCGAGTGCGAGATGACTTCGTGGCACGCGAAAGAACGACGGCGGCGTCGGACCCCAGAGACTTCATCGGTCTAAGCAACTCCCAGCTTGATTCGTTGGACGAGCTGATCTCCCAGCCCATGAATGGGCGGCAGCATAGCGAGATTCAGAGCCAAAAAACCGAAAGTTTATATAGACGTAACTGTCTGTTCATAGATGCGTGCGTACTGTCCGCCACTCGCGCACCATCGGTGTTCCCGGACTTCGAAAGGCGGGCGCCCTCTACTTGAGCGCTTCGATCCAATCGAGCCGCTGACCACAGAGGTCACGCGCCTGACTGGCCGGCAGCGAGACCACCTGGGTCCGGTTCTGCACCGGGGAGACCACCACCGGACCGAGCCCGAACGGATACCCGCCGACCGCGGGCCGGAGCGGCCCGCCCTTCTCGTAAGTCATCGAGATCGACTGCTCGCCGGCCGCCAGTTCGACCTGGTCGAACTCGATGTACTGGGCGTTGTTGTTGAGTCGGTTGCGGATCGAGCCGACCGGGACCCCGCCGACCTCGAGCGTGACCTCACCCCGTGCCGAACCACCCAGGAATACGTCGTACTCCCCATCCGCGGGAACGTCGATCGTGCCCACCGCGGTGCCGTCGGAGGTCGGCGTGAGAGTTCCGTTGGCGGGATCGGGAATCCAGTCGTCCGGGTACTCGGTGAATTCGGAGACGCCGTTCGGTGCCCGGGTCGCGGCGGCGATCCGGCCGCCCTCCCCCGCCCGCCGGGCCACCGCCTCGATCTTGGAGCAGGGTGGAACCTCGGCCGGATCGAGGCTGTTGCCGAACGGAACGTGGACGATCAGGCTCGCGGGATCGAAATCCGGATCCCGCTGCCAGACCTCGTAATACTCACCCCGCTCGACCAGCTCGTACGGGGACGGCGGACGGCTCTGGCCGGGGCTGCGGCGGAGAACGAGCGTGCGATAGGTCAGCAGCCCCTCCAGCGCCGGGTCCAGTTCGAGTTCGTCGGTATCGGCCCAGGCCCCCTTCTCGGCTTCTGTCCCGTCCCGCCGAGGAATCTGCCGGCGGCGGAGCTCAGAGGCGCCTTCGGCGTCGGCCAGGCGCAGGAAGTGGCGGACCCCGTAGGCCTGATACTCGGTCATCAGGGTCGGACCCTGGCCGGCGAAGTCCTCGCCGATCCGTTCCAGCTCGGCCAGCTGGTCGCGCGGAGCTAGATAGGCCTCGTCGTAGGCGAGCGCGTTCGAGGCCAGCACCCCGACCGGCACGATCAGCAGAACCGCACCGAGCGCCCGGAAGGTGTTCCTCAGGAAATCGCCGTCGGGACCGGAGATCCATTGCCGTCTGGTCAGCAAGGCCCCGATGCCGACCATCGCCACGACCAGCACCGAGGCGGTCCCGGTGGCCAATGCCTTGCCCTGAACCCACGGGGATCCCACGTACCAGACCAGGAACGATCCGAGACCGCATCCGCCCGCGAACAGCAGCAGCGCCCAGGCCCGGCTGCGGATCGATGCCCAGAGCCCGAATCCCCAGGCGACAGCGGTCGCCGCGACCAGCAGAACCGTGAGGAAGTGCGATTCCGGCTCGATCCGGAAGTCGCCGACCGGCCAGGGGCCGGCAACCTGGGCCAGGCTGAGCACCCTGATCAGGTTGCCCATCTCGGTCGTGTTGGTCAGCGGACCCTGATTCGGAGAGAACAGCTCGCCGGCGGCGAACACGGTCGGAAGACCGATCGCCGCCACTCCCACCGCGACGACCCCCGCCCGCGCGCCGAAGACGATCAGGGTCTCGCGGGGAACGCCCTCCGGCATGCGCGACAGCCAGATCAGCTTCACCGCCATCAGCAGCACAACCCCGAGGATCACCGCGGCCAGCCAGGGTGCGCCACCGGCACCCATCACCCCGATCAGCGCCGCGCCGGCGCCGATCGCCGCGGGTGTCGTCCAGCGAATGCTCCGCCATTCACCCGACTCGATCAGCCAGATCGCGGTCGCCGCGAAAACCGCGACGACGAGCGCCGTCGCCACCTCCTTGATGCCGCCCCAGAGTGCGTATCCGACCAGCAGCGCCGGCTGCGCGGCGATGAACACCACAGCCGCCCGGATGCGCGAGTCGGTGATCACCGGCTTGACGATCTCGTAGAAGACCAGCGACATGAACGCGGCCATCAGGGAGAGATAGGGCTGGAAGAGCCAGGCGGAATCGCTGCCGGTCATCTCGTGGCCGATGCCGAGCGGGATGAAGGCGCCGAGCGGGTAGCCCGCCGAGAGATTGATCTGCACCGTCGCCTCGTAGCTCGACGGCGGGATGCCCGCGGTCGAGTGGCCGTAGGTCAGGACGTGATCGGCGAAGGCGAGCCAGGTGGAGGTGTCGTCGAGCTTCACGTACCCGGCGAAGGTGGCATCGCCGGAGAAGATCACGGGGGCACCGAAGACGATGAAGACCCCGATCGCTCCGAGGATCGGCCAGATGTTCAGGTCCCGTCGGAGACCCTTCCAGGGCCAGGTGGCGGCCAGTCCGGCCGCCGCGAGCGCCGCGATCGTGGCGGTCGTGAACTTGGCCAGATCGGGGAAGCAGGTGATCAGTCCACCGATCGAGATCATCGCGGCCAGACCGACCCCGGGCAGCAGTGCCGGAGGCATGCGGCGCCCCATGATCACTTCGACGAGCAGGCCGAGTCCCACGCACAGGGCGATCAGGACGATCGGGAAAATTATCCAGGCGAGAATCAGGGCACGGGCACGATATCGCCACTACGGACAACATCGAGGGCCCCGTTCTTTTCCGGGTGATAAACCTCGATCTGAAGATCGGGCTGGTCGGAGAAGGCGAGGATCACACTGTACGGGCGCTTCCTGTCATAGAAGCCGACACCGCCATCCACGGAGACCTTGTTGAGACTGTCCTGCTGGGCCAGCTGCCTGGTCGTCTGGTAGGCGCCCTTGAACGGATAGGTGCCGATGTCGAGGTAGGTCTGGGCCGCGGTTCCGGCCTCGCTGCCGCCGGTCAGATAACGAAGGTGGACGTTGCCGGAAGGATCGTCACTCAACTCGAGTTCGGTGTCCGGACGCTCGCCGGCCCAGAAAACCTCGTGCTCGACATCGTCGGGAATCGACGCGATCTCTTCGGACGAGACGATCCGCGCGTCGGAGAGAGCTCCCCCCGGCATCGCCACATCCTTTCCGTCCCGGTTGCAGCCGGTCAGGAACCAGACGGTGATGCCGGCCAAAAGCGCGATACCCACAACGACCATAACCCGAGGGGCAAGGCCTAGGTTGGGATCACTGGGAGTTGGTGTCGATTCGGTTCCACTCACAGCAGTGAAGGCAAGACCTTAGTTGCGCTTTCTTTAGAGAACCTCAAGGGTCACTTAGAGCCCGGAAGCGGATTCGAACCGCTGACCCCTTCCTTACCATGGAAGTGCTCTACCTACTGAGCTATCCGGGCGGAGACGGGCAGATTACCGAAGCGGCCCGGTTCAGGGCTCACTCCCGGTGGCGCCGAGTTCACGGCGGATCGCCTCGGAGATCGCGCGTTCCGACGCTTCCTCCATCGCGAACTGGAACGAAGCCACGAACGCGTCGGTCGCGAGAGGACGCATTTTCCTCAGAGCTTCCTGGACACGAGGCCAATCCTCGCTCGGGCGGCCCGCCCGGTCGAACGGCTCCCAGACCTGCTTGCGGAAGACCTCGATGAAGACGTCGGCCACGGCGTTGGATCGCACCTTGAGGATCTCGAGCGCGTCGAGCGCGTCTTCGGCCGGCACGCCGAGTTCGGCCAGGTTCACCCCGGCGGCGTACATCTTCGGGCTCAGGACCTCGTAGCGGCCATCGCCGAGCGCCCGCATCAATCCCAGCTCCTCGGCCCGCCTCATGTGATCCTCGTTCAGCACGGTGTCGCCCCATGGTTCGGCGATCTCGGTCGCCTCGAGGATCTCGGGCCGCTCGTCCTCGTAAGGCTCGCGCACCGTCCGTGTGAAGTTCAGCAGGTCGCCCGAGGATCCTCCGGCCCGGTCGAGGATGCGCTTGATCGCCTCGAGGTTGAACCCCTCCTCCTGGAGCTCCCTGATCAGCGCGATACGGCCGATGTGCTCCTCGTCGTAGAAGCCGGTGCGGCCGACCACCCGTGGCGGGTTCAGCAGCCCGCGGGACTGATGGGCACGGATGTTGCGCACGGTCATCCCGGTCCGCGCGGCGAGATCCTCGATCGTGATCCGGCCGGAATCTGTCTCTGCTCTCGTGGTCACCTGAGATGATCGTAAGGGGTGACCCGAGGGTCCGCTAAGGGTCATTCCCAATAGACAGGATCCGCCCGCACCGGGAGTCTCCTTCCCATGAACCAGACGAATCAAGCAAGAAGGCTCACCAGGTCTCGCGACGACCGCTTCATCGGCGGCGTCGCGGCCGGGATCGCCAGGTACTTCAATCTCGACCCGGTCCTGATCCGCGCCGCTTTCGTGATCAGCGTCGCCTTCGGCGGCATCGGCGTGCTCGCCTATCTCGTGCTGCTGGCGCTGGTGCCGATCGACGGCGATCCCGACGAACCGGCGCTGTCCCCGACCGGGGGGAAGCGGATCTGGGTCATCGCGGGCACGGTCGCGCTCGGCCTGATCGCCCTGGTCTCGATCGGTGTCAACGGTTTCGGCGGCTGGCTCTTCGGTTTCGGCCCCGGCCCGCTGTTCGGCGTCATGGTCTGGATCCTCGCCCTGGGCGGCGTGTTCTGGCTGGTCCGTGAGGCGACCCGTGACGATGACGCCGAGTCCGGTGCGTTCGGCCGCGCCCCGGCACCCCCGGCGCCTCCCGCACCACCCACTCCCCCGGCCCCTCCGGCCACCACGGGCGATGACCCGACCGAGGTCCTCGACGACGAGGCCGGAAACCCGCCGACCGCGGTGACCGCGACCATGGCCAGCTCCCCCAGCCAGAACGCTCCCACCACACCTTTGGCCCCGCCGCCGGAAGGCCCCGGCCAGCGCAACCCGACCGACGACGGTATTTCGACCATCGGCCGGATCATGACCTTCTTCGCGATCGGCATCTCCGCCCTGATCGTGTTCAGCATCCTCGGAATCCTCTCGGCCGGCGCCACCGCCATCTTCGGTGCGATCCCGATGGCCGCCCTGGTGATCCTGCTGGGTGTGGGCCTGGTCGTGGCCGCCGTCAACAACCGGCGCCAGCTCGCGATCTGGCTGCTGGCGGCCGCGCTGGTGATCGCCGTGCCGATGGCCGCCATCTCGATCGCCGACCTGCGGATCGAAGGCAGCTACGGTGATACCACCGAGGAGCCCCGGCTCGCGGGGGACATCCCCGACGACGGGTACCAGATGGCCGCCGGCGCGATGACCATCGACCTCCGCCGCTACCCGTTCAAGCGAAACGACACCGTCGACCTCCCGGTCGAGAGCGGTATGGGCGTCACACGGGTGATCGTGCCCGACGGTGTCTGCGTGTCCGGAAACGTCAAGGGCAAGGCCGGCCTGGCCGACGTCCGTGGCGTCGAGGCCTCCGGCGTCGGCGTCGACCGTGCCTTCAGCAGAGGTTCCGGCGACTCGCCGGAACTCAACCTGGACGCCGAGTTCAAGCTCGGCTACTTCGAGGTCGTGGACGCGACCGATTGGCAGAAGTACGGCCCGCGCGACCCGGACCACGGCCCCTGGGACGACAACTGGGACCGCGGACCGAGCAGCCCGACCTCCCAGGCGGCCGCGAGAAAACGTGCTCTCGCCGCATGCATGCCGGCCCCGAAGAAGGACCGCACTTCGAAGAAGGGCGATAGTTCATCGAAGTGAGCTTGGATCGGCGGAGATTAAGGCGGGCGGGCGACGGTGCCCTGTTGGGCGGTGTCTGTGCCGGGATCGCCCACCGCCTCGATATCGATCCGATCCTGGTGCGGATCGCGACGGTCATCCTGACCGTCGCGACCGGGGGCATGGGAGCGGTCGCCTACGGACTGCTCTGGCTGATCGTTCCGGGAACCCCGAAGACGCGGCGAGCCGGCGAGGAGGCGAAGCCGACCAGCCGGCACACCTGGCTGATCGGGGCCGGTTTCGGCATGGTCACGCTCGGCCTGCTGTTCATCTTCCGCGAGCTCGGTATCTGGTGGAGTGACTCGCTGGTCTGGCCCACGGTCCTGGCCGGTGCCGGGGCCGGGCTGCTCTGGCGGCAGTTCTCCGGATCCGGCGAGAGCGAAGATGCGGCCGAGCCCGAGACGCCCGCCTGGGCCGCCTCCGGCGAACGCAGGCCGGCGGTACGTTCCCGCCCCCGCAGCCGTCTCGGTCCCTACCGCGGCGCTTTCGGCTTCGCCCTCGTGATCGGTGCCGCGATGCTGTTCCTGTATGTGCAGGGCGCCTTCAGCGCGGCCAGTGAGGCCGCGCTCGCCGGGGTCACCCTGATCGTCGTGCTGGGCCTGATCCTCGCACCCCTCTGGGTGCGGCTCGCCCGCAACCTGGGGCGGGAGCGGGCCGAACGGATCCGCTCCCAGGAAAGGGCCGAGGTCGCGGCCCACCTTCACGACTCGGTCCTCCAGACCCTCGCCCTCATGCAGAAGAAGTCGGATGATCCCCGCCAGGTCTCGACCCTGGCTCGCCGCCAGGAGCGCGAGCTGCGCGAGTGGCTCTCGGGCAAGAGCGAACGGGAGCGGGAGACGAGCCTGGCCAGCGCGCTCGAGGCCGCCGCTGCGGAGGTGGAGGAGCGCCACGGCGTGCCGATCGACGCGGTGACGGTCGGTGACCGCCCGCTCGACGAACGCACCGTGGCCCTGGTCGCGGCCAGCCGCGAGGCGATGACCAACGCCGTCAGGTACGCGGGGGATGCCGGCACGATCCGGCTGTACGCCGAGATAACCCCCGAGGAGACCCAGGTCTTCGTCCGGGATCGCGGCCGGGGTTTCGACCTGGACGCCGTGCCCGAGGATCGCCGTGGGGTGCGAGACTCGATCCTCGGACGGATGGAGCGGAACGGCGGAGCCGCCGAGGTACGCTCGGGCATCGGCGAAGGAACGGAAATCGAACTGACCATGGAGACGAAATGAGCCAGACAACGGTCGCGATCGTCGACGACCACGCCATCTTCCGTGCCGGGGTGCGGGCCGAACTGGAGAGCGGGGTCGAGGTGGTCGGTGAGGCCTCGACGGTCCGCGAGGCCGTGGCCCTGGTCCGCGAGAGGCGCCCCGACGTGGTGCTGCTCGATGTCCACATGCCCGACGGGGGCGGCCAGGAGGTGATCCGGCAGACCCTGACCGAGATTCCCGACACCAGGTTCCTCGCGCTCTCGGTGAGCGACGCTCCCGAGGACGTGGTCGCGATCGTGCGCACCGGGGCGCGCGGCTACGTGACCAAGACGATCTCGGGACCGGAGCTGATCGACGCGATCGAGCGGGTGAGCCAGGGAGACGCCGTCTTCTCGCCCCAGCTGGCCGGTTTCGTGCTCGACGCCTTCGCCGGCCGGACTGATCCGGGAACGACCGACGCCGAACTCGACCTGCTCACCCCGCGCGAGCAGGAGGTGCTGCGCCTGATCGCCCGGGGCTATCTGTACAAGGAGATCGCCCGCCGCCTCGGGATCTCGATCAAGACGGTCGAGGCCCACGCCAGCTCGGTGCTGCGCAAGCTTCAGCTCTCGACCAGGCACGAACTGAGCCGCTGGGCCGCCGAGCGCGACCTGATCGACTGAGCCGCATGGATGGTGGGTGCGTTTTCTGCGCCATAGGCGCAGA
>DATJUB010000038.1:0-6076 GCA_035502775.1 Solirubrobacterales bacterium | reverse complement strand
GATCGTCTCCACCCCTGTGTTTCGGGTCATAGTGTCGTTCAGGATGTCTCTCGCTCCGATCCCGAAGCAGCGATCGCGGAAGGCCACCGCCGGTGCCGCCGCGCTGACCCTCGGTGCGCTCGGCGTCGTGTTCGGCGACATCGGGACCAGTCCCCTCTACGCGCTGCAGACCGTCTTCTCGGCCGACCATCAGGCGGTCAAGCCGACCGAGGTCGATGTGTTCGGTGTGATCTCACTGGTCTTCTGGACGATCACCATGATCGTCTCGGTCAAGTTCGTGGTCTTCATCATGCGGGCCGACAATCACGGCGAGGGCGGCCTCATGGCCCTGATCGCCCTGGTCCAGGGTGCCGGGCTCAGGCACTCGAAACGCAAGGTCGCCCTGATCGCGATCGGCCTCTTCGGGGTCGCCCTGTTCTACGGGGACGGGATGATCACCCCGGCGATCTCGGTGCTCTCCGCGGTAGAGGGCGTCGAGGTGGCCGCACCGAGCCTCTCCCATCTGATCGTGCCGATCACGATCGCGATCCTCACCCTCGTCTTCGTCCTGCAGAAATTCGGCACCAGGATCATCGGTCGCCTGTTCGGACCGGTGATGCTGATCTGGTTCACCGTTCTCGCCGCCGCCGGGCTGGCCCGGGTTCTCTCCGACCCCGGCATCCTGAAAGCGCTCTCACCCTCCTACGGACTCGAGTTCTTCACCACCCACCCGGGGATCGCGTTCATCTCCCTGGGGGCGGTCGTCCTCACGATCACCGGTGCCGAGGCGCTCTATGCCGACATGGGCCATTTCGGGCGGCGGCCGATCCGCCGTGCCTGGTTCCTGTTCGTATTTCCCGCGCTCACCCTCAACTATCTCGGCCAGGGATCGCTGATCCTGGAGGACCCGGCGAACATCGCCAACCCGTTCTTCCTGCTCTTTCCCGATTGGGCCCACATGCCGATGGTGTTCCTGGCGACGATCGCGACCGTGATCGCGTCCCAGGCCGTGATCTCCGGGGCCTTCTCGGTCACCAACCAGGCGATCCAGCTGGGCTTCCTGCCCCGCCTCGCGGTACGCCAGACCTCGGCGGAGGAGATCGGCCAGGTCTACCTGCCGGCCGTCAACTGGGCCCTTTTCGTCGCGGTGATCGGTCTCGTGATCGGGTTCGGCTCCTCCGCGGCGCTCGCCTCGGCCTACGGGGTCGCGGTGATCGGCACACTCACGATCGACACCCTGCTCTTCCTGGTCGTCGTCCGCGCCCTCTGGAGGAAACCGCTCTGGATGGCGATCCTGGGCGGCGCCGTCTTCCTCACCATCGATCTGACCTTCCTCGCCGCCAACCTGACCAAGATCTTCCATGGCGGCTGGTTCCCGCTCGGGATCGGCCTGGTGCTGTTCTTCCTGATGAGCACCTGGGAACGGGGACACAAGGAGACCACCCGCATCCGCAGGGAAAGGGAAGGTCCGCTGCGCGAGTTCGTCGAGCACGTCCGTGACAGCGACCCACCGGTCCTCAGGGTGCCCGGTACCGCCGTCTATCTGAACTCGCGGAGCGACACCGCTCCGATTGCGCTGAAATCAGCCTACGAACGGGACCATGTGATCCACGAGCGGGTGGTTCTGCTCTCGATCGTGACCACCAAGACCCCGTTCGTGAGCGAATCCGAACAGCTGACCGCCGACGAGATCGGCGGGGCCGGGCACGGCATCTCCCATCTCACCGCCAGGCTCGGATTCATGGATTCACGGGACGTGCCGCGCCTGCTCAGGCTCGCGAACAGGATCGGGGCCGACCGGGAGATCGATGTCGACGGTGCCTACTTCTATGTGTCGAACATGGTGCTGGGCGGCGATGGCGGCACCGGCATGATGCGCCTTCGCAAGCGCCTCTTCATGGTGATGGCCCGCAACGCGTCGAGCCCGGTCGAGTACTTCGGCCTGCCGCCCGAGCGAACCGTGATCGAAAGCACCGAGGTCTCGCTCTAGGGCCACGGCGTTCCACCGGGTAGTTTTCTGCCGGTGCTGAAGGGATTCCGGAAACCGCGGGAGGCCCCACCGGAGATGGTGGCGGAACTGCTCGACCTGTCGTTCGGCCGGACCTGGGACGAGACGGCCGCGGCCAACCTGCGGGCCGAGGTGGCCCGCGCCGACGAGATGGGCATGCGCGAAGGGGTGTTCGCCAAGGCCGGCGACTCGAACCTCGGCGCCTACAACGCGCTCTACGGTCTCGGCTGCCGGGAACCCGTCTGGGCCGGATACTCATGGCTCGAACCGACCCTGAGGCGCTACCGGGAAGTCGAGCTGGCGGCCGGCCGCGACATCGAGGGGCAGCTCCCCGCCGCCGGACTTCGCGCCCCCTGGAACTCGTTCAGCCGGTCCTCGGCGGCGGCCCGCTCGGGAATCATCGCCGACCATCTGCTCCTCCCGTCCCAGCGATTCGCGGGAGAGGCGGGCTGGATGCCTGATCCGGAATGCGGCCCCGGAGAGTCGGTCCTGGAGTACGAGATTCGCCTGCTGAAACCCCGGTTCGTTTTCATCCATCTGGGCACCAACGGCTCCAGCTACGGCATGACCAGCGAGCAGACGGCCGAACAGGTCCGGGAGATGATCACGGCGATCAGGCGACTCGGGCCGGCCCCGATCGCCTTCACGATCCCACCCCAGCTGGACCACGAGGAACTCCAGGGACGATGGGTATTCGCCAAGGAGACCAGCGAGGGGATCGCGAGAATCGCCCGAGAGGAGGGGGTTCCGCTCTTCGATCAGTGGCAGGCACTCGCCGATGACCGCCTGATCAACCACGGCATGATCGCCTACGACGGTGAGCACTACGACGGCTTCCACCTCGAGACGCTGGGCGGCTTCCGGGCACGCAGGGCGCTCGACCGCTCGGTCGATTTCCGGCAGCGCGCTCTGCTCTACGGCACCAATCTGAGAAACCTCCTCTTCCTGCACGTGCTGCACTCGCTGGATCGCGCACTCGAGCCCTGATTCTGCCTCCATCCCGGGTGGCGTAGCCTTGGGGCAGACCGGACCACCAGTCCAAACCGGAGGAGACACCGATGGCCGAAGAGAACCGCCGATTCCTGCTCGCCGAACGCCCGACCGGGCCGGTGGACGAAAACACCTACGACTTCGTGCGGGAAGAGATACCCACGATCGGCGACGGCGAGGCCCTGGTCAAGGTCGGGTGGATCTCGATCGATCCGACCAACCGCACCTGGATCGGTGAAGAGCCGACCTACCTTCCCCCGGTCGCGATCGGCGAGGTGATGCGCGGCCTCGGTCTGGGCGAGGTGATCGAATCGAACAACGAGAACTTCCCGGTCGGCGCGACCGTCCAGGGTCTCACCGGCTGGCAGGACTACATCGTGATCAGCGACGCGCTGCCGCTCATGGTGATCCCGCCCGAGGTGAACGCGCCGCCGCCGGCCCTGCTCGGGGCACTCGGCATGACCGGCTGCACCGCCTATTTCGGCATGACCGAGATCGCCGAACCGAAGGAGGGCGAGACGGTGGTCATCTCGGCGGCCGCCGGCGCGGTGGGCTCGGTCGCCGGTCAGATCGCCAAGCTGAAGGGCGCCCGGGTGGTCGGCATCGCCGGCGGACCGGAGAAATGCGCCTGGATCATCGACGAGCTCGGCTTCGACGCGGCCGTTGACTACAAGGCCGATGACTGGCGCAGGCAACTGAAGGAAGCCACCCCGAACGGCATCGACGTCGATTTCGAGAACGTCGGCGGCGAGATCATGGAGGCGGTCTTCGCCCGGCTGAACAAGGACGCCCGGGTGGCGCTCTGCGGCCTGATCTCCGGCTACAACGAGAACGAGCCGCCGCCGGGACCGCGATCCTTCGGCAACCTGCTGATCCAGCGGGTGAAGCTGCAGGGGTTCATCATCCTCGACTACTACCCCCGTTTCGGCGAGGCGATCCGTCAGCTGTCCGAGTGGATGGCCGAAGGCAAGCTGAAGTCGGAGGAAACGGTCGTCGAAGGGTTCGAGGAGCTGCCGAACGCTCTCAACATGCTCTTCGCCGGCCGCAACACCGGCAAGCTGGTCGTACAGCTCGACTAGAACACGACGAGCAGCGCCGCGACGTGCCGCTTGGCGTCCGCGTCGCTGATCGTCCCCGCCTGGGCGCGCTCGGTCAGCTCCAGCAGCTTTTCCCCGAGGCCGGCGTCGGGACCATCGGGGTCCACCCGAAGGGCCAGCATCGCCGGAATGGTGAGGCTGGCCTTCCCGGCGACGAACATCTGTGCCGCGGCCCGGATACTCATCGGCGCCGCGCCGCCATCGGCCTGCCGCGGCTGAATCGCCCGATCAACACTTTTCGTTCGCTTTCCTTCGTCGTCATGACTGGATTTCGATTCCGCTCCCCGAGACTCCGAGCCGCGCCGATCTCGCTCGGCGAAGAAAAGGCGATGCCCGCTCGTAGGGAAGAGCGGGCATCGCCTACCGGTGATTCCGTCCCCGTTTGGTAGGGGATGGGGAGTTCTTCACCGGCCACACGGCGCGAACCACTCAGGGAGAAGAGAAACTCCGCGCCTCGCGACACGGACCGGGCCACTCAGGGACACGAGTGGGAACCGTTCCGGATCGCACCGATGCGAGCACGCTCAGGGAGATAAGCGCGACGCACCGACCTTGTGAACACCATGCGTCGAAGACAGCACCGGTGTTCAAGCCTTCCGTGGCATTCCGATTCCTTTTCAGGTCCTCCATAACCCTCCGTCGCCACTCGCGGCGTATTCGCCCTTGCCTGTTTCCGCTATCCGGAGTCCATCGGAAGAGGCATTCCCGGCATGAATCATCGGTGCCTGCCGTCCGCAAAACTCGGACACTAGTGTACATGTACGGACTTGTCATTGTCAAGTGCTCCGCCGGACGATTCTTTTGCCTCGAATCGCCGGGAAACGCTCTGGTTTCCCCGACCAGATTTCCGTATGGTGTTCTCTAGGCGGGCGATTGGATCCGTCACCGGCGGGAGGCGGAATTGCGGACATTCGGTTGACATTCGAGAATGACATTTCCGGTGAAGGACCGGTCATTCTGGACGGGCGGTACGACCTGTCGGTTCCGCTGCGATCGGTCCCCGCCTACCAGCGCAAGGACGTGATCCTGGGACGCATCGTCGACTCACTCAACCAGGAGGGAACGACGGAGTCCGACTGGAATCTGAGTCAGCTGGCCCGGGCGGCCAACACCAGCCGGGTCACTCTCTACCAGTACTTCGGTGACCTGGAGGGCTTGCGGAACGCGGTCCGCGCGAGACTCGTCGGGGAAATCGACACGATCGTCGAAACCCTGGACAGCGTTCCGGCGGAGGATCAGCGCCGGCTCGCGGTCAGTACCTGGATGGGCTGGATCGACGACCACCGGGAGCTCGCGATCCGCGCACTCTGGCTCGATCAGGCCGCCCCCGCGTTCGCGATGTTCGCCGCCAGGAACCGGGAGCTGCTGGTCCAGCAGGTGTCGGAGATCTTCCTCGGCGTCGAGAATCCCTCACGAAGCCTGGTTCGGCAGCTGGAGGTCTACCTCGGGGCCGCCGAGCACACGCTCCGTCTGTGGCTTCTGGACGGCAGGATGGAGCGCCACGAGGTAGAGGAGGCGTTCAGCCGGATCCTCCGGGACGTCGTGCGCATGGGGGAAGAGCGCGACGACGTCCCGAAGCCCCTGCCCGGCGGCCGCTAGCCGCCGGACCTCAGCACGACCGGTCTAGGAGCAGCTGCCCTGGGCCTTGTTGATGATCGCGTTCGATAGAGCCGTCAACCCGGCCGGATTCGGGTTCTCCCGATCGCTCGGCTCGTACCACCTAGTACCCGCAGCCTCATGAGCACCATGTCCCGCCGAGAGATAGCCCCAATCGACGATGTCAACCGAAGCGCTCGCGTTCGCGACTGCACGCAGCTTCGCGTTGACGGCCAGACGAGCGTCCTTCAGAGGTGTGGAGTAAGTCCCGTTCGGGAGATACCCGGTCTCGTGGGTCGTGACCACGATCCGGCACTGAACCCCCGAAGTAGCCGACAACGCCTGATCGATATTGCTTCGCATCGTCGTGACCGCCGCATCCCGCTCCGGCTGAGTCGCCAACGCA
>DATJUB010000037.1:0-74312 GCA_035502775.1 Solirubrobacterales bacterium | reverse complement strand
CCACCTCCAATCACACAAGCCTCGGCCACGCGTCCCGAGCAAGGCCCTCCGAGACTCGGCCGTTCGACCTCAAGGGTCTCTACCTGGTTCGGCCCTGGCCCACTGCCGTCAATGGGCATGCGGATACACCGAAAAAGTCGTAAATGCTTCGAGCCCCTCCGAGGCGAACACCGGAAGATCTTTTTTGGTGTGTACGCGATCGCCCATGACCACAAGCTCCCGCCCGAACCACCCCAACCCTCCGCCCGCTGTGAAACCCTTCCCGGATGGTCGACACCACCGACGCCGTTTTCGCCTTCCTGGCGGCGGCACTCATCACGTGGGCCGCGGTGCCTGTCGCGGAACTCGTCGCCCGTCGGCTCGGTGTGCTCGACGTTCCCGGTCCGCGCAGCCAGCACACGGTTTCGACCCCGCGCATGTCCGGGATCGCGATTCTCGCGGGCATCGAGATCGCCGGCTGGATCTGGCTGCCGACGAATGACGAGACGAACGCGATCCTGCTGGGGGCGGTCGGGGTCTGTCTGGTCGGCGCGCTCGACGACGTTTTCGACCTGCCCGCACTGGTGAAGCTGCTCGGCCAGATCGCGGCCTCCGCGATCCCGGTCTTCGCGGGGGTGCATCCGGACAATCTGACGATCCCGTTCGTGGGTGGCTTCGAGCTGGGGTGGACCGCGTTTCCGCTGACCATCCTCGGCATCGTCGCGGTGGTCAACATCATCAACCTGATCGACGGCATCGACGGACTGGCGGCGGGGGTCTGCGCGATCGCGGCGGCGGCGATGGCGATCGTCGCGCTTTCGCTGGAACGGTATGAGGCGGGGGTGCTCGCCGCGCTCACCGCGGGCGCGGCGCTCGGCTTCCTCCGGCACGGCTTCCCGCCGGCCTCCAGTTTCATGGGGGACTCCGGTTCGAACCTGCTCGGGTACATGATCGCCGTCTGTTCGGTCCAGGGGGCCCTGAAGACGAACGCGGTCGTGGCGCTCGCCTTTCCCCTGGTCATTCTGGCGGTGCCGATCCTAGATACCGGTTTCGTCGTCGCCAAGCGCATCAAGTACAAGCAGCCGATCTACCAGGCCGACCGCTGGCATTTCCATCACCGTATGGCCAACAAAGGGTTTTCGCAGCGACGTTCGCTCGCCTATCTGTACGGCTGGACCCTGGTCCTGGCGCTGCTCGCGCTCGCGCTCAGGTTCGTTCCCTACAGCGACGACCGGGGGAATTTCGACCTGTTCTGGACGATCTTCATGGCCGTCGTGATCCTGATCGCGATCGGGGTATCGGTCTACTTGGTCTACGTCCTCGAGATCCTGAAGGTGCGCCGCACCCAGGAGCCCGGCGGCTGAGTTGTTACAAGCCTTGTTACAAAGTATTAGTACTTGGCTCTGTCAAAGGATTAGTGACGGTTGACACCAGCGCCTACCGTGACGCAATTTCACGGTCGCTCGGGTATAGTCCCGGCCCCTTGACGACGTTTGCCATAGAAAGACCCCACGGGGCCAGCAATGGTGGACGCGGTATTCAATTGCTCAAGTACGCCGACCTTGCCCTCATCGCCATCGCCCTGCCGATCTTCCTGATCGCGGACCTGCCCCTGCTCGGGTGGGCCGGAGCGGCGATCGGCTGGTGCGGACAGCGGGCCATCCAGTTCACGCTGGAATCGAAGGCGAGCAAGACCGAGGATCCCCGAGGCTTCTTCCGGCTGATGGCCGGTTCGCTGATCGGCCGGTCCTGGTTCCTCGTCATCGCGATCTTCACCGTTGGCATGATCCAGCGCGATGCCGGCCTCTGGGCCGCCGTTCTCTCGGTCATCGTCTTCACTTTTTATCTGGCCATCACAGTGGTCAATCGTCCGACGAAATCACAGGTGGAAGGTTCATGACCAAGAAGTTCAGCCCCAGCCGGCTCAGTCGTCTGTCGCTCGCCGTCTGGGTGACTCTCATGGGTGCCATGCTGGCCGTGCCGGGTCTCGCCTCGGCCGCGACCCCGGAAGAGCCCCGCCTCGACCCGGCCCAGGAGTTCGACCTCCCGCCGTGGATCTCGATCCACATCTTCGGCATCGACATGTCGATCAACAAGGGTGTCTTCTACATCCTTCTGGCCGCCGTCCTGACCGTCGTGGTCGTATCGCTGGTGGCACGCACGATGACCGTCCGCCCGAAGGGCAAGGTTCAGACCACGGTCGAGATCGGCTACTCGCTGATGAAGGACAACATCACCGACGGCAACCTCGATCCGAAGATGGCCGCCCGCTGGTTCCCGTTCATCGGCACGCTCTTCCTGTTCATCTGGTTCTCGAACATGATCGGCTACCTGCCGCTGCCGACCAACACCGAGCACACCTTCGACGTCGCCGGTGTCGCCATCCCGTCTTTCGCTCTCTACGCCGCCACCGCGAACATCTCGGTGCCGCTGGTGCTCGCCCTGGTCGTCTGGATCGCCTACAACGTCGAAGGCATCCGCGCCAAGGGCTTCTTCAAGTACATCCGCAGCTGGGTGCCGGCCGGAGTCGAGGGCTTCATGGTCGGGCCGATCCTCGCGATCGAGACCCTCTCTCACTTCGTGCGGCTGCTCTCGCTCTCACTTCGACTTTTCGCCAACATCCTGGCCGGACACCTGCTCATCCTCTTCATGGCGGGTGGACTCGTGGTGCTGCTGGGCATGGGCTTCTTCGGATCGGTGATCCTGGGAGTCGCGACCGGCGCCCTGGCCGTGACCTTCCTTCTTTTCGAGATCGGCCTTGTTGCCACCCTTCAGGCCTTCATTTTCTGCACGTTGACCGCGATATACCTCGACGGCGCTGTCGCCGAGGAACACTAAGGAGAAACAAGAACAGTGGACCCATCAATCATGCTTGCGGCAGTCGATGCCACAACCGCAGCGGCTTACGCCGAAACTGCCGGACGCGCCATGGGCCTCGGCCTCGGTACCGGTCTGGCCGCTCTCGGCACCGGTGTCGGCCTCGGTTTCATCTTCGGCAAGACGATCGAAGCCGTTTCCCGCCAGCCCGAACTGAAGTCGGAGATCCAGAGCATTCAGTGGCTCGGATTCGCTCTGACCGAGGCAACGGTCTTCTACGGCTTCATCGCCGGCCTGATCGCTTTCTTCGTATAAGCCGATGCTTGGCGAACTTCTGAACACAGCGACGCCGCTCGTGGTGGCGGCCACGGAGTCCGACGAAGGGCTCAACCCCCTGGTCAAGGTCGTACCCGGCCTGATGATCTGGACTCTGCTCGCTTTCGGAGTCGCCATGCTCGTGCTGCGCAAGTACGCGTGGCCTGCGATCAGCAAGATCCTGGACGAGCGCCAGACTCTGATCAACGATTCGATCACGTCGGCCGAGAAGACCCGCGACGAAGCGGATCAGCTTCTCGCCGACTACAGGCAGCGTCTGACCGAGGCCCGCGAGCAGGCCGACGAGATCGTCGCCCGTGCCCGCAAGGCCGCGGAGGCGACCAAGTCCGAAGCGGCGTCCGAAGGTCAGGCGAAGCGTGAGGAACTGGTCGAGGCCGCCCGCAAGGACATCGAGGCCGAGACCCGGAAGGCTCTGGGCGACATCCGCAAGGAAGTCGCCGACCTCACCGTGCTCGCCACCGAGCGGGTCACCCGCAAGTCACTCACCGAGCAGGATCAGAAGCAGCTCGTCGAGGACGCCCTGCGCGAGGTCGATTTCTCCAGCCTCGCCGGAGACAGGAACAACTGATGGAAGAGCTGGCTCGGGTATACGCGGAGTCCCTCTTTGGCGTGGCCAAGGAGAAGGGCACTCTCGACACTGTCCGAGACCAGCTCGGCCAGTTCAGCGACGCGGTCGGGGAAGACAAGGACCTGCAGGTCTTCTTCTTCAGCCCGTCGTTCTCGTCGAAGGAGAAGGTCGCGGGCCTGAAGCTCGCGGTCAGCGACGTGAATCCCGAGCTGTTCAATTTCCTCGAACTGCTGATCGAGAAGCACCGCATGGCGGCGATCTTCCGGATCAACCGCCAGTTCGACGAGATGTGGCAGCAGGAGAACAAGCTTCTTGAAGTGACGGTCACCAGCGCCATCGAGCTGGACCCGGCGATCGCCCAGGAGGTGGGCGCCGAGGTCGAACGTCAGACCGGCAAGAAGGTCGAACTGACCAGCCGCGTCGATGAGGACATCATCGGCGGACTCGTGCTTCAGGTCGGGAACATGGTTCTCGACACCAGTATTCGCAATAACTTGGAGAAACTCCGCCAGAGCGTTGCTCAGGCGGCATAAGGAGGATTTGACCGAGATGCAGATCAAGCCAGACGAGATTGCCAGCATTCTGCGGCAGCGCATCGAGGGCATCGACCCGGGAAGTGCCGACCTTTCGGAGGTCGGTACCGTCCTCTCGATCGCGGACGGTATCGCCCGCATTCACGGCCTCGATAACTGCATGTCCTTCGAGATGCTCGAGCTGCCGCACGGAGTCACCGGCCTCGCGCTGAACCTCGAGCAGGACAACGTCGGAGCCGTGCTGTTCGGCCCGTGGGAACGCATCGTCGAGGGCGACACGGTCAAGCGGACCGGCGACCTGCTCTCGATCCCGGTGGGCGAGGAATTCCTCGGCCGCATGGTCGATCCGCTCGGCCGTCCGCTCGACGGCAAGGGCGACATCAACACCGGCAAGACCCGTCCGGCCGAGTTCAAGGCTCCCGGCGTCATCAGCCGCCAGCCCGTGCGTGAGCCGATGCAGACCGGCATCAAGTCGATCGACGGCATGATCCCGATCGGCCGTGGCCAGCGAGAGCTGATCATCGGCGACCGCCAGACCGGCAAGACCACGGTCGGCATCGACACGATCATCAACAACAAGGACTCCGGCGTCGTCTCCGTGTACGTGGCGATCGGCCAGCGCATGGCGACCGTCGTCCAGGTCCGCGAGGTGCTCGAGGCAGCCGGCGCGATGGACAACACCATCATCGTCGCCGCGCCCGCCGACGAGGCCGCGCCGATCAAGTTCATCGCGCCGTACGCGGGCACCGCGATGGCCGAGTACTTCCTGTACGACGGCAAGGCCGCGCTCTGCGTCTACGACGACCTCACCAAGCACGCTTACGCGTACCGTCAGATGTCGCTGCTGCTCCGCCGCCCGCCGGGCCGTGAGGCTTACCCCGGTGACGTCTTCTACCTGCACTCGCGCCTGCTGGAGCGTTCGGTCAAGCTGTCCGACGCCGAGGGCGGAGGCTCGCTGACCGCGCTGCCGATCATCGAGACCCAGGCCAACGACGTGTCGGCCTACATCCCGACCAACGTGATTTCGATCACCGACGGTCAGATCTTCCTCGAGTCGGATCTGTTCAACTCGGGTATCCGCCCCGCCATCAACGTCGGCATCTCGGTTTCCCGAGTCGGCGGTGACGCCCAGACCAAGGCGATGAAGAAGGTCGCCGGCAAGATGAAGGGTGAGCTCTCGCAGTACCGCGATCTCGCCGCCTTCGCCCAGTTCGGTTCCGAACTCGATGCCGAGACCCAGAAGACCCTCGCCCGTGGTGAGCGTCTGGTCGAGCTGCTGAAGCAGAACGAGCGGAACGCTCTCTCGGTCGCTGATCAGGTCGCTTCGATCTACTCGGGCACCGGCGGATTCCTCGACCGGATCAAGGTCGAGCGCGTCCAGGAGTTCCTCGAAGGTCTGCTGACCCGTCTTCACACCGAGAACAAGGAGCTGTGCTCGCGCATCAACGAGACCGGCCTGTTCCCGGAAGAGGACGAGAAGGAGCTGGCCGACACGATCGGCAGCTACGTCGACGATTTCGGTCCCGATTTCGACAACAACGGCGAGCCGATCGAAGAGGGCGAGTCCGATCGCGTCTCCGCTCAGCTGTCCGCTGACGAGGCCGACACAGAAGCCAAGATCGAAGAAGAGAAGGAAGAGCTCGTCTCGTAGGCGCAGCTCTCCTTTCCTTCTAAACACCAGGAACACATGGCCAACCGCAAAGAAGTCACAAATCAGATCTCCAGCGTCAAGAACATCCGCCAGATCACTCGGGCGATGGAGGCTGTGGCTGCGGCGAGGCTGCGCAAGGCCGAGAATCGGATCGCGCTGCTCAGGCCCTACGCCCAGGCGACGCGCAAGCTGACCCGCCGTGCCGCTGCTGAGGCCGGCAACATCTCGCACCTGCCGATCCTCACTCAGCGCGACAGCGTCAAAAAGCTCGGCATCCTGCTGATCACCGGTGACCGCGGCCTGGCCGGCGCGTTCAACGCGAACATCATCAAGGAAGGTCTCCAGCTGCGTGACAAGGCCGTCGAAGAGGGCAAGGATGTCGTCTTCTTCGTGGTCGGACGCCGCGGCGATGGAGCACTCACCTTCCGCAAGCAGAACATCAGCGACTCATGGACCGGTTTCACCGACCGTCCGGCGTTCTCGAACGCCCGTGACATCGGCGAGGAACTCGTGTCCTCGTACATCGACGGCGAGGTCGATCGGGTCGAGGTCGTCTACAACCGTTACGTATCGCCGCTCACCCAGCACGTCCAGATGCTCACGCTGCTTCCCGTCCAGGAGGCCGAAGTCGTGGGTCAGGGCGCCGAGGATGAGGCCGAGGCCGAGCTCGAAGGAGATCTCGCCGACGCCCACTCGCACTCGCTCTGGGAATACGAGCCCGATCCGGAGGAACTGCTGGCTCAGCTGATCCCGGACTACGTCAACACTTCGCTCTACAGGACGCTGCTGGAATCGGCGGCTTCCGAACTCGGAGCCCGCATGACAGCCATGCGCAGCGCCGCTGATAACGCCGAAACCATGATCGACGACCTCACCCTGGAGATGAACCGGGTCAGGCAGGCGGAGATCACGCAGGAAATTCTGGAAGTCGTCGGTGGCGCGGAAGCGCTCGGCTAGACGCCAAAGTTAGAAACTGGAAACTGGAGATATGTCAGAGAACAACGGTAAAAACGTAGGACGAATCGAAGAGATCACCGGCGTCGTGGTCGACGTCGTCTTCCCCGATCAGCTGCCCGAGATCTTCTCGGCGGTAGAGATTCAGGTGGATCAGAGCGACAGCCGCCCGGCCGTCAACCTGATCTGCGAAGTCCAGCAGCACCTCGGCGACGATCGCGTCCGTACCGTGGCCATGGATGCCACCGACGGCCTGCAGCGTGGCGACCGCGTGGTCGACACCGGCGGACCGATCACCGTGCCGGTGGGTGACGTCACCCTCGGCCGCATCTTCAACCTTCTCGGCGAGCCGATCGACGGTGGCGACCCGCTGCCCGACGATGTCGAGCGCTGGCCGATCCACCGTCCCTCCCCGGAGGCCACCGACCTGACCCCGACCCAGGAGATCCTGGAGACCGGAATCAAGGTCGTCGACCTGCTCGCCCCTTACGCCAAGGGCGGAAAGATCGGCCTGTTCGGCGGCGCCGGAGTCGGCAAGACCGTTCTGATCCAGGAGCTGATCCACAACATCGCCCAGGAGCACGGCGGACTGTCCGCCTTCTGTGGAGTCGGCGAGCGTACCCGTGAGGGCACCGACCTCTACATCGAAATGACCGAGTCCGGAGTCATCGACAAGACGATGATGGTCTTCGGTCAGATGAACGAGCCCCCGGGAGCCCGTCTGCGTGTCGCCCTGTCGGGTCTGACCATGGCCGAGTACTACCGTGAGAGCGGCGGCCAGGACGTGCTGCTGTTCATCGACAACATCTTCCGGTTCGTCCAGGCCGGCTCCGAGGTATCGGCGCTGCTGGGACGCATGCCCTCCGCCGTCGGTTACCAGCCGACGCTGGAAACCGAGATGGGAACCCTGCAGGAGCGGATCACCTCGACCTCGCGCGGATCGGTCACCTCGATCCAGGCCGTCTACGTGCCCGCCGACGACTTCACCGACCCGGCACCGGCGTCGGTGTTCGCCCACCTCAACGCGACCACCGCGCTTTCGCGGGCGATCTCGGAGAAGGGCATCTACCCGGCCGTCGACCCGCTCGACTCGACCTCGACCATCCTCAAGCCGGACATCCTCGGCGAGGAGCACTACAACACCGCGACCGACGTTCAGGAGATCCTGCAGCGCTACAGCGAGCTGCAGCAGATCATCGCGATTCTCGGAATCGACGAGCTCTCGGACGAGGACAAGGTCCTGGTCTACCGCGCCCGCAAGATCGAGCGTTTCCTGTCGCAGCCGTTCTTCGTGGCCGAGCAGTTCACCGGCAGCCCCGGCCAGTACGTGCCGGTGGCAGAGACGGTCCGCGGTTTCCGCATGATCCTCGACGGCGAGCTCGACGACTACCCGGAGCAGGCCTTCTACATGAAGGGCAGCATCGACCAGGTCATCGAGACCAACAAGGCTGCGGCCTAGCTTTTGGCCGGCGAGACGACATTCTCGGTTGAAGTCCTCACCCCCGAGGGTGAGGTCTTCAGCGGGGACGTGGTGCAGCTCTCGACCAAGACGGTCGGGGGTGAGCTCGGCGTGCTCGCTCACCACGTGCCGATTCTGGCCGCCCTGAAGCCGAACCTCCTGCGCCTGCGGATCTCGGATTCCGAGACCAAGGTGTATGCCCAGTCTCACGGCATGCTCCAGGTTTTCGCCAACCACGCCCAGGTCCTGCTGGAGGAGGCGATTCCGCCGGAGGATCTCGACGCGGCCGCTCTCGAAGCGGAACGGGCTGATGCCGAATCGCGCCTGAACGATCCCCACATCGGTGAGGCCGCGAAAAAGGCCGCCGAGCGTGATATCGAGCGCACCAAGGCGTTCCTGGTTCTCGCCCAGGGGGAGTAGGCAGTCTCTGATCTGCTCGCCCTCGCGCAGCGCCTGATCGCCTACGACACCTCACAGCCGGAAGGCATTCACGAGGCGGCGGGGTTCATCAAGGGCTGGCTGGAAGGGCGGGGCATCGAGGCGACACAGGCCGAGTGCCGTGGCCTTCCGGTGATCACGGCCTCGGTCGGATCGGACGAAGATCCGGCGCTGATCCTTCACGGGCACATGGATGTGGTGCCGGCCGAACCCCATCAGTTCGAGCCCCGCGTCGAGGGTGACCGGCTGATCGGCCGGGGTGCCTACGACATGAAGGCCGCGCTCGCCGCGATGATGCTGGCCCTGCCGGCGCCGGATGAGGTGCCGGAGGGACTGCGGGTCGTGCTCGGCATCGTCTCCGACGAGGAGACCGAGGAAGACGCCGACCGCGGCAGCGACTTTCTTGTTGATTCAGGGCTGAAGGGCGATTTCGCGATCACCGGCGAACCGACCGACATGCATGTCGGAGTCGCCGCCAAGGGTGTGCTCGCGGTCAGGGTCGGGGTCGCCGGACGGGCCGCGCATGGCTCGACGCCGTGGCTCGGCGACAACGCCGTGCTGCGGGCCGTCGACATGTTTCGGGGGATGGAGTCGCTACCGTTCGCCCGTGAAAGTTCGGAGCTGTTCGACCGGCCCTCGATAAATCTCGGTCGAATCTGGGGTGGAGACGCCCTGAACAAGGTGCCTGACCATTGTGTGATCGACGTCGACATCCGCTACCTGCCGCATCAGGATCCGGAAGAGATCGTGGCGCAGATCCGCGGGCTTCAGCCGGCGAGCATGGAGACGATCTTCGCCCTGCCGCCGATCGACAGCGGCATCGATTCGCCCTGGGTCAAGGGTCTGATCGCGGCCGCGGATGGCCATCACGACGGCACCTCGGTCTCGGTCGGCCGGGATGGGGCCTCCGACGCCGTGTCCTTCATCCGGGTCGGTATTCCGGCGGTGGAGTTCGGCCCGATCGGCGCGGGGCATCACGGTCCGGAAGAATGGGTGTCGATCGCGTCCCTGAACGCGTATCTGGGAACTCTTCGAGAATATTTAGGTACGGCTGCGAGGCTGGCCGGCCGCGATACCGATGATTGACGACGACGACAACGATCCGCATCCCAGCGATCCGACCGAGGAATTCCTCCTGGGCGCCCTCGACGAGGGTGCCGAGCCCCTGCCGGAAAGGCCCGCCCGAAAGGCACAGGAGCCGGATGGTGGATCGGATGCGTCCGACGACCCGCCCGAGGCCGAGGGCGAAGCTCAAGGCGGTGATACCGGGGAATCGGCCGAACACGGGGAGTCCACCGAGCCGGCCGAGCCGGGTGAGTACGTGGAGCAGCCGACCGAGGAGCAGTTCGCGCTCGAGGCGAGGATCCTGAGCGGGGAGGATGTGCCCGACCTGGATCCGGTCTTCCGGGCCGCCCTGCTGGAGAGTCCCGAGAGCGTCACCGCTCCCGATCACTCCGGCCAGACCGGCGAGTACACGGCCGAACACGACCTGGCGACCGACGGTGAGGGTGGTGAATCCCCGACCGACGGCGAAGGCGACGAGCCGCCGAGCGGCGAGTACGCGGAGGGAACCCAGGAGTGGGACCTGCCCTCGGAGTCCGAGATCACCGCGGAGCAGACCGCGATCCTGGCGGCCGCCGCCAAGAGCGAGGTCCACGACGCGATCGAGACCTCACGCCGCACCGGCCGGCCCTGGGATCCGCGGCGTCCCCCCGTTTCCGGAGACTTCGAGGATCCCGCCAAGCGTCCCCGCTACTGGTGGCGCTTCCTGCTCGCGACCGTGATCATCGTCTTCTCTTTCGCCGGCGCGACCTCGGCCTCGATCATCAACGTGGTCAACGACATCACCGGGCAGATCGGCGGTGGCGATCAGGGCATCAAGATTCCGGAGAACGTGCTGCCGAAAGACAACGGCGGCCCGCAGACGATCGCGATCCTGGGTTCCGACGTGAGGACCGGCGGCGGCACGCTCGAGGGCGATGCCGGGCGCTCCGACACCACCATGCTGATGAGGCTCGACCCGGATTCCGGGCAGATCGCGATGCTCTCGATCCCACGAGATCTCAAGGTGGACATTCCCGGATACGGGGTGGACAAGTTCAACGCGGCCTTCACCTACGGTGGGCCGCAGCTCACGCTCAAGACGATCAAGTCGGTCACCGGACTCGACATCAATCATGTGATCAACGTTGACTTCCAGGGATTCGCCGAGGTGGTCGACGCGATCGGCTGTGTGTTCGTGGATGTCGACCGCGACTACTACAACTCAAACGAGGGCGTGGCCGCCTCCGAGCAGTACGCCGAGATCGACATCGATGCCGGCTACCAGAAGCTCTGCGGCCCGGACGCGCTCGAGTTCGCCCGCTACCGCCACACCGATTCGGATCTCGCCCGCGCCGCCCGTCAGCAGGACCTGGTCGGCGAGGTCAGGAACCGCCTTTCCTTCGGGGAGATCATCAAGCGGCGCTCGGAGCTGATCAAGGCCTTCACCAACAACACCAGGTCGGACATCTCCGGCTCGGACGAGTCGCTGCAGATCCTGAAGCTCCTGGTCGACTCGAAGGACGCCAACGTCGTCGAGATCTCGTTCCCTTCGACCTTCACCATGGAGAACGGCATCTCCTATGTCGAGGCGACCCCGGAGGAGATCCAGACGGCGGTCGACAAGTTCCTCGGCTTCGAGGACGCGTCCGGACCCGTGGGAACGCTTGACGAGGGTGCCACCGCCGAGAACGAGGGCAAGCAGAAGAAGAAATCCAAGGCCAAGAAGAGGGCCGAGAAGAAGGCCGATCCCACCTCTGCGACCGCGCCCAGCAAAGAGAACGACGGTCTGGTCGACGCTTCGATCGGGGGGCAGGACGTCGCCCGGGACCTGGACAGCAAGATCAAGCGCGACTTCCCGATCTTCTATGCGAAGCGACTTCCGGAAGGCACCATCTACGCGGAGGGGACCCGCAACTACCACCTGCGTGATCCTGACAAGAATCCCTATGCGGCCTATCGCCAGGTGATGTCGCTGACGCTCGACGACGGCACGCACTACTTCGGAATACAGGGACTGCGCGGCTGGAACGACCCGCCGATCCTGGATGCGCCGCACGAAGGAATTACGATGGATGGCCGCGACTTCAACGTCTACTGGGAAGGTGACCGGATCCGGCTCATCTCCTGGACGGCGGACGACAACACATACTGGATTTCGAACTCAATCCTGCTGACCCTTGAGAACGAGCAGATGCTCGGCATGGCTCGTTCCACCAAGGCGTTCACGCCAGGCTGATAACCGCAGGGGGATGGAACATTGAACAGCTCAGAGAAGGCGCCGATCGGCGTCATTGGGGTCGGCTGGGTCGGTCTCGTGACCGCCGCCTGCTTCGCCGAACTCGGACATCCCGTGATCGCCCGCGACGTAATGGCCGAAAAGGTCGACTCCCTGAATCGTGGTGAAGTCACCATTCACGAACCCGGCCTCGGTGAGTTGATCCTGAAGAACAAGGATCGGCTCACGTTCACCACCGACATGGACGAACTGCTGGAGGGAGCGAAGCTCCTCTTCGTCTGCGTCGATACCCCACCGACCTACTCTGGGGACGCTGACCTTTCCCGGGTACGTTCGGTGGTCGCCGACCTTCGGGCCGATGGCGACCATGTCCTGATCATGAAGAGCACCGTGCCCGCCGGAACCGGTGAGACCATCCGGCGCGATCTGCCCGGCATGGCATACGTCTCCTGCCCGGAGTTCTTGAAGGAAGGCTCGGCGGTCGAAGACTTCCTTCATCCCGACCGGGTGGTGGTCGGTGCCGACCCCGCCGATTCCGAAGCCGCCGCCGCGGTCGCCGCGCTGTATGAGCCACTCGGCGGTGAGATCGTGCTGACCGACATCTCCAGCGCGGAGATGATCAAGCTCGCCTCCAACGCCTATCTCGCCACACGGATCTCGTTCATCAACGAGATCGCCAACGTCTGCGAAGAGGTCGGCGCCGACGTCGGTGAGGTCGCCCGCGGCATGGGGCTCGACGACCGGATCGGCCCCCATTTCCTGAGGCCGGGCATCGGCTTCGGCGGCTCCTGCTTCCCCAAGGACGTCAACGCCCTGAAGCTGCTGGCGGGCAATTCCGGCTACCACTTTCAGCTGCTCAACTCGGTGATCGAGGTCAACGAGCTGCAGAAGCGCCGGGTGGTCAGCAAACTGACCAAGCATCTCGGATCACTGGTCGGCCGCCGGGTCGCGCTGCTCGGGCTCGCCTTCAAGCCGGATACCGACGACATGCGCGAGGCATCGAGCCTGGTGTTATCCGCCCGTTTACGCGGAGAGGGTGCCGAGGTCGTAGCTTTCGACCCGGTGGCTATGGACAACGCAAGGAGTCTTCTGCCCGGAGTAGAAATGAAAGAAACGGCCCTGGCGGCTCTCGAAAACGCGGACGCGGCCGTCCTGGTGACAGAGTGGTCCGAGTTTCGAGAACTGGACTGGGACGGGGCGGCGGCAAGGATGCGG
The DNA here is from genome assembly GCA_035502775.1 of Solirubrobacterales bacterium. Lineage (GTDB taxonomy): Bacteria > Actinomycetota > Thermoleophilia > Solirubrobacterales > 70-9 > 67-14. The sequence continues at coordinate 61,082 of DATJUB010000037.1, read as the reverse complement.
CGTCCATTGATAATCGACGGTAGAAATTTTCTAGACGCCGACAAGCTTCATGAGTCCGGATTCACCTATGAGGGCATAGGACGACCGGGGGTTGGCACCGAAACGGAGTAGAACAAATTGCAAGCACTCGTCCTCGTGGGAGGCAAGGGCACTCGCCTGAGGCCGCTCACCACCGAGACCCCGAAGCCGATTCTGAATCTTGTCGACCGTCCTTTCTTGAGCTACATGATCGAATGGCTCGGATCGCATGGGGTGGACGAGATCGTGTTCGCCTGCGGGTTCCTGCCGGATCAGCTGGAAAGGGTGCTGGGCAGCGGCGGCAACGGAGGCCCCAACCTCCATTACGTGGTCGAGCCGGAGCCGCTCGGCACGGCCGGCGCGATCAAGTTCGCCGAAGAGCATCTGGACGACCGTTTCTTCGCTCTCAACGGTGATGTGCTCACCGATCTCAATCTGACCGCTCTCTGGAACTCCCATCTGAACCGCGGTGCCAGCGCCAGCCTCGGGCTGTACCCGGTGGAGGATCCGACCGGCTACGGACTGGTCGACCTCGACGCCGACGGCAAGGTGCTCGACTTCCACGAGAAACCCGAGCCCGAACATGCCGGTGCGGGCCTGATCAACGCCGGCACCTATGTCCTTGAGAAGTCGGTGCTCGCCGGAGTGCCGGCCGGGCGCGAGGTCTCGATCGAGCGTGAGGTCTTCCCGAACCTGATCGGCAAGGGCCTTTCCGGGATCCGCCTCGACGGCTACTGGATGGACATCGGCACGCCGGAGCGCTACCTCGAGGCCAGCTGGGACATCATCGAAGGACGGGTCAAGACCAAGGTCGACACCAACCCCGACGGCATTCACGAGGGGATCGACTGCGAGATCGTCACCGGCGCCAAGGTCGGCCCCAGGGTCGTGATCGGCAACCGCTCCCACGTCGGTGCCGGGGCCGTCGTCAGCAACTCGGTCTTGATCTCGGACTGCGAGATCGGAGCCGGCGCGGTGGTGACCGATTCGATCCTCTCGCCGGGCGTGAGAATCGCTCCCGGCGCCCGGGTAGGAGATCGGGTTCTGGGTAAGAATGAGGTCGTAGATGCTTAACGACGTTCTCGATATCCCGAACCACATTCGCGACGCGCTCTGGCGGGTCGACTCGGCCCAGCTGAAGCCCTTCCCGTCGGCCGGTTTCGTGGTCTGCGGCATGGGGGGATCGGCGATCGGCGCGGAACTCGCCCGTGGCATGATCGGCGACCGCCTCACGGGCCCGTTCATGATCGTGCGCAGCTACAACATGCCGAACTGGATCAACGAGGACTGGGCGGTGCTCGCCTCCAGCTACTCCGGCGACACCGAGGAGACCCTGGCCGCCTTCGAGGAGGCCGGTGAGGCCGGAACCCACCGCTGGGTCGCCGGCACTGGAGGCCAGCTCGGCGAAGAGGCGCGCAAATCGAACATCGGCATCGTCGGACTCCCCGGCTTCTTCCAGCCCCGCGTCACGGTCGCCTACATGACCGTGGTGGCCGCCTGCGCGGCCAACCTGGCCGGGGTTTCCCCCAATCTGCGATCCGAACTGGAAGGTGCCGCCACCTTCCTGGAGAGTGCCCGCGAGGAACTCCAGCCGATCGCGCTTCAGCTCGCCGCGGACATCAACGGCACGCCGCTCGTGGTTCACGGGGCCGGACTTACCGCGTCGGTCGCCAAGCGCTGGGCCAACCAGTTCAACGAGAACGCCAAGCAGCTCGCCTTCTCGGCCGAGATCCCGGAGGCGAACCACAACCTGATGGAGGCCTGGGCGAAAGGCAAGGGCGGCCTCGGCGCGGTCTTTCTGACCGATCGCGGACAGGGCCCGCGGGAGCGGCGCCGCATGGAACTCACCGCGGAGTCGATTGAACGCACCGGCGCACCCGTGTTCAGCATCGAGACACAGGGCGAAACTCGTGCCGAACGCCTATTCTGGTCGGTGATGCTCGGAGATCTCGTTTCAGTCGCCGTCGCCGAGAAGCGCGGCATCGACCCCACTCCCGTAGACGAGATTCAGGACTTCAAGCGGCGGTTGGGCCAGGCCTGATGAGAGCGATGGTCCTCGCGGCGGGGCTTGGTACCCGCCTGCGCCCGATGACCTACTCGGTCCCGAAACCGATGGTTCCGGTCCTGAACCGTCCGGTGATGGAGCACATCGTCGAGCTGCTGGTCCGGCAGGGATTCGACGAGATCATCGCCAACCTCCACTGGTTCCCCGACGTGATCGAGTCGCATTTCGGTGACGGCTCGGAGTTCGGGGCGAAACTGAGCTACAGCTTCGAAGAGGATCTGCTCGGCACCGCCGGCGGGGTGCACGGCGCCCGCGAGTTCTTCGGGGACTCGTTTCTGGTGATCTCCGGTGACGCGCTGACCGACGTCGACCTGGCCGCGATGCGCGAATTCCACGATTCGCATGACGGCGTCGCGACGCTCGCGACCAAGAAGGTCGAGGACACCTCGGAGTTCGGCGTGGTGATCACCGACGAGCAGGGGCGGATCCAGGGCTTCCAGGAGAAACCCGACCCGGCCGAGGCGCTCTCCGATCTCGCCAACTGCGGCATCTACATGTTCGACCGGGAGATCTTCGATTTCTTCCCCGAGCCCGAGTCGAGCCGGCTCTGGGCTCCCGGCCACCCGGCCGGTTTCGCCGACTGGGCACTGGATGTCTTCCCGGCGCTGATGGATGCGGGGGTTCCTTTTTACGCGCATGAGGTCGATGCCTACTGGAACGACGTCGGCACGATCTCCGAGTTCATCCAGGGCAGCTTCGACGGGCTCACCGGCGCGGTCAGCCTCGCGATCGAGGAGCCCGAGGTGGAGCCCGGCAAGTGGATCGCCGCGGGCACCGATCTCGAAGGGGTGGAGGTTTCCGGTCCGGTCCTGATCGGTCCGGATTGCCGGATCGATCCCGGTGCCGTGCTGTCCGGTCCGCTCGTGATCGGTGCGGGCTGCACGATCGGTTCGGGAGCGAGGGTCAAGGAGGCCGTGCTGCTCGACCGGACCGACGTGAACGCGGGTTCGTTTGCTTTCGGCGGGGCTCTCGGGGCACTTCCGAAGGGCTGAATTCAGACTCTTGTTACACCGTTGACCCCTGGGTGAGCCGTAACCCCGGAGACTGCCGGGATGGATTGGGCGAGACTCCCCGGGATGCTGGTTCCCCCGCTCTGCGCGGGCTGCGGTGAGCGCTGCGATCCGGCGGCGCCGGTCTGCCGGGACTGCCTCTGGCGACTCGACGCCTCCGGTCCGGTCGGTGGTCCTCCGCCCACGGGGATCGACCGGATCATGTCGGTGGCCGATCACGACGGGATCGCGAGGACGCTGCTCGCCGCCTACAAGTTCCGTGGCCTGGTGGGGCTCGGCGGGTTCCTCGCGGCGCGCATGGCGGATGTCGCTCCCGGAAAACGAACCGAACCCCGCACGATCGTTCCGGTGCCCGCGGCGAGAGCGAGGAGCCGTCTGCGCGGAATCGATCCCGCGGGAGATCTCGCCCGCAGGCTGGCCGGGCACCTGGAGTGGCCACATGAGGCCGGCGGGATGAAACGAACCGGATCGGGGCGGCAGCGAGGACGGGCCCGTTCGGGCCGGATCGGCGATCCACCCAAGATGCGGACTCTTCATCAGAGCCCGCTCACGGTGCTGCTGGTGGACGACGTGATCACCACCGGGGCGACGCTTTCCGCATGCGCAGCGGCACTCAGAAGGTCCGGTGCGCGGCGCGTCGACGCGGTCACCTTCACCCACAGGGTCTGAACCGCCGGGAAAATCGATTCTGTTCTTTACGACGTCATTAGCAGCGGCTAGGATCCTTCAAAGGAACACAACCCGCAGGAGGTCCCATGCGAATTGAAATTCGTGGTCGTAACGTCGAGGTAACCGACGATTTACGCGAGCAGGTGGCCCAGCGGTTTCAACGGATAGGCCAACAGGTCTCCCCGTTGGCCCGCGTCGAAGTTGTCGTGTCCGAGGAGCAGAATCCGGCCATTACGAACAAGTATGTGGCCGAGGCGACTCTGCACGTGAAGGGAGTCACTCTCCACGCCCACGAAGCAACGCCTGAGATGACCCACACAATCCATGAGCTGGCGGAGGACATCCGACGCCAGGTAAAACGCCACCGGGAGAAACGAAGGAAACGCAGTGAGACCCGCCGTCTCGTCAACCAGATGCAAGGCCGACCCTCTGGGGGAGCATCGGCGAGCCTGTAGCCACCTCCTGAGCTCCGCGGGAGCTCCGGACCAAACAGTGAGGTGATCCTTATCTCGGAGGCCCCCGAAAGGGGGCCTTCGTCACGGATGGGGGACGGTGAGCGAGCGGCGCCCGGGGCGCTCCTTGAACAAGCTTGAACTGGGGGCGATCCGGGAGCTATTTGCGCCCGGATCGCCCCCAGTTGCCCTGGCGCTCGTTCCTCGGGGTGTTCTGGGTCGAATCGGATGGTTATTTGGTGTCCTATTCGACCCAGAATGGATTGGGGTTGTGACCGGTGGCGCTCATCGGGTGACCCATAATGAGGCAGGGACCCCACACCGGCTAACCTAAGTGCATGGCCAAACAGCTAATCGATCGCGCTCTCAGACTCGGGGAAGGGCGCAAGTTCAAGTCCTATCAGAAGCGGGTTGACTCGATCAACCGCATCGAGCCCGAGATGGAGATCCTCGATGACGCCGAGCTTCTTGAAGAAGCCGATTCCCTGCGCGAAAGAGCGCGCAACGGCGAATCACTCGACGAGCTGCTCCCGGAGTCGTTCGCGCTGACCCGCGAAGCGGCGCGCCGGAGCCTAGGCCAGCGCCACTACGACGTGCAGCTGATCGGTGGAATGGTTGTTCATGACGGCGCCATCGCCGAGATGAAGACCGGTGAGGGCAAGACCCTGACCAGCACCCTGGCGATCGTCCTGAACACGCTCGCCGGCGGCTCGGTCCACGTGGTCACGGTCAACGACTACCTCTCCAAGCGAGACGCGCTCTGGATGAAGCCGATCTTCGACATGCTCGGCGTGACCGTCGGCTGGATCCAGGAAGACGACGATCCCGAAGAGCGGCGGGCCAAGTACGCCTGCGACATCACCTACGGAACCAACTCCGAGTTCGGCTTCGACTACCTGCGCGACAACATGGCCCCGTCGCTCGACCAGAAGGTGCAGCGAACCCACGACTTCGCGATCGTGGACGAGGTCGACAACATCCTGATCGACGAGGCCCGGACCCCGCTGATCATCTCCGGCGCCCCCGAGCAGGCCGCCCAGACCTACTACACCTTCGCCCGCCTCGCCAAGCAGCTCGACGGCGTGCCGGCCAAGACCAAGCTGAAGTCGATGGGCGAGTCCAAGGACACCTCCGAGGCCGACTACGACTACGAGTTCGACGAGAAGCACAAGACCGTCGCCCCGACCGAGCGCGGCGTGAACAATGCCGAGAAGTTCCTCGGGCTCGACAACCTTTATCTCGCCGAGAACGGCAACATGGTCAACCACCTGATCCAGTCGCTGAAGGCCGAATCCCTGTACCGCAAGGACAAGGACTACGCGGTGGTTGACGGTGAGGTCATGATCATCGACGAGTTCACCGGCCGCATCCTCGAAGGACGCCGCTGGTCCGAAGGCCTGCACCAGGCCGTCGAAGCCAAGGAGGGCGTGGCGATCCGCGAGGAGAACCAGACCCTGGCGACGATCACGCTCCAGAACTACTTCCGCCTCTACGAGAAGCTCTCCGGCATGACCGGTACCGCGCTCACCGAGGCGACCGAGTTCATGAAGATCTACAAGGTGCCGGTGGTCGAGGTTCCGACCAACAAGCCGACCGCCCGCGACGACCAGAACGACCAGATCTTCAAGACCCGCGAAGGCAAGTGGAAAGCGCTGATCCGTGAGCTCACCGAGCGTCACGAGACTGGCCAGCCGATCCTGGTCGGCACCGTCTCGGTCGAGACCTCGGAGATGATCTCGAACGAGCTGAAGAAACGCGGCATCGTGCACGAGGTCCTCAACGCGAAGCCCGAGTATGCCGAACGCGAGGGTGAGACGATCGCCCAGGCGGGACGCAAGGGCGCCCTGACCATCGCGACCAACATGGCCGGCCGTGGCGTCGACATCAAGCTCGGCGGCGACCCCGAGGGCATGGCCCATCCGCTCGTGCTGAAGCAGGGCCTGAAGCCCGAGGACGAGGGCTACAACGAAGCCGTCGAAAAGGCGGCCGAGGAATTCAAGCCGCAGACCGAGGCCGAGGCCGCGGAAGTGCGCGAGCTCGGCGGCCTTTTCATCTGCGGCACCGAGCGCCACGAATCCCGCCGCATCGACAACCAGCTGCGCGGCCGTGCCGGCCGCCAAGGGGATCCGGGCGCATCCCGATTCTTCCTCTCCGCCGAGGATGACGTCATCCGCCTGTTTGCCGGAGATCGCATCTACAAGATCCTCGACCGGCTCGGCCCGGTCGGCGACGACGGCGAAGAGATGCCGCTAGAAGCGAAGATGCTCACCAAGACCGTCGAGAACGCGCAGAAGAAGGTCGAGGAGCAGAACTTCCTCATCCGTAAGCGCGTGCTCGAGTACGACGACGTGATGAACGAGCAGCGCCGCGTCGTCTACAAGTACCGCGGCGAGATCCTCGAAGGTCGCGACATGTCCGAGATCGCCCGCGACGAGCTGAGCAACGTGATCGAACGCCTGGTCGACGAGTACACCCCCGGCGACCTGATCGAAGACTGGTCACTGCCGGAGCTCGACACCCAGCTGCACCTGATCTGGCCCTGCTCGATCGACGTCGAGGGCATGGCGCCCGAGGCGGTCGACCGCGAGGGCCTGAAAGCCGAGGTGGTCGAGGACGCGCAGAAGGCCTACTCGGAGCGTGAGGCAGAACTCGGCGAAGAAGTCATGCGGTACCTGGAGCGCACCCTGCTGATGCAGGTGATCGACTCCCGCTGGCGCGAGCATCTCTACGACATGGACTACCTCCGTGAGGGAATCCATCTGCGTGGATTCGCCCAGATCGATCCGCTGGTCGCGTACAAGAACGAGGGCTACTCGATGTTCTCGGAGCTGATGAACGCGATCTGGGAGGAGTTCAGCAAGCTGGTCTTCAACGTCGAGATCGAGATCGAGCCCGAGCAGGCCGGAGCGTTCGCGGCACCGACCGACGAGCCCAGGAACCTCGACTACGCGGGCGGCACCACCGACGCGCAGCCCTCGGCCCTGACCGAATCGGCGATGCAGGACGAATCCCCGAGCGGGACCCGCAACCCGGTCGGATTCCAGGCCGGTTCCTCGACCATCCTGACCGGCGGCGCGGCCGCGACCAAGGTCAAGTCGGACAAGGAGAACATCGGCCGGAACGATCCCTGCTGGTGCGGCTCGGGCAAGAAGTTCAAGAAGTGCCACGGGTCCTGAGAAACTGAACGGACGGCTTCGACGAAGCCTCGGATGAACTCGGGAAGCGAAGAAGCCGTCGTTCGCGAGTTCATCCGTGCCTTCAACGAGCGTGACCTGGACGCGTTCGCCGCGACCCTCGATCCGGAGGTCCGGCTCCACTCGATGAAGGGCCTGGTCGAAGGCATTCCCGCGGCGCGCCACTGGGCGACCCGCTCGCCGGGAGGGGTGCAGCAGACCGTGGTGATCAACGAGGTCGAGTCGGTCGGCCCGAAGGTACTGGTCCGGATCCGCCGTGACTGGCATTGGGCCGAGGACGGATCGCTCGCCGGCAGCGATGACATGGCCTGGTTCTTCCAGGTCCGAGACGGCAGGATCCTCAGCTGGAGGCCGTTCGCCGACACGGCCGAGGCCTTCGCCGAGTTCGTGGCTCCCTAGGTCGTGCGGTGGGGCGCGTGGAAGGACGCGCCGCGGTCCAGTTCGGTGTCATCGAAGGAGAGCGGATCCTCGATCGGTTCGAGATGGGTGAAGACGGTCACCTGATCGAACACGCCGCGCATCTCCTCCTCGATCCCCTCGGCGAAATCATGTCCGCGCTGCACCGACCAGTCGCCCGGCACCAGCACGTGGACCGAGACGAAGGCACGCCGTCCGGCCCGCCTCGTACGCAGCGCGTGAAACTGGATGGTCTCCGAGGCGTGGCGGTCGAGGATCGCGGTCACCGCGGCCAGCTCCCCGTCCGGCAGCGCCTTGTCCATCAGGCCGGACATCGAGCCCCGCATCAATGAGATCCCGGTTCGCACGATGTTCGCCGCGACCAGCAGGGCGATGATCGGGTCCAGCCGCTCCCAACCGGTCAGGTAGACCAGGGCGATGCCGATGACCACGCCGACCGAGGTCCACACGTCGGTCATCAGATGCTGCCCGTCGGCCTCGACCGTCATCGACTGCTCCTTGCGGCCGGTCGAGATCAGGTAGCGGCCGACCACGAGGTTGACCAGGGTCGCCGCCAGGGAGACCGCGAGTCCGGCGCCGACGTCGGTCAGCGCGCTCGGATCGATCAGCCGGCCGATGGCGGCGTAGGCGATGGTCGCGGCGGCGAGCACGATCAGGGCACCCTCGAACCCGGCCGAGAGGTAGTCGGCCTTCTCGTGGCCGTAGGAGTGATCTTCGTCCGGTGGTCTGGTGGACCACAGGATCACCACCAGCGCGACCAGGGCGGCGACCAGGTTGACCACCGATTCGGCCGCGTCGGAGAGCAGACCGACCGATCCGGTCAGCAGCCAGGCGACGGTCTTCATCGAGATCGTCAGGACCGCCGCCGCGATCGACAGCCAGATGACCCGGATCAGGCGCTTCCGGCGCCGGTCGGTGTCCGGCGGTGGGCCGGGGCCGCCTATCTCGCTGGTCTGTTCCCGGGATTCCATCGCGCGACCACCATATCCACTGGGTTGACCGGATTTCTCAGGGTGAAGGGATCAGCCGTCGTGCTCAGGACCCTGCCGTGCGATGCCCGTCCCGAACTCGGGCCGCCCATCGGTGTGTGGCGTATCGCCCCGACCGTGCATCCGCCCCGCCGGATCGCGGCCCGCGCCGCCCTCAATCTCAATCGCTTGAGTACGGGCACCCGGCAGTATTCGGGGATCGGACCGGCACTGGCCCCGGAGCCGACCGGGTCGATTCCCGTCCGCGCGAAGACGGCGCCGGAGATCCAGCTCCGGACACCCGCGCCGGTGAGGTCAGCATCCATCAAGAGGTCCCAGGTGAGGCAGCCCCGTATGAGACCCAGACTCGCGACGCCGACCAGCCTGTAGCCGTCGCCGGTCTCGATCACGGCCGGTCCGCCACTGTCGCCGACGCACGGGATCGAACGGGAGTCGGGATCACCGACGCACATCTGCGACTCCGGGTCATACGGCACCTTCAGCTCGAACAGGCGCCGACAGGCCCGATCCGGCTGGATTGCCATGCGGGCGTGGCGCAGCACCTTTCTGAGCCGCAGGGCGCGACTCGGACTGCGGCTTCCCCAGCCGGTCATGTGCACGACCCGGCCGGGCTCCATCAGCCCGGATTCATCGGGACCGAGCAGCTTGACCGTCGGCTGTGGGAGCGGTTCCGCCAGCTCGAGCAGAGCGATGTCCCCGGTCTGGTCGGACCGGAAATCCCGGGGACCGCCCGACGATGTCAGCGGCAGCTCGAACTCTCGGGCCGGAACCTGGCGGCCCTCCGATTCATGGTCTAGGTTCGTGCGGCCACCGATCACCGCGATGTTCCTCGGGTGGATGTGGTTGTAGCCGGAAGCGCAGTGCGCCGCCGTGAGAACGATCGTCGGGGTCAGCAGGCTCCCGCCGCAGATGAGGCGTTTCGAGGGCTTCGTGTTTCCCGCGAAACTCCTTTTCATGACCAATGCCACCTGCCATGGCCACTCATTGATCGAGGTGGCCTCGCCACCGACGATGCTCGAGTGAACTCCACCGGTCTCGGCCCTCGAGGATCCCGCGAAGGCGATCGACAGCACCACGACCATCCCCGCCAACAGATATCTGTTGATTCCCCGCACTCCGATACCGGCCATCCGTTCCTCCCTGATCTCCCTGAATCGGCCGCCTCCATCTTCGCAGAGCGGCCCTGATCGGTTCAGTGCCGGTCCGCGAGCCACTCCCCGAAAGTGGGGCCGGGCACGGTCGCGTCCGGATCGGTCAGGCCGCCGCTTCGCAGCTCACGGCCGGCCTTGCCCGGCAGCCAGATCGGCAGCGGCAGCGCCGACCTGCCTTCGGCCCGCCGCCACGTTCTCGACATGGCCGCGAGAGTCTCGATCCGGGGACCGGCGATCGTCTCCGTCTCGCGAGTCGGTCCGGAAACCGCGATCGCGGCGAGTCTCTCGGCGACGACCGAGGCCGCGATCGTCTGGAGCGGGATCGATCCGGTGGGGGAGAGACGGAACCTGGCCACGGAGCCGAAGACCATCTCGAGCAGTTCGTGGAACTGCGAGGCCTTCAGCAGGGACCATCCGATCGGGGCGGAGCGGATCACCTCCTCCTGGGCCGTCTTGGCGGCGTAGTACTTGAATCCGAACTTCTCGCAGCCGAGGATCGAGATGCCCACGTAGTGATCGATCGAGGCCGCCTCGCAGCGGCGCAGCAGATCGGCCGTGCCGTCGACCAGCACCTGCCGGGCGGCCTTCTGCTCGTTCGCCACATCGATCACCGTCTCGATCCCGGCAAGCGCCGAATCGAGCCCCTCCCGGGTCTTCAGATCGATCGGATGATGGCTTGCTCCGGATGGAAGCTCGGCGGGCGGGTTGCGGGTGAGGATCCGGACGTCGTGACCATCGGCGGCCAGCTTCGCGACCACCTTCCCGCCGACCATGCCGGTTCCCCCGACTACTGCGATCTTCATGCCTTGACATCCCTTTCTCGACTGGTGGGGCCGAATTGCCGTCCGATTTTCGCAGACCCGCTGCGGCGGGCACCGGGGAGGGACGCGAACGCAGCCATCATCTAGTCTGGTCGCATGGCCGAAGCAGTCAACATCGAGTCGGTTCCGGCTCGCATCACCGCGATCCAGGAGAACCTCGTCCTGCTCGACGACTATCTGGATCCGAACGCCCTTCAGACCGAGGTCGAACGGCTCGAGGACGAGATGCAGCAGCCCGGTTTCTGGGATGACCAGGACAAGGCCGCCCAGGTCTCGGCCGACCATTCCCGTACCCAGAAGAAGCTCAAGAATTTCCGTGGCCTTCAGGAGGAGGCCGGCGATCTGGCCGAGATGGCGGAGATGGCCCAGGTCGACGCCGAGATGGCGGCCGAACTGGAAGAGCAGCTGGCCTCGGTCGAGGCCCGTCTCGGCGAGCTCGAGGAGGCACGGCTCTTCAGCGGCGAGTACGACTCCGGCGACGCCCTGGTCACGGTTCACGCCGGCGCCGGCGGCACCGACTCGCAGGATTGGGCCGAGATCCTGCTGCGCATGTACCTGCGCTGGGCCGAGCGCCGGAACTTCACGATCGAGATGAAGGAAGCCTCCGAAGGCGACGAGGCCGGGCTGAAATCGGCGACCTTCCTGCTGAAGGGAGAGAACGCCTACGGGCTGATCGCGGCCGAGCGCGGGGTTCACCGGCTGGTCCGGATCTCACCGTTCGATTCTTCGGCCCGCCGCCACACCAGCTTCGCCCAGGTTGATGTCGCGCCGGTGGTCGACGAGACGGTCGACATCGAGATCGACGAGAAGGACCTGCGGATCGACACCTACCGTGCCTCCGGTGCCGGCGGCCAGCACGTCAACAAGACCGATTCCGCGGTCCGCATCACCCATGAGCCGACCGGCATCGTCGTGCAGTGCCAGAACGAGCGCTCACAGACCCAGAACAAGGCTCAGGCGATGCAGATGCTGAAGTCGAAGCTGATCGAACTCGAGGAACGCAAGCGCACCGAGGTCGTGAACCAGGAACGAGGCGAGGTCAAGGACGTCGCCTGGGGATCACAGATCCGCAGCTACGTGATGCACCCGTACACGATGGTCAAGGACCACCGGACCGAGTACGAGGTGGGAGACACCCAACGGGTCCTCGACGGCGATATTGACGGGTTCATCAGGGAGTACCTGAACAGGACTGCTTAGCCCGTAGGTTCAGCCGTCTTGACGGTTCTGAACAAGGAATCCGGATTGACATCCCCTCTCCCGGGGAATCTCGGGATCCGTTCGGAAGCCAATTCGGGTTTCGAAGTGACTGCTTGGCCTGGAGGTTCGGTCGTCTTGACGGTTCTGAACAAGGAATCCGGATTGACATCCCCTCTCCGGAAGAGTCTCATGGACTGTGCGGAAGCCAATCCGGATTTCGAAGTGCCCGCTGCGTGAGTGGGCATATCTGTTAGGTGTGCGAGTGCCTAGAACAGGCTCGTCGGGTTCTCTAGGTTGAGGAGCTTCCGTTTCAGGTTCTGACCCTGGAGGCCGCCGCCGTAGCCGCCGATGGTTCCGTCGCTCTTGATCACGCGGTGGCAGGGCACTATCAGTGCGATCGGGTTGACCGAGAGGGCGGTTCCGGCCGCCCGGGCGGCACCGGGCGTACCGGCCATCTCGGCCACCTCGCCGTAGCTGCGGGTCTCTCCATAGGGGATCGTCGCGGTCGCTTTCAGCACCTCGCGGTGAAAGCCGCCGACCAGACGCCAATCGAGTGGGAGATCGAACCGTTCGATCTCGCCGGCGAGAAACGCCTCGACCTGGTCCGCGGCCTCGTCGGCCGCCTCGCTGCCTTCGACCGGTTCGAGCCCCGTGCGAGCGGCGACCTCGCTCACCAGCTCATCCGGATCGGACCCCGGCAGCGAAGCCCGCACCACACCTTCGTCGGTGGTCGCGAGGGCGACCGGACCGAGCTCGGTGTCGAAGGCCACGTGGGCAAAGTGCATGAAGGAATCGTAATAGGCTGAGGCGATGGCCAATCTTCCTCCCGGGACCATCGAGTTGATCGAACGCGCGCTCGACGAGGATCTCGGCTCGGGCGACGTGACGGCCGAGGCCACGGTGCCCGCCGACACCAGGGCCCAGGCCCACCTGATCCAGAAGCAGCCCGGGGTGATCTTCGGCCTGGACATCGCCGAGGAGGTCTTCCGCCGGGTCGGTGCCGACGAGTTCGACCGCACCGTGATCGAAGGGCATTGGCACGACTCGGTTCCGCGGGACATCGCGCTGATCCATGGCCCGGCCCGCGCCCTGCTGGCCGGTGAGCGGGTCGCGCTGAACTTCATCGGTCACCTGTCCGGAATCTCGACCATGACCGCGAGATTCGTCGAGGCGGTCGCCGGCACCGGCACCAAGATTCTCGATACCCGCAAGACGACACCGGGCCTGCGTCTCCTGGAGAAAAGGGCGGTCACCTTCGGCGGTGGCATGAATCACCGGGTCGGGCTCTTCGACGCGGTCCTGATCAAGGAGAACCACATCGCGATGGCCGGTGGTGTGAGTGAGGCGATCGTCGCCAGCCGCCGGGCATCGCCGGACATCCAGATCGAAGTGGAGGCCGAAGATCTCGACGAGGTCCGTGCGGCCCTCGAGGCGGGTGCCGACCGGATCCTGCTCGACAACATGGACAACGCACAGATGGCCGAGGCCGTCGCGATCCGCGACCGGGAGGGACCGAAGGTCGAACTGGAGGCATCGGGCGGGGTCAACCTCGAGAACGTCGCCGCGATCGCGCGGACCGGCGTCGACTTCATCTCGATCGGCGCGCTGACCCATTCGGCTCCCAGCCTGGACGTCTCCCTGCTGCTCAAGCCGCTGTCGTAGAATCCATCCATGGGGATCACCGAACTTCCAGTTATCCAGCCCGGTCTGCCCGCGCCACTCGATCCGCAGACGATCAAGGAGCTGAGTGCCGAGATCCGTGAGCTCGCCGCCGAGCGGAACGCGATCATCCTGGCCCACAACTACGAGCTGCCGGAGGTCCAGGATGTGGCCGACTACATCGGTGACTCGCTCGGACTCTCCCGCCAGGCCGCCGCGGCGGACGCCGAGGTCGTCGAGTTCTGCGGAGTCCACTTCATGGCCGAGACCGCCTCGATCCTGTCGCCCGAGAAACGGGTCCTGATCCCGGATCTCGATGCCGGCTGTTCGCTCGCCGACTCGATAAACGCCGATCAGCTGCGCGAGTGGAAAGCGAAGTTCCCCGGGGCCCTGGTCGTGATGTACGTCAACACCTCGGCCGAGGTCAAGGCGGAGACCGACTACTGCTGCACGTCGTCGAACGCGGTCAAGGTGGTCGAACACATCTGGGCCGAGCACGGTCCCGAGACCGAAATCCTGTTCGGCCCCGACATGTGGCTCGGTGCATTCGTCGAACGGGAGACCGGACTGGTCGACGATCCCGAGCGGCGCAGCCGTTTCCACGTCTGGGACGGTGAGTGCCACGTCCATGCGGGCATCCGGCCCGATGACATCAAGCGGACCCGCGAGGAGCATCCCGACGCCGAGTTCCTGATCCATCCCGAGTGCGGCTGCTCGACCCAGGCGATGGAGTACGTCGCCTCCGGCGAGATCGACGCCGAAGGGGTCCACATGCTCTCCACCTCGGGAATGATCGACTACGTCAAGGAGAAGCCGGACGGCAGCTTCATCGTCGCCACCGAGAACGGCATGCTCTACCCGATGCAGCAGGCGGCACCGAACGCCAACCTGATCGAGGCCAACCGCATGGCCTACTGCAAGTACATGAAGATGATCACGCTGCCCAAGCTGCGAGATTCGCTGCGCGACCTGAAGTTCGAGGTCAAGGTCGATCCGGCCGTCGCCGAGAAGGCCCGCCTGCCGATCGAGCGCATGGTCTCGATCGGCTGAGGACACCCGCTCAGGGTTCGCTGCGTGATCGCCGTCGCATTTGGCGGGCGACGGCTGGAGTAGGTTAGGGACGTGTTCGAAATGCTCGCGTCCGTCTCGTCGGCATTCCCGGCGGTGGATCAGGATTACCTGCTTGAAGCACGTCAGATGCAGGCTCTTTCGTTCGCGGTGCACATTCCTCTTGTCTGCTTCGGAGTCGCCTTCCCGGCGATGGTCATCTTCACGGAGTGGCTCGGCTACCGGACCGGCAAGGCGCACTACACGGCAATAGCGAAGCGGTGGTCGAAGGTGATGATCACCCTGTTCGCGGCCGGGGTCGTGACCGGCACGCTGCTCAGCTTCGAGCTCGGCATCCTCTGGCCCGGATTCATGTCCGCCTTCGGCGAGGTCTTCGGTCTGGCCTTCGGCCTCGAGGGCTTCTCCTTCTTCATCGAGGCGATCTTCATCGCGATCTACGTCTACGGCTGGGACCGGCTCTCACCGAAACGGCATCTGCTGGCCGGGATCCCGGTCATGGTCGCGGGATTCACCGGCTCCTGGATGGTGATCGCGGTCAATGCCTGGATGAACGCCCCTTCGGGCTTCGACGTGGTCAACGGGGACGTGGTCAACGTCCAGCCCTGGTCGGCCCTGTTCGGCAACGGCCATCTCTGGCCGCAGTTGATCCACATGTATCTGGCCGCCTACATCGTCGTCGGATTCTCGATCGCGGGCGTGTACGCCTTCGCCTGGCTGAAGGGCCGGCGCGGCCCCTACTTTCGCACCGCGATGGTCATCCCGCTGGCGATCGCCTGCCTGGCCGCACCCACCCAGCTGCTGATCGGTGACTGGTCGGCCCGCAACGTCGCCGAGGACCAGCCGATCAAGCTGGCCGCCTTCGAAGGGCTCTACAAGACCACCGAAGGAGCACCGGAGACGATTCTCGGCTGGTACGAACCGGATGGCAGCATCAAGTACGGGATCGAGATTCCCAAGCTGCTCTCCCTGCTGGCCTACCACGACCCGAACGCCACCGTGCAGGGTCTCGACACCGTGCCGGAGGAGGACCGGCCGCCGATCAACGTGGTCCGCATCGCGTTCCAGACCATGGTCGGGATCGGCACGATGCTGGTCGCGCTGGCAGCCTGGTTCCTTTTCGTCTTCTACCGAAAGAAACGCATCCCGGAAACCAAGTGGTTCTATCGCGCGGTGATCGCGGCCGGACCGGCGGCGGTGGTCGCCCTGATCGCCGGCTGGGTCACGACCGAGGTCGGACGACAGCCCTGGGTCGTGTACGGCGTGATGCGGACCGAGGAGGCGGTCACCGGGGCCGAGGGCATCATCTTCGGCTACACCGCCCTGGTGCTCGTCTATCTGGTTCTCGCCGGATCCACCTTCTGGGTCCTGAGACGGATCGCCCGCACGCCTTTCACACCGGAGATCGCGGCCCTGGAAGAGGGTCCGGGGACGGCCGGGGCGAAGGGTCCGGAGAGCGGCGGAAAGGCGGGCCACGATGCCGGTAGCTGACGTCCCGGTCCTGATCATGCTGGTCGGAATCGCCGCCTACGTGGTTCTGGGTGGCGCCGACTTCGGTTCCTCGTTCTGGTCGCTGACCGCGCGGGGCAAGCTCGGCGGCGAGATCCGTGAGCACACCCATCGTTCGATGGCGCCGGTCTGGGAGGCCAACCACGTCTGGCTGATCTTCGTGCTGGTCGTGTGCTGGACCGCGTATCCGGAGGTGTTCGGCTCGATCTTCTCGACTCTCTGGATCCCGCTGATAATCGCCTGTCTGGGCATCATCATGCGGGCCGTGAGCTACGTGGTCGGCGGGGTCGCCGACGAGCGCGGCGTCGTGATCCTCTCGGCGATCTCGTCCTTCATCACACCGTTCGCGCTTGGAACCGTGGTCGGCGCGATCGTGTCCGGCCGGGTGCCGGTGGGCAACGCCCAGGGTGACCTGGTCTCGAGCTGGCTCAACCCGACCTCGATCATGATCGGGGTGATGGCGGTGACCGTCTGTGCCTATGTGGCGGCGGTCTACCTGGCCGGTGACGCCAAGCGCAACGGGTCCGAAGAGATCGCCGAGGCGTTCCGGCGACGCGGGCTCGGTGCCGGGCTGGTGGCCGGAGCGGTCGCCGCGATCGGCATCGCGGTGATGCACAACGATGCCCGGGAGATCTACGACGGCCTCACCTCCGGCGCGGGGCTGGTCGCGGTGCTGGCCTCGGCCGTGGCCGGACTGGCGACGATCGCCTTCCTCTGGATGCGCCGGTACGAGCTGGCCCGGTTCTGTGCTGCCGGTGCGGTGATCGCCGTGGTCGCGGGATGGGGAATCGCCCAGTCGCCGGACATCCTGCCCGGCCTGACCGTCTCCGACGCCGCCGCGGCCGACAACGTGATCATTGGGCTGCTGGTCTGCATCGCGGTCGGGATGCTGATCCTGATTCCCTCGCTGCTCCTGCTCTACGGACTGGTTCTCGGGGGTCGCTTCGATCCCGGCTCGGACCGGAACACCGTGGTCGAGACCCGGGTGGGGCCGATGACCGAGCTGGGCGGACCTCGCCCCCGGTCGGTGGTCGCGGTGCTCGGGGTTGCCGGAGTCGGCGCGCTGATGAGCATCGCCTTCAGTTCCGGGGCCCCGCTCTACATCGGGATCGCGATGGTGCTGGCAGCCCTGGCCATCGGCTGCGTGATGCTCGCGGTGACCCTGGTCACCGCCGAAGAGTCCGACTGAGCGGTTTCAGGGGGAGGCCGGCGCGGGGGAGATGCCCCCGCTGACACCGGCTCGTTTCCTGGGCTTCTCGGCCTTGCCCCGTTTGTCCTCGGGGCCACCCGGGCGTTCCGAGATCTTGTCGTCGGGCGCGGCGGGGCGCTCGTCGTTCGCGCTGGCCGGGCCGGTGGCGCCCCGAGGCTTGACGGGTTCGGATTGAGCCGCGGGCGGGGTGGGCTTCGATGAGGCCGGATCGTCCTCGCCGCCGCAGCCGGCGAGGATGCCGGCGACCGCGAGAGTGGCCGCGGTGCCGAGAGCGATGCGTTTCAGGTCGTTCCGTCGCATCAGCGCTTGACGTAGATCTTGATTCCGGTGCCGACCGGAGCCAGCCAGCCCGGGAAGAAGGAGCTTCCGACGACCCGGCCCTTGCGGCCGAACCTGACCTTGGTCCGTTTCACCTGGCTCACCCGGCAGCCGGCCGCGGTCACCGCCGAGCGGGCCTCACCCGGCTTCGATCCGTAGACGTCCGGCACCCGGCACCACTCGCGTGGAGGCGGGGCGACGCCGCCGCTGCCGATCGGGTCGATGCCGGTCAGCTCGATCACGGTGTCCTGAACCCAGCGCCGCATCGGCGCGCCGGCGATGCGGGTGTCGACCGAGGGCAGGGCCGGACGGCAGTAGGAGTCACCGAAGCTGGTCAGCCCGACCAGCCGGTACTCGGTGCCGACCGGAGCGACGAGCGGCCCGCCGCTGTCGCCGAAACAGGTCGAAGCATGGGAGGAGGGGGCGCCGATGCAGTTCATCGTCGACTTGCGGTACACCCGGCCGTTGGCCTTCCTGCAGACGCTGTCGGGCAGCATGACCTGCCTCGCGACCCTGAGCACGTTGCTGGACTTGCGGTTGTCCGGGCCGGTGACGCCCCAGCCCGTGGTGGAGAGCATCTGTCCCGGACTCCAGCTGGCGGCCTCGTCCTCACCGGCGAGCTTGATGGTCCCGGTATCGATCGGGGACTTCAGCCGGAGCAGTGCCACATCCCAGTCGGCCACCCCGAAGCGTGCCTTGTACCTGCGCTTGCCATCGGCCCGGAGCGGCATGAGGAGCTCTTTCACGCCGACGACCGTGCCCTTCGTCTCGTCGTTGAGGTGGGTGCGGCCACCGACGATCTCGATCCGCTTGATCTGCCGGGGCTTCAGGTCGGCGACGCAATGTCCCGCAGTGATCACGAGCTCGGGGGTGAGCAGTGAGCCGCCGCAGAAGAAGCGTGCCCTGGTGGTCGCCTGGGGCGCGACCTTCTGTGATCCGGTCAGCGCGACCTGCCACGGCCATTCGCCGATCGTCGTCGGCTTGCCGTTGATGATGCTGATCTGGGCGGCTGATGAACTCGAGGGGGCGGCGGCGAAGCCGATCGAGAGCAGCACGAGCATCGCCGCTCCGATCGCGAACGCACGAAATCCTGCCGCTGTGGCTTGATCGGGCATCGTTGAAGGTTAGCGAGTACCATTTGCTAGCAAACGCTAATAATTCCTAGACGTAACCCTCGAACTAATAGGGCGGGCCGGTCGATCCCTTCCAGCGGAAGGAATCGGACCCTCGCTCCGGAATAGGGCCGATCAGATGGCTTTCGGAAAGAAGAACAACAAGCAACAGGTCAAGGCGGAACTCGAAGAGGCGCGCGCCCGCCGCAGCGCCGAGCGTCCCCGCAAGGGCGGAGCTCCGATCATCGAGATGCGTGACGTCAGCAAGGTCTACGCCGGGGGGCACCTGGCCGTCGACCGGGTCTCACTCGCGATCAACCGCGGAGATTTCGTGTTCCTGGTCGGACCGACCGGCTGCGGCAAGTCCACCCTGATCAAGCTGCTGATCCGTGAGCTCGAGCCGACCGACGGTGTTGTCTCGATCGCCGGACGCGACATCGGCCAGCTTTCCGACAAGAAGATCCCGCAGCTTCGCCGCAACATCGGCACCGTGTTCCAGGACTTCAAGCTGCTCCCGAGCCGCACCGTCTACGACAACGTCGCCTACGCCCTCCAGGTGATCGGAGCCTCGCGGGCCGAGATCCGCCAGAAGGTGCCGGAGACCCTGCGCCTGGTCGGTCTCTCCACCAAACTTCACAACTACCCCGACGAACTGTCGGGCGGCGAGCAGCAGCGCGTATCGGTCGCACGGGCATTCGTGAACCATCCGCCCCTGCTGCTGGCCGATGAGCCCAGCGGAAACCTCGATCCGGTCACCTCGGTCGGCATCATGCAGCTGCTCTACCGGATCAACAAGACCGGAACCACGGTCGTGGTCGTCACGCACGACCGCGAGATGGTCGACCGCATGCGCCGCCGGGTCATCGAGCTTTACGAAGGCCGCGTCATCCGCGACGAGATCGCGGGCGGCTACACGGAAGAGTCCACCACCGAGTTCGGCGTCCGCATGCGGGCCGAGATGGGCGTGGGCGTCGAAGGTCACACCAACGGCCACGGCCAGGGAGTTCACTGATGGGCAAGCTTTTCTTCTTCACCGGCGAAGCGCTGCGCGCGATTCGCAAGAACGTCGCGCCGACCACCGCCGCGATCGTCACCACGGTCCTGACCGCGATCCTGATCGGCATCCTGATCCCGGTCTTCCAGACCGCCCAGGGCAAGAGCTCCGAGGTCCGCGACGAGCTGCAGGTCCGCGTCTACCTCCACGACGACGCGACCAAGGCCGAGACCACGGCCCTGCAGAGCGAGATCGAAGCTCTGCCGCACGTCAGCACCGTCACCTACCTGACCAAGGACGACGCGCTCAAGGAGTTCAAGGCCGAGACCGGTCAGGAGCAGCGCGACGTCCTGGCGATGCTCAACGGCAACAACCCGCTGCCGGCCAACTTCATCGTCAAGCCCGACGACGCGGCCAACCTCGACGCGATCCGGGCCTCGATCCAGCCGCCCGCCAAGAGCGGCCAGCCGACCTTCATCTCGCCGATCATCGAGAAGGTGGACAACCGCCAGGCCACGGCCCGCAAGATCGAGGAGGTCACCGGTGCCCTGAAGATCGTGCTGACCGTGCTCACCGCACTGCTGATCGCCGCCTCGCTGCTGCTGATCGGCAACACGATCAAGCTCTCGATCTACACCCGTCGCCGCGAGATCGAGGTCATGCGCCTGGTCGGAGCGACCCGCTGGTTCATCCGCTGGCCGTTCATGATCGAGGGTGTCGTGGTCGGCATGCTCGGCGGCGCGATTGCGATACTTGTCCTGTGGATCGGCAAAGTCACCATCTTGGACCCGCTCTCGGACAGCTTCGCCTTGATGCAGGCGCAGGACTCGATGTCCTTCATCGTCCTGGTCGCCTGCCTGTTCGGAGCGGCGGTGCTCGTCTCGGCGATCGGGTCGGGACTGACACTGCGCCGCTTCCTCAAGGTCTGAGTCAGGCCGCGGCTCGATGAGAGTCGCCTTCCTGGCGCTGTTCGCCGTGGTCATCGGCATGGTCACCGGTCTCTGGATCGGTGGCCATCCCGAGAACCTGCCGACCGCGGTCAGCGACATCTTCATCGAGTCCCCGGCCGGGCCGGGCGTCTCACCGAGCGACGAGGCGGCCGAGGTGATCGGCCGCAAGTACTTCCGCGAGACCGATCCGGACCAGGTCCAGGACGCCTCGATCCGGGGCATGGTCAGCAAGCTGCGCAAGCAGTACAAGGACCGTTTCTCGCACTACTTCGATCCGAAGCAGCTGGCGGATTTCACCGACTCGATCGAAGGGAGCTTCAGCGGGGTCGGCATGACCGTCGGCGAAGCCGGCAAGAACGGGCTGCGGGTCGGATACGTCTTCAAGAACTCGCCGGCCGATGACGCCGGCATCGAGACCGGTGACGTGATCGTCACGGTCGACGGCGAATCGATCAAGGGCGAGAGCGCCGACCTGACCGTCGCCAAGATCAAGGGCCCCGAGGGCACGGACGTCGTGCTCGGGATCAAGAAGCGGGGCAAGGGCAAGACCGAGGAGCTCACGCTCACCCGTGAAGAGATCCGCGTCCCGATCACCTCGAACAGAGTCAAGGACGTCGACGGGCAAAAGCTCGGCTATGTCCGGCTCACCACTTTCAGCAACGGCGCCTCGAGAGCGCTGCGCCGCGCGGTCGACAAGGTCAGGGAGAAGGGGGCCGAGGGCCTGGTCCTCGACCTGAGGGCGAACGGTGGCGGCCTCCTGCCGGAAGCCGTGCTCACCTCCAGCATCTTCGTTCCGAAGGACGAGATCGTGGTCGAGACGAAGTCACGCACCGAGAAGGACGAGACCTATCGGGCGGTCGGAGGCGACATCGGCGACTTCCCCGTGACCGTGCTCGTGAACCGTGACACGGCCTCCGCCGCCGAGATCCTCGCCGCGGCTCTCCAGACCAACATCGATGCCCCGGTCGTCGGCACGCGCACCTTCGGCAAGGGAGTCTTCCAGCAGGTGATCAACCTCGACAGCGGCGGCGCGCTGGACCTCACCGTCGGCGAGTTCTTCACGGCTGACGGCGTCTCGCTCGCCGGCAAGGGCCTGAAGCCCGACGTGGTCGCGAGGCTCGCCCCCGACGCCGAGCGCGACACCCAGCTCGACCGTGCGTACGAAGTGCTTTCCGGCGAGATCGCCGCCTCCGGCGACGGGTCCTAGATGGCGCGCCCACGGGCAGGCCGGGCGCGGCCACGGGGAGAGTTTCACGTCGCGATCCTGGAGAAGCGCGGGCGCTTCACAGTCGCCCGGCCGATCTTCGTGCCCGGCGAGCAGGTCGCCCTCGACCGCAAGGTCCGCTCGCGGCCCGGACAGATCGTCCTGGCGGAGTTCGGAGGGGGACGTGCCCGCATGGTCAGGGATCTCGGCCGGATCGACAACGCCACCGATGTCTGCGAGGCGTTCGCCACCGAGAAGCTCGGGCGGCGGGGTTTCGCCAAGGGCCTGGAGGCCGAGGCCGAGAGCGCATCGCTCAACCCGCTCGATCCCCCGGGCGGCCGGCGCGATCTGACCGAGAAACCCACCTTCACGGTGGATCCCGCGACCGCCCGCGATTTCGATGACGCGGTGTCGGCCGAAAGGGAGGGCGACGGGGTCCGGCTCTGGATCCACATCGCCGACGTCGCCGCATACGTGAGGCCGGGAACGGCGCTCGAGTACGAGGCCTACGAACGCGCCAACAGCACCTACTTCCCGACCTCGGTCGAACCGATGCTGCCGAAGGTCCTCAGTGCCGGGGTCTGCTCGCTCTCACCCGGGGTCGAACGCAACGCGGTGACAACCGAGATCCTGATCTCGGGCGGGGGAGAGGTCGAGTCGGCCGCCTTCTACCGCTCGACGATCCGGTCGGACGCGAGGCTCGACTACGACCAGCTCGACCGGATCTTCGCCGGAAGGGAGAAACCACCCGAGGCGGTGGCCGAGCCGATCGGCCTGACCCGGACCATCGCCGCCGATCTGGCCGGAAAGCGCGCCGGCGGTGCTCTCGAGGTCAGCTCGGCCGAACCGTCGTTCCGTTTCGATTCGGACGGTCACGTGATCTCCGCGGCCGCCGAAGCCCAGACCGAGGCCCACCGGCTGATCGAGCAGCTCATGGTGCTGACCAACGAGCAGGTCGCGGCGATGCTCGAGAACCGCCACACACCGACCCTCTACCGGGTGCATGAGCAGCCCGATCCCGACCGGATCGAGCATCTGCTCGAGCAGCTCGCCTCGCTGGACCTGCCCGCTCCGCCCGCGTACGACGGCATGGGCCCGAGCCAGGCCGGCCAGATCGCGGTCGAGGCTTCGCGCTCCGTGTCCCGCGAGGCCGCCCGCCGCGGACACGGCGAGGCCGCCTACTCCTCGCTGATCCTGCGATCGCTGAAACCGGCCCGCTACTCCGAGAAGAACCTCGGGCATGCCGGGCTCGGCAGCACCGCCTACTCGCATTTCACCTCCCCGATCCGGCGATACCCCGATCTGGTGGTGCACCGCGGCCTGCTGGCCGAGCTCGGTGCGGGCGAGGTCAAGCCGGAACCGGGGTTCGTCGGGCTGGCGGCGCTTCACTGTTCGGACAAGGAGCGCGCCTCGGCCCGCATGGAGCGGGACGCGGACGATATCTGCGCCGCGTTCCTGCTCGAACGGGAACTGTTCGAGCGCGGCCGCGACAGCGAGTTCGAGGGTGAGGTCTCCGGCGTGATCCGGGCCGGGGCATTCGTCACCTTCGGCGGCAAGCTCGGCGACGTCTACGAGGGATTCGTGCCTGTGCGCAAGATCCGGGGCGAGTATTTCGACCTCAACGAGCAGGAGACCGCGCTGATCGGCAGCAAGACCGGACGGGCCGTGCGCTTCGGGGATCCGATCACGGTGACGGTCGAGCGGGTCGATTCCGCACGGGGCCGGGTCGACCTCGAACCCGCCGACGGATAGGCACTAGATTGGTCTGGGCATGAGCAAGAAGACCAAGAAGAAGAGGGCTCCGGCATCGGGCGACGTCGCCACGAATCGCCGTGCCCGGCAGAAGTTCGAACTGATCGAGAAATTCGAGGCCGGTATCTCGCTGCTCGGAACCGAGGTCAAGGCGCTGCGCCAGGGCAATGCCCAGATGGGCGATTCCTACGCCGTGATCGACGACGGCGAGGTCTGGCTGCGCAACCTGCACATCCCGCACTACGCGCCGGCCACCACCAACAATCACGATCCCGAGCGGCCGCGCAAGCTGCTGCTCCACCGCGGGGAGATCGAACGCCTGATCGGCACCTCCCAGCAGAAGGGTCTCACCCTGATCCCCTCCCGGATCTATTTCAAGGGACCGAAGGCGAAGGTAGAACTGGCGCTCGCCAAGGGCAAGGAGGGTCAGGATCGCCGCCGGGAGATCGCCGATCGCGACGTCCAGCGTGATGTCGAGCGGGAATTCAAGGGCCGCTATCGTTCCTGAACCACCCGATGGTGGCAAGATGAACACCAGGGCAACGGACGTTTACATCTGCTTATCACGAGCCTGCGAGGATTGGAACGAATGAGTACGAGATTCAAGAGATTCATTTCGACGTTTCTGCTGATCGCGGCCCTGACCGGTGCCGCCGGACCCGTCGCCGTCTCCTCAGCAGACACCACCGGACTGACCGGCGCCACCGGCACCGAGATCCCCACGGACACCTCATCGACCGAAGCGCCGCTCTCGATGACGCCCGAGCAGATCGCAGCCCTGCAGGGAGCCACCGGCGTCACCGGTGACAGCAGCGCCGATGACGACAAGAGCTTCTTCGACAAGGTGAGCGATTTCGTGACCGACAACGCGCCGTTCATCATCATCGGAATCGTGGTCCTGGCCGCGATCCTGGCCGGGATCTTCATCATGCGCGGACGATCCAAGGACGCCAAGGGACCGAAGGCCGCTGCCGCCGGATCGCCCGCCTCGGTTCCCTCCGCCTCGGAGATCCGCCGCCGCAAGCGGGCCGCCATGCAGCGCTCCCGCGAAGAGGAGCGCCTGCGCCGCAAGGCCGGGCTCGAAGGGCGCCAGGCGATGTCGCCTTCCACGACACTGCCGCTCAGTGCCAACCTGCCCGCCGATCCGGTCGAGGCCGAGAAGCAGTCGGCCCGGGATCAGCTTCAGGCCGCCGCGGCCGTCGCTCGCTCCGGTCCCGTACCGGCCCCGGTGAGCCCGACCCAGACCGCGCCGGCCGCCGGTGTGATCCAGTCCGTCCACGACGAGCCGGACACCGCTTTCACGTCGCCGACCCCGACCCCGGCCGAGCTCTCGGCGGCGACCGCGGCCGCGATGGCCAACGCGCCCCGGGAGACCGCCGTCGAGCCGGCCCCGCCCGAGGCGGCTCCGGCCCCCGCTCCCGTGGAGCCGGCGGAGGAGGGTGAATACCCGACCCAGGTGTACGACCTGCCGAGCGATACGGACGAATCTCCCGCCGAGCCCGAGGTCGCGTACGAGCCCGAGACCGCCCCGGAACCCGAGGTCGAGCATGAGCCCGCGATCGAGGCTCCCGGGCTCGACGCCACCGTCGGTGAGGCCGCCGCGGCCTTCGCCGCCGGAGCCGCCGGTGGCGGCTTGGTCGCCAAGGCGGCATCCGGGCAGGGCGAGGACGCCGAAGAAGAGAGCGATTCCCCCGACGACGCGGCGCGTGACGCCGAACAGCGGCTGAAGGCCAAGGTCGCCGAGATCAAGGCCGAGCAGGGCCGCGGGATCGGCGCGCCGGTGCCACCCGCTCCGGTCCCCGCCGCCGAGCCGGAACCGGAGCCGGCGATCGAGGAACGGCTCGATCAGGCCGAGCAGATCCAGCGGGAGATCGAGACCGCCGAAGAGGTGCCGCCGACTCCGACCGGCCTCGCCGCCGTCGAGCAGCGGCTCCAGGCGAACAGCGACGAACGTGACCGGACCCTGCGCGAGGCCGAGGAACGTCTCGCCCGGATCGAACAGCGGGCCGAGGACGCCGAGAAGCGGGCCGCGTTCGCCGAACGGCTGGCTCAGCTGAAGATCGACGAGTCCGAACGCGAACGCCGCCTGAGTGAAGTGATCACCGGCATCGACCGGGCCGAGGAGCGCGCGATCGAGGCCGAGGAAAGGGCGAAGGCCGCCGAAGAGGTCGCCGCCGCCGCCCTGGAGGAATCGACTCAGCCGCCCGCCAGGCCCGAACCGGCACGGCCCGAACCGGCGGCGCCCGCGTTCACACCGCCTCCCGTGGCCGAGACTCCCGCCTACACGCCGCCGGCGGAGGATCCGGACGAGGCGCCCGCGCCGGTCGCCAGATCGCCGCTGTTCGGTGGTGGACTCTCGGGCTCCAAGCCTTCTTCAGGCACGCTGAATCTGAACAGCGCCACTTTCGAGGAGCTGCGCGACGCCGACCTGTCGGTGACCCAGGCGACCCGGATCCTCGCCTACCGGGAGCGCTTCGGCGGCTACCGTTCGGTCGAGGATCTCGAGAAGGTTCCCGGATTCCCGGCCGAGCTGATCGAGTCGCTGCGCGGCCGGATCACGGTCTGAACAATGCATCCCAGTCAACTTCGCTCATAGAAGTCGAGGACGGTTTCATGGGCAGACAGCGCGGCTAGAGATCGAACCAGGTGCCGTTCGGGCCGAGATTCGCGATCTCGGCGGCGCCGATGTTCGAGCGCTCGCCCCAGGATTCGTGGATGTGGCCGCAGACGGCCAGTTTCGGCTGGGCGCGCTCGATGGCGGCCGCGATCGCGGTGCTGCCCAGGTGGAGGCCGCCGCCGGCGAGGTCGCAATGGTTCTTCGGCGGTGAGTGGACCACCAGGACCGCGTCCCCGGTGAGATCGGCGAGTGCCGCTTCGGCCTCGGTCTCGTCGAGGTCGTAGCTCCAGGACCAGGGCGTGGTCGGGATGCCCCCGCCGAGTCCGAAGAAGGTCTGTCCCTCGATCTCGGTCGAGTTGCCGTGGAGCACGGTCGCGGCGGGCCAGGCCGTCGCCGCTTCCTGGAGATCCCCGAGACTTTCGTTGTTGCCGCAGACCAGCACGGTGGGGGTCGTGATCCCGGCGAGCGCGCCGATCGTCACTTCCAGCCCCTCGTGGATCGAGGCGAAGTCACCGGCGCCGATGACGACGTCGGCTTCGGCCGAGAGTTCGGTCAGGCGGTTCGCCTGTTCGAGGTCACAGTGAAGGTCGCTGAAAGCCAGGATGCGCATGCCGGGGACTCTAGCCCCTAGGTGTGTCGGCGTTCGTACTTCTCGGCCAGCCGCAGCCAGATCTCGTTTCTGGTCGGGAAGGAGGGGACCGCGTGGCGCAGCCGGTGCATCGGCACCTCGCCGACCATCGCGATCGTGGCCGCGTGGATCATCTCGGCGGTCTCGAATCCGGTGAAGGTCGCGCCGACGATGGTGCCATCGGCCTTGTCCACCACCAGCCGGCAGGTTCCCTCCACATCCTTCCCGGTGAAGGAGGCTCCCGCGGTCGAGCCGGTCGATACGTCGATCACGTCGATCTCGGTTCCGGCGGCCCGGGCGTCGGCCTCGGTCAGGCCGACCGCGGCCACCTGGGGATCGGTGAAGGTGACCCGCGGCGCGCCGTACGGCTCGGCTATCTCGGCCACGGGACGGCCGAGGATGCACTCGCTGGCGATCCAGGCCTGGTACTTGCCCATGTGGGTGAGCAGGATCCGCCCGTTGATGTCGCCGACCGCGTAGAGCCAATCGAATCCTCCGACCGACATGTTCTCCCTGGTCTCGATGTATCCGCCGGTGTCCAGTCCGATCGACTCCAGACCGAGCCCGTCTAGCATCGGCCTGCGGCCGGTCGCCATCAGCAGCTTTTCCGCCTCGACCTTCCGGCCATCGCTCAGTTCGACCGTGATCACGTCACCTTGCTGAGAGAGGCGGTCGGCCCTGGCACCGAAGATGACCCTGACGCCGTACTTCGTCTGGAGTGAAGCGGCGACCTGCTCGCCGGCGAAGGATTCCTCCCGGGCGAGCAGGCGCGGCTCCGGTTCGATCAGCGTGACCTCGGTGCCGAAATCGGCCCAGGCCTGGGACAGCTCGCAGCCGACCGGACCACCGCCCAGCACGATCATGGATCGCGGGGCGGTCTTGGCCGTGGTCGCGTCGCGGTTGTTCCAGATGTCGACGTCCTCGATCCCGGGGATGGGCGGGATCGCCGCGCCGGTGCCGGTGGAAATGACGATCGCCCGGCGCGCGGTCAGGGTCCGCTCCCCGACCCGGACCCTGCGTTCACCGTCCAGGCCGCCGGTTCCGCGGATCAGGTCGATTCCCCGCTCTTCTAGCCACGGCAGCTGGGCCGAGTCGTCGAGATCGTGGATGACCTCGTCACGGCGCCTCAGAGCGGAAGGCACGTCCAGTTCGCCGTTCACGGCCTCCTTGACCCCTGGGACCCGCTGGGCCTCTTTCAGCAGCTCACCGGGGCGCAGAAGAGCTTTCGAGGGCATGCAGGCGTAATAGGAGCATTCGCCGGCCACGAGGTGCTTCTCGACGATCGCGACATCGAGCCCGCCCTCGGCGAGCCTGCCGGCGGCGACCTCCCCGGCCGGCCCGGCCCCGATCACGATCACGTCATATTCGGACTGCTCACTCGGGTCGCTCATTCGGCTCCTGACGGTCGGGTGGTCCACTCAACGTACAGGCCGCAAGCCCCGCGTTGACCGGGATCGGGTGAGGGCGTACAATGAAGGGGCAACATTCAAGGGGACGACAGGCTTCGACGCAGTCGGACCGTGCGAAGAGTTGCAGGTCGAGGATGTCGTTGGCCTCGTAAAAAAACGGCAAAAAACCAATACGTGCGGACCATGAGTTCGCCCTCGCTGCCTAGATAACTTCTAGGACAATGAGAGTCGGTCCACCCTCGGCCCGTGGGGTGGGGCACCGGCTTCAGAAACGGGCTTACCTGCGAGGGATGTCCTGACCTCAAGGGGACATCTAAGGGACTGGTCTTCCGTAGTGCCCGTTGGTGCGGCCCGCGGAAGGCGAGAACAAAGCACCGGCTAAGCCTGTAGACGCTTTTCGTCACGCGACCGCGGACGCGGGTTCAATTCCCGCCGTCTCCATAAACGGTTCCAACAAGGCCTCCCCACCAAGGGGCCGCCCAGCAGCAAGACATCCAGCCGGCACCGCCGTTCTGGGTCGAATCACACACGAGATACATATTCGATTCGACCCAGAAACGAAAAAGGGGGAGTGGCTGCTACGACTACGACTTGTTGGATTTCTGTCTAGGCTTGAGGCACAGGTATCGCGAATGAGCGCGATACCGTCACATGGGGGACAAGGAACATGGACGTAATCCACAAGCGGATGAGTGCCGGAGCTGTCGCATTTGTCACGGCTGCCCTACTCGCGGTGAGCGCCTCACCCGCCGAGGCGTTTCGCGACAGGGACTGCTCTGACTTCAAGACTCAGCGGCAGGCTCAGAAGTTCTTCAAGAAGCACAAGGGTTCAAAGAAGAGGGACCCGCACCGCCTCGATGCCGACCACGACGGCAGGGCCTGCGAAGACTCGTATTGAGCGGGGTCTGGTAATGATCGTGGGCCAAATTGGCCCACGATCATTGCCAGAGCGGCCTGGGCGCTGCAATAGAAAGGACCCGCCGGGCGGGTCCTTTCGTTGGCCTACCCAGGACGTTTGACTAGACGGCCGGGGGCATCTCCGCGATGTATCCGGTGCCCCGGTTGCTGAGATCGGTGATCAGGCCGATCTCGCCGGCCTGCTTCTCCTTGGCGGCCGCGAGCTGCTCGCGGTAGAGCTTCTTGTAGGCGTTCTTCGCCTGCTTGATCTGACGGGCGGCGGAATCCTTGGCCCGCTGGATCTTGGCGGCGAACAGGTCGTTGACGTTCGCCGTGCGGCCGTTGTACTTGGTCTCGACCACGTTCAGGTCAGCCTGCTTGGCGTTCACCAGCACGTTGATCTGCTTCTGGACCGCGTTGATCTTGATCGTGATCTTGTCGCGCTTGGCCTGGCTGGTCGTCTTGTCGAGACGCTTCTGCAGGATGTTGCGCTTGTTGGTCAAAGAGGTGATCTTCGACCCGTAGGAATCGTTGATGCGGGCGATCGCGACGTTCTCCTTGGCGCGGAGGCTCGCGAGGCGATCGGCCAGATCGCTCTTCAGCCCGGCGACCTTGGACTTCTGGGCCTGGCGGATCAGCTTGATCTGACG
Source organism: Solirubrobacterales bacterium (assembly GCA_035502775.1). Classification (GTDB taxonomy): domain Bacteria; phylum Actinomycetota; class Thermoleophilia; order Solirubrobacterales; family 70-9; genus 67-14. The sequence goes on along the minus strand of DATJUB010000037.1, from coordinate 31,122 downwards.
CCGCTGCTTGTTGTCGTCCTGCTTGCTGATGCGGACGATGCGCCGGTTGTAGAGGGACTTGGCCTTCAGGTTGGCCTTGGTGCGCTTGCTGGAAAGAGTGAGCTTGTAGGTGGCCTTGGTCTCGGAGCTGGCCGGGACGGCACGTTTCGCCTCGAGGAATCCGACATAGGACTTGAGGGCGCGGTACGGCTGGGTCTGATTGATGTTCGGGATCGGCTTCTGTGCGGCGGCGGGAGCGGCGGACGCGAGCACGATCAGGGGGAGCAGGACGAGAGTGGACAGCAGACGGGTCTTCATGTGCTCAACGTAACACCCCATACAGTGTGCAGTTACACGAATTACCGTATTGACACCCCTATTGCACTACTTCTCGGAGATCTCCTGTTCGGCCCGGATCACGTGCATCACGGCGTTGATCAGGGCCAGATGGGTGAACGCCTGAGGGAAGTTTCCGAGGTGGCGGCCGGAATCGTGATCGATCTCCTCGGCGTAGAGCTGGAGTGAGCTCGCGTAGCCGAGCAGGCGCTCGCAGAGCTGGCGGGCCCGGTCCAGCTCGCCGATCTCGACCAGGGCGCTGACCAGCCAGAACGAGCAGATCGTGAAGCTGCCCTCCTCGCCGTTCAATCCATCGTCGGTCTCGTCGACCCGGTAGCGGAGAACCAGGCCGTCGACCGTGAGCTCGTCGGCGATCGCCAGCACCGTCGCCTTGATCCGGGGATCGTCGGCGGGCAGGAAACGCAGCAGCGGCAGCAGGAGACATGACGCGTCGAGGGCATCGGTGTCGTAGTGCTGGGTGAAGACGCCGCGATCGTCGACCGCGTTCTCGCAGATGTCCTGGTGGATCGCGTCGGCCGCGAGCTGCCACTCCTCGGCCAGCTCGTGATCCTCGCGCAGGCGGGCGAGCCTGGTGCCGCGATCAAGCGCCACCCAGCACATGACCTTGGAGGACGTGAAGTGCTGCGGCTCCCCCCGAACCTCCCAGATGCCCTGATCCTTGCCCTCCCAGTTGGCGAGCGCGGCATCGACCTGCTGCTTCAGGATCGGCCAGATCTCCTCCGGCAGGCCGTCGCGGGACTTGGTGTGGAGGTAGAAGGAGTCGAGCACCGCGCCCCAGACGTCGTGCTGGTTCTGGTTGTAGGCGTCGTTGCCGATCCGGACCGGCGAAGCTCCCTCGTATCCGTGCAGGTGATGAAGGATCTCCTCGTTCAGCTTGGTCTCCCCGGCGACCCCGTACATGATCTGGAGGTCGTCGGTGCCTCGCGCGACATCGGCGATGAAGTAGAAGAAATCGTTGGCTTCCCAATCGAAGCCGAGCGTGTACAGCGCCCAAAGGGTGAAGGTCGAGTCGCGGATCCATGAGTAGCGGTAATCCCAGTTGCGTTCGCCCTTCGGGGTCTCCGGGAGCGAGGTGGTCGCGGCGGCGATCAGGGCGCCGGTCGGGGAGTAGGTGAGGCCCTTCAGGGTGAGCGCGGAACGCTCCAGGTAGCTTCGCCAGGGGTGATCGGGGAAGGTGCCGCGAGCCAGCCAGTTCTGCCAGTGATGCGCGGTCCAGACGAGGCGGTTGTAGGCCTCGTCGTAGTCCTGCGGGGGCGCGTGCTCGCTCCAGGAGAGCGCCACGAAACGCACGTCGCCCTCCTTCAGCAACGTCCGGGCGGTCGTGCGCGGCCCCTCGAAGCCGAGATTGAGATCGCTGGTGAGGCGCAGCTCGATGTCGGAGCCCGGGGCGGTCGCGATCCCTTCGCGGTAGCCCTCGCCGGCGTACTCCCAGCTGGCCTGCCTGCGGCCGTAGTCGAAGACCGGCTTGCAGTCCATCACCAGCTGAACCTCGCCGTGGACACAGCGCACCATGCGCAGCAGGACGTGATCGGCGTCGTAGTCGGTGGGGGCACGCCGATGGGTGTTCGAACGGTCCCGCTCGTGATGCCAGGGGCCGATCAGCAGCACGTCGCGGACGATGATCCAGCCGTCACCGGTGCCCCAGCTGGTCTCCAGGACCATCGTGCCGGGCAGATAGCGGCGGTGGGTGGGCACGTTGATGTCCGCCGGACCGAGCCGGAAGTTGCCGGCGCTGCGGTCGAGGATCGAGCCGAACACGCTGGGTGAATCGAACCGGGGCAGGCAGAACCACTCGATGTTGCCGCTCGGTGCGACCAGGGCCGAGACCTCGCCGTCGGAGAGGAAGCCGTAGTCGGCGATCGGCGGGTAGGGCGAGACGCCGTGCGCCGATTCGTAGGACGGGACCTGGTTCTCCCAGGGAGTGCCGGACTGCGGGTTGCGGCCGGGGTTGGGCCTGAAGTCACCGTTGCTCATGAACCACTCTCATTCTGCTTGCCGAAGCGCAGAATCCTCCCACAACGAAGGGCCGCCTTCCACTCTGAGTGCGGCGATGCATGGCAGTTGGCAGACTGACTGTTTCGTTCATGGCCATCGCAACCGCATCCAATCTCGGAATCCACCTCGGTGGGGACCCGCTCTTCTCGGACGTGTCATTCAAGCTGATGCGCGGCGACCGCATGACGCTTTCGGGCAGGAACGGTGCCGGAAAGTCCACTCTGCTGCGGATTCTGGCCGGCGAGCTGGTGAACGACTCGGGCAGCCTCAGCCTGGCCAAAGGCATCCGCGTCGCGCTCCACGATCAGCGTCCGCCACGTGAATCCGACTTCAGCCTGCAGGAGTACGTCTTCAGCGGGCGGGCCGACACGATCGAGACCGAGGCCGAGCTGGAACGCCTCGAGGCGAAGATGTCGGCCGGCGACCACGACGAAGAGACCATGCGGGCCTACTCGGCCGCCCAGCAGCGCCTCGAGCTTTCCGGCGGCTACCGCTGGCGCGACGAGGTGCTGATCGTGCTGCGCGGCCTCGGCTTCGAGGACAAGGAGTTCGACCGCGATCTCTCGACCTTCTCCGGCGGCGAGCTGACCCGGGCCTCGCTCGCCAGGGCACTCGCGACCCACGCCGATCTGCTGCTGCTCGACGAGCCGACCAACCACCTCGACATCCCGACCCTGGAATGGCTCGAGACCTACCTCCAGGAACTCGATTCGGCGGTCGTCCTGGTCGCCCATGACCGCTGGTTCCTCGAGTCGGTCGGCACCTCCGTGCTGGAGCTGGAGGCCGGCAAGTCGCGCTACTTCAAGGGTCCCTGGCATGCCTGGCGCAAGGAGCATGCCGCGCGGCAGGTCGCGCTCGGCAAGGCGATCGAGAAACAGCAGGCCGAGATCGCGCGCATGGAGGTCTTCGTCGACCGGTTCCGCTACAAGGCGAGCAAGGCCAAGCAGGCCCAGTCCAAGATCAAGAAGATCGACAAGATCAAGTCCGAGGCGCTCTCGTTCGATCCCGAGGACAAGCGGCGGCTGCAGATCGTCTTCCCGCAGCCGGAGAGGGCCAGCCGGGTCGTGCTGAAGCTGGTCAACGGCAGGCTCGAGGTGCCGGGACGGGTGCTGCTCGACGACGCCAACCTGCTGGTCGAACGTGACGAGCACGTGGTCCTGGTCGGTCCGAACGGGGCCGGCAAGACGACCCTGATCGAGACCCTGGCCGGCGAACGCAAGCCGGCCGGCGGCAGCGTGAGGCTCGGACACAACGCCAAGGTCGGATACCTCTCCCAGCATGCCGACACGGCCTCGGGCGAGGGCTCGATCCTCGACGCGGCCGCCCGCGAGACCGGACTTTCGGGCCAGAAGGTGCGTGACCTGCTCGGGGCCTTCCTGTTCTCCGGCAGCGACGTCAACAAGTCGCTCAGCGACATCTCGGGCGGTGAGCAGCGGCGGCTCTCGCTGGCGATCCTGGTCGCCTCCGGGGCCAACGTCCTGATGCTCGACGAACCGACCAACCATCTCGACATCGAGAGCCGTGAGGCGCTCGAGGACGCGCTCTCGGTCTTCACCGGGGCGATCATCCTGATCTCACACGACCGGGCGCTGCTCGAAGCGGTGGGCAGCCGCACGGTCGTCGTCGAGAACCAGGAGCTGAAGAGCTACACGACCGGCTGGGCCGAGTATCAGCGCGACCGGGACGAGCGCGAGGCGATCCAGGCCGGCCGCGCCGTCCAGAGCGCCAAGGCGAACAAGAGCGAGAACGCGAAGCGGGGTGGGTCGGCCGCCAAGGAGACCGCCCGCGCGGCCCGCAAGGTGGCCGGACTCGAGAAGAAGATCGAACGGGCCGAAGCCGACCTGGCCGAACTCGAAGACGAGCTGGCCGACCCGAGCGCCTGGTCGACCCCGGAGAAGACCGCCGAATCGACCCGCCGCCACGACAACGCCAAGGCCAAGGTGCAGAAGCTCTACGAGGACTGGGAAGCCGCCGAGCAGGCGGTCCGGGACGAAGCGGCGAGCGCCACCGCGGCCGGCTAGGGGTTCCGGAGAGCTTTCGGCGGGCCGGTCCCCCGACTAGTATGGGCCGATGAGCGATCAAAGTGGTGAAGTGGTCCTGTCGGGGTCGATGACCGGACTCGAAGGGGACGAGAGGGACCTCGGCGGATACGTCGGCAAGGTCGTCCTGGTCGTGAACACGGCCAGCAAGTGCGGCCTCACCCCGCAGTTCGAGGGTCTTCAGCGGATCTACGAGGCCCACCGTGACGAAGGCCTCGAGATCCTCGGGTTCCCGGCGAACAACTTCATGGACCAGGAGCCCGGAAGTGACGAGGAGATCGCCACTTTCTGTCAGAGGAACTACGGCGTCACCTTCCCGATGTTCGCCAAGACCGATGTGGTCGGCGAGAACGCGAACCCGCTTTTCACACGGCTTTCGGCCGCCAGTGAGGAACCGGAATGGAACTTCGCGAAGTACCTGATCGCCCGGGATGGCAGCCTGGTCGGCAAGTTCCCGGCCGGTACCGAACCCGAGGACGACGAGCTGGTCGCGGCGATCGGCCGGGAGCTCAGCGCCTGAGTCTCCCAAGCCGGCATTCAGGTGCCGGCGTTTTCATCGATTCGAACCGATTGGTGTTAGGTTGGATTTCGGGTGCCGCGGTCAATCGGACGCCCGAGGGGGGTTCCAGTAGCCGAGATTCGACCAAGCAGTGAAGCAACGCCGCCTCCTCCTTTGAGTGAGGACGAGATTCGGGCACGCGCGCTCAAGTTCCTCGAATCCGAGTCGCCGCCGGTCGATTCGCCCTCATGGAAGACCAAGATCGAGACCGATGCCGGTCTCGGCAGCGGCCTGCTCCGGCAATGGATGCGGGCGGCCCGGATCGCACCGGTGATCGGCGGTCTGGCCGCGGTGGTGCTCGCGATCGTGGTCTGTGTCGGCTGGGCCCTGGGGGTGGGGGTCCTCGGCGGTGCCTATTTCGGGGCTCCGGCGGCGCCGGTCGCGACCGCGGTCCTGCTCGGCATGCTCGGCGGATCGATCTTCCTGCTGCGATCGAAGGTGGAGGTCTCCGTGCCCCAGACGGGAGCGAGAGGCAGGGCTGGCTGGGCGCTCGCTTTCATCAGCGGTTTCGCGGCCCTGACCTTTCTCCTCAACGAGCTGGGCGAGGGGCTCGACATCAACTGGGCCGACCAGGGCGCATGGGCCACCCCGAGCATCCCGGTGCTGATCCTGACCCTGACCTTCAGCCTGGCGCTGATCACGCTCGACCGGGACGGCCCCCGGCATCGCTGGTCGAGATTCTTCGAACCGGCCCTGGGCGTGATGGTGCTCGCCGCCCTGCTCTCCCACGGGTATCAGGTGAACTCGATCCTCGACTCGGCCAGCAAGCAGGAGGTCAGCTTCACGACTGCGATCGGGCTGGTCCTGATCTATGTCTCGTACGTCTGCCTCCGTCCCGATCGCGGGCTGGTGGGCTTCCTGCTCTCCGAGGGGCCGGGGCCATCCATGGCCAGGTATCTGGTGCCGACCGCGATCGTCCTGCCGGCGGTGATCGGGGTCGGCGAGTACATGGCCGGCAGGTTCGGAGAGGAACAGAGGTCGTTCGGGCAGGGCGGGGGCGAGATCCTCGTCCTGATCGTCCTGCTGGGGGTGATCGCGGTCTCCTCGCAGCGGCTCCAGCGCTACTACAGCCGCTGGCGAGAGGCGACCTCGGTGCTCGCCGAACAGGCCGACGTGCTCAAGGGCATGTCCGAGGGGGTGGCCGTGATCAGGGTGAGCGACTCGCGGATCGTGCTCACCAACCCCCAGTTCGACCTGCTCCACAGATACGACCGGGGCGACCTGATCGGCTCACATATCGACGACATGAAGCCCGGCGACCTGAGCGGGGAGGAGGAGACCGAGCGAAGCAGGGTGACCCACGAACTGATCACGACGGGATCCTCCCGCTACGAGAGCCGCTCGATCGCCCGCGACCGGTCCGAGCTCTGGTGCCGGTGCACGGCCGTGCTCAGCGAGCATCCGATCCACGGCCCGGTTCTGATCCTGGTCAAGACCGACATCACCGAGGAGCATCTCGCGAAATCGGCCGGGCGCGAGGCCGAGCTGCGATTCCGCCAGGTGTTCGAGCAGAGTCCGATCGGGCTCTGCCTGGTCCAGGAGAACGGCACCTTCGATCACGTGAACGCGGCCTTCGAGAAGATCACCGGATACACCGGCGAAGAGCTGCGCGAAATGACCTTCGCCGACATCACCTTCCCCGAGGATCTCGAGCTCGACCTGAAGCTCAGCACCGCGATGTTCGCCGGCGAGACGGACGGGTTCGAGATGGAGAAGCGGTACGTGCGCAAGGACGGACAGATCGTCTGGATCTATCTCACCGCCCGCATGCTCCGGAACGCCGACGGCCATGCCAGCCAGGCACTCTCGATGGTCGAGGACATCACCGAACGGCATGAGCTCAGCCGCCAGCTCCAGCATCTCGCCGACCACGACCCGCTGACCGGACTTTTCAACCGGCGCCGATTCGAGGATGAGCTCGGCCAGGCGATCGACGAACGATCGGATCGCAAGGGGCTGGCCATCCTCAACATCGACCTCGACAACTTCAAGTTCATCAACGACACCTACGGCCACTCGGTCGGCGACCAGCTGATCATCCGCACCGCCGAGTTGCTGAAGAAGCGGCTGCGGACCACCGACACGCTGGCCAGGCAGGGCGGCGATGAGTTCGTGGTCGTGCTCCGCGACATCGACCGCGAGGGCGCGCTGCGGATCGCCCGCGAGCTGAGTCAGCTGGTGGCGAGCGACGTGCGGGTCGACGGTCCCGACTACTCGGCCCGGGTGACCGCGAGCATCGGGGTGGCCTTCACCTCGCCGGACCAGGACATCAGCGAGGAGAAGCTGATGATCCACGCCGACGTCGCCATGTACGAGGCCAAGGACGCCGGTCGCAACGGAGCCCGCCTCTACGATCCGCAGGAGGAATCGAAGGTGGGGCAGAGCCTCGATTGGGTGGCGAGGATACGTTCCGCCCTGAGCAGCGACGATTTCGTCCTGTACGCCCAGCCGATCGCCTCGTTCCGCGGGGGCGGGGCACCGCACCACGAACTGTTCATCCGGATGCGCGACCGCGACGGCTCGATCGTCGCGCCGGGGGCCTTCCTGCCGATCGCCGAACGTCACGACCTGGTCCAGGAGATCGACCAATGGGTGATCCGCAAGGCGATCGGCATCCTCGCCGGCGCCTCGGGCAGCGAGATCAAGCCCCGGCTCTGCGTGAACCTGTCCGGCCGCTCGGTCGGCGATCCCGGCCTGCTCAGGGTGATCTCGGAGGAGCTGGAGAGCACGGGCGCCGATCCCTCCGGCCTGATCTTCGAGGTCACCGAGACGTCGGCGATCGGCAATATCGCCAGCGCCCAGACCTTCGCCGCCAGCCTCGCCGATCTGGGCTGCCGCTTCGCCCTGGACGATTTCGGCACGGGATTCGCCTCCTTCTATTATCTGAAGCACATCGCCTGCGACTACGTGAAGATCGATGGCGAGTTCATCCGCCAGATCGCGCTCGACCCGACCGACCGGCTGCTGGTCAGGGCATTGGTCGAGATATCGAACGGCATGGGCAAGCTGACGATCGCCGAACAGGTCGAGGACGCCGAGACATTGGAGCTGCTGCGGGAGTACGGGGTGGACTTCGCCCAGGGGTACCACGTCGGCAGGCCGAAGCCGGTGGAAGAGGTGGATCTGAACTCGATCCCGGCGCTGCTCCGGGACTCCGGCGCGGTCAGCCGGACTGGCCGGGACGCTCCCGATCGAGACGGCGGCGGATCGGTTCGATCAGGGCCTCGCCGATGAACAGCGCGATGATCGATCCGAACAGTGCGGCGAGCACGAGCACGATCACCTGCTTGGTGCCGTCCTCGATCGCGTAGTTCACGGTGGCGAGCACCGGGCAGGCGGCAGCGGCCGGGCATGCCCAGGACCACTGGCCGTTCGTGTAGGCCTCGGCCGGAGGCACCGAAGAGGCCATGTCCAGCTGCATCTCGTCACCGACCGTCAGGTTGACCTGGGAAGGGCCATCGCCCCCGCGCACCAGCGGCAGCTGGGCGTAGCAGGAGAGCAGCCCGCGCTTGGCGATCGCGTCGTCCAGGGTGAACGAGGCCCGCCGATCGCCGGCGGCCGCGATCTCGCGGATCCCCTCGCCGTCGGAGTAGATCCGGACTTTGCCCGGACCGGGCCGCATCGAGATCGTCCCCGAGATCGGATCCTCGCAATTTTCCATGGCGAGATCGACCGTGACCGGGCCGCCCCGTCCGTCGACCCGGATCACCGGGGAGTTGTCTCCCGGCGGTCGGTGGCTGTTCAGGACCAGTGCCGCGGTGATCAGGGCGAAGACCGAGATCGCGGCCGCCGCCGACACCGCCAGGCGGATCATGAAGGAGCGCAGCAGGTGCGGGTAGTACTGCCGCCAGGTTCGCCCTTTCCTGCGTTTCGCGATGCCGAAGGAGACGAGCGAGGCCGCGCAGAGCAGCACGAACACCACGATCAACACGGCCAGCGAGAATTCGGTCACGTCCTGGAGGCGCAAGGTCGGGCGGAGTCTAAAACCTGCGGAGGCGGCGAGTGACGTAGGCTCTTCCCGTTCCAAGCCAATTATCGGAGGGATTCCCTTGACCAAGCTTCGCCTCGTCCTCTTGCTCGTTCCCGTGCTCGCCATGGCCTTCGTGGTCGGCTGCGGAAGCGACGACGACTCGTCCAGTGACGAACCGACCACCACCGCGACCACCGCGGCCACCTGCGATCTGGAGAACCTCGCGACCTACAAGGACGGCGTGCTCACCGTGGGCACCGACAGCCCGGCCTACCCGCCCTACTTCGAGGATGACGATCCCAGCAACGGCAAGGGATTCGAGGGGGCCCTCGCCTACGCGATCGCCGATCAGCTCGGCTTCAACAAGTCCGAGGTCGAGTGGGCGACCATCCCCTTCAACGTCTCGTTCGCCCCGGGTGACAAGAAGTTCGACTTCGATCTGAACCAGATCTCGATCACCCCGAAGCGGGCCGAGAACGTCGATTTCTCGACCCCGTACTACACCGCCAGCCAGGGCGTTCTGGTTCCCAAGGGCTCCGAGCTCGACGGCATCACCAGCCTCGACCAGCTGCAGGACGCGACCATCGGCGTTCAGCTCGGCACCACCGCGTTCGACGCCGTCGAGCAGCAGATCCAGCCCGCCAGCGACCCCAAGGTGTTCGACAACTCGAACGACGTCGTCACCGCCTTCGAGCAGGAGCAGGTGGACGCGATCGTGGTCGACCTGCCGCAGGCGATCTACCTGCGTGACGCCGAGCTCGACAACGCCGCCGTCGCCGGCCAGTTCGAGGCTCCCGGCGGAGACCAGTGGGGCGCCCTGCTCGGCAAGGATTCCGAGCTGACCCCCTGTGTCGACAAGGCGATCAAGGCCCTCGACGAGGACGGCACTCTCGAGGAGATCACCCGTCAATGGATGAGTGACGCGGCCAAGGCGCCCGAACTCACCTAGAGGGGCACGTCGCGACTCCGATGACCCGAGCAGCACCCGGTGAACGCCGGGCCGCCCGCGAAAAGGCCAAGCTGGCCCGATCGCGGCGCGGCCAGGCGATCGCCGTCATCTCGACGATCGTCGTCTTCGGCGGCGCCGCGGCGATCGTCCTCAACAGCAGCGGCTGGCCCGTGGTGCAGGAGCAGTTCTTCTCGCCCGAGGCGTTCAAGACGTCGTTCCCGAGAATTCTCGAGGGTTTCTGGCTGGACATCAAGATGTTCATGGTGATCGAGGTGGCCGTCCTGATCATCGGCCTGCTGATCGCGCTGCTGAGGACCACCGGCACCGCCGCGCTCTTCCCGATGCGCATGCTGGCCGCCGTCTACTGCGATGTCTTTCGCGGTACACCGGTGGTCATCCTGATCTACCTGTTCGGCTTCGGCCTTCCGGCGCTGGAGCTGTCCGGGGTACCGAAGGATCCGATCCTTCTGGCCGGCATCGCGCTGACCATGGCCTACAGCGCCTACGTGGCCGAGGTCTTCCGCGCGGGCATCACCTCGATCCATCAGACCCAGACCGACGCCGCCCTCGCGGTCGGCCTGACCCGGGTCCAGGCGCTGCGCTACGTGGTGCTGCCCCAGGCGATCCGCCGCGTGCGCCCGCCGATCCTCAATGACTTCATCTCACTCCAGAAGGACGTGGCCCTGGTGTCGATCCTCGGCATCCTGGAGGCGTTCAAGATCGCTCAGATCGAGACCAACCGGGACTTCAACTACACGCCGCTGATCGCGGCGGCACTGCTCTATCTGGTGGTGACGATCCCGATGGCGCGGATCCTCGATCACATCACCGCGAGAGGGGAGATCAACTCGTGATCGGTCCGGTGCTGGAGATCCAGGGAGTGACCAAGGCCTTCGGTGAGCGCATGGTGCTCGACGGCATCGACCTCTCGGTGAACGAACACCAGGCGATCGCGCTGATCGGGGCCTCGGGCTCCGGAAAGTCGACGCTGCTGCGCTGCGTCGCCCTGCTGACCGAGATCGACGACGGGGACATCCTGCTCGACGGCGGTGTGATCACCGACCCTTCGGTCAACCCGGTAGACGTACGCCGGCGGCTCGGGGTCGTGTTCCAGGCCTACAACCTCTTCCCGCACATGTCGGTGATCGACAACGTCATCCTCGGCGCGGTCAAGGCACAGAAGGTGGATCGCCGGGAGGCTCGCGAGCGCGGGCGCGCCCTGCTGGATCGCTTCGGTCTCGGCGGCAGGGAGGACGACAAGCCCGATCAGCTGTCCGGGGGCCAGCAGCAGCGGGTCGCCCTGGCCCGGGCCTTCGCCACCCAGCCCCGGCTGATGCTGCTGGACGAGGTCACGAGCGCGCTGGACCCGGAGCTGGTCGGTGACGTGCTGGAGGTCGTCCGCGATCTGAAGAAGGAGGGGATGACCATGATCCTCGCCACCCACGAGATGAGCTTCGCCCGCGAGGTCGCGGACCGGGTCGCGTTCCTCCACGAGGGCCGCATCGTCGAGATCGGCCCCCCGGAGCAGGTGCTGGTCGAGCCGAAACGGCCGGAGACCCAGCGCTTCCTGCGCAGACTGCTCGCCGCCGGCCGGGCCTAGGCCGGTCCGGCCGCGAACCAATCGGGAAAACCACGACTATTTCGTGATTTCCCCGATTGGTTCAGTTCAGCCGGGCTACTTCTTGCCGGGCTTGACCTTGATGCCGCCGGCCCGCTTCGCCTTCTTGACGCAGCTGCGGTACTGCTTCTTGCTCTTGGCGATCTTCTTCTTGTTGCCCTTGGCCCGCTTCTTCTGCGCCTTCAGGCGCTTCTTGCAGACCTTGACCTTCTTCTTGATCAACTTGCGGTTGATCTTCTTCTTGAAGGGCTTGACCGTCGTGTTCGAGAGCTGTGACCAGTTCCCGGCCGAGTCCTGGGCCCGGATCGCGAAGTAGAACTTCTTCTTCGTCTTGGCCTTCAGGGTGACCGACTGGCTCTTGTTCGGGGCGGCGATCTTCGGTGCCTTCACCCTGGCCGCCTTCTTCAGGCCACTCAGCGTGACCGGCTTCGCGGCACGGTAGATCTCGTACTTGGTGATCTTGCCGTTGCTCACGCCGTTCTCGCCCGGTGCCGCCCAGGTCAGCTTCGCCTTCTTCTGGAAGCGCTTGACCTTGACCTTGACCCCGGCCGGGGGGCGGGTGTCGTTGCCGTAGCGGCCCGAGTTGTGCTCGTCGTGGCGGAAATGCGACCACTCGTTGCTGAGCTCGGGATTGCCGCCGACCTTCCAGAGGAAGAGGTCGCCCTCGCGGCTGCCGTAGGCCATGTACTGCTGGCCGTCGAACTTGGGATCGCCGATCACACCGCCGAACGAGGTCCACTGTCCGGTCCACTTCGGGAATCCGGGGGCTTCCTGGCCGTCCGGGCCACGGGCGTGGATCCAGTAGGAATCGTTCGAAGCGATCATCGACCGGGTGCCGTCCGGGGTCAGGTTGGCGACCATCGGCGAGACGAAGAACGGGAACCCGTCCTGATCGACCGGGAAGTTGTCGATCGCGCTTCCCGAATCGACGTCCCACGCCATGTCGAAGACATGCGGGAGGGCGGCCTGGCCGGCATCATCAAGTGCCGTGGTCAGCGTGATTCCGCCGGCCACCGGCTGCATGAAGTTGGGCGTGCCATCGCCGCTCAGATCGCCGACGGCGCCCTGGCCGGTGACCCCGACCACCACCGGATCGCCGCCGAAGTAGGGCGGGATCCCGTCGCAGGTCGGTCCGCCACAGAGCCCGTTGAGGTTCTTGTGGACGGTCCCGTCACCGTTGAACACGTAGGGGAAACCGGCGACCGGAGTGATCGCCACGCGCTTCGTGCCCGATCCGTCGAAATCGGCGATCGAGGCGGCGTTGCCTCCCTCCTGGACGAAATCGATCGACTGCGAGTAGCAGCCGCCGAGGCTGCTCATCGCGGTCGGCCAGCCGGGCAGGTAGGGGCCGCCCGAGCCGCCGTTGCCCTCGGACTTGATGCCGTAGGCGAAGACCCGGTTGGTTCCGTCGTCGCAGTCGAATCCGGGCAGGAAGACCTGATCCTTGCCGGTGCCGAGCACGTCGCCGACCGCGGGCGGAGCCATCAGCTTCGGATCGCGGATGAAATCACCCGGCGGGATCGTGTCCCTGATCGAGGCCGGAAGCTCGACCTTCACCGGCCATCCGGGGACGGCGGTGCCGTCGGGCTGCCAGGCGTAGACATGACCGTCGAACGAGGACATGAGGATGTCGAGCTTGCCGTTGCCCTGCAGGTTGCCCAGAACGGGGGCGGACCAGTTGCCCCGGGTCGGCGAGCGGTGGCGTCCACCGGTCGACGGCGGGGTCGGTACGGGCTTGGTGTTGTAGGCCGGATCGGGCTGCACCGGGAAGCCGGGACGGAGTTCTCCGGACCGGTTCCACACATAGATCCAGCCGCTGGTGGTCGCCGCCACGATCGACTGCGAACCGTTGCCGTCGAGGTCGCCGACAGCGATGCCGCTGATCGGATCCCGGGCCTCACGCAGCTCCTTCACCGTCCGGTACGACTCGGCATCGAAGTTCTGCGGGTTGTTCGGATCGACGTAGCGCAGCTGCCTGGTCTCGACCGGGAAGCCGGGGGCCTGCTGGCCGTTCGGCATCAGGGCGCTGACCACACCGTCGTTGGTGCCGAAGACGAGCTCCATCTGACGCTTGCCGTTGAGATCGACGAAGGTCGGAGCGGCGCTGATCTCGGTGCCGATGCTCTTCGGATAGCCCTCGACCATGTCCTTGTCGGCGCGGGCGCCGAAGCTGCGGCGATCCTCACCCTTCAGGCCGTTTCCGTCGACCGCCCGCAGGCGGATCGAGACCGTGTACTGCTCCGGTCCGAACGGGGTGATCGGATCGGCCGGGTCCTTGGCCGCGTAGCCGGCGGGGATGTCGCTGACGTCGAGGGTGCCGAGCACCCCGGTCTTCTCACCGCTGCCGGTCGAGATGGTGTTGAAGTCGGAATCCTTCGGGTCCGCTCCGAGCGCCCATTCCAAGGTCCACTCGACACCCTGGGAACCCCAGGCGGAAGGCTTGACGTGACCCTTGATCTCGAGGTCGTCGTCCCGGGTGGGATCGACGTACTTGTACCAGGAGGGTGAGGTGATCAGCGCCTGCGGCGGCACCTTGCCGTCGTAGATCAGCTTGGTCGCCTTGCCGATGTTGACCCGGCCGTAGCCGTACTGGGTCGACCAGTTCGAGTGGTCGGAATCGGTCGCCGAGTCCGGGTTGCCGGGCCACTGCCGCGGCACGTTCGGATGATCGACCTGTGGGATCACGGGGCTCGCCGTGTTCATCAGGACCTGGCGGACCTCGTTCGGCGTCAGGGTGCGCGGGTAGATCTCGTCATCCACCGCGTCCATCGCGGCGGACTGGACCATGCCCAGATACGCGGCCTGGAACGGGGTCGCGCCCGAGGTGGTCGTTTCACCACCGGAGAAGACCGCGTGGGTGCCGTAGCTGGTCACGTTCGAGCGGGCCCGGAAGCTCTTGGTGTTGGGGTATCCCTTGTCCTGGATCACCGAGTTGCCGGGGAACACCTGGTCGTACAGATGTCCGTCGGTGTGATCCATCGAGTCGAAGTCGTTCGAGTCGAAGGAGAGCAGCACGTTCTTGGAGGTCGCGTACTCGACCGCCTTGCGGGCGGCACTGGAGTAGGTGTAGGACACGACCACGGAGGCGACCGACTTGGCGCCGGCGTCGACCGCGTAGGTCAGGCCCGGAGCCCAGTTGTCGGCCTTGCCGACCGACTCCGCGCCGGTCTTGACCGGAAGGGTGCGGCACTCGCGGCAGACACCGACGTCGCTGTAGCCGTTGTTCGCCTCGGCGCCGATCAGACTGATCAGGCTGGAGGCATGGTTGTAGTTGAGATCCTCGGTCTGGGGATCGTTGGTGTTGTTGTAGGCGTTCCAGCCGCTGATGTCGTTCGGGTAGCCGTTGCCGTCGTTGTCGATCTTGGCGCCGGCCGGGCAGCCGTCGAGGCGGTTGTCCGTGATCTTGCAGTGGCCGAAGACGACGATCAGGTCATGGGGTGAGAGGTAGGGGACCTTGGGTCCGCCGATGTTGACCTCGTTCACGTACTCGTGGGTGCCGTCGTCGGCACAGCCGCGAGTGGTTCCCTCTTCCTCGGTGACGAACTGCGGGGTGCCGACCGGGCAGTCCGGGTTGACCCGGGGATCCTTGGCGTAGTCCTGGATGTCGAAGCGGCCGTTGCCGTCGAAGTCGTAGCGGCCGAGGTCCTGGCCATCCCAGCCCTGCGGGAACGGAACCTCGCCCTTGTTGATGTAGATCGAGTTGAGACCGTCCTTGATCCCGTTCGAGCTGTAGTTGACGCCGCCCTCCATGTAGGCGACGAGCATCTCGTCGCGGCCCATGTTGCCCTGGGCCCAGGCGCCGGTCATGTTGATGCCGGAGGCGCCGTCGGGATCGGTCGCGTTGCGCGCCCAGCAGGGGAGGCCGTTGCTGGGACGAGGCTGATCGATCGGGCCGCCGCCCGGCGTCATGCAGAGCCCGTCCATCGGTCCGTACAGGTTCCATTGTTCGTTGTCGCCGCAGGGACCGGTCGGATCCTGCGTCTCACAACGCGCGAAGTTGGGATCGTTGGGCCAATCCGCCTTCTGCAGGATGGGCCCCTTTGGCAGTACGGGCGCCGGATCCGCGGCGGCCGAGGATGCTCCCACACCCAGGCCGAGCAGGCAGCAGACGAACAACGCGACGAAGCGATTGCGACTCAAGATGATTCCTCCCAATTAATTAACCCTCCACGCCTCCCGTGGCGAGTCTTGATCCTAACGCTAGCGAACGGGGCGGATCAAAGGGAAGCCCGCTCATGGGGCATGTCGGGTGCGGCGGAATCGACGTAGTAGACGGCGGTACCGCCGAGCCGGTCGTGGAAACCGCGCCGATCGAGCTTGGCCAGTACGCCGAGAAAGCCCAGGCAGAAGGGGATCGCGGCCAGCCAGAACCCGACCAGCCGCCGAAAGGCCGGTCTCGGCCCCAGGTGGTTGGTGCCGTCCCGCTCGATCCGGATGTCGAGGAATCGCATGCCCGGAGTCTGGCCCGAGAGCGACCAGAAGGTGAACAGGTAGAGCGAGCCGGCGATGAACCAGGTCGCGGCACCGAGGGCGAGGACTCCGCTGGGGATGTCGGAGAAGCTGCCGCCGAAGACGGCCGCGATCATCGAGAGCAGCGCCGTCGCCGTGATCAGGCTGATGTTGACGATCAGGGCGTCGAGCCCGAGGGCCAGCAGCCGCGTGAAGAACCCGGCCCGCTCGGTGGGTACGGTTCGCGGCGCGCGGAACAGGATCCGGCGGGCGACGCGCTCGCCGAGGAAGTCGAGCATGCGGGTCACCTTGGCCACCTGGCGGCCGACGTCGCCGACCAGGCCGATTCCCTGCGAGGCGATCGCGGCCCTGACCTCGGGTGCCTCGGCGATCCGTTCGATCAGCTTCTGGGTCTCGTCGCTCTCGAGGATCCGGCCCCAGAGCCGGTCGACCATCTCGGAATCCACGGTCTCCAGCAGCGCCTGCTCGACCGCTTCGCTGCGCAGGGCCTGCTGCACCGCCTGTTCGATCATCGGACCGTTGAGGATCCGGGCGACGGCCCGTTCGGTGGCCTCGCTTTCGACCGCACGCACGATCGCGTCCTCGATCGCGGTCTCCAGCGCCTTGTCGAGCCCGGCTACGCCGGCCACGCGCTGGGCGCCACGGGTGCCGCCGGACATGAGGCGGCCGGCCAGCGTTTTCGATCCGTCGTCCCGCGGGGGACCGCCGTTCTGCTCTCCGTCTCCGCTCACGAAATCAGCCTACCGTCAATTCCGGGCCGGCCGGCTATCGCGTTTCCGGGGAGCGGTATCGCGGCGCGACCTCTTCGGCGAGCGCGAGTGTCGCGGCATCGAGCACGGCCGGAGTCATGCTGCCGGCGGCGCCGAGCCGCTCCAGCAGAGCGGCTTCCATCTCGGCGAGGCCGGCGCCTTCGGTCTCGTCTTCGATCGCACCGACCGTGTCCGGGTTCCACTCGAGTTCGAGTGCCGCGTACACCGGCTCGAGTACCCGCCGGATCAGCGCCGCGTTCTCGGCGACGATCACGAAACCGACGTGGGCGGCCCCCTTGATCATGCGCTGGCCGATACCGACAAGCTTGGTGCGGCCGGCCGCGTTCACACTGAAATCTCCGGGGCAGTACTCCCCGGGGACCTCTCCGATCCGGGCATCGACCCCGAGCTGCCGCAGCGCGTCGCGGGCGAGTCCGGCGGCGGCTTCGAATCGCCGGGTGGTGCGCTCGGCGGGATTCTCGTCCGGGATGGTGAGGGTCAGGCTCAGGGCGCCTTCCGAGTAGGCCGCGGCCCGTCCTCCGGTGAGTCGTTCCATGCCTTCGAAACCGGCTCCGCGGGCGGCCTTGACGGCCGCGAGATAGTCGGCGGCACGGCAATCCCGCCGACCGAAGGCGACCACTCTGCCGGGACGGCTGAGGCGGACGGTGGCGGGCCGCTCACCGGCCGCCACCTGGTCGAGCAGGACCCTCGAGAGGGCCGGACCGAGCTCCGGCCGTTCGGGGAAAGCCTCGCGCAGCAACTCGAAATCAGGCGTAAGCATGATATGAGTGCCTGCTAACAAATGTTCGATTTACCTTCATCCGGGACACATTCTTGAGCGCCAAGCTATCCGTTGCCTGCCTGGTCGTGATCGCACTGCTGCTCGTGGGCGGCAATCTCGTGCTCGGCGAATCGGATCCAGAAGCGCCGAAAACCGAGCTGGTTTCGGCTCCCGCGAGCGTAGTCTCGTCGGAGAGCTCGACCCTGCTGGTCGCCAACATCGGGGCCGAGGTCGAGGAACTGCGTCTGAGGAAGGCGGCCGTCCTGGCCGAGCGGGCGGCGGACGCGCATGCCCGGGCCATCGCCCGGAAGAAGCAGCTGGCCGAGTTCAGGGATCTGCCCGGCGCGGTGAGCCGGGCGACGCTCGAATCGATCGCCTCCTGCGAATCGGGGGGAGATCCCAGGATCGTCTCCTCGGACGGCCTCTACCACGGGAAGTATCAGTTCAGTCCCGACACCTGGAAATCGGTCGGCGGCGAGGGGCTGCCGTCCGACGCGCCCGAGGCCGAACAGGATTTCCGGGCGGCTCTGCTCTACGAGAGATCGGGTCCGGGCCAGTGGCCCGTCTGCGGTTCCTGAAATCGCTCTTTCTTCACGGTCTGTACAAAACCGGCCGTCCCAAAGCTGCGAGGATGATCCCGACTTGATTCTGGGGGCCATCGAAATATCGACCCGCTCGACCCGCCTGAGTGTCGTCGACGTGACGGCCGGTGATTCGTTCCGCATGCTGGAACGGGTCCACGCGGTGAGCGCGAAGCTGGCCAACCTGGAGCGTCTGACCGCCCTGTTGATGGCTGAGATCGAGGCCGCGCGTGAGCTCGGAGCCGAGCGGATCGAGGTACTGGCCGAGCCGGAGCTTCGCGGAACCCGCCTGGTCCGCCTGCTCGATCGGGTCTGCGGAGGGGTCGGAGCCGGAGCGATCCGCATGCCGGCCGACCGCGAACGGGCCGCCGCCTGTTTCATGGCCGCCACGAGGCCGCGACAGGACGACCTCGACGGCGCGATCGGGATCGCCCTGATCGGCGAGTCCGCGATCGGGCTGGCGGTGGGTGAGCCCGCGCGGCAGCCCCGATGGGTGGGCACACGGCCGGTCGGCGCCGCCAGCATCACCGATCGGGCCCGGTTTTCGGATCCGCCCCGGCCCAACCAGATCGAGGCCGCGATCACCGGGGCCTCGCGCAAGATCGCTTCGCTGGCACCGCCGGAGATGGATCGCCTGATGGCCGTTTCCAGGTTCTCTCCGGTGATCGAGCGCCTCTGTGGCAACTCGGTCACCCACGAGGACGCGCGGCGCGGGCTCGACTCGATTCTCGGCCAGACGAGCGATGATCTCGCCGCCTGGTTCGGCGTCGAGCCGGCGGATTCCAGGCTGCTTCCGGGGACGATCGTCGGGCATGCCGCCTTGGCCGACGTCTTCGGGCTGCCGGTGAAGCCGGTGGGCTGTGACTCGGCGGCGGGCAGGCGCTGGCTGGAGCGGGTTCAGGCATCACCCGCCGGGGAGCGGGCGCTGTGAGTCCGGATTCCGGAAAGCCGCCGGCCGCGATCGAGCGGCAGACCCGTGCCGGCATCCTGAGCACGGAGGTCAAGGCACCGACCAGGGGCAACCGCCGGCTGGAGAGTTTCCTCGAGGCCGTGAACCGGGACGAGCAGGTGCGCACCTGGTGGTACATGGCTCAGGTCCACGCGGAGCGTCTGGGCATGTCCGATCACTCGTGGGTTCACATGCAGATCGTCCTCAACATCGCGCTGCGCCTTTCCCGCCTGCTCGACAAGGGCGGGGTCGAGCCGGCGATGGTGACCGACCACGGCATGACCAAGCGGGATGCCGAGGTCGTGATCGCCGGGGGCGCCCTGCTGCATGACGTCGGCATGTCGATCCACCGGGCGGATCACGAGGCGTACAGCCTCTTTCTCGCCCGGGACGCGCTTCAGCGCCTGCTCGCCGGGATCTACGATGAGCCGGAGCGCTCGATCGTGACGGCGGAGATCCTGCACGCGATCATCGGTCACCGCCGGCGCGGTCAGCCGTACACGGTCGAGGCCGGGATCGTGCGGGTCGCGGACGCGCTCGACATGGCCGAGGGACGCACCCGGATTCCCCTCGAGGCGGGCCAGGAGGGCATCCACTCGATCTCGGCGGCGGCGATCGACCAGGTCCACATTTCGGCCGGGGAAAACCGGGCCGTGCGGATCGAGATCGAGCTGAACAACTCGGCCGGCATCTTCCAGGTGGATGACCTTCTGGCCACCAAGATCCGCGACACACCGCTCGCGGACCATGTCGAAGTTTTGGCTGAGGTCAAGGGGGAGAGCGAAAAACGTCTCCTCTCGGGGTTCCGTCTTCCGAGCGGCGGCAGCGACCCCTGAAAATTTCCCTTGCGTGACGTCGTCACATTCGCTAACTTAATTGCCAAAGCGCTTTGGTGCCGCTTTGAAGCACCGGGTGGAGCGAGAGAAAACGACTGAATGTGAGACATGGCAGCCGAATTCCGTGACCTAGCACGCAGGGCAACCGAACTGGTCGAAGATGGACGGACCAAGGGGGTGCAGATGCGCTCGGTCGGGGGAGTCGCGATCTGGGAGAGGCTGCCCGACGAGTTGCGGCCGGCCTACGAACGGGTCCGGGAAGAACCGAAGGATCTCGATCTGGTCGCTCCGCAGGGAACCTCTTCGGACGAGATCAAGGCGGTCTTCGTCGCCCGGGGATACGCCCCCGACGAGCGGCTGATCGCGTGGCGGGGAGACGAGCGCCACCAGTACTTCGAGCTAGACGAGGGCGGCCGGCCGGTTGTCGACATCGATGTCTTCCTCGGCCTGCCCCCGGCATGTCACAAGTTCGACCTGCCCGGCGAGGAGTTCGGCCGGGGCGGCGTCGCGCTCTCCTCGACCGAGCTGCTGCTGCAGAAACTGCAGATCGTCGAGACGACCGGGAAGGATCTGACCGACATCGCCTTCCTGCTGCTGGCCAATCCGGCCAGCCTCAACGGCGCCGGCATCGATTCCGCGCGGGTGGCGGGGCTGCTCAGCCGGGACTGGGGATTTCACTACACGGCCACCCGCAATCTCGAGCGGGTCGAGGCGGTCGCCGCCGAGAAGATGGACCAGACTTCGGAAGGGGCGGTGCGGGATCGCATCGCCGCGCTCAGGGACGAGATCGATGGTGCTCCGAAGAGCAGGAAATGGAAGATGAGAGCCAAGGTCGGCACTCGAGTCTCTTGGTATGAAGAGGTGGAAGAGCTGGACCGTTAGCGGGGGCCTTGGGAACGGCTCCCGTGGGTAGGAGGGATTGCGGCAATGACTGCCAAAGCGTTTTAGCATTGTCCAATATGTGTGACTGAACTGGAGGAGTGATGTCAGATAAGCCAACGCCACCGGGACCGGATTCGGCCTCCCTCGGCGTTTTCTCTCGGCGTTCGTCGGGGCTGGTGAGACAGCTTTCGATCGTCGACATGACCTGGTACGGAATCTTGGCGGCGGGAGCGCTGTTCGGCCTGGTCTACGTCTTCCCGGTGCCACAGCTCTTCATGCCCGGCGTCAGCGTGCCGATCTCGGCGCTGATCGCGATGGTCATCATGATCCCCGTATTCGTGGTCTACGCCGGATTCGGATCGGCGATGCCACGCATGGGAGGTGACTACCTCTACCAATCCCGGGCACTCCATCCGGCGATCGGCTTCACCTTCACCTTCGCCTGGGAAGTCTTCATGTGGCTCACCTTCACGACCGTCGGCGGCATCGTGGTCAGCCAGCTCGGCCTGCAGCCGCTGCTCTACAACCTCGGGCTCACCTGGGACTCGACCGCGCTGATCGACGCCGCGAACTGGTTCGGCTCGCCCAACGGCCTGCTGGTCACCACGCTGGTCCTGGTCAGCCTCGCGTTCCTCACCACCGTGCGCGGCGTCGGCACCTACCGCAAGATCCAGCGCTGGTTCATCGTGCCGGCGATCATCATCTCGAACATCACCCTGCTGGTGCTGATGCTGCGCTCCGAGGACTCGTTCTTCGCCAAGTTCGACGCTTTCCACGAGAAGGCGCTCGGCATCACCGACGCCTCGGCCAAGGTCCAGGACTTCGCCTCCTCGGCGGCGATCTCCGATCCGGGTTTCTCGCTCAAGTACACGGTGCTCTTCCTTTCCGTGACCGGGCTGATCTGGTACGTCGTGTTCGGCGCCCAGGGCCTGCTCGGTGAGACCAAGCAGGCCAACAACTTCGGCAAGCTCTTCAAGGCCTTCGCGGTCGGCGGACTGATCGTCGGCCTGTTCGCCTGGGTGCTGCCGACCTTCCTGTTCCAGCAGATGGTCGGAGGCGACTTCATGTACGCCTACGCCAACGCGGCCGGAGCGGAGGGCGGAGTCGGGGTCGCCGCGGGATCCTCGATTCCCAGCCTGGTGATGATGATGACCACCAGCCCGATCGTCTCGATAATGCTCTCGGTCGGGTTCATCGCGGTCGGCTTCTACTTCGCCAACTGCGTCTTCATGAACATGACCCGCGTGCTCAGCGCGATGGGCATGGACCGCACCCTGCCGGACTGGTTCTCGAAGGTGTCCCAGCGCTTCCACGCGCCGGTCAACGCGGCCATCTTCTACTTCGTGATCGCGGTCGGCATCAACGTCCTGTTCCGCTTCGACGAAGAGGCGCAGACGACGATCGTGCTCGGCGGCGCGTTCACCAGCGTCGGGGTGATCGCGGTCACCGGGCTGGCGGCCGTCTTCTTCGCCCACCGGGCCAAGCACGTCTACGACGTCTCACCCGTGGCGAAGCACCGGATCCTCGGGCTGCCCCTGATCGCGATCGCGGGCGCGTTGACGTTCCTCGCCGCGGGCGGGGTGACCGTCGCCAACCTGTTCGTGCCCGAGCTCGGCTTCACCACCGGCTGGGCCCGGACCCTGCTGCTGGTCAGCCTGATCATCTCGGCGGTCTGGTTCTTCGCGTACCGGGCCTGGCAGAAGAACCGGGGGATCGACATCGATCTCACCTTCAAAGAGATCCCGCCGGAGTGATCGATGGGTCTCTTCGGAAATAAGGGCGGAAAGTCGAAGGCGGACAGGAAGAGGCTCCTGTTCGCCACCGACCTCCACGGCAGTGAGTACACCTTCGCCAAGTTGCTGAAGGTGCTCGATCTCTGGAGCCCCGACGCGCTGATCCTCGGCGGAGACGTCGCCGGCAAAGGCCTGCTCCCGGTCCTCGTGACCGGGGGCCGGGCCCGGATCCGGTGGATGGGCGAGGAGCACGACGTGCCGCTCGAGGAGATCGAGCAGTACGAGGCACGGGCCAACCAGCTCGGCTTCTACCCGTACCGGGTGGACACCGAAGGGCTCGAACGGCTGCGGGTCGACGAGGAGTTCAAGGACCGCGTCTTCGAGGACCTGATGATGGAGCGCTGGAGCCAATGGCTCGATCGCCTCGAGGAACGATGCGCCGAACTCGAACTGCCCGCCTACGTGATCGCCGGCAACGACGACCCCTGGGCGCTCGACGAGCTGAACGCGCTCGAGCGGACCTGGGTCAAGGGAGCCGACGGTGCGGTCCTGCCCCTGCTCGACGACTGGACCCTGCTCTCGATCGGTCTCGCCAACGAGACCCCATGGCAATGCCCGCGGGACGTCTCCGAGGAGCGGCTGGCCGAAGAGCTGGCCGCGCTGGCCGACCAGGTCGAGGATTTCGGCAGGGTGGTGGCCAACATCCACGTGCCGCCCTACGGCAGCTCGTTGGACATCGCGCCCGAGCTGGACACGAGCTTCGAGCCGCCCAAGCCGATCACGGGCTCGACCGTGCCGGTCGGCTCGAAGGCGGTGACGGAGTTCCTGATGGAACGCCAGCCGCTGCTTTCTCTTCACGGCCATATCCACGAATCACCCGGCAAGGTCGATATCGGAAAGACCTACGCCATCAATCCCGGCAGCGAGTTCGCCGAAGGGATTCTGCGCGCGGTGCTGGTGACCGTCGAACCCGAACGGGTCGTCGGCCATCAGTTCGTGAGCGGTTAACCACATGACGATCACCAAGGAGCAACACGCATGACCGATACAGACTCGATCAACGGCATCCCCCGCAGTGAATTCGCCGAACGGCGGGCCGAGCTGCGCCGCCGGCTGGCCGAACGCGGACTGGACGGCGTTCTCGTCGTGAGCCGCGGAGCCAACGGGGCCGACTGGGGCGCCGACGTGGTTTATCTGACCAATCACTACTCGCCATTCCCGCAGATTCCCGATCGGGCGCCGATGTGGTCCGGCCGCGGCTCGGCCTCGGTCGTGATGCCGGCCGACGAGGATGCCTCGCTCGTGGTCGAGATCCCCGACTGGCGCCGGGACCTCGTGGTCTGCGACGACGTGCGGTTCGCCGCCGACCTCTGGGGCGGAACCGCCGAGACGCTCAAGGATCGCGGCCTCGGCTCCGGCAGGATCGGGCTGATCGGCCGGGAGAGCCTGCCGTACATCGCGATCGACCGGATCAAGGCCGAGCTGCCCGGCCTGGAGTTTGAGTGGGCCGACGACCTCATCGAGTCGATGCGGCTGATCAAGTCACCGGCCGAGCTGGACCTGGTGCGTGAATCGGTGCGGGTCGGCTCGGACATGGTCGCCGCCTTCCTCGAAGCCGCGGTACCGGGTGCCACCGAGGCGGACTGCGTGATCGCGGCCTTCAGCAAGGGCGTGAGCCAAGGTGCGTTCCCGCTCGACATCCCGGTCACCTCCGGTGAGCACATCGACCACTTCCAGTGGGACCGCATGCCGTCCTGGAACCACACCCGCCGGCTCGAGACCGGGGACATGATCCATCCGGACATGTACGGCACCGTCGGCGGCTACTTCTACGACATGGTCCGCACCACGGTGGTCGGCCGCAAGGTCACCGACGCCCAGCGCGAGGTGCTCGAGGCTCCGATCTCGCTGGTCGAGACGGTGGTCGACGCGATGAAGCCCGGGGTCAGCTGCGGCGAGCTGTTCGAGATCGGCGCGGCCTGGCTGGCCGAGCATGACTTCGAGGTTCCCGGCGGAGAGGCCGAGGGCAACTTCGCCCAGAGCTTCCCCTCGTTCGGCCACAGCATGGGCCTCGCCTGGGAGCATCCGTTCGTCGTCCCCAACGAACCGACCGTGCTGGAACCCGGCATGGTCTTCGCGATCGAGGTCGAGATCGGCCGTCCCGGAGCGGGCACCGGAGCCTTCGAGCACGACGTGATCGTGACCGAGGACGGGGTCGAGAACATGACCGACTCGCTGCGGCGGGTCTGGTGGGAGTAGCTCGATGAACCGAGCCGCCTCGCTGAAGCTCGCCCTGATCGGGGCCACCGGTCCGGTTTCGGCCGGCCCCGTCTCGGCGGATGCCGGCGATGGCGGCCCCCTGACCGAGATCGGCTCCGCCTCCGGGCGGGGCGCCGATCTCGTATTGCTCCCCCAGCTCAGCTTCTCTCCCTACTTCCCGGCGCGGCGAGACCGGGAAGCGCTGGAGCTGGGGGAGAGACTTCCCTCGAAACAGATGCGCACGGCGCTGGACGCGGCCGGGGACTGCCTGATCGCCGCATCCGTCTACGAATGCGTCGGCGAAGGCGTCTTCTATGTGCGCGGTGAACTCGGGTCACGCGCGGAGGGCTGCCTGCTGGCCGAACGCCAGCACCGTCCCGAGGCGGGCCGTGGCCGCTACGAGCAGATGTTCTTCTCGCCCGGTCACGGCCCGCGAAGCGTGGCCGGGCTGCCCTGGGGCGCGACCGGCCTGCTTGTCGGGGCCGACCTGCGGGAGATCGACGCCTGGAGCGAGCTGTCCCGGCTCGGCGCCCGGCTGGTGCTCGGCTCGGTCAGCGAGGACCGGGACGGCTGGGCCAGAACGACCCGGATCGCGGCCGGCCTGGCGGCGGTCAACGGCATCGCCCTTGCCCTGGTGAACCGGGCGCCGAGCGAGGGAGAGCCGGGGTTCGCGGGCGGCGGACTGGTGGTTGACGGCGTCGGGCGTGAGATCGCGCCCGACGCCGATGGACTTTTCAATCTTGAGATTTCTGACTGCGTGGAGGGTGAATCGTGATCGAGGAAACAGGTGGGGCCGCGGATGCCGCGATCGGCGAGGTCGAAGGGGTGGGCTCGGTCGAGCACGCCTACTACCGGCGCGACGAACCCCTGACCGGCGTCGTGCTGCTGCCGGGCCAGGAGGAGCACGACACGGGCGAGCACCCCGAGAACATGAGGCGGCTGCCGCCGGTGGTGCGGCGACTGCGGGAGAGCGAGGACTGGCGGCGCCTGTTCGTGATGCACCCGCGCAGCGCCCGGTTCGAGGACATCGCCCGGTCGCACACCGAGGAGTACGTCGAATCGATCCGCCGGGCCGACGCGGACGGGCCGGCCTGGCTCGACACCGACACGATGGCCGGACCGGGCAGCTACGAGCTCGCCCTGAGGTCCTCCGGGGCGGCCCTCACCGCGGTCGACGCGGTGGTCATGGAGGCCTACTGGCAGCCCGACAGCCTGTTCGCCCTGATTCGCCCTCCCGGACATCACGCGACCCCGGACCGGGCGATGGGATTCTGTCTCTTCAACCACGCCTCGGTCGCGGCCCGGTACGCCCAGGCCAGCTATCCGATCGAGCGGGTCGCGATCCTCGACTGGGACGTGCATCACGGCAACGGGATCCAGGACATCCATTGGCGAGACCCGTCGGTGCTCTACATCTCCCTCCACCAATGGCCGCTCTATCCGGGCACCGGCGCGATCGACGAGGTCGGCGAGGGCGACGGCGAGGGCTTCAACGTCAACCTGCCGATGCCGCCCGGCAGCGGAGACCGCGAGTACGGGCAGGCGATGGAAGAGGTGGTCCAGCCGATCCTCGACGAGTTCGATCCCCAGCTGCTGATCGTGTCCGCCGGTCAGGACGGACATGCCGCCGACACGCTCTCGAACCAGATGATCTCGGCCGCCGGGTTCCGGGACATGGCCGCCAGGGCGGCGGCTTTCGCCCGCGAGCGGAAGATCGGGCTCGTGGTGCTCCACGAGGGCGGGTACAACGTCTCGACCCTGCCGCAGCTCGACCACGCCATCCTGGGAGGGCTCGGCTCGTTCGAGACCGATCTCACCGACGTGTTCGCCGAGAACGCGCCCCCGGCTCCCGGCTGGGAGGCACGGCTGGAGGAGATCAAGAAGATTCAGGCGGCCCACTGGCCGGGCCTGGCGGCCCCGTGAATCGGCCGATGCGGGCCATCGTCTGGCCCGGCATGCCCGACGGGCTGGGGCTGGAACGGGCGGCGGCCGCGATCGGCCGCCCACTGGAGATCGAGGTGATCTCCTCGAACGAGGATCTCGAGCTGCTGATGGACGACGGCCGTCCCTGCGATCTGATCTTCCCCTCGGACTACCTGGTCGAGAAGCTGGTCGCCGAGGGCCGCCTGCGAGACATCTCCGGGGACCGGCGGATCGACCGTGATCTGCTCGCCGAGTGGTGCCGCCATCCCGCCTACGATCCGGACGAGCGCTTCGCGATCCCGTTCGCCTTCGGGCTGACCGGCCTGCTTCACGACGGCTCGGTCTCACCGTCGTCCTGGTCCGACTTCTTCGATCCCGAGGGCGGGGTGAAGGTAGGGCTGCTCGACGAGGTCAGGGAGGTGCTCGGCGCCGCGCTGATCCTGGCGGGCCGGTCGCCGAACCGGATGGATGGTGAATCACTGGCCGAGGCCGCCCGGATCCTCCGGCGGCAGCGGCCGGCGGTCGCCTCCCGCTCGAGCGACGACTTCACCGGACCGGTCGAGCGCGGCGAGGTCTCGATGCACCTGGCCTGGAGCGGACCCGCGTCGATGGCGATCCACCGGTCACCCGGCCTGCGATTCACCGTCCCCCGGGAGGGCGCGCTGCTCTGGGTGACCACGGCCTCGGTTCCGGCCGGCGCTCCCGATCCGGACGCCTCGGTCGAGCTGATCGCGGCCCTGATGGAACCCGGGATCGCGGCGCTGGCGGTGGAGAACGGCGGCTACTCCAGCCCGAACACGGCCGCCCGTGACCTGCTCCGCGACGAGCTGCGCGAGGATCCGGTTCTCTTCCCGCCGGTCGAGCAGATCCGGCGGTGCCAGACCACGACCTCGCTGAGTGCCGCCGAGGAGCGGGCGATGCTCGACCTCTGGGAGCTCGAGACCACCTAGGGCCGGGCCGGTCAGCGGGCGGTGGACTCCCGGATCTGGAGCTCGGCGGGCACGATCTCGCCGATCGGCGCCTTGATGTCGCCGCCCAACAGCCCGACCATCATCTTGATCGCGTTCGAACCCAGCTTCGCCGGGTGGTTCTCGATCGCGGTCAGGGCCGGTGAGGCGCTGCGCATCGCCTGGCTGTCCACCGTGGCGACGATGCCGAGATCACCCGGCACGTCCAGTCCCATCGATTTCGCCACCCTGAGGGCGCCGAGCGCGAAGACGTCGAAGCTGGCGTAGATCGAGTCGGGCCGGGGCGATCGTTCGAGCAGGCTGGCGGCGGTGCTCATCGCGACGTCGGCGGTGGGGTTGTCCCGGACCACCTCGACGATCGGCTCCTTGCCGCGCTCGGCCACCCAGCGCTCATAGGCGTTGATCGTGTCGGCGGCGTAGGAGCGTTCCTTCGAGCCGGTGATCAGGGCGGGCCGTTCGTAGCCCATCCGTTCGAGATGATCGAGCACCTCGATCGTCAGGGTCGGCAGGTCGTTGTCGACCCAGCCGGCGACCCGGTCGCGGTTGAGCAGCGGACGGCCCGCGGTCACCACGATGCCGCCGGCGTCGCTGACCGTCTCCAGCAGGGGCTCGTTGCCGGTGGGGTCGAGGATGAGGGCGCCGTCGGCCGGCATCTGGGTGAAGCGCCGGGTCACGTCCGGCGGGGTCAGGATCGGCATGTAGCCGAGTTCCAGGGCGGTCGCCGAGGCACTGTTCAGCAGGTCGATGTAGTAGGCGGAATCGACGCCGACGATGTTCGGGCCGTAGCCGGACACCTGCAGCGCCAGGGTCTTGTGCACCCCGGTCGCCAGCCGCTGGGCGTGCACGTTGGCCGAGTAGCCGAGCCTTTCGGCGATCGCGAATACGCGATCCCGGGTCTCGGGCAGGACCCGTCCCCGCCCGTTGAGGGCATGCGACACGGTCGTGATCGAGACTCCGGCCTCCGCCGCGACGTCGTGAATGCTCGGCCGCTGCTTGGGAGGCTGACTCATCCCGCAGTTTTACCAGTGGGGGTGGCTGTCAAAGTGGTCTCGATCCCGCCTCGCTCACCAGAAGATCATCGGTGTCTTGGTCAGGAGCTCGGCCCCGTCGGCGGTGACGATCAGGTTCTGTTCGAAGCCGGCGCTGCCGACACCGTCGTGGGCCAGGAAGGCCTCGATCCCGAGCACGGAGTTCTCCTCGAAGACCTCGTCGCCGTCCAGCAGGTCGGTCCCGATCCAGGGGAACTGCCAGAAATGGCCGACGCCGTGACCATAGATCGGCCACATCGAGCCGGCCTGGTCCTTCTTGCCTCCGGCCTCCTCGGTGAGGCGATCGCCCACCTTGCATGCCTCCATGATCGAGACCCCGGGCTTGATCATCTCGATGATCGAGTCGACGATGTTGGCGGTCGACTCGATCAGGTTCTTCTGCTCGGCGGTCGCCCCGGCCGGATCGCAGACCGAGGTGCGGCCCGGGTCCAGCCAGTAGCCCTGCCAGATCGGGCCGTAGACCCAGCCGCGGACCATGTCTCCGGGACCGGGCGCGTCGAGGCTGTATCCGGTGAGTGGGTTGCGGCAGAAGGTCTCGATGCTGTCGCCGTGGGAGATCGGGATCATGTGGTAGGCGCCGCCCCTGCGGACGATCTCCCGGGCGGCTTCGGCGGCCGATTCGGCCTCGGTCCTGCCGGTCAGGAGGTTGGCGAACAGGGTGTCGAGGGCGGCGGTCACCATCTCTCCCGCCTCGCGATAGCAATCGAGCTCGAGCGGGCTCTTGATCTGGCGCACCCGTTCGATCAGCTGGTCGTCCTCGACCCACTCGATCTCGGGGGTCGCCGCCTCGAACTGGCGCCAGTACTTGACAGGAAGGAAGTCGGTCCCGCAGATCCCGACCCGGCCGGTGAGTCCCAGCTTCCTGACCGCTTCGGCGACCGCCTCGGGCATGTGCCAGTGCCACTCGACCTTGTCGACGGCCAGGAGGGCGGGAGGTGTGTCGGCTTCGTCGGTGTGGAGTTCGGGTGCGGCGCCGCCGGTCAGGATCGCCGCCGCGAAGCCGCGGCCGGTCCAGAGCTTGGTGTCCTGCTCGTGCCCGGAATGGGTCGAGTAGAAGTTGGTCAGGTAATGGATGTCGCCGTAGCGCTCGTAGGTGCCCGCCGAGCGGCCCCACACCACGAGCGAATCGAGTCCCCGGCGCTCCATCTCTTCGTAGACCCGCTTCCAGCGAGTCTCGTATTCGTCGACGGGAAAGTACATCTGACCGCTCATGGACGCTCCTGTTTCGGTGGGTACCAGCTCCTCGTGGATCAACCTATCAAAAGTTGCCAAAGCGTTTTGGTCAATGTTCCGGATGGTGGGGATATTCCGTTGCGGTAGCGTTGGTCGTCTGTTCACCGAACCCGATGAAAAGTGCTGTCGATGAGCCGATCCACGGGGTTGGTCCTGCTGCCCGAACAGGCGCTTCACGACACCGGCGCGCACCCGGAGAACTCCCGGCGGATCCCGCCGGTGCTGGACCGCCTGCGCTCCAGCGACGAGTGGGCCGGGTTCCGCCTGATCGAGGCCCGGGAGGCCGCGATCGAGGACATTCTCCGGGCCCATGCCCCTTCGCAGATCGAGCTGGTGCGGAGTGCCGCCGAGGCCGGGCCGACCTGGATCGACGGGGACACGCCGGTCAGCCGGGCGAGCTACGAGGTCGCCCTGAAGGCGGCCGGGGCGGCGATGGCGGCGGTCGACGAGGTCGTCTCGGAGGAGTCCGGCTCGGCCGACAGTCTCTTCGCCCTGATCCGGCCGCCCGGACATCACGCCACGCCCGATCGCGCGATGGGCTTCTGTCTTTTCAACAACGCCGCCGTCGCCGCTCGCTACGCGGCTGAGCGTTTCGGTCTGGAGCGGGTGGCGGTGCTCGATTGGGATGTTCATCACGGCAACGGCACCCAGGACATTCTCTGGCGGGATCCCGGGGCGCTCTTCATCTCGCTGCACCAGTGGCCGCTCTACCCGGGCAGCGGCTGGATCGACGAGGTCGGAGCGGGGGAGGGCGAGGGTTTCACGGTCAACCTGCCGATGCCTCCCGAATCGGGCGACCTCGAGTATCTGGAGGCGATGGACGCCGTGGTGGAGCCGATTCTCGAGGCCTACGACCCGGAACTCCTGATCGTCTCGGCCGGCCAGGACGCCCACGCGGCGGATCAGCTCGCCAACCAGATGATCTCGACCCGCGGCTACAACCGGATGGCGGAGCGAGCGGCCGAGTTCGCGGCCCGCCACTCGATCGGATTGGTGGCGCTACACGAGGGCGGCTACAACCTCGACACGCTGCCGAGGCTGGACCACGCGATCGTCGCCGGGTTCGGTGGATTCGGAATCGACCTCGGCGACCCGATCGACGGAATGACGGTGCCGAACCGGGAGTGGCCGGAACGGCTCGAGCAGATCAAGCGGGTCCAGCGAAAGTACTGGCCCGGCCTCTAGAGATCCCTCAAGGCCAGGTGAACTGAGAGGTGGGTGCGTTTTCTACGCCTATGGGGTA
>DATJUB010000036.1:0-11874 GCA_035502775.1 Solirubrobacterales bacterium | reverse complement strand
GCGGGGCGGGTCGCGACCACGACCGGGTCGATTTCCGCGATGCGCTCGCAGATCTTGAACAGTTCACCCCGGCCCCGGCTGATGCCGCCGGCCACGCATTGTTCGAGCGTGTTCAGCTTCTTCAGGTTGTCCGGCTTCAGCGTCTCGGCCAGATCCCCCTTGGCCAGGATCACGACCGGCTCTCCCCCGAACTTCTTCTCGGCGGCGGCCGTGTCCTTGTATGCCGCCGAATCGCGGTTGAAGATCGCGTCGGTGACCGGCTGCACCTTCATGCCGGACGCGGCCACCGCGGCCACGGCCAGCGCCACGATCAGCAGACCGAGCGTCAGTACCGGCCAGGCGCGGCGGGCCGCTGCCGCCGCGATCCCGCCGAAGAATCCCCCAGGCTTGCCGGGGCTCAATCCATTGCCAGCGGACCGGTCACGTCAGCACGGAGGAACTGGTGGACGAACTGGTTCTCCGATTCGAACAGACGTTCCTTGGGACCGCTCTCGACGATCTTGCCCTTCCACAGCACCGCGATGAAGTCGGCGATCCGGCGCGCCGTGCCGAGGTCGTGGCTGATCACCATGTAACAGCCGCCGCTCTCGGCGTGGACTTCCTTGATCAGCTCGCAGAGCAGCGCCGTGCGCACCGGATCCAGGCCGGAGTCCGGCTCGTCGAACATGACGATCTCCGGGTCGAGCACCAGGGCGCGGGCGAACCCCGCGCGCTTACGCATACCGCCGGAAAGCTCGTTCGGCATCTTGTAGTGGGCTTCGCCCAGGCCGACCTCACGGAGGCGGCGGGTACAGATGTCCTCGATCTCCTCCTCGCCCTTGTCCGTGTGCTGGCGCAGCGGGAAGGCGACGTTGTCGAAGATGTTCATCGAGCCGAAGAGCGCGCCGTCCTGGAAGAGCAGGCCGAACTTCTTGCGCATCTCGAAAAGGTCGTCGTCGCTCAGGTCGGGGACCGACTGGCCCTTGACCACGACATCGCCGGAGTCCGGGTAGAGCAGGCCGACGATGTGCTTGATGAGCACGCTCTTGCCGGTGCCCGACGGGCCGAGGACCATCGAGATCTGGTCGTCCGGGAGGCCGAGATCGAGGCCGTTGAGGATGCGGGTGCGCCCGAACTGCTTGGTCAGGCCCTTGATCTCGATCGCGTCGGTGCCGCCGTGATCGATCTTCTCGCCCGTATGCCACTTGTAGGGATCGTGATCGCCGGGATGCACGCCGGGCAGCACGAAGTCCTTGAAGAGCACCGCTCCGTCGCTGGCGACGTATTCGCCACCCGAACTTGGTTCCGGCTCGTTGACGACCTTGGCGTCGGGGCCGGTCGCGTCGGAAAGCGCGACGCCGGTGTTCCGTTCCTCTTCACGCTGGATGTCTTCGGCCACGGCGGCCTCGTCGATGCCGTCGTCCGCGGCGGCGGCCTCATCGGCAGCTTCGACTTCACCGGCGAGTTCGGAGGATCCGCCGACGTCGCTAACCGCGGCTTCGACTTCGGGTGATTCTTCGACCTGCTCGCCAGGACTGTTGATGGGCTCTTCGCTACGCCCGGAATCGTCGATCTGACTCAATCTCTCACCCTCCTATCGGTGCTCGCGGATTGGCGCCCCAGAAGATCAGGGTTCCCAACATTCCGATGATGTGCACTAAGACAATATTGAGGACCATGGATTTGGCCGTGGCGGTACCCACCCCGACCGGTCCCCCCGAAGCCGTGTAGCCGTAGTAGCAGCCGACCAGCACGATGGTCGTCGCCATCGTCATCGCCTTGATCACCGAGAAAAGCACGTCGGGAGGGTTCTGGAACATCCAGAAGATCAGCAGATAGCCACCGGACGAGACATCGCCGATCTGCTCGACCACCGCGATGTACGAGGCGAGGAAGCCGACGCCGATCGCGGCCATGTACATGAAGGGCAGGGTCATCCAGGCGCCCAGCAGGCGGGTCGCGGCGAGGAAGATGACCGGGGGTACGCCCATCACCTCGAGCGCGTCGATCTCGTCCGAGATCCGCATCGCGCCGAGCTCGGCCACGATTCCGGTGCCGACCTTGGCGGCCATCATGTATCCGAAGGCGTACGGGATCGCCTCACGCAGATCGCACCACGCGGCGAACACGCCGGCGTAGGCCGGGGCACCGACGGAGCGGTTGAAGTAGGCACCCTCGATTCCGCAGGTCAGGCCGATCACGAAGACCAGGCCGAAGATGACGGTGGTCGATCCGAGGATCAGGATGCCGGCCTGCTTCAAGGCCTCGCCGAAGTACTTGATCACCCGGCCGGAGAACACCTGGCCCATGACCATGATGCAGAAACGGGAGATCTCCCCGAGAGACTCGAGCCATGCCCTGGGAACTGTCAGCCAGCCGCCGGCCATCTACTTGATCGTCTGCAGTTCGGGGTTGGTGGCGAGCATGGTCTGGGTGAACACGTAGTTGAAAGCGAAGACGCCGAGCAGCGAGATCACGACCGCCTCGTTGACGGCGCGGCCGACGCCGGCGGCGCCACCGGTCGCGGTCATGCCCTTGTAGCAGCAGACGACCGCGATGATCGCTCCGAACAGGGTGCACTTGAGCACGGACGCGGCGAGCTCGGTGGTCGAAGCGTTGGAGAAGAGCGTGGCGAAGAAGCCGCCGAGCGGCTGGTTGTAGAGCAGCTCGGCACCGATACCGCCGGTGATGCCGAAGAGCAGGGCGTAGATGTCGAGCAGTCCGGTGATCAGCATGAGCGCGAGGAACCGCGGCACGACCAGGTTCTTGATCGGATCGACCCCGAGCACCTGGAGTGCGTCGAGCTCCTCGCGGATCTTGCGGGCGCCGAGATCGGCGGTGATCGCGGTTCCGGCCACGCCGGCGACCACGACCGCGGTCACGAACGGCGCAAACTCCCGGATCGAGGCCAGCACGAAGAAACCGCCGAGACGATCGAGCGCGCCGAACAGTGAGAGGAAGTTGGCGGCCTGGAGTCCGGGGGCGCCGAATCCGAACGCGACGCAGGAGATCATCATCGGGAACCAGCAGAGCTGGAGCGCGAATAGGAACTGGCCAATGAACTCGTTTCCGTACGGGTATGGCGCCTTGACCGCGGACGCAATCGTGCGTCCGGTCAAGATCATCATCTCGCCGACTTCGGTAAATGAACTCTTGGCGGGTTCGAAAACCCTGTTTGCGGCTGCTCTGACCATCTCTCCCGGGCGGTTCTCGGATCACCGGTACACCTGTTCCCGCCGTGGCGCGCAGTCTATGGGATTACTCGGCGTATGTGACCGTGACCACACCCGTGGTATGTTGCGCGCGCCTTGCGGGAGAAGAGCAGACACCTCAGCGGCATCCTCGGCATCGCCCTGAGTTTTGCGGTCGCAGCCACGATTCTGGCCGGCTGCGGCGGGGGCGACGACGACGGAGGCCAGTTCGCCAACGAGCCCGCGGGCGAGTATCCGGTGAGGATCGTCAGCGCCGAGTTCCCGCCCGACCAGACGATCGCCGAGACCTACGACATGGAGATCTCGGTCGAGAACACGGGCGACGAGACGATCCCGGCGATCACCACCAGCCTCTCCCTGCCCGGCATGGGCTCGACGCTCGCCTTCGCCTATCGCGACCCGCAGCCGGGCCTCGCCCAGCCGCAGCGGCCGATCTGGGTCATGGAAGAGGGCTACCCGAAACTGGCCGGAACGGTCGGACGCGGCGGCGCCGGCAACGCCAACCGCCGCACCTTCAACTTCGGTGAGCTCGCGCCCGGCGAGACCGCCGACATGATCTGGCGGGTGACCGCGGTCCGGCCCGGCGATTATCGCGTCGCCTTCAAGATCGCCGCCGGGCTCAGTGGCGAGGCGAACGCGGTCGACGCGGCGGGCGAAACCCCGACCGGCCTGCTTCCCGCCAGGATCTCGGCCCGACCGATCCCGACCAGGATCAACGACCAGGGCAAGGTCGTACCATTGAGTCCATCGGAACAGCTCAATCTGAAAATGCAGGAAGAGGACTCGGAGTAGAACCTCGTGGCGCGCGGGGGCGCCCTTCGCTCCCGCTGACCGTGATCGCGCTCGTCCTCGCCCTGTTCCTGGGCCTGACGACCACCGCCTGCGCCGAGGACTCCCCCGCTCCCCCGGATGCCACCTCCTCCCGGGGCAAGCCGCGTCTGACCGAGGTCGCGAACTTCAACCAGCCGGTGGAGATCAAGTCCGCCCCCGGATACGACGGCCTGATGTTCGTGGTCGAGCAGGAGGGCCGGGTCATGGTCCTGCGCAAGGGCAGGAAGCTCGCCAGGCCGTTCCTCGACATTCGCGGCCGGGTCGAAGCCGGCGGCGAGCGCGGACTGCTGTCGGTGGCCTTCCCGCCCGACTATCGCAAGAGCAAGCGCTTCTACGTCTACTACACGGATTCCACCGGGGACATCCGGGTCGACGAGTTCAGGCGCCGGAGCGCGGTCCGGGCCGACTCGAAGTCCGGCCGTCCCGTGATCACGATCCCCCATCGCGAAAACTCGAACCACAACGGCGGCCAGCTGCAGTTCCACGGCCACGATCTCTACTTCGGAACGGGTGACGGCGGTGGTGGCGGCGATCAGCCCGGCAACGCCCAGAACAAGGATGTCCTGCTCGGCAAGATGATCAGGATCGATCCCCGCGCCGCGGGCGGGCGCCCCTACACGGTCCCGGCCTCGAATCCGTATGTGGGCAGGGACGGCCGGGATGAGATCTTCGCGATCGGCCTGAGAAATCCGTTCCGCTGGTCCTTCGTCCGCGATCCGGCCGGCGGGACACGAATGATGATCGGCGACGTCGGCCAGGACCGCTTCGAAGAGATCAACTCGGTGCCGCTCGGGCGGGCGCTCGGCGGCAACTTCGGCTGGAACAAGTTCGAGGGCTACTCCGTGTACGACGGGGCGATCCCGGGCACGATCAAGCCCGCAGTGGTCCTGTCCCGCGGCGGCAGCAACCCCAACCTCTCGGTGGTGGGTGGCCTCGTGGTCCGCGACAGGAAGGTTCCCGCGCTGCGCGGGCGCTACATCTTCACCGACTTCTTCAACGGCGACATCCGCTGGATCCCGCTGAGGTCCGGCCGGCAGAAGGCCAGGAGCACCGGAGTAACGGGCAGCTCGATCACATCGTTCGGTTCCAGCAATTCCGGAACCGTCTACGCAACTTCTCTTTCTGGACCGGTTTTCCGCCTTACACAATGAAGGGGAGAAAATCGATGGGGAGAAGATCAGCGATCGCGCTGGCGGCGCTGCTGGCAGCCGTCATCCTGGGCACGGCTCCGGCCGGCGCGGCCACGAAGGCCAAGTACAAAAACAAGATCGGGTTCGATCTGGTGACCAAGATCGCCAGCCCGACCAGTCTCGCCTCGCCACCCGGGTTCAAGAGCCTGGTGTTCGCCACCACCAGGCAGGGCAAGGTCCGGGTGATCGACGGCGGGCGTCTGCTGCCGAGACCGGCCCTCGACATCTCGAAGCGGGTCAACCACAGATGGTTCGAACAGGGTCTGCTCGGACTGGCCTTCTCCCCCGACTTCGCCAAGACGGGGCGCTACTACGTTCACTACACCGCGACCAACGGCGACATCAAGGTCGTCGAGTACCGGGTCGATCCGAAGAAGGATCCGACCGTCACGCTGCCCGCCTCGGGCCGCACCCTGATGCGGATTCCGGAGATGTCGGAGCGCGGCAACCACAACGGCGGCGAGCTCGCCTTCCTCGGCAAGTACCTCTACATCGCGATCGGTGACGGCAACGATCCCGGCGACCAGCTGAACCTCGCCCAGAACCTCGACAGCCTGCGCGGCAAGATCCTCAGGATCGACCCCGACCCGGCCGAGATCGCGGGCATGGCCTACTCGATCCCGCCGGACAATCCGTTCGTCGGCAAGCCGGGACGGGACGAGATCTTCGCCTACGGATTCCGCAACCCGCACAGTTTCGACTTCTACCGGCCGAAGGGCGGTGAGACCCACATGGTGATCTCCGACGTCGGCCAGGCCCGGGTCGAGGAGCTGAACTACCTGCCTTTCAAGAACGCCTTCGGCGCCAACTTCGGCTGGAAGATGTACGAGGGCCAGCTGCCGTACGACTGCGGAGACGAACTCTGTCCCGGCGGTGGCACGCCGGCGCCGGTCACCCCGCTGGTCTGGCCGGTGCTGACCTATCCGCACACCAAGGGCTGCGCGATCATCGGCGGGCCGGTGGTGGAGGACCCGTCGCTGACCAAGATCGACGGCCGGATCCTCTACGGGGACTTCTGTTACAACCGGGTGCGGACCGCCCTGCCGGACACGTCGTGGATCGAGAACGACAAGTTCATCGGCACCTATATGCCCCCGGGCAAGGACCAGCACCCGGCGCTGAACGGGTTCGGTGAGGATGGCTGGGGCCGTGTCTACGCGCTCAGCAACTTCGGCGAGATCTACCGCCTTTCGCAGCGGGCGGTGCGGATCGGCAAGCCCGTGAAACCGGCCAAGCCCGGCAAGAAACCCGGCAAGAAAAAGCCCGGCGGCAAGAAAACCGATAAGAAGGACAGCTGAAACGGCAAGCAGTCCCAGCGTCGAAGGGTGAAGAGTGGAATCGATATCTGTCCAGAATCCGGCAACCGGCGAGACGATCGCGACGGTCCCCGTCGACTCACCCGAGACGGTCGCCGAGACCGTCGCCCGGGTGCGGGCCAACCAGCCCGCCTGGGAGTCGATGGGGTTCAAGGGCCGGCGCGTCTGGCTGAACAAGCTGCGTGACTGGATCCTCGACAACTCGGACCGGATCACCGACACGATGCAGTCGGAGACCGGCAAGGTCCGGGCCGATGCCTCGAACGAACCGATCTACCTTGCGGACCTGATCAATTTCTACGGATCGAAGGCCGAGAAGTACGTCGGTGAGGAGAAGGTCCGCCCCCACTCCCCGGTGAGCGCCACCCGGCGCCTCCGGATCCAGTACCGGCCGCATCCCGTGGTCGGCCTGATCAGCCCCTGGAACTTTCCGCTGATCCTCTCGCTCGGCGACGCGATCCCGGCCCTGATGGCGGGTGCGGCCGTGGTGATGAAGCCGTCCGAGGTGACCCCGCTCGGCGTCGCCGAGATCGTCAGGGCCTGGCGTGAGGAGATCGGCGGACCGGATGTGATCGGGAACGTCAACGGCATGGCCGACACCGCCTCGGCCCTGGTCGATCATTCCGACTTCATCGGGTTCACCGGTTCCGACCGGGTCGGCAAGCTCGTCATGAAGAGGGCGGCGGAGACCCTGACCCCGGTCAGCCTCGAGCTGGGCGGCAAGGATCCGATGGTGGTGCTCGAGGGCGCCAACCTGGACCGCGCCGCCAACGCGGCCGCCTGGGGCGGGATGATGAACTCGGGCCAGATCTGCATGTCGGTCGAACGGATCTATGTCGAGGAACCGGCCTACGACGAGTTCGTGGCCAAGCTCACCGACTCGGTCAAGGCGCTCCGCCAGGGTCCGGACGGGCCCGAGTTCGGCAGCGACGTCGGCGCGATGACCCTGCCGGCCCAGACCGAGAAGGTCGCCGAGCAGGTCGAGGACGCGCTCGCCTCGGGCGCGAAGGCACTCACCGGCGGCAAGCGGGTCGAAGGACCCGGCGACTACTACGAACCGACCGTGATGGTCGATGTCGACCACACGATGCCCCTGATGCGAGACGAGACCTTCGGCCCGGTGGTCGGGGTGATGAAGGTCAAGGACACCGAGGAGGCGGTCCGGCTCGCCAACGACAGCCGCTACGGCCTTTCCGGAGCGGTGTTCGGACCGAAGCAGAAGGCCGAGACGGTCGCCCGCCGGATCGAGTGCGGCGCGGTCAACGTCAACGACGTCCTCTTCAACTTCCTCGCCCCCGGCGTGCCGATGGGCGGCTGGAAGGAGTCGGGCATCGGCTACCGCCACGCCGCCTACGGAATCCGCAAGTACTGCCGTTCCGAGGCGATCGTCAGCGCCCGTTTCGAAACCAAGACGGAGCCGCTCTGGTACCCGTACACACCGTCAAGGCGAGAGCTGGTCGACAAACTGACCCGGTTCCTTAGCGCCCGGGACTGGAAGCGGCGCCTGGGGAAGAAATAGACCTCACAAGAGTCTCGACCGCATGGCGAGACTTCGAAGTCCGGATCGCACAGCGAAGCGAGGCGATCCGGACTACTTGATCTACGGGGTCCCGGTGACCCCGGTTGCGCCCGTGGCCCCGGTCGCACCGGTGCTCGGCTTCACAACCACGGTCCGGCCGTCGTCCAGCTGGTAGAGCTGGCCGATCGGTTCGCCCCGGCCGACGACTTCCTGGCCGGGCTCGACCTTGATCGTCTCGACGTCCTCGTTCGGGTCGACCAGCACCGAATCGGCCGGTGCCTCCTGGGTGGTCTTCTCCTCGATCGGCTTGCCGTCGGTGATCACCGAGGTCATGTCGAGCGAGGAGAGCGCGGCCAGCAGGAAGGCGACCGAGAGCACGATGCCGATGTCGAAGAGGTTGACCAGACCGTCGAGTGGATCGCCGGCACGGTCTTCGCGGCTGCGGGCCCGGGAGGTGACCTTCACGGGTTGCCCATCGAGACGCTGGTCGAACCTCCGTGCTCGACCGCGGCCGGGACCAGATGGTGGTCGAGATGCTTGTCCGGCGAGAGGTTCGCGGCGGCGTACTCGACGTCCGAGTAGTCCTGAGCGTAGAGCCGGTCGCGCACGAGTGAGACACCGAATGCGATCGCACCGGTGAGCAGGCCCGCGACGGTCACGCCGAAGGCGACCCGCAGGTTGTCGGTCAGTTCGGTCACGTTGCCTTCGGCCAGACCGCCGAGTGCCGGTGAGAGCGGGATCAGGGTGCCCATCAGGCCGAGCGCCGGACCGAGCCGGACCAGGATGCGGGTGCGTTCCAGGCGCTTCAGTGAGCGGTAGTCGAACTCGGCGAGCCGTTTCGCGATGCGGTTCTCGGCGTCCGGCATGCGCCGCTGCATCACGATCGCCTCCATCGCCTCCTGCATCGACTTGCTCCAGGAACACATGGAGAGCAGCGAGATCGCGCCGAACTCGTTGCCGTGAGCGAGCTCGATCTCGGCGTGGTCGACCGCTTCTTCCAGCCCGACCATGGAGCGCCGTCGGCGGCGCCACATCTCGGCCAGCAGGAAGCCGACCTCGACTATCGACCAGGCGAGGGCCAGCAGTGATGCCACCATGACGGGCCATCTCAGCGCGTCCGATACTTCGAAGAGGAAATTTTCTATAGCCAAAGCGGCCAGCAAGTTTAGAGGTTCGGCATTCGGGGCCCCTAAGAGGCCGTCGCAACCTCTACCGTTCGGGCGGTGAGAGCCTTCCGCAAGAGCGAGATCGACGCGACGCTATCCCGCATAGCGATGGCGAATGCCGACGGCTACGGCATTCTCGTCCGGAGGCGCAAGGGTCCGGGCGACGGATGGTTTCCGGCGGCGGATCTCGGAGAAGACGGGCCGGCGCCGGCGGTGCTGCTGGCCAACGTGCGCGGCCTGACCGAACCTCCCCCGGACCACATCCGGGCGGAGTGGCTGCTCGAGAGCCTCGCCCGTGCGGTCGCCGACCTCGGCGGTTCCTTCCTCGTCTCCGCCCGGCGCCTGCCCGATCTCTCGCCGGCGAACGTGCTGCTGGCGGCCGAGGGCGGCCTGATCCGCGCCACCGGAGTCGTGAGTGAGCGTTTGACCGTGCTCGAAGGAGACCCGGCGACGGGACGGGACGACGTCACCGACGCGGCCCGCTGGGAGGAGCTCGCCGACCTCTTCCGCATCGGATACATCGATCTGCTCGCGCCCCTGGTCAGATGGCTGGACGGGCAGGGCCTGCGGCCAGCGAAGACTCTCTGGCATGCCGCCGCCGACCGCCTGGCGCAGTCGCTGGTCTGGTCTGGCAAGGCCTTCGACCAGCGGGAGTTCGCCCGCGAAGTGACCGAGCGTGTGGTCGGCGGCGATCCCCGCCTCGAAATCCCGCTGGAAACCGACGAGGACGAGTACGGCGACCGGTACCACCTCCGGGCGACCTGCTGCCTGGCCTACCGCACCCCGGAAGGCGGGCTCTGCCGGGCCTGCCCGCTCCAGAAGAAGGCGTGAACCGGGACTAGAGCGCCTTCGCCATCTCGGCCAGCTTGGCGACCGAGTTCATGTTGCGGGTCGTGCCGGCCCCGACGTCCAGCTTCAGCTTCGACTGTCCCAGCCCGTCCGGATAGTGGACGAAGACCTCCTGCGCCGCGGGCGTGAACCTCTCCCCCGCGACGCCCTTGGCTCCCTTCGCCAGGTCGGCGGGCGGCCGGTGGTCGAGGAACATCACCGCGACCTTGTTGCCGGGCTCGTCCGGGTACGGGTTGGCGTCGACCAGATCGCTCATCTCGCGGGCGGTGCGGATGAACACGTCGATGTGGACGCCGCAGAAATCCTCGATCCGCTGTTCCAGGATCGTCTTCGCCTTGTCCGGACTGTCGCCTGATCTGAAGACGACGTTGCCGCTCGCGATGAAGGTGGCGACCGATTCGAACCCGGCCTCCTCGCAGAGCCGTTTCAACTCTTTCATCGGCAGCTTCTCACCGCGTCCGACGTTGACGGCACGCAGCAATGCGACGTAGGAGCTCATGTCCCGATCATATGACCGGCCATCATTTTCGGCCGGAATGTCAATCGGGGTCTATGATGGCCCTTGATTCAGCGGTGTGGGAACAAGGATCTGCCGCTGTGACACGGGAGAGGTGAATGATTCGCAACACCGGAAAGTCATCGCGGGCCGGCGGCCTTCTTGTTCTGTCGCTGCTGACCGCCGCCTGTTTGACGCTCTCGGCCTTCGCGGCCGCCGGGGCGAACGCGTTCACCAGGACCGTCACGGATATCGAGGATCCCGCGGTCAACGCGAAGGTTCTCGGACTCGAGGTCGAGGCCGGCTTCGGCTTTGTCGATCAGCAGTACTTCCACGGGCCAGGTGGTTCGATGCTGCTCAGCACGGTCAGCTGGAACCACCGGCTTTCAGGGCAGACCGACGCTTCGCTGACCGAAGCGCAAATGCCCAAGCTCACCATTCAGCGGGACCCGACCGTCGTCAGCCTCTCCGGGAAGGTCGTGACCGAGGAGGCCACGGGAAGCGCGAGCTATGGGGACTTCGAGCTTTGCCAGGGGAGCCGGACCACTTCGAAGAGCCCACTTCTGGATGTCGATCTCGAAGGGTTCTACCAGTCCGGGACCTCTTCCTCGACCGGAAATCCCGCGGCGAGCGTCTCGACCGAGAACCTCGATCCATGGCTGGGCTCGGGGTGCTCCAACGATCAGCCCCGGACCACGGAGATCCGGACCTACAGCAGCCAGACGGCCACCGACCTCTTCTACGGCGGCAATATCGGGACGATGAACCAGCGGCCGAACTGGTTCCCCGAAAACGGAGGCCTCACCACCACGGAGAACGGCTGCGCACCGCGGCACTGCGACTTCACGATCTCGGGCAGCAACGTGAATTCCGGCTCGAGTATCTCGGGCACCGGATCCGGTGAAGCGACCACCGAGTTCACCCTGCGGCTCCGGCTCGAGTACCCGGAAGAACCCACCGCCGCACCCGACACGAGGATCACCAAGGCTCCGAGGAAGCTGATCAGGACTAAGAGCGGCAAGGCGAGGGTCGCGTTCAGGTTCGGTTCGACCGGCCCCGCCGGAACGAAATTCAAGTGCCGCCTGGACAAGGGACCGGTTTCGTCCTGCGCCTCGCCCTTCAAGCGGAAGGTCGGCCCCGGGAAACACCGGCTCGATGTCATTTCCGTCTACCGGGGCGAGGCCGACAGGACTCCGGCCGTCCACAGGTGGACGGTCAAGAAGACCAGCGTCCGCTGACGCGGCAGCCCCACCCGCGGGCCAACCTTCGGGTGGAGACGATTTCCGGCCGACTCGGCCGGAAATCGTCTCCACCCA